>CAZXFY010000019.1:0-60353 GCA_964639855.1 uncultured Stakelama sp. | reverse complement strand
GGCGGGCGTGACGGGGCTGGTGATGACCAAGCTCGACGGCACCGCGCGCGGCGGCGTGCTGGTGGCGGCGGCGGAGAAATACGGGATGCCCATCCACGCCATCGGCGTCGGAGAAGCGATAGAGGACCTGCGGCCGTTCGACGCGACCGAGGTGGCGCGGATCATCGCGGGGGTGGATGCCGTCCGAAAGTAGCATGTGCTCCTGCGGAAGCAGGAGCCCAGCGACCGGAACCCCGCGCTTGTGACTCTGGACCCCTGCTTTCGCAGCGGAACAAGGAAGATAATGACCGATACTTCTCCCCGCGAAACCTCTCCCGGCTTGCGCATGGCGCTCGATTTCGGGCCGCTGATCGTCTTCTTCGCCGTCAATTTCCTGACCGGAGGCCCCGCGATCGTGCGGGTGATGACCGCGACGGCGGCGTTCATGGCCGCGTCGGTCGCGGCGATGATCGTCTCGCGCATCAAGACGGGGCACATCTCGCCGATGCTGTGGATGACGGGTGTGCTCGTCGTGGTGTTCGGCGGGCTGACGCTCTGGTTCCACGATGCGACCTTCATCAAGATGAAGCCGACGATCATCTATGCGATGTTCGCGGCCATCCTGGTGTTCGGGCTGGTGACGGGAAGGCCGACGCTGCAATCGCTGCTGGAAGCGGCCTATCCGGGCCTGTCGCCGCTCGGCTGGCGCAAGCTGACGCGCAACTGGGCGGTGTTCTTCGTGTTCATGGCGGTGCTGAACGAGCTCGTCTGGCGCAACACGAGCTGGGATTTCTGGGTCGGCTTCAAGCTGTGGGGCGCGATGCCGCTCACCCTGCTGTTCGCGATCGCCAACGTGCCGATGCTGCTCAAGCACGGGCTGACGGTGGCGGAGGACGCGGTGACGGAGATGCCGCCGGAAGGGTGATGAGGCAAGGCCGTCACCCCAGCGGAAGCTGGGGTCTCCCGGGATCGAGAGATACCGGCGTTCGCCGGTATGACGGCATCTTGCGCAGGCTCACCCCAAAGCGGCCTCGTAATTCTTGCCGGCCTGATCCCAGTTCACCACGTCCCACCAGGCTTTGAGATAGGCGCCGCGGTCGTTGCGGTAGGTGAGATAATAAGCGTGCTCCCACACGTCGTTGCCGAGCACGGGGGTGCCGGAAACGTCGCTCGCGTCCATCAGCGGGTTGTCCTGGTTGGGGGTGCTCGCGACCGAGAGCTTGCCGCTCTTGTCGGCGACCAGCCAGGCCCAGCCCGAGCCGAACTGCGCGGCGCCCTTGCCGTTGAATTCGTCCTTCAGCTTGTCGAGCCCGCCGAAATCGGCGATCGCGTCGGCAAGCTTGCCCGAGGGGCTGCCACCGCCCGGCGCCATGATCTTCCAGAAGAAATCGTGGTTCCAATAGCCGCCGCCATTGTTGCGCACCTTGGCCGACAGCCCCGATACGCCCGCGAGCAACTCCTCGATCGACTTGCCCTCGAGGCCCGCTTCCTGAACCCCGGCGTTGAGGTTGTTGGTATAGGCGGCGTGATGCTTGTCGTGGTGAAGCTTCATCGTCTCTTCGTTGATGGTCGGCTCCAGCGCGTCATATCCGTAGGGCAAGGGCGGCAGTTCGAAAGCCATGGCTTTTCTCCTGAATCGGTTTTGGGGGTCGCAATGCGCAACGCCGGGCCCCCGAAATGGGTCCGCACGCATCGTTACGCAACCGGCCCGATGAGAAGATTCAGTTGCCCCCACCCAACAGATCATGGCGGCGCAGCGCGTGGCGGAGCTGATCGTAGGTGAGGCCGAGCGCCTCGGCGGTCGCGCGCTGATTGAAGCGGTTGTCGGCGAGCGCCTGGCTGAGGAGCTGATGCTCGAAGCGCGACACGCGCGACTTGAAGTCCGACGGGCCGTCCTCGCACGCGGTGACGGGCTCCTCCTCGTCATTCTCCGTTACCTCGGGCGCGGGCGAGGCAGGCGCGGCGGGCCGCTCCGCCGTCGCCGGCCGGTAGGGCGACTTGAACGGATCGAACTCGATCTGGTCGATCGGCCCTTCGCGTTCCCATCGATAGACGGCGCGCTCGACGACGTTGCGCAGCTCGCGGACATTGCCCGGCCAGGGATATTCCATCAGCGCGTCGGTGGCCGCCGGGCCGAAGCCGACCCAGTCGGTCCAGCCGATTTCCGAGCCCATGCGGCGGCCGAAATGGTCGGCGAGCACCATCACGTCGCTCTTGCGCGCACGCAGCGGCGGCAGCGTGACGACCTCGAACGAGAGCCGGTCGAGCAGGTCGGCGCGGAAGGTGTTGGCGAGCACCTTGTCGGGCAGATGCTCGTTGGTCGCGGCGACGATGCGCACGTCGACGTTGATCGGGCGCGACGCGCCGATCCGCGTGATCTCGCCATATTCGACCGCGCGCAGCAACCTGTCCTGCGCGGCCATCGAGAGCGTACCAAGCTCATCGAGGAACAGCGTGCCGCCGTCCGCCTCCTCGAACCGCCCTGCCCGCGCCTTGGTGGCGCCGGTGAAGGCGCCCGCCTCATGCCCGAACAATTCCGCCTCGATCAGCGTTTCGGGAAGCGCGGCGCAGTTCATGATGACGAGCGGCTGGTCCCAGCGCGGGGACAGGCGATGGAGACGCTCGGCGACGAGTTCCTTGCCGGTGCCGCGCTCACCGATCACCAGCACCGGGCGGTCGAGCGCGGCCGCGCGGCTGGCGCGCTCGAGCGCATCGAGGAAGGCCGAGGACTGGCCGATGACCTGGGTTGTTCGCTCCATCACCAAGCATTGGCGTATTTTACCAACGGTTGGCAAGATCAAAAGTGTATGGCATTCATAAAACACTGCGGAAAAGCGCGATTTTCCGGGTTCGCGACATTTGGCACGTCCCCTGCAATGAAAGAACCGACACCGCCGCAGCGCGGTCTGGTTGCAAGGTTCAGGAGGTTTCCAATGTTCAAGTTCGACAGCATCGCCCGCAGCATCGCCACGATCGCCTGCACCGTCGTTTTCAGCACCGCCTGCGTGCTGGGCGCGGTCGGGCCGGCGCATGTGACGACCGCCGCGGCCCCGAACAGCGTCGTCAGCCCCCTTGCCTGACCGACGCGCCGGGGCGGGACCGCTTTCCCGCCCCGGATCCTCTTCCACCAAGGAGCACCACCACATGGGTATCTTCTCGCGAACCCGGGACATCATCGCCGCCAACTTCACCGACCTGCTCGACAAGGCCGAGGACCCGGCCAAGATGATCCGCATGATCATTCTCGAGATGGAGGAGACGCTGGTCGAGGTTCGCGCGTCCGCCGCGCGCACCATCGCCGACCAGAAGGAGATGCGGCGCCATATCGCCAAGCTCGACAAGCTTCAGGAGAACTGGACCGAGAAGGCCGAGCTGGCACTGTCCAAGGATCGCGAGGATCTCGCCAAGGCGGCGCTGATCGAACGCCAGAAGGCCGCGGACATGGCAGAGCAGCTCCAGAGCGAGATTGCCGTGCTCGACGATGCGCTGCGCGCGTCGGAGGAGGATATCGCCAAGCTCCAGAACAAGCTGCGCGAGGCGCGCAACCGGCAGAATTCGATTCAAACCCGGCTCGAAAGCGCCACCAATCGCGTCAGGATGCGCGAGGTCTATGCCGGTTCCAAGGTGCAGGACGCCTTTTCGCGCTTCGACGTGATGGAGCGCCGCGTCGACATGGCCGAAGGCCGCGCCGATGCGCTCGCGCTCGGCGCCCCGCAGAAGAGTCTCGAGGAAGAGATTGCCGAGCTCAAGACCAGCGAAAAGGTCGAGGCCGATCTCGCCGCGCTCAAGGCCAAGCTGAGCAAGGAGGACTGAGATGGATGATTTCGTTGGTCTCGTCGCTGTTCTTTGCGCGCTTGTCGGGCTGCCGTGGCTGATCTTCCACTACATCACGAAATGGAAGCAGGCGCCCAAGATCACCGACGAGGACGAGAAGCTGCTCGACGAGATGTACAATCTCGCGCGTCGGCTGGAGGAGCGTCTCAACACGGTCGAGCGGATCGTCGCCGCGGATCACCCCGACTGGAAGCCGCTGCCGCCCGCGAGCGAGCCGGTCGAACACTATCAGTCATTCGAAAATTTCGAACGCACGAGGAGGAACTGATGTCCGCCAGCCGCACCCAATTCTATCTCGACAAGCAGAATGCCAAGTGGCTCGGCGTGTGCTCGGGGATCGCGGACTATACCGGGCTCGACGTAACGCTGGTCCGGATCGGGCTGGTGATCCTGACGCTCGCGACGACGGGCTGGCTCGTGGTCGGCTACATGCTCGCCGGCTGGCTCGCGCCGAAGAAGCCGATCGGGCTCTATCAGTCGGAGGACGACGCCAAGTTCTGGCAGGGCGTCAGGACCAATCCGCGCCGCTCGACCGCCGAGGTGCGCTCCAAGTTCCGCGACATCGACCGCCGGCTCGCCGATATCGAACTGATCTACACCAGCCGCAACAAACGCCTCGCCGACGAAATCGACAGCCTGCGCTGAACGATCCGGGGCCAAGGGGAGAACAAGACAATGGATATGGGTTGGATGGTGCCGGTGGGGGTAGTCGCCGCGATCAGCGCGTCGCACGCCTTCCGCACCTGGGTTCGCGCCAAGCACGGCTATCCGCTGGAAGACGAGGGCCGCCGCCGCGGGCGTTCGTACCGCGGCGAAAGCCCCGACGCCGAGCGCAAGATCGCATTGCTTTCGAGCGAGAACGAGCGGCTGACGGGGCAGATCGGGCGGCTGGAAGAGCGGCTGCGCGTGCTCGAACGCATCGCCACCGACCCTGCCGAGCGGACGGCGCGCGAGATCGACGCGCTGCGTGAGGCCGATACACGGGGAGATCGATAATGGAGATCGCCGACATCATTCTGCAACTCGCGCCCGTAATCGTCGTCATCGTGATGATCGCGATCGCCGGCTGGGTGCTCACCACCTGGATGCGGATCAAGAACGGCTATCCGCTCGACGGCGCCTGGGGCCAGGCGGTCTATCCCAAGGCCACCAACGAGACCGTCGAGCGCGTCAAGCTGCTGAGCCAGGAGAATGCGCAGCTCCGCGCCGAGCTGGGCTCGATCAAGGATCGGCTCGCGACGGTCGAGCGGATCGTCACCGACAGCGGCCACCTGCTCGATCAGGAGATCGAGCGGCTGCGCGGCCCGGCGAACTGAGGAGAAGGCCCCATGAACGGTTTCACTGTCTTCATGCTGGCCGTCGTCGTCATCGGCCTGCCGGTCGGGCTGGGCATCGGCAGCGACATGTTCAGGCGCTGGCTGAAGCACAAGGAGAAGATGGCGGACGTGCTTTCGGCCGAAACCGCCGAGCGCGCCGCGCAATATGCCGCACATGTCGAGCGGCTGGAGCAGCGGGTGCGCGTGCTCGAACGGATCGCGACGGACAAGGGCATCGCACTTTCCGACGAAATCGAGAAGCTGCGCGACGACCGCCCGGCCGAACCGCTCAACTGAGACGAGAGAACAGGGAGAACCTGCCATGAACCCGTTTGAAATGGTCGCGATCATCGTGGTCGCCGTGGTGATCGGCAAGATCATCCAGGCGCGCTACGCGGGCGGCGGCGCCAGGGAACCCGACGACAGCGCCGAGGCACGGCAGCTCCGCGAGGAGGTTCGCGCCTTGAAGGAGCGGATCCAGGGGCTCGAACGCCTCGCCACCGACGATACCGGAAGCGCACGGCTCGACCGCGAGATCGAGGCGCTGCGCGACCGCAGCAACGAAAGGACGCGTCATGACTGACAGCACCCTTTACATGGTTCTGGCCGGCGCGGGCCTGTTCGCGCTCGCCATGCTGATCCAGGCCGGGCTTTCCGGCTGGCGCGGCTGGCTCCAGCTCAAGCACGAGGAACTGGAGAGCCGGAAGGATGCGGGCGGCGATCAGGGCATCCCCAGCGCCAGCGCGCGGATCGAGATCGCCGACCTGAAGGAGCGCATCCGCAAGCTCGAAGCGATCGCGGCAGGCGTGGATTTGTGATTGAACCGTCATGCCGGCGCACGCTGGCATCTTTCCGGATTGAGAGACCCCAGCTTTCGCTGGGGTGACGGTTTGCCTTGGAGATGTGCAGCGATTACCTGCACGCCATGCGCACCCTCACCGACCTTCAGGACGAATATGAATTCCTCGACGCCGACGATCGCTATCGCCTGCTGATCGAGCTGGGGCGGGAGCTGGAGGCGATGCCCGAGGCGCTTAAGACCGATGCGACGCTGGTGCGCGGCTGCTCGGCGGCGGTGTGGGTGTATCCGACGGTGCGCGAGGACGGGCGACTTCACTTCCTCGCGGACAGCAATGCCGCGATCACCAAGGGCATCATCGCGCTCGTGCTGCTGACCGTGCAGGACCGCGGCCCCGACGACATCCTCGCGACCGATATCGAGGCGGCGCTCGCACCGTTCGACCTTCGCAATCAGCTCAGCTCGAACCGGACGCAGGGCATCCCCAACATGATCGCGCTGATCCGCGCCACGGCGGAACGATATGTTTCAGCGAGTTAGAAAGCTTATGGTCCTGCGAAAGCAGGAATCCAGGATTTCAGGCTTCTTGCCCGCGACTCTGGGCTCCTGCTTTCGCAGGAGCACTGCACCTCATTCCGGCCGCCATTCGCGCGATTCTTCGGCGACGCGGAGCACCTCATATGCGGCCTGGACCGCCTGGAAGCGGGCGGCGGCCTCGGCGTCGCCGGGCTTGAGATCGGGGTGGTTCTCCTTGGCGAGGCGGCGCCAGGCGGCGCGGACGTCGGCGAAATCGGCGTCGGGTTCGAGGTCGAGCACCGACAGCGCGTGCATCTCGTCGCGGGTGCGGGTACCGTCGCCGGGGCCGCCCCAACCATAATGTTTCGCCTCGGTATAGCCGCTCGCGTCGCGCCGCTCCTCGGCCTCACGGGCCTTGGCCTCTTCCTCGCTCAGGCCTTCGAAATAGTTCCAGTTGCGGTTGTATTCGGCGGCGTGGCGCTCGCAGAAATACCAGCGTTCCTTGCTGTTGGGCGATTTGGGCGCGGGGCGGTCGCCGGGCTCGTCGCAGCCGTGGCGATCGCACAGCCGCACGCGCACCGCCTCGCGCTCGGCCCCGTAGCCGCGCCAGCGGGGGAAGCCCCAATCGTGTGACCGTCGCATTTTCGCCATGGCCGGTGACATAAGGGCCGCACGGGCGAGCGCAAGCGTGACGCTATCGCGCGAGGCGGAAGTTGATGCGGTTGCTCTGGCCGCCGCAGCCGAGCCCGCCGTCGGGGCGGAACGACTTTTCGTAGCGTGCGCCGCTGATCAGGTTCGTGCCCGCGCTGGTGAAGACGAAGGGCGGATAGGAGACGATCGCGCGTTCGTTCAGGACATGGCCGTCGGCATCGATGTCGAACTGGACCTTCGTCCATCCCTCGAAGCCCCAGCGCTGCGCCTCCCTCGGGAAGTCGCGCGAACTCGAATTGGCGCTGCGCAGCCGGGGCGGCGAATCGACCAGCGCGCATTGCCGCGCGTCGAGCCCCGAACGCTCGAACGCCGCCCTGGCGGCCTCGACATTGCCGTCGCCCACCTCGAGCGAGGCGAGCCGCACGAGCGCGCCGACCTTGAGCGGGTGGTTGGCGGCAAGCCCGCCATCGTCGGCGACCTGGCGCAGCAGGATGCGCGCGCGATCCTCGTCCTTCCGCCGGATCCGGTCGGCGAGCATCAGCCGGATCGCCGAGCGCGCCTCGGCATTGCCGGCATAGACCGGCTGCGCGAGCGCGGGCGAGACGGCGCGGTCGTAATCACGCGCGGACCAGCCCTCCGGCGTCGCGGATTCCCAGGCGAAGCGCTGCATCGCGAGCAAGGCGGCCGGCGGCGCATCATGCCCGCGAAGGATCGCGACCGCGCGCTCGGCGAGCTTGTTCACCTCCTCACGGGGAACCACGCTGTTGTTCACCACCGCGCTGAGCAGCGGCACCAGCGCGAGCGTGTCGCCGCCCCGGGCTTCGGCCGCCGTCAGCCGCGCGCGCTGTTCGGGGAGCACCGCCGCGTCCGAGCCGGTGGCGATCGGCGGCAGCGCGACGCCCTGCGCGGTCAGCCACCGGCCGAGCGCGGCATCGAGATAGTCGCCCACCGACGGCCGCTCGAATGCGGTCGAGCAGCGTAATTCGACCCGCGCGCGATAGCGGAAGAACGGCGGCATGTCCTTCACCTGCTCGGGCGTCCACGACCATTGACGCGCCGCTCGCGCAAAGGCGAGCGCCGCCTCGCCGCCGCCCGAGGCATAGACCGGCAGGCTGTTCAGGACGGCGCCGTCGTCGCCGATGCTGAACTGGACAATCGCGACGTCCTGGGGCCTCAGCCCGTCCTCGCCGCCGCAATCGGGCACCTTCATCTGGACGCCGAGGCCGAAATTTCCCTTGGGCAGCCGCCCGGCGCCCGTCATCGCCATATAGCGGCGGGCGGCTTGGTCGTCGCCTGCGAGCAGGGCGGCGATGGCATAATCCGATCGCGCGGCGACATCATACAGATCGGTCTTGTTCGTCATGCCGCCCAGCCCGTCGACCGCATCATCGGCGGCCTTGCGCGCGCCGTTGAAGTCTCCCCGGTTAAGCAGCCATTCGCTGCGGAGCTGATCGAAGATCGCCCTCGCGCTGGGCTCGACCTTCATCGAGGCGAGGAGCGCGTCGGCCTGGGCGAGCTCGCCTTCGACGCGCGCCGGATCGACGAAGGTGTCGGTCGCGATCAGCCCGCGCAACGCCTTGATCTCGAGCAGCGGCGACGGCGCGAGTGCCACGGCATGGCGATACGCGTCCGCGGCGCCGGCATAATCGAGCGCCGCCTCACCGATCTGGCCGAGCCGATCCCAGGCGAGAAAGCGATCCTCGTCGAGCGTCTTGTCGTCTTCGGGGAGCCCCGCGAGCCCTGCGCGCGCGGCCTCGGCCCCCTCCTGCTTGCGATCGAGGTTGAACAGGACCTCGCTCTTGCGCACGCGGACGATCGCGAGGCTGCGCGGATGGCTCTTCACGCGGCTTTCGAGCGCTTCCCACGCCCGAAGCGCCGCCTCGTTCTCGCCCTTGACCATGAGCGCGGTCGCCGCCTCGAACGCCTGCTGGACGGTCTGCTGCTGCGCGGGCGCCGGAACCGCGAGCGCAAGCGCGGCGAGCCCCCCACCGATCATGCCTAACCGCATGCGACTCCCCCCTTTTTCCGCCGTCACTATGTCGCGGCGGACGCGGCAGGTAAAGCGCGGGCGGTTTGGCCGCGTTGTCCGGGGAGAGTGAGAATTGCCAATCGCCCCGCAATCGGCTGCCAGAGGGCCTGTAAGCCGGGTTCTGTCCACCCCTTGACGGGGATGGGCGACCATTCCTCTAGCCCCGGACTTGCATCCGGGGTCGAGCGACCAACCCGGGCGGCGGGCCGGAACGATGCCCCGGAGCCCGAAGGCCCCTGCCGCCCCTATTCGGTCTTGCTCCCGGTGGGGTTTGCCGTGCCGCGGCCGTTGCCGGCGCGCGCGGTGCGCTCTTGCCGCACCCTTTCACCCTTGCCTGCCCCGCGAACGGGACATCGGCGGTCTGCTCTCTGTGGCACTTTCCCTGATTCCGGCGAACCGGAACCGCCGGGCGTTACCCGGCACCGTCGTTTCCGTGGAGCCCGGACTTTCCTCGGGATGCGCGAACGCACCACGCGGCCGCCCGGCCCTCTGGCGCGAGGGGATATAGCGAGTGGCGAAGCGGAGCGCCAGCCGATCCTCGCCGTTTGGGGAGGGTCAGGCTCCCTCTTTCGGCAGCAGGAGCGCGAGAAGGATCATGCGGCATTCGGCGTCTACCTCACCGTCTACCAGTTCGGGGCGGAAGCGGCGTTGGAAGGCCATGATCGCGGCCATCGGCTCGCGCGTGTCGTAGCCGAAACGCTCGAGCGCCATCAGAAAGCCGCCCTCGGTCCAGTGCGGGTCCATCAGCTTCTCGGTCGGACGCGGCAGCGCGAGGCGGCGGCGGGCGAGTTCGTGCCAGGGGAAGAGTTCGCCGGGGTCGCGCTTGCGGGCCGGCGCGACATCCGAATGGCCGACGATGTTGCCGCGCGTGATCTCGTGCCGGTCCTTGATCTCGGCGACGAGCCGCATCACGCTCGCGATCTGCGCGTCGGGGAAAGGCCGATAGCCGAATTCGTGGCCGGGGTTGACGATCTCGATCCCGACCGAGGCCGAATTGACGTCGGTGATCCCGCGCCACGAGGATTTGCCCGCATGCCAGGCGCGCTTGTCCTCATCGACGAGGCGCAGCATCGTGCCGTCCTCGGCGACGACATAATGGGCGGAGACCTTCGCCTCGGGATCGCGCAACCGCGCGATCGCGGCCTCGCCGGTCTTCATGCCCGTATAATGGAGCACGATCATCGACACGGGCAGGCTGCGCTCGTCGAAATTGGGAGACGGCGCCTCGATCATCGTCACGGCTTGGCGCGAGGGCGCGCGCTTGTAAAGCGGGTTGGGATCGGGCCCATCGGAGCCGTTTGCGACGACGCTTGATCACCCTCCCCTGAAGGGGAGGGGCTTGAGCTCAGACCGCCCTGGCCAGCGGCGCTTCGGCGATCGGGCGCCCCGTCGCCTCGTAGAGGCCGCGAAAGTCGCCGCTCGGGCGGAAAGCGTCTGTCTGGCCGATCACCGTCTCGCCCGCGCCGAGCACGAGCAGCCCGCCGGGGCGGATCACCCGCGCGAAGGTATCGAACACCTGGCGACGCACCGCGGGCGCGAGGTAGAGCAGCACGTTGCGGCACAACACGATGTCGAAACGGCCGATCGGCGGCGGATCGCTGACGAGGTTCTGGCGGCGAAACTGGACCTGGCGGACGAGCTCGGGGCGCGCCACCCAATCGGCGCCGTCGGTGTCGAACCACAGCATCATGCGCCGCACGGGCAGCCCGCGCTGAATCTCGAACTGCGAATAGCGGCCGTCGCGCGCACGGGCGAGCGCAGCCTCCGACACGTCGGTCGCGACGATGTCCGGAAAGGGCAGATGGTCGCGCTCGGCGGCCTCGCTGAACAGCATCGCGAGCGACAGCGGCTCCTGCCCCGTCGAGCAGCCGGCGCTCCAGATGCGCACCCGGCGCCCCGGATTGTCGCGGCCGAAGCGCGCCGCGGCGTCCGCGACCATGTCGAAGACCTGCGCGTCACGGAAGAAGAAGCTTTCCTGATTGAGCAACGCGTCCACCACTTCCTCCGCAAGCTCGGGCGCGCGTCCGTCCAGCACCCGTTTCACCAATTCGTCGAGCGTATCGATCCCCCGCGCCCTGAGCACCGGCTTCAGTGCCGTCTCGATCCGCCACGCGCGGCCGGCGTCGATCTGCTGGCCGGTGCGCGATTCGAGCAACGCCGCGATGACGTTCATCGCGCCGCTCGAGCGCAGCGGGCCGATCGGTCCGGGCGGCGTCATGCGGGCCTCCTGCGTGAGACGACGAGTTGCCCGATCACGTCCGGCGGCAGCACCGCGCAGGCGATACCGGCATTGGCGACCGCGCCCGGCATTCCCCAGACGACCGAGCTCGCCTGATCCTGCGCGACGACGCAGCCCCCTGCGGCGGCGAGCGCGCGCGCGCCCTCCGCCCCGTCGCGGCCCATGCCGCTCAGCACGATGGCGAGCGCGCGCGCGCCGTAGATCTGCCCGATCGAGGCGAGCATCGGATCGACCGAGGGCAGGCAGCCGCTGGCAACGGGCCGGCGATCGAGCCGGATCGCGGCGCCCCCGCCCAGCCGTGTGACGCGCAGGTGCGCGTCGCCCGGCGCGATGATCACCCGGCCCGGCGTGATCCGCATATGGTCCGCCGCGACCGCGCAGGGACGGCCCGCGAGCACCGCGATCTGCGCGGCGAAATAGGGCATGAACGATGCCGGCAGATGCTGGGTGATCAGGATCGGCAGCGCGAAATCGGCAGGCAATGCGCGGAGCACGCGGCTCAGCGCGTGGATGCCGCCGGTCGAGGCGCCGATCGCGACGACGTCGAAATCGTCGCCTTGCGGGAACGGCGGCGGCGCGGGCGTCGGCGCGACGCGATCGCCGGGCTGCGCCTGGACGAGCCGCGCGAGCTTGGCCGCGAGGAGGTCCCCGAAGCGGCTGAGATGGCCGCCGCTCGGTTTTTCGAGCGTATCGGCCGCGCCGAGTGCGAGCGCCTGGATCGCCGCCGCGCCGCCATCGCCCGCCGCCGACGAGACAACGAGGACCTTGGCCCCCTTCCCCGCCGCGATCACGTCCGGCAGCGCCGACAGCCCGTCCATCCCGGGAAGCTCGATGTCGAGCAGAACGATGTCCACCCGCGCCCCCGCGAGGAAACCCAGCGCCGCCTGCACGTCCGAGACCGCGCCCGCCACGGTGAACCGGCCGCCCTGATCGATCATGCGTGCGATCACCGCGCGCGCGACCACCGAATCATCGACGATCAGGATGCGCGCGGGCGGCGTGCCGGAAGCGGTATCGTGGAGTGCCTCGCGGGGCGACGTGGACATCGGCGGCGGGCCTTTGATCAGGCCATGCCGACGATCTGGAGCTTGCTCTCGAGCGTCTCGCGATCGAACGGCTTCATCACATATTCGTCGGCCCCCGCCTCGATCGCGGCGCGGATATAGGCCATGCCGTTCTCCGTCGTGCAGAAGACGACCTTGGGCCGCTGCGCGAACGACCGGTCGCGGAGCGCGCGGAGGAAATCCATCCCGCTCATCACCGGCATGTTCCAATCGAGCAGGATCACGTCGGGCACGCTTTCGATGCAGGCGTCGAGCGCCTCGCGGCCATCGCCGGCCTCGGTGACCTCGAAATTCAGCGTTTCCAGGATGTGGCGGGCGACCTTTCGAATGACCTTCGAATCGTCGACCACGAGACAAGTCTTCATGTTGCGCGTACCCCGATATGGCCCCTGGGCGATCTGTGCCCGAATTCCGTAAGCTTCCCGTTAATTGCGGGCGCGTCAGGCGGCGGCGGCGAGCCCCGGCACCAGTGCGCGCAGATCGATGACGAGCACGGGCTCGTCGCGATGCTCGACCACGCCGATGCCGACGCTCTTCCAGCCCGCATCGAGCGCGATGCCGCTGGTGAGCGGCTGGAGCTCGTAACCGGCGACATCCTCGACGTTCTCGACGAGCATCGCATAAGGATGGCCGTCGATATGCATGATGACGGCGCGCCGCGCGCCCTCTCCGGGACAGGGCAAGCCGAGCGCGGCACACGAATTGATGACCGTGACGACGCGGCTGCGCAACGCCGCCAGCCCGCGCACGCGCCGGTCGGCGAGCGGCACCGGCGTCACCGCGCCGATATCGACCACCGATTCGACCTGATCGGCGCTGATCGCGACCGCGCGGCCGCCGATTTCCGCGATGAGAAACAGATCGGTCATGCCCGTGCCTCCCGGCGGTACGCGGCGAGCGCGCCGAGCAGCGCGTCGCGATCATAGCGGTAGATGGCGTCCGTCCCCTTCGTCCGGCTGAGACGGACGAGCGGCGCGGGCGCGTGCTCGGGCGGCGGATCGTCATCCATCGCGAGCACCACCGCCGGGCTCTCGCCGGGCTTGAGCGCGGCGGTCACGCGATAGCCGGCGCGTTCGAGCACGGGCCGGAGGAAGGTCGCCATCCAGGCCGCCTCGCGGCCGACGATGAGGCACAGCGGCTCGTGTGCCGTGACGCCCGCGTCGATCAGATCGGCGAAGAGCCAGTGGACGTCGAGCATCTCGATCTGGTCATCGCCGAGCGCGACGACGCCCGCGACCGGCCCCGCCTCGCGCGCGGGCGTCATCGCGAACGGCAGGTCGGCGATCTCGAACGCTTCGGCGATCGCGTAGCCCACCTCATGCGCGCCGTCCCGCAAGCGAATGACGTGGATTTCCGCGCGGCCGTCCAGCCCGCCTTGTGCGGCGAGCGGGATCATCCCGCCATCGATCGACAGGCGCAGGCGCCCGCCCGTGTGATGGATGGCGTCGGTCGAGACGGGCTCGACCCGATCGATGGCGGCGAGCGGCACCGCGCGGCGTGCACCGTCCAGATCGAGGAAAAGCAGCGCCGGCCGGTGCGGCGCGTCGTCCGCCGCATCATCGGCTTCGTCGTCGTTGGCGGCGAGATCGCGCGTGAAGACGAACCCCGCCGACGCCGCGAGCCCGGCGCAATCGAGCAGGAGCATCGGGGTGCCGCTGTCGGGAAGCGTCAGCCCGGCATAGACACCCGTTGCCATCACCGCGGGCGGCGCGGGCTTGATCACCAGTTCCTCGTTGTCGAGCACGGTATCGACCGCGATCGCATAGGAGCCGCCGGTCACGCTGACGATCACCAGCGTTTCGGGCGCACTGTCATCCTCCGCCACCCCGAGCAGGCGGCCGAGCGAGAGCAGCGGCAGCCGCCGGTCGCGCACGGTGGCGATCGGGGTGCCGCCGAGCCGGTCGATCCGCACCGCGCCGCCCGCGCGCACGGTGACGATCTCCTCGATCGCCTGACGCGGCACGGCGAAGCGCTGATCGCCGATTCCGACCACGATCGTCGAGATGATCGAGAGCGTGAGCGGCACGTGGATCGCGATGCGCAAACCCTTGCCGGGGCTGTTGGCAAGCTCGATCCGGCCGCCGATCTGCTCGATATTGGCGCGCACCACGTCCATGCCGACGCCGCGGCCGGAGACCGACGTGACCTCGTCCTTGGTGGTGAGGCCCGGCTCGAAGACGAGATCGAGCCGCTGGCGTTCGGTGAGTTCGCGCAGCTCGCGCTCGCTGCGCGCGCCGTTCTCGACGAGGCGGCGAACGAGCTTGCCGGTGTCGATGCCGCGGCCGTCGTCCTGGAATTCGATGATGATCTGGTTGCCCGACTGGCGCGCGGAGACGGTGAGACGCCCGTTCTCGCGCTTGCCGAGGGCGCGGCGCTCGGCCGGCGTCTCGATGCCGTGATCGAGCGCGTTGCGGACGATGTGGGTCAGAGGATCGCGCATCATCTCGATCATCTCGCGATCGAGCTCGACATCGGCCCCCTCGATCGAGAGCGACACCGATTTACCAAGGCCCGCCGCGGTGTCGCGAACCATGCGCGGCAGAGCGGAGAAGAGCGCGTCGATCTTCTGCATGCGCGTGCGCGTGACGGTGTCGCGCATCTCGGCAACAGTGAGCGACAGCCGCTCGAGCGACGCCTCGACCAGCGGATCGGGATCGGCGTCCTCCCGCAGGCGGCGGGCGAGTTCGTTGCGCGCGAGCACCATATCGGACATGCCGCTCATCATCCGGTCGAGCAGCTCGACGTTCAGCCGAACGCTGCGCGTCGGCGAGCGCTGCGCGACGGGCTGGACGACGTCGACCGCGTCGGGTGTCGCCTCGACCGAGCCGTCGAGCGCGGCGATCAGCAGGTCCTCGCCCGAATCGCCGAGCGCCTGTCCGCTGTCGATCGCCTCGACGATCTCGCCGATCCGATCGACGATCGCGAGCACGGCGTTGACGAGCCGGCGATCGGGCGCGCGCTCGCCAGAGCGCACGGTGGAGAGCACGTCCTCGGCGGCATGGCTGAGGCGCGCGAGCCGCGGCAGATCGAGAAAGCCGCAGCTCCCCTTGACGGTGTGGACGAAGCGGAAGATGGCGTCGAGCCGGTCGCGATTGCCGGGATCGGCCTCCCACGCGACGATCTCCCCCGAGAGCGCCTCGAGCGTCTCGCGCGTTTCGGCGATGAATTCCTGCAGCAGATCGTCCATGGGCCCCCGCGCCTTCGCGTGCGGCCAGCTATCGCGCGGAGCGGTTAAAGAGGCGTTTACGGTCTTCTTGCGCGGCGATCAGCCGTCGCGCATCGAGGCGCCGAAAAGGAGCATCTCGGCCTCCGGCTCGGAGACCTGGATCGTGCCGCCGGCCTCGGCGACGAGCGAGCGGGCGAGATAGGCGGCTGCCGCGCGCGGCGCCGCGACCGGATCGGCGAGATCGCCGGCGAGCGCGGCGCGCAACTCGGGATCGAGCACGATGCGCGGCCCCTGCCCGCGCACGACGATCTCGATGTAGCCATTGTCGTGTCGCTCGGCGCCCACATCGAGACCGCCGCCGCGCACCAGCGCGTCGCCCGCGATGAGCGCGAGATTGAGAAGCACCTTGATCGCCGGCTTGGGCAGTGCCGCCTCATCCACCATCCAGCCGATATCGAGCCGTTTGGCGTCCCCGAACAATCCCTCGATCGCGGTGCGCGCCTCACGCGTGTCGATCGTCTCGCCGAAGCCGCCCGCGGCGCCGAAGGCGAGGCGGAAGAATTTGAGCTTGTTCGCCGATGCGCGCGCGCTCTCGCCCAACAGCTCGATGCAGCGTGCGCGCATCTCCGGATCGTGCTCGTCGGCGAGCAGTTCCAGCCCGTTGTTGAGCGCGCCGACCGGGCTCAGCAGGTCGTGGCAGAGGCGCGAGCAGAGCAGGCTGGCAAACTCGACCGGGCTGATCGTCATCGGCGAAATCGCTCCCGAACCAAGGGGTTTTCGTGGGCGCCTTGTGGCGGAGGCTCCGCCCGGGCGCAACCCGCCGTCTCGATCTCGACCGGATCGAACCCTGCGCCGTCCCGCCGTGCCCGCCAGAGCCGCGCCTCACCGCTGCCGACAATCAGCCAGAGCGAATCATCGGCCGCCGCGGCGGCGGCGTCGCGCAGCGACGGTTCGGCGATGCCTCCCGGATGCGAATGATAGCAGCCGACGATCGCGCGCGCCCCGCCCCGCGCGGCCTTGTGGGCGGCGAGCAGTGCGGCGGGGTCGATCTCGAAGCTGTCTGCGGGGCTTTCGGCAACATTGCGGCAACGCTGCGCCGCGTCGATGCACTGCGGCGATCCGAAGAGGAGGCCGCAGACTTCTTCCCGCGGGGAAGCGACTGCCTCGTCGATGATGCGGTGCAGCAGCGCCCTTGAAATCCGTGCCTTCATCCCCATCTACCTAGGGTATGGACCGGGGGGTTTCCATCATCGACGTGGCGGTTTCGGACGAGGCCGACGGTTGGCGTCTCGATCGCGCGCTGACCGATGCCCTTCCCGATCTGTCGCGCGAACGGGTCAAGGCGCTGATTTCGAGCGGCCAGGTGACTGCCGAGAATGGAGACCTGATCCGCGATCCGGCGCGCAAGGCCGTTGCAGGCCAGCATTTCACAATCGCCGTTCCCGAACCCGCACCCGCGCACAACGAGGCGCAGGACATTCCGCTGAACATCGTGTTCGAGGACGAGTATCTGATCGTGATCGACAAGCCTGCGGGGCTGGTCGTCCATCCGGCGGCGGGAAATCCCGACGGCACGCTCGTCAACGCGCTGCTCCACCATTGCGCAGGGGCGCTTTCGGGCATTGGCGGGGTCGCGCGGCCGGGGATCGTCCACCGGATCGACAAGGACACGTCCGGCCTGATGGTGGCCGCCAAGGACGATCGCGCGCACGAGGGGCTGGCGAGGCAGTTCGCGGCGCATTCGATCGACCGGCGTTACAAGGCGATCGTGGCTGGCCGGCCCAACCCGCCGTCGGGCTGCATCGACGCGCCGCTCGCCCGCTCACCCGCCAACCGCAAGAAAATCGCGATCGTGATGACGGGCAAGCGGGCGGTGACGCATTATCGCACGCTTCAGCCGCTCGATCAGGCGGCGCTGGTCGAATGCCGGCTGGAGACGGGGCGCACGCATCAGGTCCGCGTCCACATGACGTCGATCGGGAACCCCTTGCTGGGGGACCCCGTTTATGGCAGAACAAAAACGGTCCATCGGCAATTGCTGGAAACATTGCGTTTCCGGCGCCAGGCCTTGCATGCGGCGCATCTGGGGTTCATCCACCCCGTCAAAAGCAACGCTTTGTCCTTCGATAGTGAATTGCCTGCTGACATGCAGGAACTGTTCACCGCACTTGTCGTATAGGTTTCGGCTGAAAACGTATCGCGCTTTCACCGGGTTTAAGGGAGAAAAGATCATGGCCAAAGGCAGCAACGTCCCCGCGACGATCCCCGCCCTTGGCGGAGAGGCGAGCCTCAACCGCTATCTCGCCGAGATCAAGAAATTCCCGATCCTGGCGCCCGAGCAGGAATATATGCTCGCCAAGCGATTCCAGGAGCATGGCGATACCGAGGCGGCGGCGCAGCTCGTCACCTCGCACCTGCGGCTCGTCGCCAAGATCGCGATGGGGTATCGCGGCTACGGCCTGCCCGTCTCGGAGCTGATCTCGGAAGGCAATATCGGGCTGATGCAGGGCGTGAAGAAATTCGAGCCCGATCGTGGCTTCCGTCTCGCGACCTACGCGATGTGGTGGATCCGCGCCTCGATCCAGGAATTCATCCTGCGCAGTTGGAGCCTCGTGAAGATGGGCACCACCGCGGCGCAGAAGAAGCTGTTCTTCAACTTGCGCCGGATGAAGGCCAAGCTCGACGCGTTCGAAGACGGCGATCTGAAGCCCGAGGATGTCGCCAAGATCGCCACCGATCTCGGCGTCACCGAGGACGAGGTCGTCAGCATGAACCGCCGCATGGCGATGGGCGGGGACACCTCGCTCAACGTGCCGATGCGCGAGGACGGCGAAGGCCAGTGGCAGGATTGGCTCGCCGATGACGAGCCGCTCCAGGATCAGGTCGTCGCCGACGCGCAGGAAGCGGACGTGCGGCACGACATGCTCGTTTCGGCGATGGACAGCCTCAACGATCGCGAAAAGCACATCCTCACCGAGCGGCGCCTGACCGACGATCCCAAGACACTCGAGGAACTGAGCCAGGTCTACGGCGTCAGCCGCGAGCGTGTCCGCCAGATCGAGGTGCGCGCGTTCGAGAAGCTGCAAAAGGCGATGATGCGGCTCGCGGGCGAGAAACGGCTGCTCGCGACGGCGTAACCCGCACGGCCGTGTTCCGGCGAAAGCAGGAACCAGGATTACGAGCGCCGTCGCCTAAAACTCTGGGCGCCTGCTTTCGCAGGAGCACCGTTTCGTCAATATGGCATCGTATTAACCGCGGCATCCCGTTGAAGCGAATCGTCGGGCTGCGCTTTCGCGGAGCCCGCGAATATGGTTGAAGCGGCGTAATGACACGCCACAGCCGTTCCGTCCGTCGCCGCGCCGCACGCATGCGTGCCTCGCGGCGCTCGTTGCCCGGACGGCTGTTCCGGCTGATCGTCAGAATCCTCATCTGGTTCGTCGTGATCTCGGTCGCGTGGGTCGCGCTCTATCGGTTCGTGCCGCCGCCGATCACCTTCACGATGATCGGCAACGCGCTCGACGGGCGCGGCATCCACAAGGACTGGATGCCGCTTTCCAGGATCGATCCCGACATGGCGCGCGCGGCGATTGCGGGCGAGGACGCCAAATTCTGCTCGCATCACGGCTTCGATCTCGAGGCGATCGAGGATGCCTATGAGGCCAACCGGGACGGCAAACGCATCCGCGGCGGATCGACGATCAGCCAGCAGACCGCGAAGAATGCCTTCCTGATCCAGGGCGGCGGCTATGTCCGCAAGGGGTTCGAGGCGTGGTTCACCGTGCTGATCGAGGCGATCTGGGGCAAGAAGCGGATCATGGAAGTCTATCTCAACATCGCCGAGACGGGAATCGGCACCTATGGCGCCAATGCCGGGGCGCGGCGCTATTTCGGGCACGACGCCTCGCACCTATCCACCACCGAAGCGGCGCGGATCGCCGCGGTGCTGCCGCTGCCGAAAAAGCGCGAGGCGATCACGCCCACCGGCTTCACACGCCGCTACGGCAACAGCATCGTGCGGCGCATGGGCGTGGTGCGGCGTGATGGGTTGGATACGTGCCTGCGATAGGCATCGGCCCCGCCGCTCGCGCGCCGCTTATTGATTGCTGACGCTATCCGCCGCCTGATCGGCCGCATCGCCAACCTGCTGCGCGGCGTCGCCGACCTGATCGGCGGCGGTCGTGATGGCGTCGGTCTGCAGATTGTCGTTCTGGTTCTGGTTGAAGAGATACCAGGCGCCGACGATCACGATCACCAGCACGATGATGCCGATGATGATCCCGGTACCGCCGCCGCCGCTCCGTTCAACCACGGTGGTGTGTGTGGGTTGCTGCGGCGGCGGATTATCCGCCGGCTCGGTGGTGCGCGTCTCGGTCACGCGGTCGCGGTCGTCCGACATCACATGTCCCTTCCGTTGTGGATGGGCGCACCAACGAAACGGCTCGTCCGGTTGTTCCCGAATCGGAACAATCAGTGCTGAGCGATCATCAGAACCGGCGGGACAGGCCGACATAGAGCTGGATGTCGCTCGACGCGCGGTTGAGGCCGATATTGGAGCCGATGTCGACCTGGAAATCGGGCGATACCAGCCAGCCGAGCGATACGCCCGCCAACGCTTCGGTGACGGACCCGCCCGGATCGTCGTCGCGCACGAGCGAGGCTTCGAGGGAAGCGCCCACGCTGTCGCTCACGGCAAAGCCGATGCCGGCGACCCCGCCATACGCGAGATGGCGGCCGTCGCGATCCTCGTCCACCGCCGCCGCGAGCGAGGGGGTTAGCGCGAACGAGACCGGCCCGCCGAGATCGAACGACATCGGCATCAGCACGCCCATGCCCGCATCCCCTGCCCCGATCGCACGGCCGCCGGTCGGGAGCGTGACATAGGGCATCAGCGCGACGCTGGTGCCCGACCCGTCCGGATTGCGCAGGCTGCGGCGGACCGCGACGGTGACGTCGCCGGTCGAGCTTTCGCCGATCGATGTTCCACCCGCGCGGGTACGGACATGCCCGAACATCGTCCAGCCGAGCTGGATTTCGGTGCGCTCGTCCGCGCCCCAGCGCAGCAACGCCTCGCCCGCCTCGATCGTATCGGTGCGGATCCCCGCGTCGCGATCGCGTGTCCAGCCGCCGATGCCGAGTTCGACCTGGAGACGCCCCGGATCGAGCGTGCACGACGGCGTGCCGAGCCCGGGCCGATCGGAGCAGAAATCGCGCGGGCCATCGTCGGCCCAGGCTGGCCCGGCGGCGGCCCCGCACAGAGCGGCCGCGACGAGCATCGGAATGCCTCGCACCGATCGCCGCCCGATCAGAACGGCAGCTTGAAGCCCGGCGGCAGCGGCAGGCCCTGCGTCATCTTCGACATCGCCTCGTTGGAGGCGGCATCGGCCTTGGCGCGCGTATCGTTGATCGCGGCGGCGATCAGATCCTCGAGCATCTGCTTTTCCGACGGCTGGAGCAGCGATTCGTCGATCTCGACGCCGATGATCCGGCCCTTGGCGCTGGCCTTCACCTTGACCATCCCGCCGCCGGCCGCGCCCTCCACCTCGATCTTGTCGAGGCCTTCCTGCGCCTTGGCAAGCTCGGCCTGGACGTTCTGCGCCATGGCCATCATTTCTTCGAGACTCTTCACGATGCTTCACTCCGTTGCTTCGTTTCCCATGCCGTCACTTCGGCATCGGGGAAGGCGTCGAGCGCGGCCTTTACCACCGGCGTCGACTTGACCCAATCGAGCGCGTCGGCCCGTTCCCTCGCCTCGGACTCGCGCACCGAGAGCGCGCCGGGCGCGTCCTCGGTCGTCACCTTCCAGCGCTGCCCGGTGGCGCGCTGGAGCCCGGCCATGAGATCGGCGACGAGATCGGCGGGGAGCGGCTTGGCCGCGCTCAGCACGATGTCGGGCGGCGCGTAGCGGATGAGGCGCGCGGAAATGCGCAACTTTTCGGCGAGGCCGAGCTGGCCGTTCGTTTCCAGCAGCGCGATGATACCGGCGAAATCGGCGGGCGGGCCGCGCGGCGCTTCCGGCGCGGGCGCGGGGGCGGGCGCCGGGGCAGCGGCAGGCGGCCCCTCCCCGCTCGCCATGCGCCGCGCGAGTTCGCCCGGATCGGGCAGGCTGGAGGCGTGGATGACGCGCAGCAGCGCCATTTCCGCCGCCTCGATCGGCAGCGCGGCGCGGGCGACCTCGTCATGGCCCCGCAGCAGGAGCTGCCACAGCCGATGGAGCGCAGGGAAGGAGAGTTTGCCCGCCCATTCCTCGTAACTCGCGCGTTCCTCGGCAGGCTGCGCGGCGTCCGGCGGCGTACCGAGCTTGACGAGCGTGACGCCATGCACCGTTTCGAGCAGCGCGCGCAGCACCGATTGCGGATCGACGCCGTAATCGTACTGCCGCCGCAGCGCCGCGAGCGCGCCGGGCGCATCGGCGGCGAGCACCAGCCCCATCAGCTCGCGCATCGCACTGCGATCTGAAAGGCCGAGCATCGCGCGCACCGCCTCTGCCGTCACCCCGCCGCCTTCCATGCCGGCATGCGCGATTGCCTGATCGAGGATCGAGAGGCCGTCGCGCGCCGACCCTTCGGCCGCGCGCGCGATCAGCGCCAGCGCCTCCGGCTCGGCCTCGACGCCCTCCTGTTCGGCGACCGCCGCGAAATGCGCGCCCAGCTTGTCGGTCGGGATGCGGCGCAGATCGAACCGCTGGCAGCGCGAGAGCACCGTCATGGGCACCTTTTGAACCTCGGTGGTCGCAAAAATGAACTTCACATGCGGCGGTGGCTCTTCGAGCGTCTTCAACAGCGCATTGAACGACGAGTTCGACAGCATGTGAACTTCGTCCACGATGTAGATTTTGAACCGGGCCGACACGGGCGCATACGGAACGCTGTCCAGCAACTCCCGCATTTGCTCCACCTTGGTGTTCGAAGCAGCATCCTGCTCGAGCACGTCGATAAAGCGCCCCTCGGCGATCGCGCGGCACGGCTCGCACACGCCGCACGGATCGATCGTCGGCCCGCCCTCGCTGTCCGGGCCGATGCAATTCAACGCCTTGGCGATCAGCCGCGCGGTCGAGGTCTTGCCCACGCCGCGCACGCCGGTGAGGAGGAAGGCATGCGCCAGCCGCCCGCGCTTGATGGCATTGGCGAGCGTCGTCACCATCGCATCCTGCCCGATCAGCTCGGAAAAGGTCTGCGGCCGGTATTTGCGCGCGAGCACGCGATAGGGCTGCGCCCCGTCGCCGCCATTGGGCGCGGTGGTTGCGGGCTGGGGCGGCTCGCCGAGATCGAGGGAATCGGTCATTGGATGCTATCTAGGCATGGCGGGCGCGGATGTCGAAAGGCGTGTGGCGGACCGCGCAAAGTTGACCAACTTGACCGTGCAGCGGGGCAGCGATCGGGAGAAACACTGGGGTTGCGGCATGTGACGCATGGGGTCGAGTCAACTTTGGTCCGGCCAAGTCGGATGCCCTCCTGCGCTGATGGCGGCGATGGAAACCGATTCTGACAGAAAGAGGCGCTGTAGGACAGCGGAAGGTGGATGGTACAGCCCGTTGTGCGCGATCTTCTATCCTTCCCTGGCGGGGGCGAATTTGTGGTTGCCCTCAGGCGGGCACGCTCTTGATGATCGAGACGGTCGGGGTGGGCACGATCTCCGTCATGTGGAAGCCGCCTGCGTCGAGCAGCACCTCGTATTCGCCGCGCGTGCGCTCGCGGCCGCCGGTGGCGGCGAGCATCGCCACGTCGAGCACCTTGGTCGCATCCGGTCCCGCCGTCTCGCCGAGGAGGTTCTCGACGACGATCAGCGTCGCGCGCGCGGGCGCGGCGCGGCGAATCGCGCCGAGGATGGCGACGGCCTCGGCATCCGCCCAGTCGTGGAGGATGTTGCACAGGATATAGGCGTCCGCTTCGGGCAGCGAATCACGGAAGAAATCGGCCGGGACGCCCTCGATGCGCGGGTGCGGCGGGGCGGCGGCGACGACGGCGGGCAGATCGCAGAGCAGGCCCGCCGTATCGGGCGCGTCCTCCAGCAACGCGGCGAGCAGATGCCCCCGCCCGCCGCCGACATCGGCGACGCGGGCATAGGGCTTCACGTCGAAAACGGGCCGGATCGCGGCGATCTCGGCCTGCGCCTTGGCGGTCATCGCCGCGTCGAAGATGCGGGCTTCGTCGGGGTGGTCGCGATAATGATCCCACATGGGGCGCCCGAGCACGATGACGGCGCCGGTCGCGCCGGTGCGCGCGCTTTCCGCCAATGCGCCCGCCGCGGCCCACATCGACGCACTGCCCATCATGCGGAACATCGGACGCATCGAGCGGGGATGATCGGAGCGGAGCAGCTCGGAGAGCGGCGTGTGCGCCCAGCCTTCGGAGCGGCGTTCGAATATGCCATGCGCCGCAGCGAGCCGCATCATCCGCGCGAGCGAATCGGCATGGCCGCCGACGGCATCGGCGATCGTCTCGATCGGTGCGGGCGTGTCGCCGATCGTGTCGGCAACACCTATTTCGGCGAGCACATGAAGACAGCGCGGAAGGTAATGGCCCGTGGCGAGCAGCCACATCCGGGCTTCGGGTGGGATGTCCATTCGGCGTTCCCCCAACGCGGAATGCGTCGGCGAAAGATAGCACGGATGGGGATCAGCAAGAAGCAATAACGCGACGCCGCGGCAAAGCCGCGACATCAGTCGGCGCTTGAGCGCCGCTGGCCGCGTCCACCGCTCGTCTCGATTTAGCTTCGCTAAATCTCGGCGGCGGACGGTGGGAGCCGGAACGACCCGTGGCGAAATCGTTGCGGCTGCTTCCTTCCGGACCTGACCGGGTTGGCGACGACCACGTCCGCCCGACTCCCGCGCGCCATATGGGCGATGGCGCGCCCGCGATCAAGCCTCACGCGAATGCCGCCGCGACCGTGCGCGCGACATCGGCGTGGATCGCGTTGGCGGCGTCCGCGGAGAGGCTCGGCGCATGGAGATAGGCCGCGATCAGGATCGGTGCGCGGCCGGGCGGCCAGGCGATCGCGACGTCGTTGACCCAGCCGGTGCCGCTGCGCCCGGTCTTGTCGCCGACGCGCCAATCGGCGGGAAGGCCCGCGCGAAGCATCGCCCCGCCCGTCTTTCCGGCGATCATCCAGTCGATGAGCTGCGCGCGCGAGGCAGGGCTGAGCACGTCGCCGAGCAGCAGCGTTTCGAGCAGGGCGAGCATCGCCGCCGGGGTGGTGGTGTCGTGGACCTCGCCGGGCGCGACGAGATTGAGCGCGGTTTCGTATCGGTCGAGGCGAGACACCCGATCGCCCGCGGCGCGCATGAAGCGGGTCAACCCCGCGGGGCCGCCGATTTCGCGCAGCAACAGGTTGGCGGCGCTGTTGTCGCTCAGCTCGACCGCACCGGCGCAGGCCTGGGCGACGGTGAGCGCGTGGTCGGCGAGGTGCTCCTTCACGACGGGCGCGTAATCGAGCACATCGGCATCGGTGAATGCCAGCCGGCCATCGAGCGCCATCGCGCCCACATCGACCCTCGCCAGGATCGCGGCGGCGAGCGGTACCTTGAAGGTCGAGCAGAAGGCGGCGCGCTTGTCCCGATCGAGGCTGATGCGGTGCCCGCTGCCGGTGTCGAGCGCGGCGATGCCGAGCTTACCGCCCGAGCGGGTAGCGATGGCGGCAAGCGCCTCTTCCGGCGTTCGCTTCTCGACACAGCCTGTCCTCGGGCTCGGTGAAGCCGAGGCCCGGGGGCTCAAAGCGAACGGAGGGGAACATGCGGATATTCCGACGGCGAACATTCCACCCAGGACCCCGCGCCGCCCGAGCATCAGCGCCACCTCATGTCGCGCGCGCCGGGGGGCATCTTGACCGTCAGGCATTCCATCCCTTCCGTCAGCTCGATCTGGCAGGCGAGGCGGCTGGTGCGCGTCGCGCCGACGGCGAGATCGAGAATGTCTTCCTCCTCCTCGCTCGGCGGGGGGAGCTTGTCGGCATCGTCGGGCGCGACGATGACGTGGCAGGTGGAGCAGGCCATCTGGCCCTCGCAAGTGCCTTCGAGCGGCTGGCCATAGGCTTGCGCGAGATCGAGCAGGCGGTCGCCGGGAGAGCCGCGGGCTTCCTCGGTGCGGGTGCCGTCGGCGCTGACGAAGGTGACGCGGATCATGCCGCGCACCCTTGCGCGGCGGCGGCATCGATGCGGCGGAGGGCGTCGATCAGCTCGTCCTCGGTGGTGGTGCGGCCGAAGCCGAGGCGGATGCTCGATCGCGCCTCCGCATCGGAAAGGCCGAGCGCGCGGAGAACGTGGCTGGGGCGGCCCGAGCCGCTGGCGCAGGCGGAACCCGCGGAGAAGGCGATATCGCGCAGGTCGGAAAGAAGGCGGTTCACGTCGAGGCCCTCTCGGCGGATGTTGAGGTTGCCGTGGTAGCGAGGGTCGGGGGTGCCGTTGATCGTCCACCCATTCGTCACCCCGGACCTGTTCCGGGGTCCACCGCTGGATTGATCAACACGCCGGCGTTCTTGTGCAACGATGGATGCCGGAACGGGTCCGGCATGACGATTGAGGTTGAGTGTTTCCAAAGCGGCACCCCACAGTCGTTCAACATGCGCCGCATCTTCGTCCGATCGCTCGGCCGCGAGCGCGGCTGCGGCGCCGAAACCGGCGCAGAGCGCAGGCGAGAGCGTGCCGGAGCGGCCGGGGACTTCCTGCCCGCCGCCGTGGAGCAGGGGCTCCACGCCCACGCCGTCGCGGATCCAGAGCGCGCCGATGCCCTTGGGGCCGTGGATCTTGTGCGACGAGATCGCGACCAGATCGCATTGGTCGGGCACGGCCACGCGGCCATAGCCCTGTACCGCGTCGCACAGCATCAGCGCGCCCGCCTCGTGCGCGAGCGCGGCGAGTGTGGCGATCGGCTGGATCACGCCGATCTCGTTGTTGACGAGCATCGCCGCGACCAGGCCGGTGCCGGGGCGGATCGCCTTTCGTGCCTCGTCCGGATCGACCAGCCCGTCGCGGCCGACGGGGAGGACCGTCACGTCGCGCCCGGCCCGCGCCTCCGCCTCGACGGTGTCGAGCACGGCGGCGTGCTCGGTCGCGAGGGTGACGACGGGGCCGTTCGTGCCCTTGATCGCCCAGTTGAGTGCTTCGGTCGCGCCGCTGGTGAAGGCGACGCGGCCGCCCGGCGGCAGCAGGCGGGCGACCTGCCCGCGCGCGTGCTCGACCGCGGCCTTGGCGGCGCGGCCCTCGCGGTGGGGCGAGTGCGGGTTGGCGTGCTGCGTTTCGAGCCAGGGAAGCATCGCCGCCAGCGCCTCGGGCGCGAGCGGGGTGGTGGCCTGATAGTCGAGATAGGTCATGCAGCGAAACTCCGCGTCTCGCGCGAGACCTGGCGCCATGCCGCGATGAAGCGGGCGACGTCCTCCTCGCTCGTGGTGCGGCCGAAGCTGACGCGGATCACCTCGCGCAAGGCGGGCTCCTGCCAACCCATCGCGGCGAGCACATGGCTCGGCTTCATGCTGCCCGACGAGCAGGCACTTCCCGCCGAAACCGCGATTCCGGCGAGGTCGAAGCGGATGAGCTGGGCGGCGGCAGCGACCCCGCGCATCCTGTAGCTGCCGATCGCGGGATGGCGCTCGGCGGCGGCGCCGACCACCTCGCCGCCCGAGCGGGCAATCGCATCGTCGAGGGTGGCGCGCAGCGCGGCCATGCGGGCGACATCCTCCGGCTCCTCGACGGCAGCGGCGAAGCCGAGCGCGCCGGGCAGGTTCTCGGTCCCCGCGCGATAGCCGCGCTCCTGCCCGCCGGTCGGCGACAACGTGCCGAGATCGCGCACCAGCAGCGCGCCGATCCCCGGCGGTCCGCCGCGCTTGTGGGCGGAGACGACGAGGAAATCGGCGTGTTCGATCGGGGCGGGGTCGGCGCCGGCGGGCATCTGCGCGGCATCGACCAGCAGCAGCGCGCCCGCTTGGTGAACCGCCTCCGCCAGTTCGGCGATCGGCTGGCGCACGCCCGTCTCGCTGTTCGCCCACTGGATCGCGACGATCGCGCGGCCGCCTTCGGCAAGCGCCGCGTCGAGCGCATCGCGGCGGACGAGGCCGTTCTCGTCCACCGGCACGATCGTCGCCTCGCCCGCCGCGCGGATCGCCGAATCGTGCTCCACCGCCGACACCAGCCGCCGCGCCGCCGACGCGCGGCCCAGCGCAAGGCCGAGCGCCTCGCTCGCGCCGCTCGTCAGGATCAGGTCGTGCGCCCAGCCGTAGGCCTTCGCGACCCGCCGCCGCGCGTCCTCCAGCGACGCCCGTGCCGCGCGGCCCTCGGCATGGGGCGAGGACGGGTTGGCCCAGCGCGCGACGCCTTCGGCCACCGCGGCCTTCGCGGCCTCGGTCATCGGCGTGGTGGCGGCGTGATCCAGATAGAGACGGTCGGGCAAATCGGCCTTCCGACAAGATTGCGAAACGGAGCGTGCCGCTTATATAGCGGCGACGTTTTCCCGCGCCACCGCGCCAGCCCCAAGAGTATCATGCCCGAAGTCATCTTCCCCGGCCCCGAAGGCCGTCTCGAAGGCCGTTTCGCCCCCGCGCCCAAGCCGCGCGCGCCGGTCGCGATGATCCTGCATCCGCATCCGGCCTCGGGCGGGACGATGAACAACCGCATGGTCATCGAGCTATACAAGACCTTCCAGCGCCGCGGCTTCGCGACCTTGCGCTTCAACTTCCGCGGCGTCGGCAAGAGCCAGGGGACGTTCGACAACGGCATCGGCGAGCTGAGCGACGCCGCGAGCGCACTCGACTGGGTGCAGAGCTTCCACCCCGAAGCATCGACGACGTGGATCGCGGGCGTCAGCTTCGGCGCATGGATCGGAATGCAGCTTTTGATGCGGCGGCCGGAGATTCGCGGCTTCATCTCGATCGCGCCGCCCGCCAACATGTACGATTTCACCTTCCTCGCCCCCTGCCCCTCCTCGGGCATCATCATCCAGGGTGAAGGCGACGAGGTGGTGACGCCGAGTGCGGTGCAGAAGCTGGTCGACAAGCTGCGCACGCAAAAGCACATCACGATCCACCACGACACGATCCCGCGCGCCAACCACTTTTTCGAGCACGAGATGACCGAGCTGATGGAATCGGTCGACAATTATCTCGACATGCGACTGGACCCGAACTCGCCGATCAAATGACGCGCCGCGCGTCCGGCCGGCGGCGCTCAAGCGCCGACCGACGACATGGATTTACTCCATGCCGGCGCACCGCCCGGACCCCATCAACGTCCTCGTCTCATCCGCATCTTGCATCCTCACGATATAATCATATAAATCGTTCGATTGAACGCATCATCGTACTCAAGGGGAGGATTCGATGAGCCTGTTGCTCGCAGCGCTAGCCGCCGTCGGCGCAACGACGCCCGCACCGCTCGACGGCGCGCTCGGCGCCAATTTCAACGAGCATTACGAGGACGTGGACTTCGCCGAGCTTCGCCGCGCCAACGATCTCTGGATCCGCGGTTTCCTGACAATGCCGCAGGTCGATCCGGCCGATCCCGCCGCGCACATCGCGATCGCGACCACGCTCGACGCCGAACGGCGCGGCTTCGCGACGATCCTGACGCTCAAATGGCCGATGCGCAAAAGCGGGATACCGGCACCCGGCTCGCCCGCCTTCGCGCGCGCCGAGGCAGCGCTCGATGCCGTGCTGCCGCTGGTGATGGGCAGGGTCGATATCCTCGAGATCGGCAACGAGCCCTTCATCGAAGCGCGACGGGCCGAGTGGGACCATCGGCTCAACACCTTCTACGAGGCGATGGCGCGCCGGGCGATCGCCTATCGGTCGCGGCACTGCGCCGATGCGTGCAGGACGCGGCTGTTCATGGGCGCGCTCAACAATCTCGATGATCCGACATGGCGCACACCGGCCACCGAGCGGTGGCTCGAATTCGCGCGCGAGACGAGAGCGATCGAGGGCGTCGACATCCACCCGCACGTCCGCTCGCTCGATCAGGCGAAGGCGTTCGTCAATTACGTCCTGCCACGGCTTCGGCCCGACCAGACCTTTCTCGCCACCGAATTCTCGCTGGTCCATCATTGGAAGCGGCACCTGCGCGATCGCGTGCCCGCGGCGTTCGCGAAAACCTACGGCATCGCGCCGGAAACGCGGGTGTGGCAGCAGATCGCGGCCGCCATCGCCGAGCCCGTCCCGCAACGCGAATGGAACGATTTCCTGATGGCAAGCCCGTGGTATGCCGAACGGTGCGGCTATCTATCGAAGCAGATGGCGATGTTCCGCGGGACCGGCCGGCTGGCGGTGGCGACCTACGGGTTCAAGCAGGGCCGATCGATGACGCGCCATTTCGGCCCGAACAAGGCGCCCTGGCTGCTCAACAGCGTGATCGCCTCGCGCACCGTGGAGCCGCACGCCGACGGAACGGCGGGAACGGCGCCGTGCTGGTATGAGGACTTCCAGCGATTGGCCGACGCGCCGGCGCCGCTCACATCGTCCAGATGAGGACGTTTCCCACCAACACCAGCGCAGCGACGATCATCAGCACGCCTTTTTGACGCTCGCGCTTGCGGCGGATGAGGATGATGCCGCCGATGACAAGCGCGAAGGCGGCGAGCATGGCGATCGCCGGAGCGGCAGCTTCGAGACCGGTCATGCCGGTTCGCGCTCGGCAGGAGCCTCGTCGACGAGAGCGCGGGCGTAAAGGTCGAGATCGACATTGCCGCCGGAGAGCACCACCAGCGTCCGCTCGGCGGGCTCGACCTTGCGCGCGAGCAAGGCCGCGAGCGCGACCGCGCCGCCCGGCTCGACCACCAGCCGCAATTTCTCCGCCGCCAAGCGCTGCGCGGCGCGGATCTGCTCCTCGCTCACCGCGACGCCGTGCGTATCGCGATTCGCGAGCACCTCGAAGGTGAGCGGCGAGACGCGCGGGGTCTGAAGCGCGTCGCAGGCGGTGGGCGGCGGATTGGGGCCGACGGGCTCGATCCAGCCCGATTCGAGGCTGCGCCGCATGTCGTCCCAGCCTTCGGGTTCGACCGGTGTGATCACCGCATCGGGCAAGGCGAGCGCGATTCCCGCCGCGAGCCCGCCGCCGCCGCACGGCACGATCGCGCGTGCGGGGCTCCCCAACCCGGCCTCTTCCATCTGCCGCACCGCCTCGACGCCGGTGCTCCCCTGCCCTTCGATCACCCACGGATCGTCGAAGCTGGGCACCAGAGTCGCGCCCCGCGCCTCGGCGAGTCGGGCCGCGATCGTCTCGCGGCTTTCGGTGGCGCGGTCGTAGCGGACCACCTCGGCGCCCAGCGCGAGCGTCGCCTCGGTCTTCGCGCGCGGCGCGTCCGAGGGCATCACGATCGTCGCTGGGATGCCGAGTCGCTTCGCGGCCCAGGCGATTCCCTGCGCATGGTTGCCCGAGGAGAATGCAACCACACCCTTCGCGCGCACGTTGGGATCCAGCGCGGTGAGTCGGTGCCACGCGCCGCGCAGCTTGAAGGCGCCGATCGGCTGGAGGCATTCGGCCTTGAACGCGATGTCGACGCCGCCGAGTTCATGGACGAACAACGGCGAGGGAGGCAGGATTTGCGCGATTTTCGCCGCTGCATCGCGCACGCCGGCGCGGGTGGGCTGTCGTACGATCGTCACATCTCACCTTTCATGCGCGCGCAATGCTTTACATCGCTGCCCGCTGCTCCTATGTCGCGCCTCCGCTGCCCCAAGGGACTTCCAACCGCAAGGCAGCTCTTGTGTCGAACTACCCATTGGAGGTCCCTTGAATTGGCCAAGCACCATCGCGCGCTGGGGCTAGCAAGCGCCCCCGTCGGTGTCACCCGCGGCATCGACATCGCCAAGAGCGGCCCGGTTCAGCCGGTCACGCTGGTTCGCCCCCACGCCGCAGGCCGGGCCGCCCGATTCTTCGTCGAGAAGTTTCCGGGCCGGTCGATCTATGCGGTGAAGGCGAATCCCTCTCCCGATCTGCTGCGCGTGCTGTGGGAATGCGGCATCACGCATTACGACGTGGCCTCGATCGCCGAGGTGCGGCTCGTCGCGCGCACGCTTCGGCGAGCGACCTTGTGCTTCATGCATCCGGTCAAGGCCGAGGAGGCGATCCGCGAAGCCTATCATACCCACGGCGTGCGCACCTTCAGCCTCGACACGATCGAGGAGCTGGAGAAGATCATGCGCGCGACCGACGATGCGCGCGATTTGACGCTGTGCGTGCGGCTGCGCGTCTCGTCCGATCTGTCGAAGCTCAGCCTCGCCTCCAAGTTCGGCGCGATGCCGGGCGAATCGAAGGCGCTGCTGTTCGCGGCGCGCCAGGCGGCGGACGCGCTCGGCATCTGCTTCCACGTCGGCAGCCAAGCGATGAGCCCGGACGCCTATGCGAACGCGATGGAACTGGTACGCGCGGCAATCGTCGAGGCGGCCGTTACCGTCGACGTGATCGACGTCGGCGGCGGGTTTCCGAGCGTTTATCCGGGCATGGAGCCGCCGCAGCTCGAGCGCTATTTCGAGACGATCCACCGCGCCTTCGAAAGCCTGCCGATCAGCTATTCGGCCGAGCTGTGGGCAGAGCCCGGCCGTGCGTTGTGCGCCGAATATTCGTCGCTGATCGTGCGCGTGGAGAAGCGGCGCGGCGACGAACTCTACATCAATGACGGCGCCTATGGCGCGCTGTTCGACGCCGCGCATATCGGCTGGCGCTTCCCCGTCCGCCTGCTGCGCGAGCCGGAAAGCAACGTGCGCGACATGCCGTTCAGCTTCTACGGGCCGACCTGCGACGATCTCGACCATATGGCCGGGCCGTTCGAACTGCCCGCAGACGTGCGCGCGGGCGATTACATCGAGATCGGCATGCTGGGCGCCTATGGATCGGCAATGCGCACCGCGTTCAACGGCTTCGGATCGGACGAGACGGTGATCGTCGATGACGAGCCGATGGCGAGCCTCTATCTCGACCGCGAGGCCGAACCGATTCCGTCCAACGTCGTTACGCTGTAAACGACCAACTATTCCACGTCATGCCAGCGAAAGCTGGCATCTCTCGAAACGAAGAGACCCCAGCTTTCGCTGGGGTGACGGCTAATTGATTGAGGAAGACCATGACCGTCACCCACGACGCCGCGGTTGTAAACGACGTCCGCAAGGCCGAATTGCTCTCCACCACCGTCGAGCATGTGGACATCACCACCTTCGACGCGCGGCCGATCATCGATGCGATGGGCAAGATGAGCTTCACCAGCCGCGATCTCGCGCGCGCGACGGGCATCTACAACCAGATGCTCGCCGACAAGGATTGCACCATCTTCCTGGTGATCGCGGGCAGCACCTCGGCGGGCGGGTGCATGGACCTCTATGCCGAGCTGCTGCGCTCCAACATGATCGACGGCGTCGTCGCGACGGGGGCGACGATCGTCGACATGGATTTCTTCGAAGGGCTTGGCCACAAACACTACCAAGCGCTTGAAATCCCGGACGACAACACGCTGCGCTCGCTCTACATCGACCGCATCTACGATACCTATATCGACGAGGAGCAGCTCCAGGATTGCGACCGCACGATCGGCACAATCGCCGATTCGCTGGAGGCGAAGCCCTATTCCTCGCGCGCCTTCATCCGCGAGATGGGCCGCTATCTCGCCGAGCACGGCAAGAAGGAGAACAGCCTCGTCAAGCTCGCCTACGAGCATGACGTGCCGATCTTCTGCCCCGCCTTCGTGGATTCGTCCGCGGGCTTCGGACTCGTCAAGCATCAGGTCGAGCGGATGAAGGCGGGTAAGCCCTACCTGACGATCGACGCGGTCGCCGATTTCCGCGAGCTGACCGACATCAAGATCAAGGCGGGCACCACCGGGCTGCTGATGATCGGCGGCGGCGTGCCGAAGAATTTCGTGCAGGACACCGTCGTCTGCGCGGAGATCCTGGGGCACGAGGATGTCGAGATGCACAAATATGCCGTGCAGATCACCGTCGCCGACGTGCGCGACGGCGCCTGCTCGTCCTCGACGCTCAAGGAGGCGGCGAGCTGGGGCAAGGTCGATACCGCGCTCGAGCAGATGGTCTATGCCGAGGCCGGAAGCGTGATGCCGCTGCTCGCCTCCGACGCGTACCACCGCGGCCACTGGCGCGAGCGCGCCAAACGCCGCTGGGGCGCGATCTTCGATTGATCGGCCGGGGTCAGCGCTTGCGCCGGTAGACGTCCAGCCAGCCGACATGCCCGGCCTTCTCGTATGCCGCGAAGGCCGGGCCGAAGCGCGGATCGCCGTCGAGGAAGCGCAGATAGTCGAACGGGCCGCGGAAATAGGGCTTGGTGTCGCGGACATCGACCACCAGCACATCCGGCCGGGCACGAACGAAATCGCCGACGATGTTCGACCGCGTCTCGCGCAGGATATGCCGCGCGGCCGCGGCTTTCGGGCCGGATTGGGTCGCCGCGACGATCGTGGCGCCGGGCAGCGGCCACATCGCCGAATAGCGGCTCGCATGCTCGACATCGAGTTCCTCGACCAACGGGAAGGCGAGCCAGACATTCTCGCCCAGGATCAGCGCCGAGCGCGCATCCGCGAGATAGGGCATAAGCTGGTTGTAGGTCGAATTCACGCGATAGCTGCCGTGCGCGCCCGGCATCAGTGCGGTGAACGCCGCGAACAGGGCGATGACGGCCGCGGGCAGACGACGCGGCGCATCGGATTTGCGGTCCGCGAGCAGCACGGCCGCCGTGATCAGCGCCAATCCACCCATCGGAATCTGGTGATAGGGCCAGCCCTTGAACTGGACGAGATAGCATAAGACGGCGCCCGCCAGCGCGCCTGTCCATATCGCGGCCGGGCCGCGCGCGCACAGCCCGACGACGATCAGGGGTAGCGAGACGAGAAGCATCGGCTGGATCAGCACGAGCACCGGCGGCAGACCGTAGGCGAAATAGGTCAGCCGCGCCATCGGCACGACCGAACCGAGATAATCGGGAAAGGCGACGACGATCAGCGCGGCATAAGCGAGGCACAAGCCCGCGATCGTCAGGTTTGCGGGCGCGATCAGCGGCCGCAGCGATCGCTCGCGGATCGCCGCTACGAGGCATGCGCCCGCCGGAATCGCGAGGAAATAGGGCTTCAGCCCCAGCCCCAGAAAGGCGAACACGCCGAACGCGACGCTCTCCGCTCGCGACGGCCGCGCGCCCGATGCGACCGCCCAGAGATAGGGCAGCGCCGCGGCGAGCGCGACCTGCTCGCGCTGGCCGAAATCGCCGAGCGGCACGATCAGCAGCGCGGCCGCGCTTGCCAGCGTCGCGACGTGCGGCGACACCCGGTCGTCGCGCACCGCCAGCCGCCGCACCCACAGGCACGAGGCGGCGATCAGCACGTGCATCGCCGCCAGATAGGCGAGCTTGTCCCCGATCGGCAGCTTCAGGATCGCCGCGACCTCGATATAGGCAAGCGGCGGATTGACCTCGAGGATGTCGCGATAGAGCGTTGCGCCCTCGATCCACCGCCGCCCGGAGACGAGATACCAGGCGACGTCGTGATTGAGCGGCCGGCCGGCGAGATAGAAGAGGCACAGCCCGCACGCCGCGAGCACGAACATCGTGTCGATCGCGCGGGCATGGCGGCCGAACCATCGCTCCGCCGGCAAATTTTCAACGGCGGGAGTCGCGAGGCCGCCCATCACTGCCCGGGCGCGAAGCCGATGCGGTCGCGCACGATGTAGACGGGCCGCTGCTTGGTCTCGATCAGGATACGCCCGACATATTCGCCGAGCACGCCGAGCGAAATGAGCTGGACGCCGCCCAGGAACAGCACCGAGATGATGAGCGAGGCATAGCCGGGCACGTCGGCGCCGAAGAGCAGCGTATGGATCGCGATGAACACGGCATAAGCGAGCGCACTCACCGCCACCAGCGCCCCCAGATAGCTCCAGATCCTGAGCGGCACGGTCGATGCCGAGGTGATGCCGTCGATCGCCAGCGTCCACAGCTTCCAATAGCTGAACTTGCTCCTGCCGCTCGTCCGCTCGGCGCGATCATAGGCGACCGCCGTCTGCCGGAAGCCCGACCAGTTGAACAGGCCTTTCATGAAGCGGTTGCGCTCGGGCAGCATCCGGATGACGTCGACCACCTTGCGATCGAGCAGGCGGAAATCGCCGGCATGCTCGGGAATCTTCTCACGCGACAGCCAGTTGTGCGTGCGATAATAGAGATGCGCAGTCCACCGCTTCGCGATCGTATCCGAACGGCGATCGCGGCGCACGCCGTAGACGACATCGAAGCCTTCGCGCCACTTCGCCAGCATCTCGCCGATCACCTCGGGCGGGTCCTGAAGATCGACATCCATCGGAATCACCGCTCGGCCGGCGGCGTGATCGAGCCCGGCGGACAGCGCCGCCTCCTTGCCGAAGCTGCGCGACAGCGACAGCGCCCGGATCGCGGGATGCTGCGCATGGGCCGCGGTGATCGCCAGCAAGGTCGGATCGCTGCTCCCGTCGTCGATGAAGAGGATTTCCCAGCACGCGCCGCCGACTTCGGTATCGAGGATCGGAACGACCCGGCGCACGAAAGCGTCGATCGCATCGACCTCGTTCTTGACCGGAACGATCAGCGACAGGACCGGCTCCATGGATGCCGTCACGGCCGCCCGTTCCGGAGCGCCCGCATGCTGCCCGCCAACCGTCTGGAACATGCCGTGCCCCCATTGATCGTCAACAGGCGATAAATGCGAATGCTTAACGAAAATCTAAGCGCGTGCCGGTGTGCGGGCGTCCCACGGTTGCGTCGCGCGGCGCGAGCGTTACCGTGCGCCATCGCAAGGAGGAGGAGGAGGACGCATGCCGATAGACCGCCGCAGCCTGATCGGAGCCGGGCTCGGGCTCACCATCGCCGGCGCGGCGGGAGCGCAGGAATGGGGCGAACCCACGCCCGCCAGGGGCGCGCCCGACCGCCCCGTCTGGCCGCCCGAACATTTCAGCCTGTGGCCGAAGGGCAAGATCCCCGGCGCGCCCGAGCAGCTTCCCACGGCGCACAATACCATGAACGGCCCCGCGGGCGAGCGGCAGCTCTGGCTCTACGGCATCGCCGAGCCGATCGTCGCCGTCTACAGCCCGCCCAATCCGGACGGGCGCGCGCTGCTCTCGATCCCGGGCGGCGGCTACGGCTTCGTCTCGGTGCAGAACGAGGGGATCGAGGTCGCGAAAACCTACGTGCCCGAGGGGATCACCGTCTTCGTCCTCGCCTATCGCCTGCCCGGCGAGGGCTGGGCGAACCGCTGGGACGTGCCGCTTCAGGATGCGCAACGCGCAATGCGCCTGATCCGCGCGCGGGCCGATAGCTGGAAGATCGATCCCGACAGGCTCGGCATCGTCGGCTTCTCGGCGGGCGGGCACCTCGCGGGCTCGCTCGCCACGAGCTACGGCGACACGGTCTACGAGCCGCTGGATGCCGCCGACCGCCAATCGGCACGGCCGGCCTTTGCAGGGCTGATCTATCCGGTGATCGCACCCGAATTCGGCGCCAGCGGCAACACCTTCAAGAATCTGCTCGGGCCGAATCCCGATCCCGCCATTGCCGCCCGCTATACGGTCAACAAGCGGGTGACGGCCGAAACGCCGCCGATCTTCCTCGCGCAGGCGATGGACGACGGCCTCGTCGTTCCCGACAACACGCTCGCGATGATGGCCGCCTGCCGCGCGATGAAGGTGCCGGTCGAGGCACATCTGTTCGAAAAAGGTGGGCACGGCTTCGGCCCGATGCGGATGGGCCCGCAAGCGCTGTCGACGCGCCGCTGGCCGGAAATCTTCTCGGACTGGATGACGATGCAGGTTTGATATCGTGCTCACGCAAAAGCGGGAGCCCAGAGTCGCGAGCGACAGCGCCTGAAATTCCTGGGTTCACGCGTTCACGGGAGAACTGCTACCCGAACACCCGCTTCATCGACCGCTCCAGCATCATCAACTGCCACAGGGTCCGGCCATGCTCGGCGCGGCCAGAGCGGTGGTCCGCCGCAAGCCGTTCGATCGCGCGCATGTCGAACCAGCCGGTGTCAGACAAGGTGCGCGAGACCGCCAGCCCCTTCGCCTCGTCCGCCAGCGGCCCGCGGAACCAGGCGCTGATCGGCGTCACGAACCCCATTTTGGGGCGATAGAGCAATTCGTGCGGCAGATGGCGCTGCATCGCCTTCTTCATCAGCCATTTGCCCTGCCCGCGCCGCAACCGCATCGAGACGGGAAGCGTCGCGGCGAACTCCAGCAGGCGGTGGTCGAGCAGCGGCTCGCGCGCTTCGAGGCTGACGGCCATGCTGGTGCGGTCGGTCTTGGTGAGGATGTCGCCAGGCAGCCACAGCTTGATGTCGGCATATTGCGCGCGGTCTAGCGGGTCGCGCGCGGGGGCGTCGCGCATCGCCGCGACATAGCGCGCTTCGCCGCGATGCCCGTCGAGCGCGCGCTTTGCCGCATCGCTGTAGAGCAGGTTGCGAAGCGCCGACGTGGTGACGCCGACCGAACGGGCATAGGCCTCCGCCCCATCCTCGGCGAGCGCGAGCAATGTCGTCTTGAACCGCAGCGGCCGCGGCGCCCAATCGAGCTTGGGATACCAGCCGCCGAGTCGGCCGAACATGCGCGCGCGCAGATCGGCGGGGAGCAGCCCGCGCACGCGTTCCTCGGCGTGCTGGAACTTGTAGCGGCGATAGCCGGCCAGCGCCTCGTCCGCGCCGTCGCCCGACAAGGCCACGGTCACGCTCTCCCGGGCGAGCGCGCAGACCTGATATGTCGCGAGCGCCGAGGCGTCGGCGAACGGCTCGTCGAACGCGGCGACGAGCGTATCGACGAGTCCGAAATCGTCCGCTGCGACCACGCGCTCGCTGTGATCGGTGGCGAAGCGGGCGGCGACCTCGCTCGCATAGCGGCGCTCGTCATAGCCACCCTCATCGAAGCCGATCGTGCACGTCTTGACCGCGCGCTTCGAGGCTTCGGCCATCAGCGCCACCACCGTCGAGCTGTCGACGCCGCCCGAGAGGAACGCGCCCAGCGGCACATCCGCCACCATCCGCGAGCGCACCGCCGCGCGCAGCCGTTGGACCAGTTCGTCTTCGAGCGCGCGCGCAGAGCCGCGCGCGCGGTTGGAGAAATCCAGATCCCACCACTCGACCGGCCTGGGCACAGACTTGCCGCGCTCGACCAGCAGGCAATGGCCCGCTGCGAGCTTTTTTACCCCGGCGACGAGGCAGGCGTCGTCGGGCACGTAGCCCAGCGCCATGAAATCCTCGACCGCGCGGATATCCGGATTGCGGCGCAGCAGCGGGTGCGCGAGCAGACCCTTGAGCTCCGAGGCGAACGCCAACGCACCGTCTGCCAGCTCGACATAATGAAGCGGCTTCACCCCCAGCCGGTCGCGCGCGAGGAACAGGCATTGCCGCTCGGCATCGTGGAGCGCGAAGGCGAACATGCCGTCGAGGCGCTCCAGCATCCCCGGCCCCCAGAGGCGCCAGCCGTGGAGCAGCACCTCGGTATCGCTCTCGGTGACGAAGTGGGCGCCTTTTGCCTCCAGCTCAAGGCGCACTTCGCGGAAATTGTAGATCTCACCATTATAGGTGACGGTGATCCGCTCATCGAAGCTGCGCATCGGCTGCGCACCGCCGCCCAGATCGATGATTGAGAGGCGCCGATGGCCGAAGCCGACGCCCGGCGCGGTCCACACGCCGCTGCCGTCGGGGCCGCGATGCGCGAGCGCCTCCGTCATCGCGGCGATGCGCTGCGGGTCCACCGGCTTGGGAGTCGCGGGATAGAACAGCCCCGCAATGCCGCACATCAGCCGGTTACCCCCGCACCCGTTCGCCCTGAGCTTGTCGAAGGGCGGGGCAATGCGGAGAGCCGTGCTTCGACAGGCTCAGCACGAACGGCGGGAGGGGCGTTGTTCACCGCGCCCCCGCAATCGTCTTGTCCACCAGCCGATCGAGCGGCCCCAGCGCCTCGGCGAAACGCCCAATCTCTGCGCGCGGGTCGGCGCCGGGTGCGACCTCGGCCGAAAGGTGGATCGCGGCCGCGCGTTGCCTGCCCCCCAGCAATCGCGCCTTCAAGGTTTCCAGCTTCACCCTTTTCTCGCTCGACGTGACGACATCGCCGACGACGTACCACGTCGCGACGATCCGTTCGACCGGCCCGCGCGTGATCCGCATCACCGACCCGTCCGCGATCCGCGGCTGGTCCTCGACACGCACCCAGACGTCATCCTCGCGCAGCACGCCGGTGCCGAACGAGACGACTTCCTTGCCCTCATGCTGGCTCGCGAACACCGCGATCGAGAGGTCCACCGCATCATGGCCGTTCGTATAGCGGCCGAAGAGGAAATGATCCGCCTCGGGATAGGAGGGCGCCCAGGGCGCGCGCGTGCTCACCGGCGCACGCTGCCAGCCCGGCACGATGGGCAGGTCGATCTGCCCGGAGATCGGCGCCGCCCGCCCGGCGATCGCCGCCGACCAGCTCGGGAACACCGCCGCCGTCGCGAGCACCAATGCCGTGCCGAGCCACAGGTCGATGCGATACCGCGGCGCGCCCTTGAGCGCGGCAGGATCGAACCAGCCCGCGCGCGGATCGCGATCGAACCATTTCCAGCCGATCGCGAGCACGGCGGCCATGACGACGCCGAAGAACACCCAGCCATAGACGATATGATCATATCCGGTCGCCTGCTCGACGGACGTGAGGTGCGCGGCATAGATCGTCCCGAACGCGCGCACGCCGTTGGCGAGCACGGGCACGATCAGCGCCATCACCATGAACGCCGCGCGCCGGCTCCACGAGACGTAGCAGACATTGGCGACGAGCGTGCCGTAGGCGATCATCGCGATCACGAACTTGGCACCCGAGCACGCCTCGGCGACCTCGAACCAGCCGTTGGGAATGGTGATCAGCACGCCATCGACATGGGCGGGCACGCCGGCGAGATGGAGCAGCGGCATCACCATCTCGACCGTGACCGTCTGGAGCGGCTCCTCCAGCCCCTCCCCGAAGGGCACGAGGAAGACGGCGTAGGCGAGCGGAAACAGCAGCCCGCGCGCGACCTGTGGGCCGAGCAAGGTCACCACCGCGCCCTGGAGCATCATCACCAGCCCGAGCTGCCGCGCGAGCGCCACGCCCGCCGCGTCGCCCATCAGCCACCCCGCCCCGCCCGCGCCGACGAGCGCGAGGCCCGGCCACCAGGCGGCGGGGGTGAGCTGCGCCAGATCGTCGCGCCGCTGCCACACCAGCCAGGCGAGCACCGGGCCGATGAACAGGCAATGGCCGAACGTGGTGCTCGTCCACCACAGATGCGCGAGATCGGCGACGTCATGCCGGAACAGCAGCAGCAGCACCGCCGCCACCCCGCCGAGAGCGGTGAGGTGCCGCCGCCATATGCTTGCGGTGCGCGCAGTGCCGAAGTCGGACGGGGAGATCGCGACCGTCATGCCGCGCTCCGTTGCGGCGGCGCGACGCCCATCAGCGCGTCGAGCGGCGCGAGCCGCGCCTCCCAGCCGTAGCGCTCGATCGCCCGCGCCCGCGCCGCCTTGCCCAGCGCATCCGCGCCGGCCGGATCGGCGAGCAGCGCCACCACCGCATCGGCGATGCCCTGCGCATCGGCCGCCACGCGGATCGTGCCGGCATGGTCGATCCCCTCGGCAGCGGCGGCGGACGCGACCACGGGCCGCGCCATCGCCATCGCCTCCAGCACCTTGTTCTGCACCCCGCGCGCCAACTTCAACGGCGCCACGACGACAGACGATGCCGCGAGCCAGCCACGCACGTCATCGACCTCGCCGGTGACGATCACGCCCGGCAACCGTCCGAGCGCCATGACGCCGGCATCGGGATCGCGGCCGACGATGGCCAAGGTCGCCCGATGCGAGCGACGAATCCGCGGCAGAATCGCATCGACGAACCACTGCACCGCTTCGACATTGGGGCGGTAATCCATCTGCCCGGTGAAGACGATCAACGAGCGCGGCGCCTCGACCGGGGCGATTCCCGCGGGATTGAAATGCGCGGTATCGATGCCGTTCTCGATCGCGACCACCCTGCCCCGGCCACCCTTCGCCCGGAACAATGCGGCTTCCGCCTCGCTGACGAACAAAGCGGCCTCGACGCGCGCGGCAACATTGCGCTCGAACGCGCCGAGCAGCCGCGCCTCACGGCGCATCATCCACGAGACGGGGAATCGCGCATCCGCCGCATAGCCCGCGAACTTGGCGGAATCGACATCGACGAAATCCATCACGACGCGCGGCCCCGCGTCGGGAAGATATTGCGCCATCTGGCCGGAGAAACAGAAGATCGTGTCGATCGAATGCGTTGCCAGCATTTGCTCGCAAGCTTCGGCAAGCACGGGATCGGCAAAGGCCGTCAGCGACACGGGCTTGCCGGTCGCCAGCGCTTCGATCGCCGCCCGCATGCGGCTTTTGCGGCGGCGGAGAATCGTGCGGCTCGCGGTCCATGGCGCGAGCGCGGCGTCGTGGCCGAGGTCGCGCTCGTCGTCGGCGAAGGCGACGAGGTGCACGCGAGCATACCGCGCGAGACGCTTGAGCACGTGCAAACTTCGAATCTTGTCACCGCGGTCGGGCGGATAGGGAACGCGGTGCGCCAGGAACAGAACGTCCATCAGCCCAGCCCCCGCGCGATCATCGGCCCCAGCCGGTTCGCGGCCCAGAGCGGCAGCTTCCGCCACAGCTTCACCTGGAGCCGGTAGCGCGGGCTCATCGGATTGATCTCGCGCTTCGCCGCGCCGTCGGCGGTGCGGACGGCATAGGAGAGCGGTTGCGGCGCGAACCCCCAATTCTTCTTGAACGCCGCCGCCCCGGTGCCGGCCTTCGACCGCCCGAAATCGAATTTCTCGCAGCCCCGCGCCCGCGCATGCCGCATCAACTCGAAATACATCCGGTCGTTGGCGCGCAATTGCCGTGCCGAAAAAATCCCTCCACCCCAATAGGGATAGACGATATTGTTCGCATAGAGATTGAGGACACTCGCGACCGCCCGCCCCTCGTGTCGAACCGTAAGAATGTCGGCCGCGTCGCCGAACTCCTCCAGCACCGCGCGGAACAGCGCAGCCGGGAACACGGGCGTGCCGAGGTTGCGCACCGATTCGGCATAGACAGCATAATGCTCGCGCGCCGCCGCCGCATCGTTCCCGATCGCCACCGACAGCTTGTTCGCGACACCTTTGCGAACTTCCGCCCGCTGCTTCCTTGGAATCGCCTTCAGCTCGGCTTCGTCGTCCTCCGCCAGATCGCGCACGAACCCGACATAGGTGATCCCGTCCACCTGCCATTCGTCCGACGGCGCGGACCCGCCGCGCAGCTCCACGGTCGGGCAGCCCAGTTTCCCGGCCAGCGCCCATGCCGCACCCGCGAGCGGCGCGACCGCCGCCTCGCGCCCCAGCACACCGCCATCGACGGCGAACCCCGCCGATACCAAAGCCGAACCGAAGAGCGGCGAGCGCACCGCGCTCGTCGGCAGCACGCCCGCCAGTGTGCCGTCCGCAACCTCGGCGACCAGATAATGCGCGCGCTGCCCGCAGCCGCGCTCGACCGCGCGGCTCCAGCCGGTGTGGTGGAAGGGCGTGCCGCGCTCGGCCGCCACGAAGGCGTCGATCCGCGCGCATTCCGCCGGATCGTCGAGATCGGCGGCGCGGACGCCCAGCGGCGTATCGAGCAGCGCCATCGTCATGCCGTCCGCGCCGCCTCGCGCGCGGCGACCTCGTCGATCCGCCCCCAATCGTGGCGCGCGATCAGCCCCTTGAGCTTGCCCGCCATCGCGCCGAGCCGGCTGTAATGGCGGAACTTCGATTTGAACGGCGCATCGGCGACGCGCGGCTGATCGGGGTCGATCTCCCAAGGGTGGAAATAGAAGATCGCGGGCCGCCCCTCCCCGTTCACCTGGCGCACCGCCCAGTTGGTGAAGGCGCCCGGGAACAGGCGGAAAAAGCCGCCGCCGGTCGCCATATTCCGGCCGCCGATCCGCGCGGTGGTGACCGGAATCTCTATCAACGCGCTATCGGGCAGCGGCCGGAAGGCGAAGCGCGGCGCCTCCGGCCAACCGTAATGATCGTGGCGCACCGGCGCGACGCTCGACGAATAGGTATAGCCGGCGTCGGCCAGCTCGGCATGTGCCCAGGGGGTGCGCTTGTCGATCGAGAAGCTCGGCGCGCGATAGCCGGTCACCCCCGTGCCGGCGGCATCCTCCAACGCCTTGCGTGCGCGGATGAGGTCGGCGCGAAAGCCTGCCGCGTCCATCGTGAAGACGCGCCGGTGATCCCAGCCGTGGCTCGCAATCTCGTGCCCGGCATCGACGATCCGGCGGATCAGCGCGGGATAGCGCGCGGCCACCCAGCCGAGCGTGAAGAACGTCCCCTTCACCCCCGCCTCGCCGAACAGCGCCAGCACGGCATCGGTGTTGCGCTCGACGCGCGGGGGCAGGCTGTCCCAATCGGCCCGGTCGATCACGCGCTCGAAGGCGCCGACCTGGAACCAGTCCTCGACATCGACCGACAAGCCGTTGCGCATGGTCCGCGCCCCGTCAGGCGGCGTTGATATTGGCCGGCGCGCGCTCCCGACTTTCGCCGCCCTCGACCCAATCGACGAGCAAGGTCAGCACGCGCCGGAGCGCGGCGTCCTGCTCCTCGACGCGCGTTTCGAGCAGCGCGATCCGCCGCATCGCCTCGTCATTCGCGGGCGCAGCGGCGGCCTTCTCGGCATCGGCAATCGGCTGCGGCGCGGGATGGTGGATGTCGGCGGCGAGATCGTCGATCACCGCATCGATCACGGCGGCATCGATCGTCTCCAGCCCGTCCATCGCGGCGAACAGCATCACGCGGCCCGCAAGCTGGTTGACGAGGCGCGGCACGCCGCCGGTCGCCTCGTGCAGCGCCTCGAACGCGTCGGGCGTGAAGGCGGGCCGCCCCTGCCAGCCGACCATCGACAGCCGGTGCGTCATATAAGGTTCGATCTCCACCGCCTCCATCGGATCGAGATGGTGGATCGCGATCACCCGCTGACGAAGCTGTTCGAGCCGGTCGGAGCCGTGCAGCCGGTCCCGAAACTCGGGCTGGCCGAGCAGGACGATCTGGAGCAACGGATGCCCGCCCGCCTGGATGTTCGAGAGCATGCGCAGCTCTTCGAGCGATTCGGTGGGCAGCGCCTGCACCTCGTCGACGATCAGCAATGTCCGCCGCCCGCTGCGCGCGACCGCGTGCAGCCCCTGCTCGATGCGCTTCAGAAGCTCGGCCTTGGCGAGCCCGGCCGCCTCGACCTGAAGCCCGTCGGCGACGAGCCGGAGCAGATCCTCCGGCGCCATCTGCGTCGAGACGAGCGTGATGACGTTGAGCGCCGCGGGATCGATCGTCTCGACCAGATGCCCCACCAAAGTCGTCTTGCCCGCGCCGATATCGCCGGTGACGACGATGAACCCCTCGCCTTGCGACAGGCCATAGCCAAGATACGCCATCGCCTTGCGGTGCGTAGCGGTATCGAACCAGAAGCGCGGATCTGGCGTCAGCGCGAAGGGCCGGCCGGTCAATCCGTATTGGTCTTCGTACATGCTCGCTCGTCCTCGCCTGTTGGGCGCCCCTGATCCTCAGAATTGATAGCGCAGCCCGACCAATGCCTGGCCGGTCACGCTGGTGTCGGTGGTCCTGGTATCGAAGGTATAGAGGCCAAGCGAGGCGATCGCCCCCAGTCGGCCGAAATGCCGGTTATAGCTGCCGACCGCGCCGGCCGAGAAGATGTTCTCCGCGCCCGGAAAGCCCGGATCGTACCAATTGGCGAACAGATCGCCCTCGATCGACGAATTGGCGTCGAGCGCGCGCTGAACGAAGAACTGGCCGTAGATGCTCTCGTCCTCGATCCCGAACACGGTGGCACCGCCGGGCGTGTCGGGGGAATAGAGCTTGCGGTTGACATAACCCGCGCCGACGCCGAGCCGCAGCGGCCCCCGCCCGGTATAGAACACGCCGTCCACGCCGCGCGCGCGATAGCTCGCAGTCGAGATCGACTGGAACACGTCGTTGAGGCAGCCGCCGACCTCGGACCCGCTGGTGCCGAAGGTGCAGCCCGCAAAGCCGCCGCCGAACTGATCGCGCAAGGTGGTGAAGCTGGTCGGCAGCCCGGCGAGCCCCTGGCGGAGCTGACGCCCGAACGTGTCCACCTGATCATAGGCGACGAGCCGCAATCCGCTCGTCTCGGACATGGCGTGGCTGAACGAGCCGTAATAGATCCACGAATCGTAACGCCGCCCGACATGCGCCTCCAATTGCGTGCGCGCGCTGGGCCGCCAGATCACGCCCGCATCCCAATAGAGCCCGTCGGTGCGATAGGCGATGCGGCGCGGCGAATTGGGATCGGTGACGAAACGGCCATCCTCGTCGACCACGGGATCGCCGTTGGCGTCGAGCAGCGGGTCGCGCTGGCTCGTCTCGAGTTCTTCGTAACCCGCGCCCGCCGTCAGCGCGACGGTGGCGGAGACCGGCGCGAGCACGTCGCCGCGCACATATTTGTCCTCGTAGCGTTGATCGAGCTGGCCCGCATCCTCGCGCTCGTAGCCGGCGCTCGCCGTAAAGCCGACCGGCGCCACCGCGCCGGGGCGCACGCCCGCGCTCACCTGGGCGGTGTGGCTCATCGAATCGTCGTAATAATCCAGCCGCGGCGCGTTGGGCGCGACGCCGGTTAACCCCGGCGCCTCGACCTTGACATAGCCGAGCCGGTACATCGCCGTGATATCGACCGGCCCCGCGCGCGTCGCGACGCTGGGGCCGACGTAAAAGGCATAGACCTGCGTGACGTTGTCGATCTGCGGCCCGTCGAAGGGCACGGCGTCGCCGCGAATATCGGCACGGGCGCGCGCCGCGAGCGCGCCGCCCTCGATGGTCAGCGCCCGGCCGACATGCACCGATGCGCGCGCCAGGCCCTGGTGGATATCGGCGTTGCCGACATCGTCGTCCCACGAAAAATCGTGCTCGTAACGATAGCTGACCTGCGCGGTCGTATTGGGCGTCGTGATCGCGGCATCGATACCCGCGGCGACCTGCGAATAAGTGAGCACGTCGCCGGTGGTGAAATCGTCGGTCAGCACCTGGCTGATCTCGATATAGGGCGAAATCTCCTTGTGCTGCGCGAGCGCGGGGGCGGCGGCGAGCAGCGCGATGGCGCCCGCAAGGCCGAAACGGCGGATCATTGGACGCCCTCCTCGCCATAATGGCCGTAATAGCTGCCGAAGCGCGGCCGGCCGGCGGTGAATGAGACGGCGTTGAGCACGAGATTGACGTGCGCGCAGGCGTCGAGCAACTGAATCGCCTCGCGCAAATCGCTTTCGCTGGTGCGGTCGGCGCGGACAATCATCATCACCTGCCCCACCCGGCTCGCGAGCACGGCGGCGGGCGAGGCGGCGAGCGCGGGCGGCGAATCGAACACCACGATCCGGCGCGGATCGGCTGCGACGAGCGCGTCGAGCAATTCGCCCGCGCGGTCGCTGGCGAGCAATTCGGTGTCGTCATGGCTGCGCGCGCCCGCGGGCAGCACGCTCAACTGCGGGATGTCGGTGCGGATCACGCACGCCGCGATGTCGAGCGCCTCGTCAGCGATCGCGTCGAGCAGGCCCGGCCCTTCCTCGATACCGAGGCGATGGAGCAGATCGGGCTTGGCGCAATCACCTTCGACCAGCAGCACCTCGACATTCTTTTCGGCCGCGAGCGAGATGGCGAGGTTGGTCGCGCTGAACGTCTTTCCCTCGTCCGGATTGGCCGAGCAGACGAGCACCATCCGCGATCGCGCCTCGCCCTTCACCGCGCGGGCGGTAAGCAGCACCTGCCGCTTGATGAGCCGGAATTCCTCGGCAAGCGCCCCCACCGGCGCACCGGGCACGAGCAAATTCTGTTCGGTGAGCCGCTCGCGATCGACAGGCGCCACGTCTTCGGAAAAAGCGATCGGCGCCCGCGGCCGCACCACGGGCTCGGGCGCGACACGCACCGGCTCGGCCGGGCGCTCCTCCGCAACCGGCTCGTCCGCCAGCGCCGGCGGGATCGGGCGGCGCAGCAGCGCCTGGAAATCATAGGCCGCATCGGCGCGCTCGATCAGCGAGCCCTTGAAGCGGCGGGGCGTGGCGTCGTTCATCCCGTCCCCCTCACGCCGCCAGCCCGCGCTGGAGGAACTCGACCCCCAGCAGCGCGACATAGGCGACCCCCAGCGCAGCCGCGCCGCCCGCGAACAGCTTCATCCGTTTGGCCCGCAGCGCCCGCTCCGCCTCGGTGAGCATCAGCCCGACCGAGCCGATCACCGGCAGCCCCGTCGCCGCTTCGAGCCGCGGCGCGGTGGGAAAGGTGGTCTTGAGCTGGCCCAGCCCGAACGCGATCCCGATCCCGCCGATCAGCCCCACGATCAGCACGCCGCTCAAAAGCAGCACGCGGTTGGGCGAGGTCGGCGCGGTGGGGCTGGTCGGCGGATCGACGATGTTGAACCTGATCGGGTCGGTCTGCGTCTGCACCTGCCCGCGCAGCTTCACGTCCTCGCGATCGGCGAGGAGCTTGTCATATTGCGCCTTGAGAACCTGATAATCGCGCTCGAGCTGTGCCATCTGCGCGGCGACGCCCGGATCGGCGGCGAGCTTCGCCTGAAGCTGGGCGAGATCGCCCTCGATCTGCTGTTTGCGCGCGAGGAGCGAGGCGACGGTCGAGCTCTTCTCCGCCTGCATCGACTGGAGCGACATGAACAGCGGGTTAGGGGTGCCGCTCGCCGCACTCGCGGGCTCGCGCGCAGCGGCGGCCTCGGCGATCTCGAGCTGGCTCTTGAGCGCGATCACGTCGGGATGCGCGTCGGTGAAGCCGCGCGCGCGCGCCTGGGCGAGCTGCCCCTGGATCGCCGCGACGCGGGCATGCGCCGGCCCGGCGGTGGTGCCGTTCGGCCCCGCCACGGTGCGCGGGGTGCCCGCCATCTGGGCGTTGACGGCCGACAGGCTCGATTGCGCCGCCGCGAGATCCGAGTCGACCTGCGCGAGCTGGCTGCGCGCCGCCCCGATCCGATCGTCGAGCGATCCGGTACCCGGCAGCGAGCCCAGATATTGCCGCTGGAACTCGGCGCGCTTCTGGTCGGCCTCCTGAAGCTGACGCTGGCGCACCTGGAGCTGCGCGTCGAGGAAGCTCAGCGACTGCGTCGTCTCGCTGCGATCGCCCGCGAGGTTTTCCTCGACGAAGATGTCGATCAGCTTCTGGACGATATCGTGTGCGAGCTTCGGCGATCCAGCGGTCGCGGTGATCTCGAACAGATTGTCCTGCTGCGCCGTCACCTTGACCGCGTTCTTGAGCCCGGCCGCGCGCACCGCGACATCCTTGTCGGTCGCTACCGTGCGCGCGAGATCGGTGCCGCGCACGACCTTCTGCAGGTTGACCGACGAGGCGAGCGTCTGACGGATGCGATCGACATCCTTCTGCTGGTCGCTCGCCGTGATGCCCAGCTTGCCGGGCAGGATCGAGTTCATCTGCACGAACACGCGCGCGTGCGATTCGTAGCTGTTGGGGATTTGCGACACCATGAGCCAGCCGAGCAGGCAGATCGCCCAGGCAGCGGCGAGCGCGATCCACCGCCGCTGCCAGACGGCGTGGAGTGCGAGGCGCAATTCGTCGTAGAGTCCGTTCACGCGGGCGCCCTTTTAGAACATGCTCTTGGGGATGATGATGACGTCGCCCGGCTCGAGCCGGACGTTTGCCCGCGTATCGCCGTCTTCGAGCAGGTCGGAGAGCCGCAGCCCGTACTCCTTCTGCTTGCCCGTCTTACGATCGTAGCGAACGAGGCGCGCGCGATTGCCGGCGGCAAATTCCGAAAGCCCACCGACCGCGATCATCGCGTCGAGCAGCGTCATGTTGGCGCGATAGGGCAAAGCCGCCGGCTTCTCGGTCGCGCCGACGATGCGGATCTGCTGGCTGTAGGTGCCCGAGAAATTCTCGACGATCACCGAGACGATCGGATCCTGGATATACTGGCCGAGCGCGATCTTCATGTCGTCGGCAAGCATCGCGGGCGTCTTGCCGACCGCGGGCATGTCGCTGACGAGCGGCGTGGTGATGCGGCCGTCGGGGCGCACCTGAACCTGCGCGGAGAGCTCGGGGTTGCGCCAGACGAAGATGTTCAATTTGTCGAGCGGGCCGATGATGTACTGCTCACCCGGCGCCTGCTGCTGCGCAACGAAGGTTGCCGGCGGGAGCTGCGGGCGATCGCCGCCCGCGCACCCGACAAGCGCCAGCGCGAGCGCCGCCGGCGCTAGCGAAACCCTGGAAAACCGCGTCAACCGCATGCTCGAAACCCTCCCGTGCGAGCGCGGCCGGGTGACGTCATTTCCCGTGCCGCACGCCGCGATCAGGCCCCGGCTATGCGATCAAGAGGTGAAGATAGCGTTAGGATTGAGCCGCGGAGGCGAGGATTTCCTTCGCCGGCGGGTGGCTGAGGAACGCGGATGGGCTCGCCGACGCGCCATAGGCGCCCGCGAGGAAGATCGCGATGACGTCGCCGGGCTCGGCGTGCGGCAGACCGATATGATCGCCCAGCCGGTCGAGCGGCGTGCACAAGCAGCCTACGACGCTGACCTCCTCATCGGCGGGCGTGCCCATCCGGTGTGCGAGCGCGATCGGGTAATTGCGGCGTACCACGGTCCCGAAATTGCCCGAGGCGGCGAGCTGATGATGCAGCCCGCCATCGATGACGAGGAAGGTTTCGCCTTGGCTCCGCTTCCGATCGATGACGCGCGTCAGATACACGCCCGCCTCGGCAACCAGCCACCGGCCGAGCTCGATCGCGAACCGGCTGTCCGCGAGCGACGCGGGTCGTGACGCCAGGGCGTCACCCAGCGCCGCTCCCACCCTTTCGACATCGAGCGGCGCATCACCTGCAAAATACGGAACGCCGAACCCGCCGCCGAGATTGACCAGCGGCGGCTGCGCACCCGCCTCGTCCGCAAGCCGCCCCGCCAGCGCAAGCGTCGCCGCCTGCGCCTCGGCGATCGCCTGCGCATCGAGCGCCTGAGACCCGGCAAAGATGTGGAAGCCGCGCCAGTCCGCGCCCGCCTCGATCAGCCGCCGCACCAACGCCGCTGCGCGCTCGGCATCGACCCCGAACGGCGACGGCCGTCCGCCCATCCGCATCCCCGATCCGCGCAGCTCGACATCGGGATTGACGCGCACCGCCAGCCGAGGCGTGACGCCAAGCCGCTGCGCTGCTGCCAGCGCGCGATCCGCCTCGCCTTCGGACTCCAGGTTGATCGTCACGCCCGCGCCGATCGCGGTGGCCAGCTCGTCATTGCGCTTGCCCGGCCCGGCGAAGCTGATCCGTTCGGGCGACATCAACCCGTCGACCCGCGCCAGCTCTCCCGCCGAGGCGATATCGAGCCCGTCCACCAGCGGCGCGATCGCGGCGAGCAGCGGCGCGAAGGGGTTCGCCTTGACCGCATAATGCACGTCGAGCGCGTCGGGCATCGCCTTGCGCAGCCGCCCGACGCGCGCCGCGACCACGCGCATGTCATAGACGAAGAGCGGCGTGCCTTCCGCATCGACCCATTCGGCCGCGGTGCGTCCGCCGATCAGGAGATCGCCCGTCTGCTCCGCGAATTCCGCCGGGATCGGCCCCATCGGCTTCATGGCGTCAGCTCCTTGCGCAGCGCCGCGCGGTCGAGCTTGCCGTTGGCGTTGCGCGGCAGGGCGTCGCGCCATTCGTAGCGGGCGGGTTGCATGAAGCTCGGCAGATCACGCCGCAACCGATCGCGCAAGCGCTGTTCGGCCGTCTCCGCCGCCCCGGCCGCGCGCGCGACGACGACGATTTGCTGCCCGAACCGCGCGTCCGGTACCCCGAACGCGGCGGCTTCCGCCACTTCGTCGCCGCGCAGCACCGCCTCCTCGATCTCTGTCGGGCTGATCCGGTTGCCCGCGCTCTTGATCATCTCGTCGTCGCGCCCGACGAAGCGGAACAGGCCGTCCGCGCCCTCGATCACCGTATCGCCCGACCAGGCGGCGGTGCCGCCCATCTCGGAAAAGACCGGCGCCGCCCGGAATCGCTTCGCCGTCCGCTCGGGATCGTTCCAATAGCCCTTCGCCACCAAGGGCCCGGCATGGACCAGCTCGCCCGGCTCGCCCCGCGCGGCGCGGCTGCCGTCCGCACGCACCGCCAGCACCTCCGCAAAGGGGACGGCGCGCCCCATCGCGTCGGGATGCTCGTCGATCAGCGCCGGATCGAGATAGGTCGATCGGAACGCCTCGGTGAGCCCATACATCGCGTAAAGATCCGCCTTCGGGAAGCGCGCGCGCAAGCCCCACACCAGTGCAGGCGTCAACGCACCGCCGGAATTTGTGAGGCGTTTCAAGATATTTGCGGATGCTTGCGGCCATTCTATTTCAAGAAGTTGCACCCACAGCGGCGGCACGCCCGCGAGCGTGGTGATGCCGAACCGCGCGACCGCCCTGGGCACGTCGCGTGGCATCAGATAATCGAACGGCACAACGCGCCCGCCCGCCGCCCAGGTCGAGAAAAGCTGGTTCTGCCCGTAATCGAAGCTCAGCGGCAGCAACCCGAGCACGCGATCCTCGCGCCCGAGTTCCAGATAATGCGCGACGCTGATGGCGCCGAGCCACAGATTGGCATGGCTCAGCATTACCCCCTTGGGGCGGCCGGTCGAGCCCGACGTGTAGAGGATCGCCGCGAGGTGATCGGGGTCGGTCGCGGACGGCGGCGTGACGTCCCCTTCGGTCGGCACCCCGGATTCCGCCACGATGCGGCATCCATCGGGCACGTCGCCCGCATCGAGTGTCGCGACGCGCGTCGGCTGGCTCACCAGCATCGCCGCGCCGCAGTCGGCCAGGATGTGCGCCACCTGGGCGCGCTTGAGCACGGGATTGATCGGCACATGGATCAGCTCCGCGCGCGGCGCGGCAAGCGGCAGCACGCAGGCGAGCCGCGTTTTGGGCAGCCAGCTCGCGACACGGTCGCCGGGCCGCAGCCCTTGCCCCCTCAGCCACGCCGCCGCCGCGCCGACGCGCGCCTCCAGTTCGGCGTAGGTGACAACCCCGGCCTTGTCCTCGATCGCCGCATCCCCCGCCGCCCCGCGCGCCGGCAGGCTGTCGATCGGGCGCGGCACGGGGTCGAGATCGGTCATAAGCCGCCGCCTGACACGTGATCGCGAGCAAATGGTTCGTGCTGAGCTTGTCGAAGCACCGTCCTTTACCCTTCGAAGAAAAGCGGCCCTTCGACAAGCTCAGGGCGAACGGGTGGTGTATTCCGCCCTCTACCCTCAAACCATCGCGACGCGAAACTCTTGTCCCCTTTCCGGCCAGCGACTAATGCGGCGGCGCACCATGGGGAAGGGGGCATTGTGGTACCGGAAGGCAAGGCCGAGATCGACGCCACCATCCGCGCGGTCCTGAGCGACGTGTTGGGTATTTCCGCGGAGCGCGCCGCCGCGTTCCATGACGAAACGCCGCTGTTCGGCGCGCTGCCCGAGCTCGATTCGATGGCGGTCGCCGGGCTGCTCACGGAGATCGAGGACCGGCTCGGCATCCTGATCGAGGATGACGAGGTCGATGCCGACATGCTCGAAACCTTCGGCGCGCTCGCCGCCTTCGCCGCACGCAAGGCGCTGCAATGACGATCAGCGCATGATCGGCCGCTACGATTGGGCGGGCGGATCCGAAGCGATGCTGCGCTTCGGGCCCAACACCGGCCCGATCGTGGTGCTCGCGCTGCCGCTCTTCGAGGAAGCCAACCGCACGCGCACCCTCGCGGTCACGATGCTGCGCGCGTTGGCGGACCATGGCATCGCGAGCGTGCTGCCCGATTTTCCGGGCCAGGGGGAGAGCGAGCATCCGACTGCTCAATTCTCGTTGAGCAATGCACGGCAAGCTTATGATGATCTTGTAGAAAATCTCCTGCCGGAGAGGCGCGTCCACGGCGCCGCGATCCGTAGCGGTGCACTGGTGGGCGGTCAGTGGCAATTCAGCCCCGCCACCGGCAACGACCTGCTCCGCGATCTCGCGAGAATCCGTCAACTCGCGGACGGCGAGTCCCTGGATCACGCCGATGCACCAATCGAGATCGCCGGCAATCTCATTGCGCCGGGCGCGCTTGCCGAACTCGCCGATGCCGTGCCGCCGGAAAGCGGCCGTGTCGTCCGCCTTGAAAGCGATCCGCGCGAGGCGAATCTGAAAATCCCCGGCATGCCGCTCTGGCGCCGAAGCGAGCCCGGCAACGATCCCGCGCTGGCGGAAATCCTCGCCGCCGACCTCGCCCGTTGGGTGCGTGCATGCGACGGCTGATCGCGTTCCCCTGCGAAGGCGAGACGCTCGCCGGCACGCTCGACGAGGCGGCGGGCGAAACCGGCCTGCTGGTCATTTCGGGCGGCAACGAGATCCGCATCGGCGCGCATCGCGGCATGGCGCTGCTCGCACAGCGGCTCGCGGCCGAGAACATCCCCGTCTTCCGCTTCGACCGCCGCGGCATCGGCGATTCGACCGGCGAGAATCGCGGCTACGCCTCCGCCGCCTCCGACATCGCCGCCGCGGCGCGCACTTTCCGCGCTCACGCGCCACATGTCCGCACGCTCGCCGCCTTCGGCAATTGCGACGCCGCCACGGCGCTCGCGCTGTTCGGCCGCGCGGCGGGGATCGACCACCTGATCCTCGCCAACCCGTGGATCGTCGAGGAGCAGGACGACCTCCCCCCCGCCGCCGCGATCCGCGCGCGTTATGCAGAGCGCATCCGTGATCCGCGCCAATGGCTGCGGCTGGTGACAGGAAAGGTCAGTATCACCAAACTTGCCAGCGGTTTACGGAAGATTTCGTGGAAGGATTCAGAGAGTCAGGACACTCTCAGCGGCCGCTTCTTCGTCGCCTTGGCCGAACGTCCTTCTACCCGCATCATTCTGGCGACAGGCGACGCGACGGCGATCGCCTTCGCCGATGCCGCGCGCCGCGCGAGCTATCCCGGGCCGATCACCCGCATCGATACCGCGTCGCACAGCTTCGCGCGGATGGGGGATGGGGAAGCGCTCCACCAGGCAATCGTCAGCGCCATCAAAAACCATTCGTTCCGGGCGAACGGAACGTGAGATGATCCGCCGTTGCTACTCCGCCGCCTCGGCGACCTTCTCGAAATCGGCTTCCGCGAGGAACCGCTCGGCATCGAGCGCCGCCATGCAGCCCGTCCCCGCCGCCGTCACCGCCTGACGATAGACCTTGTCCATCACGTCGCCGCACGCGAACACGCCGGGGACGCTGGTGCGCGTGCTGCCGGTCTCGACCTTGATATAGCTGTCGGCATCCAGCTCCAGATGCCCGCGGAACAGCTCGGTCGCCGGATGGTGGCCGATCGCGACGAAGCCGCCCTCGACATCGAGGGCCGAGAGCGCGCCCGTCACCGTGTCCTTCAATTCGAGCGCGACCAGCCCTTCCGGGCTCCCGCCGCCGACGAAGCGGTGGACCTCCTTGTTCCAGAGCACCTTGATCCCCTTGTGCGCGAACAGGCGCTCCTGGAGGATCTTCTCCGCACGCAGCGAATCGCGGCGGTGAATCAGCGTCACGTCCGGCGAATGGTTGGTGAGGTACAGCGCCTCCTCGACCGCGGTGTTGCCGCCGCCGATCACCGCCACCTTCTTGCCGCGATAGAAGAAGCCGTCGCAGGTGGCGCAGGCGGAAACGCCCTTGCCCTTCATCGCCTCCTCGCTCTCGAGCCCCAGCCACTTGGCCTGCGCGCCGGTCGCGATCACCAGCACGTCGCCCTCATAGACATCCCCGCCGTCGCCGGTCAGCCGGAAGGGCCGCCGCGTCAGATCGACATCGACGATCGTGTCCCAGACGAGCGTGGTGCCGACATGCTCGGCCTGTTTCTGCATCTGCTCCATCAGCCAGGGGCCCTGGATCACGTCTGCGAAGCCCGGATAATTCTCGACATCGGTGGTGGTCATCAACTGCCCGCCGGGCTGGATGCCCTGGACGAGGATCGGCTTCATCCCGGCGCGCGCGCCGTAGATCGCGGCGGAAAGGCCGGCGGGGCCGGAACCAAGGATAAGCATGCGGGTAGAATGCGTGGCCATGAACGAGTCCCGATTGAAAGCGGAAGGCATCTAGGGGCGAAGCGATACCGGGTGCAACATGGGATGGCGGCGCCCCGCGCCCAACCCGCAGAAATGCTTTGCACGGCCCTGGTTTGAGTTGCACCTTGCCGGCCGAGGAGAGAACAGATGGCGAAGCGCGAGATCGACACCACACCCTATAAGGGCCCCGCGGGCGGCTGGGGATCGATGAAGTCGGTCGCGAAGATCATCGCGAAGGAGAAGCTGCCGCCCGCCGAGACGCTCCAGCTCTCGCGCCAGAACAAACCCGAGGGCTTCATGTGCGTGAGCTGCGCCTGGGGGAAGCCCAGGGAGCCGCACATCGCCGAATTCTGCGAGAACGGCGCCAAGGCGACCGCGTGGGAGCTGACCAGCCTGCGCGTCACGCCCGATTTCTTTTGCCAACACAGCCTCACCGAGCTGCGCGGCTGGGAGGATCACGATCTGGAGCAGGCGGGCCGCCTCACCCACCCCATGCGCTATGATGCCGCGACGGACAAATATGTCGCGGTGAGCTGGGCGGAGGCGTTCGACGGCATCGGCGCGCATCTCAAGACCTGCGACCCCACCAAGGTCGTCTTCTACGCCTCGGGCCGCGCCAGCCTCGAAACATCGTACATGTATGCGCTGTTCGCCCGCCTCTACGGCAGCCACAACCTGCCCGGCAGCTCGAACATGTGCCACGAGACCACGTCGGTCGGCCTCAAATCCGCGATCGGATCGCCGGTGGGCACGATTCATCTCGAAGATTACGAGCGTTGCGACGCGATCCTGTTCTTCGGCCAGAACACCGCGACGAACAGCCCGCGTTTCTTGCACCCCTTGCAGAAATGCGCGGTGCGCGGGGTGGAGATCATCACCTTCAACCCCTTGAAGGAACGGGGTCTCGAACGCTTCATCAATCCGCAGAACCCGGTGCAGATGCTCTCGGGCGAGGCGACGCGCATCTCGTCGCAATATCACCAGGTGAAGGCCGGCGGCGACATCGCCGCGATCATGGGGATGTGCAAATACACGATCGAGGCCGACGACGCTGCCCGCGCCGCGGGCCTGCCGCCGGTGCTCGATCATGATTTCATCGCCCAGCATACCAGTGGCTTCGACGCCTTTGCTCGCAGAGCGCGCGAAACGGGCTGGGACGCGATCGAGCGCGAGAGCGGCCTCTCGCGAGGGGCGATCGAGGCGGCGGCCGAGGTCTATTGCCGATCCGAACGCGTGATCGCGGTCTATGGCATGGGGCTCACCCAGCACAGGCATGGGATCGACAACGTCCATATGCTCGTCAATCTGATGCTGCTGCGCGGGAATATCGGCAAGCCCGGCGCCGGGATGGGGCCGGTGCGTGGCCATTCGAACGTGCAGGGCCAGCGCACCGTCGGCATCACCGAAAAGCCCGAGCTGGCGCCGCTCGACCTGCTTGCGAAACTCTACGATTTCGAGCCTCCGCGCGAGACGGGCTGGGATACCGTCGCCTCCTGCACGGCGATCCGCGACGGCGGGTGCGAGGCGTTCCTCCAGCTCGGCGGCAACTTCCTGCGCGCGATCCCCGAGAACGAGCAGACCGAAGCGGCATGGGCGGACATCCCGCTCACCGTCCACATCGCCACCAAGCTCAACCGCTCGCATCTGGTGCCGGGCAAGACCTGTTATCTCCTCCCCTGCCTCGGCCGGATCGAGGCGGACATCCAGCAAAGCGGCCCGCAGGCGGTGACGATCGAGGATTCGTTCAGCAACATCTACGGCTCGCGCGGCAAGGCGAGCCCGGCGAGCCCGCACCTCCTCTCCGAACCCGCGATCGTCGCGGGGCTGGCCAAGGCGACGTTGCCGGCCAACCCCAGGGTTCCATGGGACGAATGGGTCGGCGACTATGCGAAGGTCCGCGACGCGATCGAGGCGACCTATCCGGACAAGTTCAAGGATTTCAACGAGCGGCTGTGGACGCCCGGCGGCTTCTGGAAAGGCAACAAGGCCGCGCATCGCGAATGGGAAACGGCAAGCGGCAAGGCCGAGTTCAACGTGCCCCATGCGCTGAGCGCGACCGGGTTCGACGACGCGCCGGGCCGCTACCGCCTGATGACGCTCCGCTCGAACGACCAGTTCAACACCACGATCTACGGCTATCACGATCGTTTCCGCGGGATCAAAGGAACGCGGCATATCGTGCTGATAAACAAGCAGGATATGGCACGAGAGCAGGTGGCGGACGGCGACACCGTAGCGCTCATCAGCGATGCGGGAGACAATGTGTTGCGCCGCGTCGACGGGCTGCGCGTCGTCGCCTACGACATTCCCGAAGGCTGCCTCGGCGCCTATTATCCCGAGTGCAACCCGCTGATCCCGCTCGCCCATCACGCGCGCGAGAGCCATGTGCCCGCGGGCAAGTCCGTCCCCGTGCGGATCGAGGCGGCGCGCTGATCCTCGGCGCGGTCATTGCGGGCGGCGCAGCCCGGCGCTTCGGCAGCGACAAGGCGCTCGCTTTGCTCGGCGGCGAGCGGCTGATCGACCATGCGGCGACGGCGATCCGCCCGTATGTCGATGCGCTCGTGGTGTGCGGCCGCACGCTGGAGGGCTGGACGAGCCTCGCCGACCTTCCCCGTCCCGGCCTCGGCCCGCTCGGCGGCATCGCGGCGGCGCTGGCCTATGCCGAGGCGCACGGCTTCGCCTCGGTGCTGACGATCGGCTGTGACATGCCGGATGTGCCTGAGGGATTGGTGATGCGCCTCCGAGCCAGTTTGCCGAGCTGTTGTGCAGACGCGCCCATCCTCGGCCATTGGCACGCCAGTGAGGCGGAATCCCTCATCCGTCATGTCGGACGTGTTCCGGCATCCACGGTGGCGCCAGGCGCCCGGCGGAACAGAGTGGGCAACGGTGGATGCCGAAACAAGTCCGGGGTGACGGTAGGAGAGAAAAGGCCAGACCTCTCGATCCGCCATTGGGCCGAGACGATCGGCGCGACGCCGATTCCTGCGCCGCGCCCGCTCGCCAACATCAACACGCCCGCGGATCTCGCGACGCCATGACGCCATCCCGCCCCGAGCCGCTGGCGATTCTTACCCCGAACGGCGCCCGCCCCGGTGCCCGCGACGTCGCGGTCGAGGCCCCGGTCGCGGTCGAGGTCAACGGGCTCGGCTATGCGGTTATGATGATGACGCCTGCCGCGCTCGCGGCGTTCGCGACCGGCTTCATGCTCACCGAACGCCTCGCCGATACCGCCGGGGACATCCTCGACATCGACGCGGCGGAAACCCCCGCCGGGCTGATCCTGCGCATCACGCTCTCCGAACATTGCGCGCCCCGCATTCTCGATCGCGTCCGCCATCGCAGCAGCGACACCGGCTGCGGCCTGTGCGGCATCGCGGGGCTCGAACAGGTCGTCCGCGCCCTCCCCGCACCTTCGCCCCGCCCGAACGTCGCGCCCGCCGCCCTCTTCGCCGCATTGGAGGCGATCCGCGACGCCCAGCCCCTCAATCGCGCGACCGGCGCCGTCCATGCCGCCGCCGCATGCGACGACGCGGGCCGCATCACCGCCGCGTTCGAGGATGTCGGCCGCCACAACGCGCTCGACAAGCTGATCGGCGCCCTCGCCCGCGCGGGCACCCCGATCGACGGCTTCCTCCTCGTCACCTCGCGGATCAGCTTCGAGATGGTGGACAAGGCGCTCGTCGCCCGTGCGCCGCTCCTCGTGGGCATCTCCGCGCCGACGAGCATGGCGATCGACCATGCCCGCGCGCACGGCCTCACACTCGCCGCGCTCGCCCGCGCCGATTCGATGCTGGTGCTGAACGATCCGGGCGGCGTGCTCGACAGTCGCGATTGACGCCGGCACGGCGCGGCCGCGGCACCCTCACCCGGTCGATATGCGCTCGTGCGCTGCCGATACGAATCGGGCATCGCGCCGCCGCGCGCCGCGGGACAGGAGGAGCGCGATCGGAATCCCGACCAGGACGATGTGGATCGACATCGGGATCGCCAGGCCGGCCGGGCTCGTATCGCGCGGCGCCTCCGGCCAGCGCAGCGGAATGACGATCCAGTACATCACGGCATAGACGAGCAGCCCGTAAACGGCGCCCGCGCGGAGCGGGTGCTCCAGCAACGCTGGCGTGCGCCGCGCCGCCCAGGCGAAAACGATCACCATGATCGCCATCAGACAATAATGGACCGCGACCCCTGCGGCCGCACCCGCACCGGCATGGTCGGTCGCCCAGCGGCCGAACGGCCCGGCGGCGATCCCCCGCAGCATCGCCGCCACCGATCCGTCGCGCATCATCGCCAGCGCGGCCGCCGACACGATGTCGAGCGTTCCCGCGACCAACGTGGCGACGGCGATTGACTTCACGGTCATGATCTTCCCCTCGATCTCGTCCCCGCTCCTGCGCCCGCCCCGGCCGGCACGCCACGATCGACCCGCCGAACGGCGGCTGCGGGCAGCCCGAGAGCGGGAATCCCCATGCCCGTTCCTACGAGCCCGCCGAGCGTCGACCTACGCCGCGCACGAATGAATGCCGGCGAACGGCTGAATATTGCGGGCGAACGGCGGGCGCATGTCCCGCTGCGCGCTCGGCGACTACGACGCGCCGTTTGCCCGCGCCCGAATTGGAAAGCCCGCGCCACCGCCCTCTTAGTCGCGCGATACACAGATAAAGGGGGTTATCATGACCATTGGCATTCGTGCCCAGTTGCTGGCAACGACATTCCTTCTGCTCGGCGGCATCACGCCGGCCTTCGCGCAGGATGCGCCGC
>CAZXFY010000018.1:0-60457 GCA_964639855.1 uncultured Stakelama sp. | reverse complement strand
TTCGCGAAGGACTCTTGCCGTGGGCGCTCCAGACGCCGACCGCGCTCGTCTTCGACGAATATGATTCGGGCCGCCCCGACGTGATGTTCGTGATCCAGCGTGTGCTGGAGACCGAGGGCAAGCTGACCTTGCTCGACCAGAATCGCGTGATCCGGCCGAATCCGTGGTTCCGCCTGTTCGCGACCGCCAACACGGTGGGGCTGGGCGACACCAGCGGGCTCTATCACGGCACCCAGCAGATCAACCAGGGCCAGATGGACCGCTGGAACATCGTCGTCACGCTCAATTATCTGCCCGCCGCGGTCGAGGCGCAGATCGTGCTCGCCAAATCGGGCGAATACGACAAGCCCGAGGGCAAGCAGGTGGTCGAGAACATGGTCCGCGTGGCGGACCTGACGCGCAAGGGCTTCATCAACGGCGACATCTCGACCGTGATGAGCCCGCGCACCGTGATCACCTGGGCGCAGAACGCGCTGATTTTCGGCGACATCGGCTTCGCTTTCCGGCTCTCCTTCCTCAACAAGTGCGACGAGGCGGAACGGGCGTTGGTGGCGGAATATTACCAGCGCGTCTTCGGGAAGGACCTGCCCGAGAGCGTCGTCGGCAAGGCGTAAGTGGCCGCCGAAACCCCTCTCGATCGCTTCAAGAACGTCCTCGGCGGCGCGGCGCGGGCGCTGTCGGAGGAGGCGGAGGTGGAGCTGGCCTTCACCGCCGATGCGCCATCGCAGCACGGCAAGAACATCAAGGTGCCGATGCCCGCGCGGCAGTTGCCCGCCGATCAGGTCGCCGAAGCCCGCGGATTTGCCGATCAGTTCGCGTTGCGGATGCGGCTGCATGACAATGCGCTGCACCTGAAGGGCGCGCCGACCGAGGCGGTGGCTCGGGCGGTGTACGACGCGGTGGAAAATGCCCGCGTCGAGGCGCTGGGATCGCGCGGCTATGCGGGGATTTCGGATAATCTGGAGACCGCGCTGGCGCTCCGGCTTCGGTCGGACCCGATCGCGCGGGCGCGGACGCAGGAGGAGGTGCCGCTCTCGACCGCGCTCGGCCTGATGGTGCGCGAGCGGCTGACGGGGCGCGCGCCGCCCGCGTCGGTCGCGCCGGGCATGGCGCTGGTGCAGGAGTGGCTCGAGGAGAAGGTGGGCGGCGATCTCGATGCGCTCGGGCTCGCGATCGACGACCAGGCGGCATTCGCCGACCTCTCCAAGAAGTTGCTGCGCGATCTGGAGCTTGCCGACGGCGAGATGCTGCCCGAGGACGATGACGAGGGCGGCAGCGACGACGAGGGCGAGCAGGAGGAAGGCGCCGACGAAGGCGAGGAAGGCGAGGAGCAGGGCGAGCAGGGCGAAGGTGATGTCGAGGCCCGCGGCGAGCAGCAGGAATCGGACGAGCAGGACGGCGAGGGTGAGGCCGAGGAGGATTCGCTCGACGATGCCGAGGGTGAGCCGGGCGACGAGGGCGACGAGGGGATGCTTCCCGTCCGGCCCAACCGGCCCTTCTCCGATCTCGCGCCGAGTTTCGATTACAAGGTGTGGACGACCGAGTTCGACGAAGTGATCGCGGCGACCGACCTGTGCGATGCAGACGAGCTTCAACGGCTGCGCGCCTATCTCGACCAGCAGCTCGTCCACCTGCAATCGGCGGTGTCGAAGCTCGCCAACCGGCTCCAGCGGCGGCTGATGGCGCAGCAATCGCGCTCGTGGGATTTCGATCAGGAGGAAGGGTTGCTCGATGCCGCGCGGCTCGCGCGCGTGGTGGTCAATCCGACGCATTCGCTCTCCTACAAGATCGAGCGCGACACCGAATTCCGCGACACCGTCGTCACGTTGCTGATCGACAATTCGGGGTCGATGCGCGGGCGGCCGATCGGGATCGCGGCGATTTCGGCCGATATCCTCGCGCGCACGCTCGAACGCTGCGGGGTTAAGACCGAAATCCTCGGCTTCACGACGCGCGCGTGGAAGGGCGGACAAGCCCGTGAGGCGTGGCTCACCGCTGGGCGACCGCCGCATCCGGGGCGGCTCAACGACATCCGCCACATCGTCTACAAGCAGGCCGACGAGCCGTGGCGGCGCGCGCGCACGTCGCTCGGACTGATGATGCGCGAGGGGCTGCTCAAGGAGAATATCGACGGTGAGGCGCTCCTATGGGCGCATCAGCGCCTGATCGCGCGGTCCGAGGAGCGCAAGATCCTGATGGTGATCTCCGACGGCGCGCCGGTTGACGATTCGACGCTCAGCGTCAATTCGGGGAGCTATCTGGAGCGCCATCTGCGCCAGGTGATCGGCTGGATCGAGCAGCGCTCGCCGGTCGAGCTGATCGCGATCGGCATCGGCCATGACGTGACCCGCTATTACGAGCGCGCGGTGACGATCATGGACGCCGAGCAACTCGGCGGCACGATCATCGAGCAACTCGCGGCGCTGTTCGACCGGGAATGAGCGCAATTCTCCACCCTCACCCCGGACTTGTTCCGGGGTCCACCGGAGCACACAAGCTGCGAGCCATTGATTTCGCTCGACGGTGGATGCCGGAACAAGTCCGGCATGACGATTAGGAACATCACCCGACCCTCCGGCGGCTTCCAAGGCCCGATAAAGCGCTCCGTCACGATCGCGGGGCACCAGACCTCGATCAGCCTCGAACCTGCCTTCTGGACCGCTCTCGCATCCGCCGCCGCCGCGCGCGGATTGCCGCTCAATGCGTTGATCGCCGAGATCGACGCGCTGCGCATCCTTGCCGATGATCCGCCGAACCTCGCGAGCGCGCTTCGAACATGGCTCTTCGCGGAAACAAGGTGAAAATCATTCGCAATAGCGTTGACACTGCGAACCATTCGCAATAGCAGGCCTTTCGATCACGGAAATCGAAAGGGGAATCCATCGTGTCGTCGTCTGCCGCCGTCCGCCCGCGCTCGTCCGCCGCGCCTGCCTTTCTGGCGCTGAGCTGCGTCGGCGCCTTCACCTGCGGCCCGGCTCATGCGGCGGACACCCCGAATGCCGCGCCCGCCAACGGCCCGCAGGTGCGCACCGATGATCAGGGCCGCGAAATCCTGGTCAACGGCGAGCGTCAGCGCGGCGCCAAGGACGTGGCGCCGCTGGTCGATACGCCGCGATCGGTGGTGGTGCTTCCCGAAAAGGTGATCGAGCAGACCGGCTCGACCACGCTCGAACAGGCGCTGCGCACCGTGCCCGGCATCACCTTCGGCGCGGCCGAGGGCGGCAACCCGATCGGAGACCGCCCCTTCATCCGCGGCTTCGACAGCCAGGGCTCGATCTATGTCGATGGCGTGCGCGATTTCGCCTCGCAGACGCGCGAGGTGTTCGCGATTCAATCGGTGCAGATCGTGCGTGGGTCGGATTCGACGCTCGGCGGGCGCGGCTCCGCGGGCGGCACGATCAACATCATCTCCAAGCTGCCCGAAAACGACATGTTCGCGCGCGCGGCGCTGAGCTACGGCACCGACGACTACAAGCGGATCACCGCCGATGTGAACGGGTTGCTCGCGCCGACCGTCGCCGTGCGCATCGCGGGCGTGTGGCACGATCAGGACGTGGCCGGGCGCGATGCGATCTGGCAGCGTCGCTGGGGCGTCGCGCCTTCGGTGACGATCGGGCTCGGCACGCCGACGCGGCTGACGGCGAGCTATTATTACCTCGAAAGCCACGAACTGCCCGACAGCGGCATCCCCTTCCTCTACACGCTCGACAACGCCCCCGAGGGAGTGACGATGACCGAGCCCGCGCTGGGCGACATCACCACGATTGCCGGCGTCACGGGCCATGTGGCACGCAACGCCTATTACGGCCTCGTCGATCGCGACTTCCGTGATACGAAGACGCATCAGGCGACGCTTCGGGTGGAGCATGATTTCGGCGGCGTGACGCTCAGGAACACCGCGCGCTTCACGCATAACGACCAAGCCTACAGTTTCCTTCTGCCCGACGACAGCAAGGGCAACGTGTTCGGCACCGACGCGTCCGACCCGACGACGGCGGGCGGGCTGGTATGGCGGCGCGCCAACACGCGCTATGGCTATGCCGAGGGCCTCATCAACCAGACCGACTTGTTCGGCACGGCGGAAACCGGCGGCATCCGCCACAGCTTCGCGGCCGGCGCGGAGCTTTCCTGGGAGAAGGCCAGGCGCGGCAGCCTCGACATCGCGGACGGATCGGGCTTCAACCCGCGCTGCAACGACATCGCGATGGCGCGCTTCTACTGCACCAGCCTGTTCGATCCGAACCCGAACGATCCATGGGTCAATTATGCGAGCGACACGTCCGACGTGGTCGTCCCGGTCACCCGCGGCGCGCCGTGGGAGGAGACGCAGAACGACGCCGAGACGCAGGCGCTCTACGCCTTCGATTCGATCACGCTCGCCGAGCCGCTGATCCTCAACCTCGGCGTGCGCTACGATCATTATCACACGACGATCACGCCCGCGGCCGATGCGGCGGGCGAGCCGGTGGCGCCGATCGAGCGGAGCGACGACCTGTTCAACTGGCAGGCGGGGCTGATCTTCAAGCCGAGCGAGAATACCAGCCTCTACGCTTCCTACGCGACCTCCTCGACGCCGCCCAACAGCCTGCTGGGCGAGGGGCGAGAGGATAACAGCCTCACCGGCGGCCGCCGCGAACCGCCGATCGATGTCGAGGATCTGAAGCCGCAGAAGACCCGTTCATACGAAATCGGCGCCAAGGCGACGCTCTTCGACGGACGCCTCTCGCTCGGCCTCGCCGCCTTCCAGACCGAAACCGACAATTCGCGCGTGCTCGGCCCCGACAATACCGTCGAGTTCATCGGCAAGCAGCGCATCCGCGGCATCGAACTGAGCGTCAACGGCGAGATCCTGCCGGGCTGGACGATATTCGGCGGCTACAGCCATCTCGATCCGAAGGTGACCGACGGCGGCTATACTGCATTGCGCGTTGCGGCGGTGGGCGATCAGCCGGCGACGAGCGTGCTGGTGCCCTCGATCAATACCGGCCGTCAGGTGCCGCAGGTGGCGAAGGACAGCGCAACGTTGTGGACCAACCTCGATGTCGGTCGGTTCAGCGTGGGTGTCGGCGCCTTCTACATGAGCCGCGTCTATGGCGGCTATCAGGACAATCGCAGCGCCGTGCAGGATGCGGAAGGAAACGTCACCGTCATCCCCGCGACCAAGACGCTGATCCGCTCGGCGCCCGGCTATATCCGCGTCGATGCGCGGGCGGGGTATCGGATCAGCGACGCGATTTCGCTCAGCGTCAACGTGCAGAACGTGACGGACGAGACCTATTTCAACCAGGTCTATACCTCGCATTATGCGAGCATCGCGCCCGGCCGCTCGGCCTTCGCGACGCTGGAGGTCGGGTTTTGACCTCCTCCCCGGAACGGGGAGGGGGACCAAGACGCGAAGCGGCTTGGTGGAGGGGGCCCGAAGCCGGGCGATTCCCCCGCGGCGGGCCCCCTTCCACCACGCCCTGCGGGCGCGGTCCCTATCCCCGTTCCGGGGAGGAATTGGATACTCTCACGCCCGGCGACATCGCCGAACGCCTCTCCGGCACACCGGAGGAGCGCGCGGCGTTTATCCGTGGCGCCGCCGAAGCCGGCATCGCCGAGGCGCAGGCGGTCTACGGGCAAATGCTGCTCGACGGCGCGGGCGTGCCGGTCGATCAGCACGCGGCGCTCGGCTGGTTCAAGCGCGCGGCCGCACAGCATCATGCGATGGCGATCAACATGGTCGGGCGCTGCTACGATCTCGGCTGGGGCACGCCGGTGATGAAGGAGCGCGCCGCCACCTGCTTCCGCATCGCCGCCGAAATGGGGCTCGACTGGGCGATGTATAATTACGCCACCCTGCTCGCGCTCGGCGAAGGTGTGGCCGAGGACAAGCCGGCCGCGCTCGCCTGGCTGACGCGCGCTGCCGCGCTCGGCAATGCCAAGGCGATCAATTTCGTCGGCAGCTTCCATGAGGACGGCTGGGTGGTGCCCCGCGACATGGAGAAGGCCGCCGGATGTTACGCGCGGGCGGCGGAAGGGGGCGATTTCCGCGGCGCCTTCAACCATGCGCGGATGCTCGGGCGCGCGGGCAGGGTCGATGAGGCGTTGGTATGGCTCGCACGCGCGGGTGAGAGCGCGACCGCGGCCTTTCTCGACAAAGCGGAGGCGTGGCTGCGGCGCTCGGCCATTCCCGGTTTCGCCGAGCATGGCCCGATGATGCTCCGGCGCGGAAAGGCGGCCACATGCTGATCGCCATTCCCGATGTGCTGGGCGCCGGGCAAGTCGCCGAGGTCCGACGTCTGATCGACGCCGCCGAGTGGATCGACGGCAACGCCACGTCGGGCGCGCAATCGGCGCTCGCCAAGCGCAACCGGCAATTGCCCGAGGAGTCCGACGCGGCAAAGCGCGCGGGGAGCATCGTGCTCGATGCGCTCGCGGCATCGCCGCTGTTCGTCGCCGCAGCGCTGCCGCTCAAGGTCTTTCCGCCGCTGTTCAACCGTTATCAGGGCGGCGAGGCGTTCGGAATGCACGTCGACAATGCCGTACGGATCAAACGCGGCAGCGATTTCCGCATTCGCAGCGATCTTTCCGCGACGCTCTTCCTCGAGGACGCGGACGCCTATGACGGCGGCGCGCTGGTGATCGACGACGCGTTCGGCGAACAGCGCATCAAGCTGCCCGCGGGGCATATGGTTCTCTATCCCGCATCGAGCCTGCATCGCGTCGAGCCGGTGACGCGCGGGTGCCGGACGGCGTCGTTCTTCTGGATTCAGTCGATGGTCCGCGACGACGGCGCGCGGCGCATCCTGTTCGAACTCGATCGAGGTGTCCAGGCCGCGGGCGCGGCGATGGGGCAGGGCGATCCGGCCGTGATCGGGCTCACCGGCGTCTATCACAACCTTCTCCGCCGCTGGGCGGAGTGCTGAGGGGAAACATGAACAAGCTGGCATGGCGCCGCGCCTGGTTTCAGGTGCACAAGTGGATCGGCCTGATCCTCGCGATCCTCATCATTCCCCTGTGCCTGACGGGCTCCGCGCTCGTCTGGAAAGGCGCGACCGACCGGATCGCGAACCCGCAGCGTTATGCGACGAGCGGCGCCGCCATGCTGCCCGCCGACCGCTACGTTGCGGCGGCCCGCGCGGTGCTCGCGCCCGGGGAGCGGATTTCGGGAATCGAGCTGCCGGAAGGCGACGGCCCTGTCGTGGTGGCGGCGCTGCAACCGCGGCCCGAGGGCGCGCGCGGACGCCCGGTGCGTACGATGGTCTATCTCGATCCGCCCACGGCGCGCGTGCTGGACAAGACGGCGAGCAACACCGGGGTGCTGCGCGTGATGCACATCCTGCACGGCAGCCTGATGGTGCCGGGCATCGGGCGCAAGATCGTTGGCTGGATCGGCGTGGCGATGATGATCTCTGCCTTCACCGGCCTTTGGTTATGGTGGCCGACAATGGGACACTGGGTGCGGGGGCTGCGGTGGCGGCGGCATCGCAATCTCGACACCAACCTGCACCACCTGATGGGTTTCTGGATCGCGCTGCCGCTGTTCGTGCTGTCGCTGACCGGCGCGTGGATTTCCTTCCCCGGCTTCTTCGGCGCCTTGAGCGGTGCGCCCGAGCGGCAAGGCCCGCCCCGGCGCGGCGGCGGCGAGCCGATCGTCCAGGTGCGGCAATCGCCCGATGCCGTGGCCGCGACCGCCCGCGCGCGGGTTCCCGGCATCGTGCACGAAATCGAGTGGCCGAGCGGGAAGGCGGCGCGGTGGAGCGTGACGATCGATGGCGCGGACGGTGCGAAGCAGGTCGCGGTCGCCGATGCGGACGGCACGGTCGCCGAGATTTCGACCCCGCGGCCGCATGGCGGGCCGGGTGTCGCGGGGCTGATGCGGCGCATCCACGACGGGCAGGGGACAGGCCCGATATGGCAGGCGCTCGTCTTCCTCGGCGGCCTCTTGCCCGCGATCCTGGCGATTACCGGCGTCATCATGTGGTGGCGCGCGCGGGGCTGGCGTGGGCAGGTGAGGGCGAAGCGGAAAGCGGCGATGTCGTAATCCTCTCCCTGAAGGGGAGGGGGATAAAAGGGGGCAGCGGAGCCGGGGGCGTGATGCCTCGGCTCCGCTTGTGGCCGGAAGCTCGCTTGCGCTCGCACCTACCCCGGCCCCTCCCCTTCAGGGAGGGGGAAGGCTATCGTCCCAACAGCACCCGCGCCTGTCCGGCGATCTGGGCGAGCATGGCGGCACTGGGCGCGGGCGCTAGCCGCGCGCGCGCAACGAGGCGCTTGAACTGATCGACGCTCTCGCGATTGTCCTCGATCCACCGATCGACCAGCGCCTGCGGGTCCTTGCCTTTGGTACGGCCGAGGAAATCGAGTCGGAGCTGCTGGAAATCGCGCGCCAGCCCCGCGAGCAGCAGCCGCTCCCACGGATCGCCCGAGGAGATGCGCGCGGCGTTCGCCTGCGCCCAGTCCAGCCCCAATTCGCTGCCGAGGCTTGTGAAGGCGCGCGTCAGCACGACCTCGTCGATCCCCAGCCGCTCGCCGAGATCGGCAAGCCCGACCGCGCCGTCGAGTTCATACAGCCGCACAACCTTCTGGACGAGCTTCCTGGGCGCGCCCTGCGATTCGAGCTTTTCGACGATGCGGCCCGACTGTGCCTTGACCTCCTCGAGCAGCAGCGACTTGGCCTGGCGATCGAGTTGATCGATTCCCGGCTTGATCCGTTTGACGACGGGCGCCGGCTCCGAACCCGGCGGGCAGATGCGTAGCAGGTCCGCCATCTGCGAGCGCGCCGCGACCGCGACCTCTTCGAACATGGCGATCCGCGCGCGTTCGGGCATCTCCGCCGCCTCGATCTCCGCCCAGAGCGCCGGCAGGTCGAACAATCGCTCGGCGGCGACGAACATCGCCGCGATGTCCAGGATCGCCGCGCCTTCCTCTTCGCCCAATTCGATCGGGTGGAGCACGCCGAGGCGATTGATGATGCGGTTGGCGAGCTTGGTGGCGACGATCTCGCTGCGCAGCCGATGGGCATCGATCGCGGCGGCGAACTTCTTGCGCATCGCGGGCGGGAAGGCGGCGTGCAGCATCGGCTTCATCTCGTCGGCCGATGCGAGCGGTCCCCGCTCGATCGCATCCTGAAGCGCGAGCTTGGCGGTCGCGAGCAACACCGCGAGCTCGGGCCGCGTCAGCCCACGGCCGTCCTGCGCCCGACGCAGCAGCTCGTCATTGGGTGCAAGCCCTTCCACCGCACGGTCGAGCCGCCCGGCATTCTCGAAAATCTCGATCGCGCGAATGTAGCTCGGCAGCGACAGGGCGCCGTCGTTTTCCATGATCGACAGCGCGAGCGTCTGGAGCCGGTTGTCCTCGAGCACGAGGCCGGCCACGTCCTCGGTCATGTCGGAGAGAAGGGCGTTGCGCTTCTCGTCGGTGAGCCGGCCTTCCATCATCTCGCGGTTGAGCGCGATCTTGATGTTGACCTCGTTGTCCGAGCAATCGACCCCCGCGGAATTGTCGATGAAATCGGTGTTGATCCGTCCGCCGCGCAACGCGAACGCGATCCGGCCCGCCTGCGTGACGCCGAGGTTCGCGCCTTCGCCGATCACGGCCGCGCGTACCCGCTCCGCATTGACGCGAAGCCGATCGTTGGCGGGATCGCCGACGTCGATATGCGCTTCGGCTGCGGCCTTCACATAGGTGCCGATGCCGCCGAACCAGATGAGATCGACCGGCGCCTCGAGAATCGCCGAGATGAGCGCGGCGGGCTCCATCTCTGTCGCATCGATGCCCAGCATCTCGCGGGCTTGCGGCGAAAGCTTGATCATCTTGTCCTGCCGCGAGAAGACGCCGCCGCCCCGGGAGATCAGCTTCTTGTCGTAATCCTGCCAGCTTGATCGCGGCAGATCGAACAGGCGTTTGCGCTCCTTCCAGCTCGCCGCCGGATCGGGATCGGGGTCGAGGAAGATGTCGCGATGGTCGAATGCGGCCTGCAGGCGGATCGCCTTCGACAGCAGCATGCCGTTGCCGAACACGTCGCCGGACATGTCGCCGCAGCCGACGACCGTGACCGATTCGGTCTGCACGTCGATTTCGCGTTCGGCGAAATGGCGCTGGACCGAGACCCAGCCACCGCGCGCGGTGATGCCCATTTCCTTGTGGTCGTAGCCGTGGCTGCCGCCCGATGCGAAGGCATCGCCGAGCCAGAAATTGCGCTCGATCGCGATCGCGTTGGCGACGTCGGAAAAGGAGGCAGTGCCCTTGTCGGCGGCGACGACGAAATAGGGATCGTCACCGTCGTGGATCACCACCTTGGCCGGGTGGACGACCTTGCCCTCGACGATGTTGTCGGTGATCGACAGCAGCGACCGGATGAAGATGCGATAGCTCTCCTTGCCTTCGGCGAGCCACGCGTCGCGGTTGGCGGGCGAGGGGAGGCGCTTGGGGTAGAAGCCGCCCTTGGCGCCGGTCGGCACGATCACCGCGTTCTTGACGCGCTGCGCCTTCATCAGCCCCAGGATTTCGGTACGGAAATCGTCGCGCCGATCGGACCAGCGCAGCCCGCCGCGCGCGACCGCGCCCGCGCGCAGGTGGATGCCCTCGACGCGTGGGCTGTACACGAAGATCTCCCGCCACGGCACCGGTGCGGGCAGGTTCGGAACGAGCTTCGAATCGAGCTTGAAGGCGAGCGCCTCTTCACCCGCGGGCGCGAAGGCGTTGGTCCTGAGCGTCGCGGCGATCACGCCGCGGATCGCGCGAAGGATGCGATCGTCGTCGATCGTGGAGACGGCATCGAGGCCGCGGTCGATCGCCTTGCGCGCAGCCTCGATCGCGACCGCGCGGTCGCCCTTCTGCGCCGGATCATGTGCGGCCTCGAACCGCTCGATGAGCGCTGTCGCGACCTTGGGTGCGCGGCGCAGCGCATCGACGACGGTGGCAAGGCCGTAGCTCAGCCCGGCCTGGCGCAGATAGCGGAACCAGGCCCGGAGCAGCACGACGGAGGCGGGTTTCATCCCGACATCGACGATCAGCCGATTGAACACGTCGTTCTCGGCACGGCCTTCGAGCACGGCGGCGATCGCGCCCTCGAGCACGCCGGTGTCGCCCGCGCACAGATCGGCCTCCGCACCGCTCGCCGCGGCGATCAGAAAATCATGGACGAACCCGCGATGCTCGTCCTCGAGCGCGGTCGGCATCTCCTCGATCACGCGGAAGCCGAAATTTTCGAGCACGGGCACTGCGTCCGACAGTTCGACCGGCCCGCCGAGGCGGTAGATTTTGAGCCGCGGCGTGCCGTCGGGGCAGCAATAGAGCCGCACCGACCGCGCCTCGGGCGAGGACAGCGCGGCGATGCGCAGGACGTCCTCGGCCGCTTCCTCGGCACCGTTCGCGTTACGATAGGCGGTCGGGAATGTCGCCGCGTGGCGCAACGCGAGCCGGGCGGCCCGCGCGGGCTCGACATGGCCGGCGAGCGCCGCTTCGACCGCGGGCACCCAGCCGCGCACCATCTTTTCGAGCTGCGCGTCCAGCGCGGCGGCGTCGGGCATCCGGCCTTCGCTGCGCATGTCGAGCGTGTAGCGGATCAGCGCGACGACGCCGTCCTCCATCGCGATCGACCAGCTCAGCAGCGAGGCATTGGCCGCGCCGGACAGCATCTCGCCGATCGCGATGCGGCGGACGGTCGAAAGATCGTCGCGCGGCAGCCAGACGAACGCGAAGAGATGCCGTCCGAGCGTCGATCGGACCACGACCAGCTTCGGCCGCGGTCGATCCGCGAGCGACATCGCGTTGAGCGCGAGCTCCTCGAGCGCGTCAGGCATGAAGGCGACGACGAGATCGTGCGGCAATGCGGTGAGCGCGTGGGTGAGCGCCTTGCCCGCATGTCCCTTGGGATCGAACCCGAATTTCGCCTCGAGCGCGGCAAGCCGGGCGCGCAGCACCGGCACCTTCTGCGGCGGCGCGTTGAGCGCGGCGCTGGTCCATAGCCCCGCATGGATCGACAGACCGGCGACCGCTCCGTCCTCGACGACCGGCACCACGGCGAGATCGAGCGGCACCGCGCGATGCACGCTGGAAATCAGGTTCGACTTGAGCAGGAGCGGCGGCTCGCCGCCTTTCGCGAACCAGTCGAGCGCAAGCCGGCGGGACCCTTCGGAGAGGATCGACACCGGCTGCGGGTTGCGTGCGATGCCCAGCACATCGGTGGTCGTGCCGTCGCGCATCCAGCGTTCGTGGCCAAGCAAGGTGAAATTGCGATCGAGGAACCAATGGAGCAGCGCCGCGCCCTCGATACCGTCTTCCTTCTGCGCCAGCCGCACCGCATCGTCGTGCATCACCTTCTGGAGCGGTTCCCAGTCTTCCACCGCGACGCGTACGTCGGCGAGATCGCGCTCGATCGCGGCGATCAGGCTGCGGCGCCCCCGCGCATCGACGCGCGCGAGCTCGATATAAATCATCGATTCGCGCCGGCCGCTCTTGCCCACCGCCTCGAGCTTGCCGTCGGCGTCGCGCTCTACCGGCACGATCGGATGGATGATGCGATCGATCGCGATGTCGTGCGCATTGATCGTCGCCGCGATCGAATCGACCAGGAAGGGCATGTCGTCGTTGATGATCGCGAGCCGCATCCGTCGCGCGCTCGCGCTCGCGCCCGGCATCGTCTGGAGCGCGAGGCGGGGCTTGCCGGGCTTGCGCGTTTCGGCCGTCGCGGCGACGAACGCCGCCGCCTCCTTCTGACGGGTCTTGCCGAAATCGTGAAGCTCGCCGGGCAGCGCGCCGTCGGTCAGATGTTTGGTTAGCTTGTCCGCGAGCGACGAGGGCGTGGTCTTGGTCATGGGCGCCGTATGCGCCCCGCGAATCGCTATCTCAAGAGGGGTTCACGGCGCTTCGCGCGGTTCGCAACAAAGCGCCATATGTTACCGCTGCCAGCGAAATTTTCAGTGCGCGGCCCGACGGATGACGCGTTCGGTGAGGCGTTCCGATCCTTCGACGCTGGCGACGATATCGAGCATGCCGGCACCGGCCGCGCGGGCGAGCAGCAGGACGTACTCGCCCGTGACCGCCTGGGTATCGATCGCAACTGACGCGAGCGGCGCACGGGCGGCGAGCTTCTCGGCGGCGCGCTTCGTGGTGTCGGGGCGGGAGGGGGAGCGCCGGCAGGCGCGTTCGGCCTTGACGATGCCCTTGATCCCACCGTCGGCTTCTTCGAGAAGTCGGACGAGCTCACCCCGGCCGATCCGATGACGTTCGGCGTGCGCGAGCACCGTGGCGAACTCGGTGAGCCGCGTCTTGTCGTAATCCTTCCCGAAGACGAGCTTGACGATGGGCGTCATCGGCGCGCGCGCCTGCGGCTTGATTCCGGTTTCCGCGAGCAACGCCGCGTAGCCGTCCGCATCGTCGGCGGCCGCGAGCGCGAAATCATATGCCCGGCCCAGCGCACGATAGAGCGCCGAGCGGCTGCGCGTATCGGCGGCGCGTACCGCGGCGGCGGTCTGTTGCGCGAGCAGGAGCTGATCGGTGAGCCCGCCCGTGGACATGGCGAGGTCGAGCGGTTCTTCGTCCGAATCGACCACATCGGCCTGCGCGCCTGGCCCGTCGGCCCAGACCGGCGCGGTCGGCGTGACCCGCGGTGCCGCGCGCATCGAGGATTCCACCTCGGCGTCGAGCTTCTTCTGCGTGTCGGCATCAACCAGCTCTTTCCAGTTGATGACGCCGTAGATGAAGTCGATCGCCTCGCCGTCGGACGAAAAGGGCATCAGGATGCCGCGATAGAGCGTGGGGTTGCCGCGCGAGGCGACGAACTCCGCCTCGAAGCCGATCGGCGCGCGATTGGCGATGATCTGAAGATAATGATCGGTGAGCCGCGAGAGGAGCGATCGGCTCGGCACGTCGGCGATGGTCTCGATCGACGAGGCGAGCCCGCATTCGTCGCGCAATGCCCGGCCCAGGAAGCGGATCGCCGGATTCTCGACGCCACCCGAAAAATCGAGCAGCACGCTGTTCGGGCCGAAATCGGAGATGCTGGCGGGATCGAGATCGTCGATCGACGGATAGGCGCGCTTGCGCAGCAGCGACACCCAGTGATTATAGGCGCGCACGTGCATCCGCCGTTCGTCGGTGCCGATCTCATGGCCGACATCGTTGACCGATGCGTTGCCGTCGTCGGCATCCGCCTCGATCCGTTTGTCGTCCAAACCGCGAAGCGTGTCCATGCGCTGTCCCCAGGCGACGAGAATTCGTCCGTTACGATGCGCTGTTCTGCCCTGTGCGTGGTAAACGAAGCGTAAAGCTAAACACATCCGCGCAACGCCGCTTGCCAGGTACGAAAGGACCTGATACTCGCGCCGCCTTCGCGGCTCCTGCAGGAGCCGCCGAACGCCGCCTTAGCTCAGTTGGTAGAGCATCGCATTCGTAATGCGGGGGTCACAGGTTCGAGTCCTGTAGGCGGCACCACCGACTTCTGGAAATTGACGAAAAAAGCCATCCTAAACCAGTAGAAAATCTGGTGAAATTGGCCGTCTTCCTATCCGTCGGCTTCCGTCCTCGTTCACAGTTTCCAGACGATTTGGGGCACGCTCGGCGAATTGCTCCGCGCAATCGCAGATATGCTTGCGACCTCGTCGATGGAACGCGCGGTCGGCTTTTGCGCCGGGATCATCTCGCCGTCGCGACGATAAACCAAAATGCGGCGCTGTGAGACAAACCGATCGAGCCTCGAAAATCGGAGCGCGAATGGATTGCGCCGCCCAGCTTTTGGAAAACGAGACATCGGACGCGATAGCGGCCCGGTTTCGCACGGCGCGGCGCAGCGGGCACCCGGCATGGCTTTGGCCCGAAGTGCCGCGCGCCACGTGGCAGGCGGCGCAGGCGTCGGTCGCCGCGGTCGCGCGCGCGGTGTTGCGCGAGGGGCGCAGCACGGAGGCGCTTGCGGGTGATTGCCGGGCACTGGGGCTCGCCTGCTACACGTCGGGCATGGGCCCGCTGCTCGGCTGGTGGGTGGGCGAGGGCCGGCTCGAGGCGAGCGAGGATGTGGCCGCGATGTTGGCGCATCATCTGCGCCATGCGCGCGACCGGGCGGTGAAGATCGAGGAGGCAGCGGTCGGGATCATCGGGCGGTTGCACGCGCGCGGCATCCGGGTGGCGGTGCTCAAGGGCGCGGACACCGGGCGGCGCTATTTCCCCGCCCCGGCGACACGGCCGGCGGCGGATATCGACCTGCTTGTGGCCGCTGCCGATGCGGATCGGGCGGAGACGGTGCTGGCGGAAGGCGGGTTGATCGAGATCGGTCGCGGCGAATGGGAAAGTAGCTGGCGGCCGACCGGAGCGCCTTCCCGTCCGCGATCCTTGTGGTTCGTGCATCGCGACGATCCCTGGGCAATCGACGTGCATCGCTCGCTCGGCGTGCGTGCGGGGGCGAGCGCGATGGTGGCGGCGCTCGATAAAGCGAAGCCGTTCGATTCGGGCGAGCCGTGGAACGGCTGCCCCGAGGCGAAGGTGCTCGGCCAGCCGCTGCTGCTGCTCCACCTTGCGGCGCATTCGGGCGCGGGGCTGCACAATCTCACGCTGCTGCGGCTGGTCGAGCTTCGTCTCGTGATCGCACGCGATTGGGCGGAGGGAAAGCTGTCCTGGGTCGAATTCCTCTGCGTCGGCGCGGAAACCGGCACGCTGGGAATCGCCTATCCGGCGCTTTGGTTGGCCGAAAAGCTCGTGCCGGGCACGGTGCCGGGCTTTGTCCTCGGCGCATGCGCGCAGCAGGCGCCGCGGGGCGTCGCGCGCGTTGTCGAGCGCCTCGAACCGGCAACGGCGCAACGGATCGACCGAGTGTCGCTCGCCGAGCATTTCATGTGGTCGCGCACGATGAAGGAGCGGCTGGGGCAGGTTGCGTCTGACCTGTTGCCTCGCGTGCCCTGGCGCGAACGGGCGGCGATCTATGAGCGGCGGATGTGGCAGGTGCTGCGGGGCCTGGGGCGATAGAGAGGAAGAGTTCAGGCGGTGGTCGTTCTCACCCCTTCACGGCGTTTCGCGTTTCCCTCCCGCTCCTGCTGGGAGAGGGAAGGATAATGGTGGCCCTCGTCAAAAAGCCGGGGCTACTGCTTGATTTGACTCCCGCAAATGGCCGTAGGCTTGGGCGTCGTCGGGTTGTGTGCGAGCGAGATGGCGGATCAGGCGCAAGAGACGCGGGTCCTCGTAATCGCCGCGTGCCCAGCGGCGATGGGCGGCGAGGCGGCCCGCTGCCTTGCCCCAGCCGCGCGTGCGACGGTCGTGAACCGAGGGGAAGCGGCTCTTCAGCACCAGTTCGAAATCATCGACGCGCGCCTTGAGCCGCGGCGCGAGCCAGGGGGTGCGCGGATGCTCGTGCGTCATCCACGCGACCCAATCGGGGGTGATCCATTCCTCCAGGCTGTCCGGCGTGCCCGCAAGTGCATCGACATCGCCGTAGGTGCCCCCGCGTTGGGGCGTCGGCGTGTAGAAATAGCTGATCAGCTCCATCTCAGGGTTGATCGCCTTGAGGCGGCGGATGAAGACGAGCGTCGTTTCGATTGCGGGCTCGGGCTCCTGCGGATCGCCGAACACGAAGGAGAATTCGGGGATGATACCGTGCTCGCGCGTGCGGGCGGCGACGGTGGCGATCTGATCGGTGGTGATCCCCTTGTTCATCCGCGCGAGCACGTCGTCCGAGCCCGATTCGGCACCGCAGAACACCATCGTCAGCCCTGCCTTGCGGAGCGCCCGCCACGTTTCGTCCGAAAAGCGGGCGAGCGCATCGACGCGCGCCTCGCACCACCAGCGCAAGCCGAGCGGCGCGAACGCCGTCGCTACCTCGCGCGCATGCGCCTCGCCGAGAAAGAAGTTGTTGTCGTAGAAATGGACCGAATCCATGCCGTGGGAGCGTGCGAGAAAGCCGAGATGCTCGGCGGTGCGCGCGGGTGGCTGCACCTTTTCACGGCGGCCATAGACGGAGATGACACCGCAGAAGCTGCACCCGAAGGGGCAGCCGATCGACGCCTGATAGACGCCCGAGCGTTGGCCGAGGAAGGTAGGGTGCAGATAGTCGGCTACCGCGATCTTGTGATAGGGCGGGTCGGGCAGCGCCTCGGGACCGAGCCAGGCGCGCTCGGGGCCGATCCAGTGCGCGCCGTCGCGCTCGCGGAAGGCGAGGCCGGGGATCGCCTTGGGGTCGCGCGCACCGCCGAGCGCGTCGAGCAATTCGACGAAGGTCTGTTCGCCCTGGCCGCGCACGAGCCAATCGACGTAAGGCGCCTCGAGCACCGGATGCGGGTAGAGACTTCCGAAATTGCCGCCCCAGACGATCGGCACGCCGGGAAAGCGTGCCTTGAGCGCTTTCGAGAGCGGAACGGCGCTGACGAGCTGGGGGCCGGGCATGACGGTGATCGCGATCGCCTGCACCGGGTCGGTCGTGCCGGCCCGGTGTTGGATGCGGGCGGCGATCTCGCCGAGCATGTCGAGGTTCGGCAGATTGCCGTCGACGATCTCCCAGGTGATGTTGGCGGGCAGCGCGGCGCCGACAGCCATTAGCGACAGGGGAAAGCGCCGGTTCGCAGGGCGGGTCGCGCGCGGATTGACGAAGACGATCATGGGCGGCCCGCGACCCACAGGTCGAAGCGCGAGGGCGGGCGTCGGTGCCGGAGTGTCGCCAGAAGGGGGCGCAGCTCGTACCAGAGGGGATAGAGGACGCGGTGCCGTCGCCACGCGAGCTCGGGTGAGGCGATCGCGAGGCGCTCGTGGGTGAGGAACTCGATGAACGCGGGAGCGAGCAGCGTTCCCGCGCGGCGGCCGAAGCGCTCGGCGGCCCGGGCCCGCTTTTCGCGCACCATTGCGAGCCCGTCTTGCTCGTGCGCGTAGAAGGGGGAATCGAGGATGATGATCGCGCCGCCGGGCCGCGTCACGCGCTTGGCCTCGGCGAGCACGGCGGCGAGATCGATGGCGTAATGGAGTGCGGCGTTGAAGATCGAGAGATCGACGGCTTGGCTCGGCAACGGGATGGCGTCGAACGAGGCGACGACCCGCGCGATGGGGAGACCCGCGACGAGATCGTCGGCCGCACCCAGGCCGTCGACGTCGTCGTCGCGGATGTCGAGCGCGGTGCAGGTATGGCCCGCCTGCGCGAGGCGGCGGCTCAGCCAGCAATTGCCCGCGCCGAGATCGAGCGTCGTGAGCGGTCGTTCGAGTGCCCGCGCCCGCGGCTCGATCACGCGGCGGCACAGCACCTCGTAGCTGCGCGCGCGCACCGCCCACTGCCTCGCGAACGGACCATGTGCGAGATAGGGAAGGCTCGCGAGTGCGGCGCCCCGATAGCCGCGCCCCTCGGCTGCCCGATGCGCGGCGTAATCGACACGGAAGGCTGTGGAGAGCGGCACGCTCATCTGCGCTCGAACCGATAGAGGACATGATCGCCCAAGGCCGCGAGCGGGCGGGAGACGCGGCGGTCGATTGCCTCAAGTGCTGCGAGCAGGTGCGGGTGGCGCGAGATCCATGGCTCGGCCGCGCTCGGCGGCACGAAGACGCCGATCCCGCGCCTGCCGCGCGGCACGAACCACGGCGCGAGCGCCGCCTCGATCGCGGCCGCGCGATGATAGCGGACGGCGAATCGCTCGCCGCCCAACGATGCGGGCGCGGGCCTGCGGGCGAGGCGGCGGAGCATGTTGCGCGGGCGGCCGCGCAGCAGCTCGACGAGCATCTCGGCGGGGCAGAAAGTGCCGAAGACGACGAGCAGCAACGGCGCGTGGGGACGCAGCAACAGCGCCAATCCCTCGGCGACGGATGCGAGGTCGGTGACGCAATTGAGCGCGGCGAAATTGGACCAGGCACCGTCGAAGCTGGGAAGCCTCTCGGCTTCACGCCGCGCTGCGAGCGCGCCGAGCGCTTCGGCCGCAACCGTTTCGGCCCGCGCCCGCCCGGCGAGCTTCGCGGTGGCGACCCGCACCATGGCGGGCGAGGCGTCGGTGAGCAGTATCTCGTGGCCACGGGCCGCAAGCCATGCGGCGTCCTCGCCGGTGCCGCCGCCGATCTCGATCAGGCGCGATTGCGGCGCGAAGGCGCGCGCCAGCTCGGCGCGGACCGCGCGGCGCTGCGCGGCGACGCTGAGCCATTCGGAAAAGCGCGTATCGAAGCGGTCGGCGATGGCGTCGAAGGCGCGGGCGGCTGGGGAGAGCGCCACCGGCTCGTTCATCGCTCGACCGCCGCCGGCTCGTTCATCGCTCGACCGCCGGCATGACCGGCTCGGGCGAGCGGTGCCCGTGGGCGCGCGCGGCGAGATCGTCCCAGCGCGCGTCGTCGTGTCGGCCGCTCTCGACCTCGGCATGGAGCACGTCGCGCACCGCACGGTAGAAGGCGGTGTCGTAGGTGCCCTGGAACAGCATTGCGAGGTCGCCCGTGTCGCGCCAGTTGCGCCGCCGGCCGAGCTGCGCGCGGACACGATCGTGAAAAGCGGTGCCGGGCAGCGGATAGGCGACCGAGACGCCGATCTCGTCCGGCGCTTCCTCGCGGATCAGGTCGCGCGTCGCGATCAGATCGTCCCAACCCTCGCCCGGATAGCCGAGCTGGATGAACCAGCACGCCTTGACGCCGTGCGTCTTGAGCGTGCGGGTGGCGACGCGCGCGGCCTCGACGGTCGCGCCCTTGTCCATCGCATCGACGATCTTCTGCGCGCCCGATTCTACACCGAGCCACACCTCTTCGGCGCCCGCATCGGCGAGCGCGGCGACGGCGCGCGCGCCCATCAGATTGACGCGCGACTGCATGGTGAATCGGATCGCCGCGCCCGCCGCGCGCACGTCGTCGGCGAACGCCGACGTCCATTCGACGTCCAGGCCGAGGATGTCGTCGGTGAACCAAAGATGGTCGGGGGCGATCTCACGCTTGAGGCGTGCCATCTCGGCAACGACATTGGCCGGAGAGCGCGCGGTGTAGCGGCGGCCGAAGCTCGGCTTGGCGCACCAGTTGCAGGAATAGGGGCAGCCGCGCGAGGTCGCGACGTTCCAGGAGAAGAGATCGTGCGCACCACGCCAGGCGCTCCGATAGGCGGCGATGTCGAGCAGGTCCCAGGCGGGGAGAGGCAGCGTGTCGAGATCCTGGATCGAGCGGCGCGGCGCCGTGGCGCGGAGCTGGTCGTGACCGGGGAGGATCAGGCCGGCGACCTCGCCCGCATCCTCCCTGCCGCCACGCCGCCAGTGGTCGGCAAGGTCGAGCAAGGCCGCCTCGCCCTCGCCGAGGATCACCGCATCGGCGCCCGCGGCGATGTACATGGCGGGGTTGTCGGTGGCGTCGGGGCCGTTGACGGCGACCCGGCACCCGCGCGCGGCGGCGGCGCGGATCATCGCGAGCGCGGATTCGCGGCGGACGGCGGTGCACATCTTGGTCAGGAAGTTGAAATTGTCCTCCATCACGGCGATGAGCGCGGGCCGGTGCGTGTCGAGCATCGCCTCGAACGCGGTGATATCGGCGGCGAAGGTGGCGTCGAACAGCGCGACGTCATGCCCCGCCTCGCGCAGCAGCGCAGCGGCGAGCAGCGTCGAGAGCGGCGAATAGGGCCGCATCCGCGCGCGCTGCTTGGCGTCGTGCGAGAGGAAGTTGGAATGCGCGAGGAGGATCACCCGTGGGCCTCGCATCTGGCGCCGCTGGGCATTCCGACAGTTGTCATGGCCGATGACCCCGATCTGCTGGCGACAGCCGTCGCGGCCCTCGCCGAGTGGAGGGCCGATGCCCCCGCCGCGCCAAAGCTGACGCTTCGGCTGACGACGCGTGCTGTTCCGGCCCTCGAGGTGAGTAGCGGGGTGCGCGTCGAAGGTTCACGGCTGACGCTCGGCGGCGGCGGCATTGCGGGGCATGCCCACGCCGAGACCGGGTGCGCCGAGGCGGTGGTGCCCGCGCGACTGATCGGCGATGCGGAAGGGCTTGCCGAAGAGGTGATCGAGCCGCTGCTGCTCTTCCTGCTCGCGCGCTCGGGGCGGAGCCCGGTGCACGCGGCGGGGATCGTGTTGGGCGAGCGGGCGCTGGTGCTCGCGGGGGCGAGCGGGGCGGGGAAGAGCACACTCGCGCTGGCGGCGGCGCGGCGGGGGCTGCCCGTGCTGTCGGACGATACCGTCCATGTGCAGGCCGAGCCGCATTTTCGGGTCTGGGGGTTTGCGCAACCGATCCATGTCTTCGCTGGAGATGCGCCTTCGGGGGTTTTTGACGAGCGGGTGCGCGGGGGACGGCACAAGCTCGCGATAATGCCCAAAACGCGCGCGCTGTTCGCGGATGATGCGGTGCTGGTCGTGCTTGCGCGGGGCGATGCAGCGCAGCTTGCGCCGATCGCGCCGGACGAAGCGGTCATGGCGCTTGGGCCGCTCGAGCCGGGCTTCGATCTGCTGCCGCATGCGGGGCGGGCGGCGGCGCGGCTGCTCGCGGAGCGCGGCGCGTGGCGGCTGACGCGCACCCGCGACGCGGACGCGACGCTCGACCTGCTGCTCGACGGGCTCGGGTGACGCGGTGCGTGTCGTCCACGTCAATATCGTCCGCCCGCCTGCCCGCATCGATCCCGAGCGACTGCTCGCCGATTGGCCCACGCTGGGCGACATCGCCGCCGCGGTCGCGCGGGCGGGCGCGGAGGTGACGGTCGTACAGGCCTTCGACCGCGACGCGACGATCGAGGGCGCATGCGTGCGCTATTGCTTCGTCGCCGAGCCGGCGCTGCCGGGGCACGCGGCGGGCGCGATGCCGTGGCGGCTGGCGCGCGCGGTGCGGGCGTGCCGGCCCGACGTGATCCACGTGAACGGGCTCGATTTCGCCGTCCATACGCGGATGCTCTGCGGGCTCGGCGTGCCCGTGCTCGTGCAGGACCATGCGAGCGCGGCTGGGCGCCGGCGCTTGCGGCGGCGGTGGGGGCTGGCGGCGGTGTCGGGCGTGGCGTTTACCGATGCCGCCCAGTCGGCGCCTTTTGTCGCGGATGGGTCGCTGCGTTGCGAGGTGCCCGTCTTCTCGGTGCCCGAATCCTCGACGCGCTTTCGACCGGAAGATTGTGAGGACGCGCGCGTGGCGAGCGGCATCCACGGCGATCCGGCGCTGCTGTGGGTGGGGCGGCTCGATACCAACAAGGATCCGCTGACGATCCTCGATGCGGTAGAGATCGCCGCGAAGGCGCTTCCCGGCGTGCAGCTTTGGTGTTGCTTTCACGAGCAGCCGCTTTTGCCCGAGGTGCGGGCGCGGATCGCACGCTCCGAGGTGCTGGCGGGGCGGGTGCATCTGCTCGGCCGGGTGCCGCATGAGCGGATCGAGGCGCTGTGCAGCGCGGCGGATTTCTTCATGCTCGGTAGCCATCGCGAGGGTTCGGGTTATGCGCTGATCGAGGCGATGGCGTGCGGTGCGACGCCGATCGTCAGCGACATCGCGCCCTTCCGGCGGTTGACGGGATCGGCGGGCGCGTTGGCGCCGATGGGCGATGCGGCGGCGTTTGCGGATGCGCTGATGCGCCTCGCCGCCGAACCGCGCGAATCGCTGCGCGAGCGGACGATTGGGCATTTCGAGCAGACGCTGTCGTTCGACCATGTCGGTGCGCGGCTTCTCGCCATCTACGCAGAATTGATCGGGGCAGCATGATGAAGATCGCGCTCGTCGTGCCCGGCGGGGTGGATCGGTCGGGTACCGACCGGGTGATCCCATGCCTGCTGTGGCTGATCGAGCGCCTTGCGGCGGCGCATGAGGTGCACGTCTTCGCGCTTCGCCAGGAGGCACGGCCGGGGCACTGGCCGTTGCTCGGCGCCGAGGTGCACGATGCGGGCGCCCGGCCGCGGCGGGCACGGGCGCTGGCACAGATGCTGGCGGAGCATCGCCGGGAGCGGTTCGATGTGGTCCACGGCTTCTGGGCTGCGGGGCCGGGCGTGGTGGCGGTGACGTTCGGACGGTTGACCGGCGTGCCCGCCATCGTGTCGTTGCCTGGCGGCGACCTGACGGCGCTCGACGACATCGGCTATGGCGCGCTGCTGACACGGCGTGGGCGGTGGTGGACGCGGTTCGCGCTGGCGGGCGCCGCATGCGTGGTGGTGCCGTGCAAGCATATGGCGGTTGCGGCGGCGGCGTTCGGCATCGGGGCGGAGACGATTCCGTTCGGCGTTGCGCTCGATCGATGGTCGGTGCGGGCGGTTGGGGAGCGGACGGGTGCGCTTCGGTTGGTCCATGTTGCCAATCTCAACCGCGTCAAGGATCAGGAGACGCTGCTCGCGGCCGCGCGGCTGCTGGCGGAGGATGGCGTCGATTTTGGCCTCGATGTGATCGGGCTGGACACGTTGGGCGGCGCTGTTCAACGCCGATGTACCGAGCTTGGCTTGAGCGATCGCGTCCGGTTTCACGGCTTCCTCACGCATGACGCGGTGCGCCCATGGATCGAGCGGGCGCATGTGCTGGTGATGAGCTCCCGGCACGAGGCGGGGCCGATGGTCATGCTCGAAGCGGCGGTTGCGGGTGTGCCGACGATCGGGACGGCGGTCGGGCACGTCGCCGATTGGGCACCTGGAGCGGCTGTCGCAGTGCCGATCGGTGATGCGGAAGCGCTGGCGGCGGCGGTTGTGGGGCTGGCGGACGATGAGCCCGAGCGGCTCCGGCTGGCGGCTGCCGCGCAGATGCGCGCGCTTGCCTGCGATGCCGATATGACGGCGCGGCTGCATCAAGAACTATACGCGCGTGTTCGTCATGCCGGACGTGTTCCGGCATCTGCCGTGGAAGCAAAATAATTGCCGCGACCGTAGGCCCCTGGAACAACCCCGGGTGACGAGTGATTGCCGGAGGGTCGGTCGGCTGTGTTACGCCACCGCTGTCTGGGCCGAGGACACCGCCTTCTGCCCGTGCAGGTGGATCCAGTCGACGACGCCGCCTTCGTTGCGGAACTCGGGCACGATCTGCTGGAGCAGCGCCAGGAGCGCCGCACGGTTGTTCGTCTCCAGCTCCATCGTCAGCCGATCGAGGTGCGGGCGGAGCGTGTCGATCGGCAGGAAGCCGTCATGCGCCTTCAGAATGCGCGGGTGGGCGGTGGGGGCCGGGTTGTCGCCAATCAGCAGCTCTTCGTAGAGCTTCTCGCCGGGGCGCAGGCCGATCTCGGCGATCTCGATATCGCCCTCGGGATCGGTTTCGCTGCGGACGGTGAGGCCCGCCAGTTCGATCATCGAGCGGGCGAGCTCCGCGATGCGGACGGGCGCCCCCATGTCGAGCACGAACACCTCGCCGCCCGTTGCCATCGCGCCGGCCTGGAGCACAAGCTCGGCGGCCTCGCCCACGGTCATGAAATAGCGGGTGACGCGGAAGTCGGTGACGGTCACCGGGCCGCCGCTGCCGATCTGGCGGCGGAACAGCGGCACCACCGATCCGCTGGTGCCGAGCACGTTGCCGAAGCGTACGATCGAAAAGCGCGTCGCGGGCGAGACCTGGTCGAGTGCCTGGAGCACGAGCTCGGCCGCGCGCTTGGTCGCGCCCATCACGTTGGCGGGGCGCACCGCCTTGTCGGTGCTGACGAGGACGAAGCTCTCGACGCGCCAGCGCGCGGCGACGCTCGCCAGCCGGAGCGTGCCGATCACATTGGTGCGGACGCCCTCGGCCGGATTGTGCTCGACGAGTGGGACGTGCTTGTAGGCGGCGGCGTGGAAGATCACCTCGGGCGCGCACGATCCGACGATCTCCTCCATCCGCGCCTCGTCGCAGACCGAGCCGAGCAGCGGGACGATTCGCGGGGCGCCGGGGATGTCGGCGGCGCGCATCGAAAGCTCGCGATGGATTTCGTAGAGCGCGAACTCGCACGTATCGACGAGCAGCAGCATCCTGGGATCGAGCGCGAGCAGGCGGCGGCATAGCTCGCTGCCGATTGATCCGCCCGCGCCTGTCACCATCACTACCTTGCCGCCGACGCTGCGCGCCATCAGCGCGGCATCGGGTTCCACCGAATCTCGGCCGAGCAGATCCTCGATCGCAAGCTCGCGGATATGGCCGATCTCGACGCGGCCGTGCGCGATGTCCATCATGCCGGGCAGCGTGCGGATCGGTACATTGGCGCGCCGCGCGCCCGTAATGATCTCGTTGCGGCGCGCGCGCGGGGCGGAGGGGAGTGCGAGCAGGATCTCGTCCACGCCGAGCCGCGCAACCACGCGTTCCATCTCGTCCGGCGGATAGATACGCCGCCCGTCGAGCACGCTGCCGATCAGCGCCGGATCGTCGTCGAGATAGCCGACCGCCGCCATGTCCGCGCTCTGCCCTATCGCGCCTGCGAGCTGGCGTCCCGCCGAGCCGGCGCCGTAGATCAGCACGCGTCGCTGCCGCACCGGTCGGGCCGGACCCGCGCCCGCAAGCCAATAGCGCGCGAAGAGGCGCGAGGCGGTGACGGCGGCGAAGAGCAGGATCGGTTGAATGAGGCTGATCGTGCGCGGGATTCCCCAGACGCCGACGAAGGTGAACACCGTTGCGAAGGGCAAGGCGTAGATCGCGCATGCGCGGCCGATCGACACGATCGCGCGCGGGCCCGACTGGCTGAATATCTCACGATAGAGCCCGAGCGCATGGAAGATCGGCAGCACCATCGCGATCGAGACACCGATCATCCTGGCATAGGGCGTGTCGCGATCGGGGAGGAAGCCGAGCCGCAGGTAGATCGAGAGATAGCAGGCGGCGGCGCACAGGCCGGCGTCGACCAGCATCACGATCCAGCGCTTGGTCGGCCGGCGGCGCGATATCGCGAAACGCGCGAGCGCATGGGCAGGCCGGGGAAGCATGGGCATCCGCATGGCTCTTAGTGCCGCACGATGTGCCGCGACGTTCAACAAGGCTTCCGCGTTGAACGGCGCGCATACCCCCGCCCACTAAGCAGTGTTGGACGAAGGGCCGCTGCGCGGATGCAGGATTTTGCGGGTACGACGCTGATGATCACCGGCGGCACGGGCTCGTTCGGCTCGACGATGCTGCGCCATTTCCTCGCGCTGCCCGTCGCCGAGATCCGCATCGTCAGCCGCGACGAGAAGAAGCAGGAGGACCAGCGCCTCCGCTTCCGCGATGCGCGCGTCAAATACCACATCGCCGACGTTCGCGATGCGCGGACCATGGAAGCAGTCACGCGCGGCGTGGATTTCATTTATCACGCGGCGGCATTGAAGCAGGTGCCCTCCTGCGAGTTCCACCCGATGGAGGCGGTGGCCACCAATGTGATGGGGACCGCGAACGTGCTCGACGCCGCGATCCGCAACGGCGTCCGGCGCGTAGTGTGCCTTTCGACCGACAAGGCGGTCTATCCGATCAACGCGATGGGCATGTCCAAGGCGCTGATGGAGAAGGTGATGGTCTCCAAGGCCCGGTTTTCCAACGGCAACGGCACCGTCGTCACCGGCACGCGCTACGGCAACGTGCTCGCTTCGCGCGGATCGGTGGTGCCGCTGTTCATGGCGCAGGTGCGCCGCGGGGAGCCGATCACCGTCACCGATCCAACGATGACGCGCTTCGTGATGACGCTCGACGAGGCGGTGGCGCTGTGCCTCCACGCCTTCGAGCAGGGTGCGAGCGGCGACCTGTTCGTGCAGAAGGCGCCCGCCGCCACCATCGAGCGGCTCGCGCGTGCGGTGCTGCGGGTGATGGGGCGGCCCGGCCATCCCATCCGCACCATCGGGACCCGTCACGGCGAGAAGCAGTTCGAAACGTTGCTGAGCCGCGAGGAGATGGCGACGGCCGACCAATGCGGCGGCTATTATCGGGTCGCGCCCGACAATCGCGACCTGAATTACGATGCCTATTTCAGCGAAGGCGAGGAGTGCGTGTCGAGGAGCGAAGATTTCAACTCGCACAATGCCCGGCAATTGGACGAGGAGGAATTGGCCGACATTCTGTCCCGGCTCCCCTATGTGCGGCGCGTTCTGGCGGGGGAGGCCGATCATGGCTGCTGAGGCACCGATCGCGGTGACGGGCGCCGAGGGCTTCATCGGCCGCAATCTCGTCGTACGACTGCGCGAGGCGGGGCGCGAGGTGCTGCCGATCGTTCGCGCGACCGCACATCGCGAGGCGCGCGCGATGCTCGCCGAGGCGGGGATCGTATTCCATCTCGCGGGCGCGAACCGGCCCGCCGACCCCGCGCGATTCTGGCGCGACAATCGAGGTTACGCCCGGTCGGTGGCCGAGGCGATCACGGCGGCCGGGCGGCGGCCGCTCGTCATCGTCAGCTCGTCGATCCGCGTGGCGGACGACAGCGATTATGGCCGCAGTAAACGCGCGGGTGAACGGATCATGCTGCGGCTCGGCGAAGGCGGCGCAGCGACGGTGGCAGTCTATCGGTTGCCGAACGTGTTCGGCAAATGGGCGCGGCCCGATTACAATTCGGCCGTGGCGACCTTCTGCCACCATGCCGCGCGCGGCACATCGTTGCGGATCGACGATCCGGACGCGCCGCTTGCGTTGCTGCACATCGACGATCTGATCGATCAATGGCTGCGGCTGATCGCCGATCCGCCGGCGATGAGCGGCCTTGTCGAGCCCGAGCATGTCCATCGCACCGATGTGGGCGCGGTCGCCGCGCTGATCGAACGCTTTGCCGAGGATCGGCGTGCCGGGAGGGTCGGGGAGGTTGGGACGGGGCTCGAGCGTGCGCTCTACGCGACCTTCGTCGCCGCGCTGCCGGCGGAGGCGATCGGCTATCCGCTCGCGGTCCACGCCGATGCGCGCGGTAGCTTCGTCGAGATGCTCAAGACTCCCGCGAGCGGGCAGCTGTCGTATCTGACGGCGGCGCCCGGCGCGACCCGCGGGGGGCATTACCACCATGCCAAGGTCGAGAAGTTCGTCGTCGTCCACGGCCGCGCGCGCTTTCGCTTTCGATGCCTGATCGACGGTGCGCGCCGCGAGATCGAGGTATCGGCCGAGCAGCCGATGGTGGTCGAAACGATCCCCGGATGGGTGCACGACATCACCAATATCGGCGACGAGCCGCTCGTCGCGCTGATCTGGGCGAACGAGACGTTCGATCCTTCGCGGCCCGATACCGTTGCGGCCGACCCATGAGCGCGCGGCTCAAGGTGATGACCGTGCTCGGCACGCGGCCCGAGATCGTGCGGCTGTCGCGCGTGATGCCTGCGCTCGATGCCGTATTCGAGCATGTGATCGTCCATACCGGGCAAAATTACGATCACGAGCTCAACACGATCTTCTTCGACGAACTCGGCCTGCGCGCACCCGATTATCGGCTGGAAACCGCCGGCGCATCGCCCGCCGCCACGATCGGGCGCGTGCTGATCGAGGTCGATCGCGTGCTGGCCGAGGTGCGGCCCGACGCGCTGCTCGTGCTCGGCGACACCAACAGCTGTCTCGGCGTGATCGCGGCCAAGCGGCGCCGCGTGCCGGTCTTCCACATGGAGGCCGGCAATCGCTGTTTCGATGCGCGCGTACCCGAGGAAATCAACCGCCGCATCGTCGATCACACCGCCGACATCAACCTGCCCTATTCGGCGATCGCGCGCGAATATTTGCTCGCCGAGGGGTTTCCGTTGGATCGGATCGTCAAGACCGGAAGCCCGATGTTCGAAGTGCTGACGCACTATCGCGCCGCGATCGATGCGTCTGGGGCGATCGCGCGGCTCGGTGTCGAGCGCGGGTGCTATTTCCTCGTGAGCTGCCATCGCGAGGAGAATGTCGACGAGGACGCGCGGATCGGGCGGCTGGTCGGGATTCTCGATGCGGTTGCGGCGGAATATGACCTGCCGGTGCTGGTGAGCACGCACCCGCGCACGCGCAAGCGGATCGATCGGCTCGGCATCGCCTTCGATCCACGCGTGCGGTTGATGAAGCCGTTCGGCTTTCTCGACTGGAACGCGCTTCAGCTCGGCGCGCGTGCGGTCCTGTCCGACAGCGGGACGATCAGCGAGGAATCGGCGATCCTCGGCTTTCCCGCGCTCAATATCCGCGATGCGCACGAGCGGCCCGAGGCCATGGAGGAGGCCGCGGTGATGATGACGGGGCTGTCGCGCGACCGTGTGCTTCAGGGCCTCGCGATCCTGGAGACCGCGAGGCCGGTGGTGCGGCTTCCGGCGGATTATGCAGCGCCGAACGTTTCCGAAAAGGTGGTACGAACGATCCTGAGCCACACCGATTATGTTCGCCGCAAGGTGTGGTGCGAATCGTGAAGCGGTTCCTTCTCATCTGCATGCGCTATCCCACCACGCCGGGCGATTCGTATCTGACGTCCGAGCTGGCGGAGGCGCTGGTTGCCGCCGGGCACGAGGTCGAGGTGCTGCATCTCGATTGGGACGAGAGCGGCGTCGGGCCGGCGCATATGGTCGTCAACGGGGTGCGTGTCGTCCGCTGCCCGGCTCCCTCGATCGCCGGCTTCGGGTTGTTCGCGCGCCATGCTTCCAAGTTCGTGCTGAGCGGGCGGGCGGTGGCGCGGGCTGCCCGCTGGTCGTTCGATCTCGCGCGGTTCGATGTCGCGGTCACGTGGATGCCCGCGATCGCGATCGCGCCGCTGGTGCCGATGCTGGCGCGCGCGGGAATTGCGCACCGGCTGTTGTTCATATGGGATTTCTTCCCCGACCATCATCGCGAGATCGGCCGGATGCCGGGCGGGCTCGTCTATCGCGCCGCGCGGGCATGGGAGCAGCGGTTGATGGCGCACTTCACCGCAATCGTCTGCACCCTGCCGGGCAATGCCGCTTATCTCCGGCAGCGTTACCGGCTACGCGATGATCAGCGGGTATTGGTGACGCCGATCTGGTCCCTCACCACACCGCTGCCTGCGGTCGATCGCAATGCGGTGCGACGGCGGTACGACCTGCCTCCAGATCGACCGATCGCGGTGTTCGGCGGCCAGCTGGCCGAGGGGCGCGGGATCGGGCAGATGCTCGATGCGGCCGGGCAGGGCGCGGCACTGTTCCTGTTCGTGGGCGACGGGCGGCGTGCCGAGATGGTACGGGCGCGGGCTGTGGGAAGCACGGACGTTGCCCATCTGCCGCCGCTCGGCCGCGGCGCCTATCTGGAGCTGCTGCGCGCGTGCGACGTGGGAATGGCGGCGACGGTGACGGGCGTCACGTCGCACAGCATCCCGTCCAAGACCACCGACTATCTGCGCGCGGGGCTGCCCGTCGTCGCCGCGCTCGAGCCGCGGAACGAGCTTGCTGCGCTGCTGGAGCGCTACGGCGTTGGCGGTGCGGTGGCGCTGGGCAACGCCTCGGCGTTCGCGCGGGAGGTCGATCGCTGGGCGCGGCGGCGGGAAGCGGTGCGCACGGCGGCGACGCGCTGCCTCGACGAGGTGTTTGACGTGCGCCACGCCGTCGCTACCGTCCTCGCCGCAACCGCAAAGCCGGGATGCGGCGCTGCGAGCGCGTGAAGCAGGCCGTGATGACGACCGCGGCGATCGCATAGGCACCCGCATAGCCGATCGCCGGCGCGCGCAGATCGCCGAAGCGAGTCAGGGCGAGCGTGATCGCGGCCATCAGCACCATGGTCGCAATCTCGATCGCGGCATAGCGGGCCGGATGGCCGGCCGCGAAGGCGGCGAACATCGCGAGCGACGCCCAGACGCGCAGCACGTCGCCCGCGAGATACAGGCGGATCATCGGAATGGCACCGAGATAGGCATCCGACAGGAAGAGCTGGACGAGGGGCTGCGACGCGACGCTGAAGACGAGGAGCGCGGCCGCCATCGCGCCCGCACCGAGCGCCCAACATCTGCGCAGAAAGGCGCGTTGCGCGGCTCGGTCGTCAAGCGTCGCGAGGTGCGGCACGACGATTTGGATCACGAAAAGGCCGAGAATCTGCGTCGACATGTCGGAAATGCGGTTGGCGGCCATCCACCAGCCGAGCGCCTGTTCGCCGAACGCCTCGCGGTAAACGAAGCGCAGGGCGAACAGGAGCAGCGATGTCGTGCCCGCGGTCGCGGCGAACGCGGTCGAATAGCGCAGCAGCGCGCGCACGTCGGGGCGATGCGGGGCGGCATCGACATCGGGCACCGCGATCAGCCGTCCGGCGACGAGCATCGTCACCAGCGGACCGGCGGCGAAAGCGGCTCCGGCGGCAAGTGTGTCGCCCCGCGCGATCAGCCAGGCGGCGATCGTGGTTCCGGCAGCCAACCCCGTCGCCTGAGCCGCGAGACTGCGTGCGACCCGGCCGCGGCCGGTGAGCAGGCTGCACCAGATCTGCCCCGGCCCCGCCGCGAGCGCGAGTACCGCCACCGCAATCACCGCCGGCCAGGCGCTGCTCGTACCGATGAGGATGTGCGCGATCGGCGCGCTCGCGAGCGCGATGGCGAGCGCCAGCGCTGGAGCTATGGCTACCCAGAGGCGAAACCCTGCGCGGCGCACCGCGGTGAGCGCTGCCGCATCGCGCGCGGCGGCGGCCTGGCGGATCAATCCATTCTGCGCACCGCCCAACGCAATGAGGTTGAGCAGCCCCGCGAACAGCATGAGTTGCGCGAACGCCGAGAAGTCGCGCACCGGCAGGAGTGCCGCGGAGAGCTTGAGGAGCAGCAGCGCCGATGCGATCCGCAGGCAGAAGTAGAGCGGGACGGGCGTGAGGCGGCCGATCAAGGCCGGTCGTCCGCGGCGGCGATCGGAAGCGCCGCCGACAGCGCCGCCCGCCGCCGATGCCACAGCCAGATGACGACCCAGCCGCCGAGCGCGGTATAGCCGTCATAGCTCGCTAGGAGCTGGTTGTTGGCCGGCAGGTAGAAGATCGTCAGCGTCGCCAGCGCGAACAGCACGGCGGCAGGGTCGCTCATCCCGGCTGCCGCTTCGCGCCACCATTTGCCCCACAGAAAGCCGATCAGCCCGAGCACGACGAGCGCGCCTGCAAAGCCGACATCATTGGCGATCCAGGTGATGAGCGTTGACCAGTAATGTTCGTCCGACCAGTGATCCCGGCCGTTACGCCAGGTGTAGGTGTTGAGGTGCGGCGTTGGATCGTCGGTCAGCGTCTCGTAGACCGAGAGCGCGGCGGGCGAGTGGCCGACGCCCCAGCTCGAAACGAACGGCTTCTCGAGCGCGAGTTCGAGCCCGTAATAGCCCGAGCAGGTCGTCATGATGAAGACGGTGAGTCCGAAGCGCTGGCGAAGCGGCAGCCAGGAAATCCAGGGATTGTCGAGATTGGCGCAGATGCGGCTGTCGTTGGCGCAGATCGCCGTGCGGCTCGCATAGCCGCCGAGCCGTTCGTCCTTGCGCATGGTGAACAATCCCTGCGCGACGTAGAGGAAGACGAAGCCGACGAGCAGCGGCTTCCACGATGCGCGCAGCACGGCCATTCCGCGCTGATCGAGCAGCCGCGTGCGGCCGAAGGCGACGAACGCGGCGGCCAGGCCGATCACGAACAGGTCCGCGATCTCCTTGTCGGTGCCGCGCATGATAGAGAAGGTCATTGACGCGGCAATCGCGACGCCGATCGCCAGACGTCCGGCGAGCCCGATCGTCCGCCAGCGCACGATACCGAGCGGGAGTACGGCGTAGGTGAGCGGTGCCGCGAGCGCGCGCGCTGCCACGAGCGCGTCGCGCTGGCCGCTGGTGGTGAACAGCTGGATCTGCATTCGGCGGTAGGCCGCGCCCTGATCGCGCAATGCGTCGAGCACTTCCCACGGACCGCGCCCCGTATAGGCGAAGCACGAAGGCACGAGCAGCAGCGTCGCGGCGATTGCCCCCGCAACGAGTAAAGCCGTCGCGTAAGGTAGCGGCGCGGTGACGCGGCTTGCTCCCGCCGAACCGAAGAAGGCCGCTCCGCCCAGCACCGCGAAGCACAAGGCGACATAGAAGATCAGCCGTGCCCAATGACTTGCATAATAGATCGGCCAGTTGATCGGCCATATGAGGAAGAGGATGAAGGTCGAGATCACATAAGCGAGCACGAGCGCGAGCGGCAGCCGCGTCGCGCCGCGCGGCGCCACAACGGGAACCGCGCGAACGGCGAGGCGGGTCGGCGTTGCCGAAGCGCTGAGGTCGGTCACGGCGTCGCAGGCTCGATCTGCTGTTATCGTTTCCCGTTAGTGCCGGCGAGTACTGCAAGGGTTCGCGTGATCCCCGCATCGAACGACAGCGCCTCGCGATAGAAGTCGCGCCCGCGGGCGCCCATCGCCTCGCGCTCGGCGCGCGGCAGGTCGGCGAGATCGACGATGGCGCGGGCGAGCGCGGCGGGATCACACGGAGGAACGACGCGCGCGGCGCCCGACGCCATCAGCAGCTCCGCGGCCTCGCCGGCTATTCCGGCGACGATCGGGCGGCCCGCGGCGAGATAGACCTGCGTTTTCGATGGAATCGTGATGGCGAACAGGGGGGCGTCTGCAAGGTGCAGGAGCAAGGCATCGGCCGCGGCGAAGACGCGTGCGATTTCCGTCTGCGAAAGGCGCGAATGAATATCGAGGTTGGAGAGGCCGTCCGCCGCGGCGCGCGTGCGCAGCGCTTCGGCCTCGACGCCATCGCCGTAGAGGGCGATCGCGATATCGCCACGCGTGCACCCGAGCAGCGCGGCAGCTTCGAGAACCGTGTCGAGCGCCTGGGCGCGGCCTAGATTGCCGCCATAGACGAGCGTGAACACCGTATCGTCGTCAGCCGCGGGCGAAGGCGCGTCGGCTGCCGCCCAGTTGCGGATCACGGTCAGCTTGCTCGCAGATACGCCGCGCTCTACCAGCGCGCGCTGCATGCCTTCGGATTGGACGATGATCGCCGAAGCGTGCCGATAGACGAAGGCGCACAGGCGCCCGAGCATCGGCATGAGCCCTGCGGCACCGCTCATGCCGGTGGCCGCGATCGTGTCGGGCCACAGGTCCTGGATGTCCAGCACGAAGGGCAGCCGTCGCACGCGCCCCGCGAACGCTGCCGCCAGTCCGACGGTGATCGGCGGGTGATAGACATAAGCCAGGTCGTATCGCGCGCGCCGGAGGAGGCAGTAGCCAAGCACAGAGGCGAAGAACGACAGAAAGTTCAGCGATCGGCGCAGCGACGATCGATCGTGACTCGGATAAAGCGGCAGGCGCACTACGCGCACGCCGTCGATCGTCTCGCGCTGGATCGGGCGGATGCGGTAGCCCGGATAGATGCGGCCCGCGGGGTAATTCGGCAGCCCGGTGACGACGGTCACGCGATGCCCGGCCGCCTCGAGCGCGCGAACGAAGCGGGGGCCTTTGACGACCCCCGGCTCGGGATCGAACCATTGCGTCAGATACAGGATTCGCATCGGTCTCCTGACGATTGATCCGAACCGCAGCCGGCCGGACGGTCACGATTCGAACCGCTCGGCACGGGTTGGTCGACGCGAGCGACGGCAAGGTTCATCGCGACCCCGTTTGGAAGCCCTTGTCGGGGCGCACGCCTTCGGCCCTGCCGTTGAACCGGCAGTACATGGCTCGGCACAGACCAACAGACGCGGCGGAATGGGTGCGAAGACCGATGTTGATGACGCCGGCCGTGGCCGTTCCCTTCTTCGACTGGCGCGCGCTCTATGCCGAGCATGCGGAGGCGTTTGCGGCGATCCTGAACGAGACCGCGGCGGACGGCGCGTTCATCCTGCAAACGGCGGTCGAGGAATTCGAGACGCGCTTGGCGGCGCTGGTCGGCGTACGACACGTGATCGGGCTGTCGGACTGCACCAACGCCATGCTGCTCGGCTTTCGCGCGGCAGGGCTGGAGGCGGGGCGCGAGGTGATCCTGCCCGGCCATGCCTTCATCGCGGCGGCCCAGGCGATCCATTTCGCCGGTGCGCGGCCGGTTCCGGTGGAGCTTCGCGAGGCCGAACGGCTGATCGATCCCGACGCGATCCGCGCGGCGATCACGCCGAGGACGCGGGCGATCCTGGCGGTGCACGTCAACGGGCGCGTGTCGCCGATGGACGAGATCCTCGCCATTGCCGACGAGCATGGTCTGGCGGTGTACGAGGATGCCGCGCAGGCGCTCGGCGCGCGGCTCGACGGGCGCGCGGCGGGTAGCTTCGGCGCCTGGGGGGCGTTCAGCTTCTATCCGTCCAAGATGCTCGGCTGCTTCGGCGATGCGGGTGCGCTCGCGACCGACGACGATGCGCTCGCGGAAACGGTGCGGGCGATGCGCAATCACGGTGCCGGTCCGGACAAGAGCATCGCGCCCGATTGCGCCGTGTGGGGCACCAATGCCCGGCTCGACAATCTCCATGCCGCGATTCTCCTCCACAAGCTCGATTTCTACGCGCGCGCGATCGACCGCCGCCGGGAGATTGCCGGGCGTTATGACGAAGCCTTTGCGGGCATCGCCGCGCTCGACGTGCCGCCCTGCGGCGCCGATCCGCGCCGCGTCGACGTCTTCCAGAATTACGAAATCTGCTGCGACGATCGCGACGGTTTGCGCGCGCATCTCGCGCTGCGGGGGATCGGGACGATCGTGCAATGGGGCGGGATAGGGCTCCACCGCTTCCGCAAGCTCGGCTTCGACCAGCATCTGCCGCGCACCGACCGCTTCTTCGAACGCGCGCTGCTGCTGCCGATGAACCACCTGCTGAGCGATGTCGACGTCGCGCACGTCATCGCGGCGGTTGAGGAGTATTTCGCATGAACATCCGGCCCGACAGCGCGCTCGGCACGCGCGCGTTGGCGCTGAGGCTCCGGCGGCATGTCGTGCGGATGTGCGCGCGTGGCGGCGGCTCGCATGTCGGCTCGGCACTGTCGGTGGCCGATATCGTGGCGGTGCTCTATGGCCGCGTGCTGCGTGTCGACTCCGCCGAGCCGGACTGGCCCGGGCGCGACCGGTTCATTCTCTCGAAAGGCCATGCCGGTGCGTGCGTCTATGCGGCGCTCGCCGAACGCGGCTTCTTTCCCGTCGCGATGCTCGACCAGCATTACCGCAACGGCAGCGCGCTTTCGGGCCATGTCAGCCGCAAGGGTGTGCCGGGGGTCGATGCCTCGACCGGCTCGCTGGGCCACGGCCTCGGCATCGGTGCGGGAATGGCGCTGCACCTGCGCCGCACGGGCGGAACGCAGCGCGCCTATGTCGTCCTGAGCGATGGCGAGTGCGACGAAGGATCGGTGTGGGAGGCGGCGCTGTTCGCCGCACACCAGCGGCTCGCCAATCTCTGTGCGATCGTCGATTTCAACAAGCTGCAGAGCCTCGGTCCGGTCGCCGAGACGCTGGCGCTTGAGCCCTTCGCCGATAAATGGCACGCGTTCGGATGGCATGTGCTGCGCATCGACGGCCATGATCATGAGGCCCTCGGCGATGCCTTCGCGGCTGCGGCGGCGGAACGGGAGCGGCCGAGCTGCATCATCGCCGACACCGTGAAGGGCCGCGGTGTCTCGTTCATGGAAGGAGCGGTGCTGTGGCATTATCGCGTGCCGCGGGGCGAGGAGTTCGTGGCGGCGATGCGCGAGCTGGGCGCGCCCGATGCGCGATGACGTCATCCGCGCGCTGACGGAGCTTGCGGACGAGGATCCGCGTGTGCTGCTCGTCAACGGCGATCTCGGCTTTGGCGTGCTCGACGATTTCATCGCGCGGCATCCGGCACATTACGTCAATGCGGGCGTTGCCGAGCAGAACATGACCGCGGTGGCGTGCGGTGCCGCGATGGTGGGCGCGCGGGCCTATACCTATTCGATCGGCAATTTCCCGACGCTCCGCTGCCTCGAGCAGCTCCGCAACGACGTCTGCCATCATGAGGCGGACGTGACGGTGATCGCAGTTGGCGGCGGTTTCTCCTATGGTCAGCTCGGCATGTCGCACTTCGCGACCGAGGATCTGGCCATCCTGCGGACGCTGCCGGGAATGGCCGTGGTGGCGCCATCCGATCCGTGGCAGGCCCATGCGCTGACCCGCCAGCTCCATGAACGCGGCGGTCCCTGTTATCTGCGGCTCGACAAGGGCGCGGCGGGGTTGCCTGAAGGGGATGTCACGCTCGGCGAGGCCCGCGAGGTGCGGCCCGGCGAAGATGCGGTGATTTTCGCCACCGGGAGCATTCTGGGCGAAGCGGTCGCAGCGGCGGGCCTGCTCGCCGCCGAGGGTGTGGCGGTGGCGGTGATCGACGTGCACACGATCAAGCCGTTCGACGTGCGGACGGTCCTGTCGGCGGTGCGGCGCTGCGGCCACGTCGTCACGCTCGAGGAGCATTCAGTCGTTGGCGGGCTCGGCAGCGCGGTCGCCGAGGCGTGCCTCGATGGTCGCGTCGCGCCGCGCAGCTTCGTGCGGATCGGCATTCCGGATCGCTATCCGGACGTGGTGGGCGACCAGGCCTATCTGCGCGCGCGGATGGGGCTCGATCGACATGCGGTCGCGGCCCGGCTGAAAAAGGCGCTGGGATGAAGCGGGCAGCCGATGCCGCGATCGCGGCCGTCGCATTGGCCGCGGTCTCGCCGCTGCTTGCCGTCGCGATGCTCGCGATCTGGCTCCATGACCGCCGGTCGCCGCTCTACCGCGCCGAGCGGATCGGGCGCGGAGGCGCGACGTTCCGCATGCTCAAGCTCCGCACGATGGTCGTTGGAGCCGATGCGCGAGGGCCGGGCTCGACCGCGCGGTCGGACGTGCGGATCACGTCGATCGGCCACGTCCTGCGTCGCGCGAAGATCGACGAGCTGCCCCAGCTCTGGAACGTGCTCACGGGTGAGATGGGACTCGCCGGTCCGCGTCCGAACACGTGCGCGGCAGTTGCTCGATACACGCCGGAGGAGATGCGGCTGCTTTCCATCCGCCCCGGAATGACTGATCCGGCATCCATCGTCTTCTCCGACGAGGCCGATATACTGGACGGCGCCGCTGATCCCGACGTGCGCTACGACGCGGTGATCCGGCCGTGGAAAAGCCGGCTCGGGCTGCTCTACGTGGAGCATCGTTCGCTCGGCGCCGATCTCGGCCTGCTGTGCCTGACCGTGCTCGCGCTCGTCGCCAAGCCGGTCGCGCTTGCGATGCTCGATCGGCTGCTCGTGCGATGGGGCGCCGACGAAGAGCTGCGGCGCGTCTGCCGGCGGCATGCGCCGCTGCCGGACGCGCCGCGACTGGCCGCATGACCTTCCTATTCTACCGGCACGACGGCGCTGCGCCCGTCGATGCGCCGTCATGCGATGCGGTGGCAACGTGGTGGCGCCCCTCATGTGACGGCCTTCCCGTCGGCGGTCCCGCGCGCAATCTCGCCTGGTGGGGACTGACGCAGCTCGGCCTGTTCGCGGACCGTCGATTCGCCGAACTGTCGCTGTGCCGCGGCAATATGGTCGTCCACCGTCTGATCGTCACGCCGCGCTGGTATCGCTTTCCGTTCATGGACGAATGCGACCTCCAGCTCGGTGATCTCCGGACGCATCCGGGCGCACGCCGGCAGGGGCTTGCACGCCACGCGATCGCCGAAGCGCATCGCGCGTTCGCCGGTCCGGGCACACGTTTCTGGTACGTGGTCGCCGCGGAAAACCGCGCATCGGTGCGGTTGATCGAAACGTGCGGCTACCAGCTCGTGGGAAAGGGGCGGCGCACGGCTCCGTTCGGCATTCGGGCGGTCGGCCGCTTCGTGCTCAACGGCGCATGATCCGTATCGAGCCGACCGCGCCCGATTGGCTTCTTGATGCATCGCTGGGCCGGAGCATGAGCGCGATCCACTGCGCGCCGCACTCCGGCGGCACCGTAAAGACCGTGCGGGCGGAGGCACCCGCATCGGCAGGCTGGAGCAGCAGCGCGATCTGGCCGCGCGCTGGATCGGCGCAGGTGATCGTCCATATCGGTGTCGTGCTGGCCGCGGAGCGCGCGGTTCGGGTCGCGAGCGCGTAATGTCCGGCCGGCAGCATGAGCAATTGGGACGCGACCGTTCCGGCACCGCCCGGCATCGTCCGCCAGGCGAGCACGTCGCGGCCGCCGATCGCCCCTCGGGCGGCGCCGGCCTCGCCCTTGTCGGATAAGTGCCAGCCGAAGGGAAAGATGCGCGTCGGGTCGGCGAAATCGGGGTCGGCGATCAGTTCATCTTTGACGACATGCCCGAAATGCTCGGCGACGCGCCTCGCGAGCGCATAATCGCGGCCGGCGACGAGTGTGCCGACGAGCATTCGGTCGACGCCCTCGGCTGCGATCGCGGCCCGGTCGCGCATCGAGAGCATTATCGCCGCCGCGCCGGACGCGGCATCGGCATGCGTCGCTGCATAATGGAGGAACATCATGCGCCATTCGGTGGGCCGATCGAGCAGCCGTGCGATCGGATGAACCAGCGCCGGGTCGGACGACGCCCCGGCGAGAATCGGGAAGAGCGTCGCAGGAGCGGCCGATGAGGTGCGCAGCGCGAGATCGAATTCATTGAGCGCGCTCGCGACGTCGCCGCGATCGACCGCCCGCTGGATCAGCCACAGGTGCGTTCCGAGGCTGCGTCGGCTGATCGCATCGGAAAGCGCGAACAGGTGCGCCTGCTCCCGCGGATGGGCCGCGAGCGCGCGGAGCTCGATCGCGCCGGGCAGCGTGGCGTCGCGCGCGAGTGCGCGGCGGGCGAGCGCCTGCACCTGCGGCGCGGCGACGGATGTTCCCGAAGCGACCAGCGCCCGGGCGGCGGCGAGCGAGAGCCGTGCGTCGCCCGGCGCGATACGGGCAGCGTGAACCGAGTCGGTGCGGGCCATGTGATCCGCGAATCCCGAACGTGCGATCATGCCTCCAAGCAGCAGCGAAACGAGCCCGATCGCCGCTCGAGCAGCCATGGGGCGATGTGCCGGCCATGCCGTCCTTCGGCCATATCGGGTTCCGTCGGGCATCGACGGCGCTCCGAAATCCGCAACGCCGACGTCGGACGGTGCGGTGAACCCCGAAACAGGTCCGTCGTGACGGACGACGGCCGCGTCACCGGCCATAATCGTAGCCGTAGTCGTCATATCCGTAGCCGACGCCGCCGCGCTTCGCCTCGAACTTGGTGAGTACCACGCCGAGGACGGTCGCTTGTGCGGTGCGCAGCCTGTCGAGCGCGGAGCGGACGGTACCTACCGGAATCGAGCGCGCCTCGACCACGTAGATGACGCTTTCGACCGCCGAGGCGACGAGCGGCGCATCGGCGAGGCCGATGACCGGCGGGCAATCGAGAATGACGTGATCGAACCGTTCATGGAGCCGTTCGACGAGCCCGCGCAGGCGATCGCCGGTCAGCAGTTCGGCGGCGTTGGGCGGCTGTGGCCCGGCGGCGATCACCGATAGTCCGTCGTGCCCGGTAGCGCGAAGCATGGCGTACACATCGTCGCTGCCTGCGAGCAGGTTGCTCACGCCCGCATCGTTATCGATGCCGAACGCGGTGTGGATCGACGGCGCGCGCAGATCGGCATCGACCAGCACGACGCCGCGGTGCGCGCGCGCCAGCGATTGGGCAAGCGCAACCGTGGTCGTCGATTTGCCTTCGCGCGGACGCGTGCTCGTCACCGCGAACGAGCGCGGCGTGCCGTGTGCGGTCGAAAGCTCGAGATTGGCCTGCACCGCCAGATAGGCCTCGACGAGCGGCGAACGCGGCTCGGCAAGGGCGGCAAGCGGGCCTTCGTGCTTCACGCGCGGCACCGTCCCGAGCAGCGGCAGGCCCAGCTTCTCCTCGACCTCGCCCGGATCGGCCAACCCCTCGTCGATCTGCTCGAGCGCCGCGGCGACGCCGATGCCGGCGAGCGCGCCCGCGAACATGCCGAGGATCAGATTGATGAAGAGGTTGGGCGATGACGGTCGATCGGGCAGTTTCGGCGCATCTGCGACGGCGATGTTGTTGTTCTCGACCGCGCCTGCGACGCCGATCTCCTTGTAGCGCTGGAGCAGCGCATTGTAGAGTTCGCGGTTGGTGTCGGCGTCGCGCTGATAGATGTTGTACTGGATCGAACGGCGGCGCAGATCGATCAGGTCGCCCTTGAGCGCGGCAACGCGCGCGGCGAGCGTGTGTTCGCGCGTGGCGGCGGCGCGATAATCCTGCTGGAGCGCGGTGCGGATGCGCGCTTCCTCGCGGCCGATTGCGGCGTCCAGCGTGGCGATCTGCGAGGCGAGCGCCTTGGCGGGCGGATATTGCGGCTCGAACTGGACCATCATGTCGGCATAGTCGGCGGCCGTTTTGGCGCGCTGCTGCCGGAGCGCGGCGATCGTGTCGTTGCCCAGCGCTTCGCTGCTCGCATCGGGGCGGCGCGCGGCGACGAGGCGGCTTTGCGCGGCGATGCGCTCGGCGGTCGCGGTGGCGAGCGCGGCGTTCAGGGTAGACAGGTTGTCGGTCAGCAACGAACGATCGCCGGTGCTGCCGTTCTCGTCCTCGTTGGCGGGCGAGGGAAGCGTGACGATCCCCTGGCGCGCGGCATAGGCAACCGCCTGCCGCTCCGATTGCTCCAGGCGTTGGCGCAACTGATCGAGCCGGCCTTCCAGGAACGTGCGCGCATAGCTCGATGCCTCGAAGCGGCGTTCGAGATTGCCGGCGATGAAATCGCGTGCCCAGGTGTCGGCGATCCGTTGCGACAGCGCGGGGTCCGGCGTGGTGACGCCGATATCGACCAGCCGCGAGCCGCGCACCGGCGCCACGTTGACATGGTCCAGCAGGATGCGGCCCGCCTCCTCGACACGCTTGGCGTGGGCCGCGCCGATCAGGTCGCTGCGGCCGAACATGCCGAAGAACGCGTCATCATCCACCGCGCCGATGTCGCGCGCGACGCGTTCGGCGAGTGTGCGGGTCTGGAGCAGGCCGTATTGGGTCTGGTAAAATTCCTGGTCTCCGATGCTGGCGTCGCGCTCGACGCTGTCGATTTCGACCACGCGCGCCGTTTCGCGCGAGATTTCGAGGCGGACGGTCGAGGTATATTGCGGCGTCGCGACGATGGTGAGGAGCAGCCCGAGCAGCGCGCCCGCCACCACGCCGCCGATCAGCACCCAGCGGCGGCGAATCGCCAGCCGCCACAATTTGCGCAACGGCGGCACCTTGCCGCGTGCACCCGCGGCCGCATTCCCGGTGAGGAGCGGGATACCGCCCCCCGAAAAGCCGAGCATGTGCGGCGAGATCGTGTCCATCGCCGTCAGTTCCTTTCGAGCGCGAGGACCAGCGGCGTGGTGAGCAACGGCGCGATCTGGAGGAATTGCTGGAACAGTCGCCGCGCCTTCGAATCGCCGACGATGATCACGTCGTTCGCGTAGATTTTTGGATCCGGATAGACGCCGCGGCGGATCGCCGAGAGGTTGTAGAGCGCGGCCATCGACCGGCCGTTCACCGTGCGAAACACAACGACATCGTCGAGCCGGGCATATTCGCCCGCGCCCTTGGCGGCGGCGACGGCGCGCATCAGCGACATGCTGCCGATCACGGGGTAGCTTCCCGGCTGCGTCACCTGACCATCGATCGTGAAGACCTGGCTGGTCGTCTCCTCCAGGTTCACCGTTACCTGCGGATCGCGCATGATCGTGCCGCGCAGCCGCCCCGCGATCGTGCTCGCAAGCTCGTTCGGGGTCTTGCCCGCCGCGTCGATCTGGCCCGCCAGCGGCAGCGACAGGCGCCCGGCGGCGTCGGTCTGGAAGGTGCCGCTCAGGTCCTCGGCGCCGAATACCGAGACCGAGAGCTTGTCGAGCGGGCCGATGCGGTAGGGCGTGGTCGCGGCGATCAGGTCCGCGCTGGTCGGCGCAGGAAGCTCCGTCGCCGTGGTCACGGCAAGCGGCCCGTCGCCTTCGCCGAGCCGCGGCCCGTCTGCGCAGGCCGCGAGCAGCAGGGCACCGCCCAGCGCGACGCAGGCGGCGCGTGCACTCACAGCCGCACCCTCAGCGATGCCTGGAACACCGTCTGCGCCTGGAAGGGGTTGAGCCCCAGATCGGCGCGCGTGCCGCGCGTGCTGCGGACGTTGAGCGCCTCCAGAAAGCCGGTGATGTTGTTGGTGAGGTCGTAGCGGAGCGCGATGGTGGTCGCCCAGCCGTCCTCGCTCTCGCGCGGGGACATCTCGCTTCCATGCTCGCGCGTGCCGAACGCCTCGATCCGGCCGGTCACCGCCGCGCGATCGCCGAGCTGGCGCGTGAGGAGGAGGTAGGCCGAGCGGAAATAGGTGTGCACCCACGGCACGCCGTTCTCCTCGAACCCCATGATCGTCGAACCCGCCATGCCCTGCGCGAGCAGGCGCGTGCGCGCGTCGAGATCGGCGTTGATGCCGAGGTTCCAGAAGCGCGTCCGCCAGCCCCATTGGCCGGTGGCCTCGAACGCCTCGGGATCGCCGCGATTGTCGTAGTAGAAGAGCGAGACCCCGACCGGCCAGGGCGGGCGCCATTCGAGCCGGCCGTAGAAGCCGGGTCGGTCGTCGAGTTCGATGGTCGAGCGCGTTCGATCTTCCTGGAGCAGCCGGATGAACGGGTTGAGCGGCGGCAGCGGGAAATGGCCGAACGCGGTCGCCTTCTCGTCGTGCAGCGCCCAGCCGCGGAACGAGAGCAAGGTGCCCGACGTGTCGTTGCCGCCGAAAATTCCCGCGGTCGCAGCGATCTGGTGCGCGCCGAGGCCGGCGTGGAGCGTGCCCTCCAGCCCGAGCACCTTCACCTCCTCGCCGACCCACGAATTGATCGTCGAAGGCGTGATCGTGTTGACCACGCTCCATGCGCCGCCGGTCGAATGTTCGAGCGAGATTTCGGGCCACATCAGCCCCGCGCGCGCGGAGAAGCTCACGTCGCCGGTGTCGAGCGGCAGATAGTTGACGAATGCCTCGATCAGATCGACCGCGTTTTCCTGGTCGCGCTGCCAGGCGGCCGAGACGTTGGCGCTGAGCGACTCGGTGAAGCGCGGTGTCCAGACGAGATCGGCCTCCACCGGCACGGCATAGACGTCGTAATCGCCGTCCGACGTCCCGTCGAAGCGCGTCTTGCCGAGACCGCGGTTCACCCACGAGCGCTCGCCGTTCGCCACCGCGAGCCGCCCGTCGAGCAGGATCGTGAAGGCGTCGCCGGAGAGAATGCCGCCACCCGAACCGCTGCCTTCGGGCTCTGCCGTGTCGAAGGCGCCCGTCTGGGCTTTGGCAACGGCCTCGTCCTCGGCGCCGACGGGGGCGGGCTCGGGCACGGTTTGCGCCCAGGCGGCGGGCGCGCACAGCAGCGCGGCGGCGAACGCGGTTCCCCTCGATGCATGGCGCGATCTCATGGCGAAATCCCCTCTTGGAGCGCTCGGGCGGCGCATGAATTGGTCCAGCGGACGGCGGATCCAAGCCCGCGCTCGACGCCGCCCGGAAAGGCGCGATCCAGGATCGGCGCGAGCGCAGGACAGGCCACGCGCGGCACGCCGCGCGCGACGACCAGCGCGACATCTTCCGCGCGCGCGTCGAGCAGCGGCCGCGTGAGCAGCACGAGATCGGCGGGTGCGCCGGGATCGAGCGACGGCGCAGGCAGGCCCAGCCGCCGCGCCGCGACCGCGCCGACCGCCGCGTCGAGGCGCGCGTCGTCCAAAAGGCCGAGGGCGCGCGCCTGGCGCAGCTCGTCGAGCAGGTCGCCCGCGCCGGTGAGCAGCGAATCGCTGCCGAGCAGCACATCCACGCCCTCGGCGAGCAACGCGGCGGGCGCGGTGCGGCCGAACAGGAACAGGTTCGAGCTGGGGCACCAGACGATCGCGGCGCCCGAGGTCCGCAGCCGCGCGATCCCCGTGGCATCGAGCCCGACGGCGTGGACCGCGAGCAGGTCTTCGGTCAGTAGCCCCATCGCAATGAGCCGGCCGATCTCGCCAGCGACGCGCGCATCGATCCCCTCGGCGACGTGCAGGCAGAACAGACCCGTCCCGCGCGGCCGGATCGAGGCGCTCCGGCCGATCGAGTCCGCATTGTCGAGACGGGCCACGGTGATCGGGAAGCCGATATCGAAATCGGCTTCCCAGGCGTCGTGATGAACGACCGTCGTGACACCCGCGAGCAGGTTCTTCCACGCCCCTGTCAGCAGCGCCTCGCGCCGCGGCAGGCGATGCCGTTCGGCGATGTGGCGGCGGTGGCGCGTCTGGATGTCGTCCGCCCATTGATAGGCGTTGCGATAGCGCCGCCCGCCGAGGCGCCCGTAATGGTTGCGGTGAAGGTGGTCGTGCGCGTTGACGAGACCCGGGCGCACCTCGGCCCGGGGGAGGTCGAGCACGAGATCGAATCGGCCGGCGGGCGCCACGATCCGGTCGCCTTCGACGGCAATGCTGCGGTTGCGGGCATTGATGAGCAACCGCATCTCAGTCCCCCCGCCGCAGGACGAGGCCGAGCACCACCGGCAGGCCGACATGCTCTTCGTAGAGCGCGAGGCGATCCGCCCGGTCGTAGAATGTACGCACCTCAGGGCCGATCGCGGCCTGGCGGACATCTGTAATGGAAAGTCCGGCCGCCTCCGCAGCGGCGCGATGATCGTCGAGCAGATGGACATGATGCTCGATCGCCAGCACCCGCGTGCCGTCGCGGAAGCTGCGCGTGTGGCCGGCGGCCGCGGCGGCGGGGTGGAAATCGGTGACGACGATCGACGCGCCGGGCTTCGCCACGCGGGCGAACTCGGCATATGCGGCACCGCATTCGGAAAGATGGCCGATCACCAGCCGGCACCACACGACATCGAACACCGCATCGGGCAGCGGCAGCGCGCGCACGTCGCCGAGTATCGTCCGCACGCCCGGCGCCGCCGCGCCGCGGCCGATCCCGGCGTCGAGCATCTCGGGCGAACGGTCCACGCCCACCGCCTCCATCGCCCCGCAATCGCGCAGGCGGCGGCCGGTGCCGCACCCGGCATCGAGCAGCGTGCGTCCGCCGAGCGGCGGTGTCATCGCGGCGACGAGGCGGTTTTCAAGATGGCTGATCGCGGTGTCGCCGGCGTAACGCGGTGCCCAGCGCCGATACCCTTCCGCTACGCCGACCGGGACGACGGGTGGCACGGCGGCCGCATCGTCGTGCGGACCATGCCGGCCTTCCGGGATCATTGCCGGCCGGCATGGCCCGCACTTCCCGAGGTGCCGATGGCCTGGCTCGGGAAAGGAAAAGGATGTGTTCCGAAGCACTGCGCCGCCCTTGTTGCGCTTTATGGATTCCCGGCGCGGCGACCGAGGTTCAACGGCGGATGGGCGACGCGACATCGCGATTGCGATTGAACCGGCCGGCGAATCGTGAGACAAAGGGAATACGGGATCGACGCTGGAGGTCTGCGATGCGCTTGACCAATCTTGCGGCCGGTGCCGCAATCCTGTCCCTGGCCATATCTCCTGCGCTTGCCGCGCCCGGCAAGCACAATCCCGCGGCCAGGCTCTCGCTGGCGAACGCCAAGGCGCCCGCCGCGCCTCGAACCGATACCGCCGATGCGGAGACGCCGCCCGAAGGGTCGGGCGGCCCGTCCACCCGGACGCTGCTGATCGCGGGCGCGGTCGGTGCGGCGGTCGTGGTCGGCGCGGTTGCGCTCGGCGACAATGACGACGAGACGCCGGCGAGCATGTAGCGCGGGCGCCGGGCGCGACCGATGACCATGGCCGTGCGCCGTCGCGCGCAGGAGCGGCGCGGCTATCGGCGTGCCGTCGCGCTGATGCTGCTCATTGCGCTGGCTGCGGCGGGGGGTGCGTCGCGCGCGGACGAAAGCCTTCAGACGGTGGTGCGGCTGGTGGCGGTCGTCGCGATCGCCGCGACGCTCTGGCCGCTCGAGCTCGAGCCGCTGCGCCGTAATCGCGTGCCGGTGCTCGGCGCGTTCGCGGCGCTCGCGCTCGTGCTCGTCCAGCTCGTGCCGTTGCCGCCCGCGCTATGGGCGGCGCTGCCCGGCCATGCCGTCTATGCCGACATTGCCCGGGCGACGGGGACGGTTGGATGGCGCCCGCTCAGCCTCACGCCCGATCTGACCCGCAATGCCTTGTTCGCGCTCTTGCCGCCGATGGCGGCGGGGCTTGCCTTCGTCTATCTTCGCCGGCGCGATCGGGCGCGGGTCGTGGAGGCCGTCGTGTTCGTCGCGTGCATCAGCGCGGTGCTGGGGCTCGTCCAGATCGCTGCGGATGGCACGGGGTTTCGTCTCTACCGGTTGACGAGCGACGGCGCGCCGGTCGGGCTGTTCGCCAACCGCAACCATCAGGCGGTGCTGCTCGCCTGCGCGTTGCCGTTGCTGGCCGCCGCCGCGGGCGCCCGGCTGCGCCGCGGCGGCGATGATCGCCTGCTCTGGACGAGTGTCGCGGTGGCCGCCTTGCTCCTCCTTCTCGCGATCGGGCTGACGGGGTCGCGCATGGGGCTCGCCGTCGGCATGATCGGCCTGGCGGGTGCCGGATGGAGTCTCGACGGGGCCGGCATCCCCTCACGCCGGCTGCGCCATCGGCGCATCGCCGCCGCGCTTGCGGTGGGCGGCGTGCTCGCCCTGGCGCTGCTCGCCGCCGGCGTGCGCAGCGGGGCGATCGAACGGCTCATCGGCGCCGATCCGGTCGCCGACACGCGCATCGCGATGTTGCCCCCGCTGCTGCGCACCGCAGCGGCGTTCATGCCGCTCGGCGCCGGCTTCGGCGCATTCGACGGCGTCTATCGCCGGTTCGAGCCCGATGCGCTGCTCTCGACCATCTACATGAACGAGGCGCACAACGAGCCGGTTCAGCTCGCGATCGAGGGCGGGGTGCCTGCGCTCGTTCTGCTCGGCCTGTTCGGCTGGTGGTGGGTTGCGCGCGCGCGGCGGGTGATCGCGATCCCCCGCTCGCCGCGGCGCGCTTCCGGCATCGCGATGATGACGGTTGGAGCGATCCTGATGATGTCGAGCCTCGTCGATTATCCGCTGCGCACGCCGCTGCTCGGCGCGCTGTTCGTCGTCGCATGCCTGATGCTCGATCGGGCGGCGCGCAATGAAGAACACGGTGCCGCCCGGGCCGGGGCGGTGCCGGCATGAGCTTGCCGCGGCGCACCGCACACCGCCTCGCGCCTGCCGCGATGCTGCGCGGGTTGCTCGCCCGGCGCGGGCTCGTCGCGGCGCCGCTGGGGCGCGAATGGGCGGCGAGCCTCGACGCGATCCGCGACACCCGTGCGCGCGTGCCGCTGCTGATGAACGACGCCGCCGCGCTCCAGATCCAGGTCGCGGTGCGCGCCGCGCGCCGGCTTGGCGGCGCCATGGCCGAGGCGGGCGTGCTGATGGGCGGCAGCGCGCGGCTGATCTGCGAAGCCAAGGGCGCCGCGCCGCTCCATCTGTTCGACGTGTTCGAAGGTCTCCAGCGCTCAGCCGGGGCCGTGGGGGCCGCCGCCGATATCGCGGCGCATTTCGGGCCGACCCACGGTGTCGCGGCCGAGGTGGCGCGCCTGCTGGCGGACTATCCGGAAGTGCACCTCCATCCTGGCGTCTTCCCCCAATCCGCCGCCGCGCTGGCGGGGGCACGTTTCGCTTTCGCCCATATCGACCTCGATCTTCCGCAAGGCATCCGTGCCGCGCTCGATTTTTTCCACCCGCGGCTGCTGCCGGGAGGTATCCTGATCGCCGACGATTATCAGGACGCCGATGTCCGATGCACCGTCGATGCCTTTTTCGACGGCCGCGACGACACTGTCTTCGCGCTGCCCTGGGGGCAGGCGATGATCGTCCGGCAGGGCGGCAGCGTCAGTCGCTGACCGTCAGCGTGCCGCGCATCTGCAGGTGATAGATGCAGTAGAAGGGAAAGCTCCCCGCCTTTTTCGCGACCATCTTCGCGCTCTGGCCCGGTCCGATGCGCAGGTTGAAGCTCTTGTCGCGCGCGGTGACGGTGTGCGGCACGGTATCGCGATTGACCCACACGATCGTGTCGCCGACATGCACGTCGCCGGGCACGGCGCCGTAGCGCATATTGTCCATCGTCACGACATGCTGCCGCGCCTCGGGCGACGGATGCGCCGCCGCGGCGGCCGCCAGCATGGTCAGCCCGCCAATCGCCAGACAGCGCAAGGGCGCGCGCGTATTGCTCTTCACGAAACACTCTCCCGCAGCGATCCCGTCCAGCCTGTTGATGCCCGCGCAGGCGGCGAAGGTTCAGTCGCGCCCGCCAGCAGGCCGTCTTCGAACCGCAGCACCATGTCGCACTGCGCGAGCGTTTCGGCGCGGTGGGAGACGAGCAGGATCGTCGGCCGCCGGTGCCGATCGCGCAGGACATCGAGGGCATGACGCTCGCTCGCAGCGTCGAGCGAGGCGGTCGCCTCGTCGAGGATGAGCAGCGGCGCGCCGCGCAGCAGCAGCCGCACGAGCGCGAGCCGCTGGGCTTCGCCCGCCGAGAGCGTCGCGCCGCGCTCCCCGAGGTGTCCGTCGAGCCCGCCCCGGCTGCGCACCAGTTCCGCCGCGCCGAGCCGGTCGAGCGCCTCCAGCATCGTCGGGTCGCTGCGTCCGGCCGTGCCCCAGAGCAGGTTTCGGCGGATGCTGTCACCGAACAGCACCGCGTCGCGCCCGGCATAGCCGACGCGGTTCCGGTGCGCCGTGAGCCGATCGGCGGTCAGCGGCCTGTCATTGACCAGCAGCGCGCCGTCGTCCGGCGTCAGCAGCCCCGCGGCGAGATCGGCGAAGCTCGTCTTGCCCGCGCCCGACGGCCCGGCGATGCCGACCAATGCGCCCGCCGGAATCGTCGTGCTGACGCGCCTGATACCGCGCCCGCTGCCCGGGTGGAGCAAGGTGACGCGATCGAACGCCAGCGACGGCCCCGTCGCGGGCATATCGCGTGACGGTATCGGTCGGGAAATGCGGCCGGCCGCATCGCATTCCGCCTCGAGCGCCCTCGCCGCGGCGAAGGCGGGCAGGCAGTGCGCGATCTGCTGGATGCTGTGCTGGAGGAGAAGCGCCGGGCCGCCCATGCGCGCCAGGACGACCGCCAGCACGATCAGCACCGCCGGATCGAGCCGGAGCACGGTCGCGCCCAGCAACAGCGTTGCCGCTCCCGCCAGCGCGGCCGCGGCGCCCGCGACATGGCGGCTCGCGGCCTGCACGCCGAAAAAAGCGCGGCGATTGGCAAGCGCGATGCCGGAAAGGCGGCGATGCTCGGCGACGAAGGCGGGCTGCATATCGTGCGCCGCCGCGGTCTTGAGCCCGTCGAGAAAGCGCATCGTCTCCTCGGTCATTCGCTCGGCATCGACGATCACCGCCGCGCCCAGCCGGCGGATGCGCGGCATCATTCCCCAGCCCAGCGCCGCCGCCGGGATCAGCAACGCGATCGCGGCGACCGACAGCCGCGGTGCAAGCGCGACGGCAAGGGCCAGGTGGATCGCCAGCATCGCCGAGGCGACCGCGCCGTGGAGGATGAAATGTGCGGCGACGCCCATGTGCTGAATTTCGGCGCCGAGCACCTGCACTACCCGCGCGCGCGGCAGGCGTGCGACATTCCGCCACGGCGCGGCTGCGATCCGTTCGATCAGGCGCAGCCGGCAGGCTTCGACGAAGCCGTGCTGGAGGTGCGCGAGCGTCCGGTCGCGCACCATCAACACCGCCGCGCGCGCGACGATCAGCCCGACGAACAGCGCGAGCAGCGCCGTGATCCGCTCGCCGGGGTCGCCGCCGGGAACGAGCCGCGCGATCCGCCCGGCGAGCCCGCCCGCGGAATCGCCAAGCAGCGCGGAGAGCAATGGGGCGAGCAACAGCAGGCCCGCGCCGTCGAGCAGCGCTCCCGCGCCGATCAGCACCGCGCCCGCCGCCCCGCGCCGCGCGCCGAAGCGCGCGAAAGCGGCGAGCAGCGCCGTGAGGTCGCCGTGGCGGCGTTCGGACACGGCGCTACTCGACCAGGATCGTGCCCGTCATGCCGAACATCGAGTGCAGGAAATGCGCGCAATGGACCTTGTATCGGCCCGGAACGGCCGGTGCGGTCAGATGGATGCGCGCTTCTTCATGGCCGTCCAGCTCGACGCTGCCATGATCGATCTTCGCCTGATCGCCGGGCGCGACCATCGCCGCGTCGAAGAAGGCGCGCGCGGTGAAATCGTGCCCGCCGCCGGAGCGGTTGACCAGATGAAGCACGTAAGGGCGGCCGTGGACGAGCCGCATCGTCTCGGGCGTGAACTCGAAGCTCGACAAGGCCACGTCGATGGTCGGCGCGTCTTTCGCCGGCTGCCCGGATAGCGGCGCCGCGGCAGCGACCCAGGCGGAAGCGAAGAGAGTCGTCGCCGTCAGGCGTGCGGCGTCGAATCGGAGGCGTCGGCGTGGCATGGGCTGTCTCCTGCCGACGTAAGTGACGGCAGCAGTCATCCGCGTTCAATGCGCCGCGCCCTTTCAGAAGCTCAGGCTCGCGCCGGCCGTGAGCGCGGTTCGATCATGCGTGTGTCCTGCATAATATTGCTCGCCCGGTCCGCCACCCGATACCGCGGCGTGGATTTCGACGCGGCCGAGCCGGCGCGACACCCCCAGCCGCCAATCATATCGCTGCGCGTCGGAGACGCGGTAGCGACCGTAATAGCTGCTGCCGGCGTCGAGATAGAGGAGGGTGCCGACATGGGCGTTCAGCCGCCAGCCGGGCGCCGGTTCGATCCCGCCGTCGAGCTCGCCGTAGAGCGTCGAGGCGCCGTCTGCGAGATAGTCGGGCGAATAGAATATCCGCGCGGTCACGCCATGCGCCGTGACGCCGGCATAGCCTTCGGTATAGTGCGTCTCGCGACCGCCGGAATAGGGCCCGCGATACTGGACGCGGTGAAGCCCGGCATCGATCGAGACGGCGGGCGCGATCCGCGCTGCATATCCCACGCCGCCCTCGACTCCCAGGAATCGCGGCCCGTCGCGGCTGAACACCTCTGTCGCCGAAACGCTGGCATAGAAGCCCGATCGGTCGTCATAGCTCACCATGGCGGTCGCCACGGGCCGTCCCGCGCTGATCGAATAGCCGCGCAGGCGATGATCGGTTTCGATCCCGATGCTGGCGGCGACCTGCCCGTGCGCGGGCGCGGCGGCGGCAACGAGGCTCAGCGGTGACAGCAGGCGGCTAAGGGCGGCGCGCCCCGGCCTCCCGCGCGAGCGCACACGAACAGTCACAGGTGCCCGACGCCGCAAGCAGCGTCGCGCAGGCATCGATCCGGCCGTTCGCCGCGCGCGCAAGATCGACGGCGGCTGATCCGCCCTGTTCCTGCCGGGCGAGCGCGATGAGGCCGCTGACATGGGCGGCGGAATAGGAGCTGCCGTTGACGAGGTACCATGTGCCTCCGGGCTCTGTCGTCGGGACGTCCCGACCGGGCGCACGGTACAACCTGGGGGGCCATGTCTGCAAAGATTTGTCGGTGACGGCGATCACGCCGTTCAGCGATGCGGGAAAGCCGCCGCGGGGAAGCCGGGGATCGAAGGCGGCGACGACGGCCATGTTGCGCGCCAGCGCGAGCTGGATCAGCTTTGAAATCAACGTGCTGCGCGGGCCGCTGAGGCTGAGGTTGACGATATCGGCCCGATGCTCGATCGCATATTGGAGCGCCCGCGCCAGGCTGAGGCTGTCGCACAACGTCGCGCCGGTGCCGTCATGTCGGCAGGCGCGCAACGCCATCAACCGTGCGTCGGGGGCGATGCCCGAAATGCCGATTCCATTGTGGGCCCTCGCCGCGATTACGCCCGCAACCGCCGTTCCGTGCCGCTCCGGAGGCGAGCGGTTGCCGACGAAGTCCTGATCGGCGACGAACTGTCCGGACAGATCGGGGTGGCGCACGTCGATCTTGCTGTCGATCACCGCAACCGTGACGCCGCGCCCGGTGGCGACGCGGTGAAGCTCGGCCAGATGCCAGGCGCTTGCGGCGGGCTGGATACGGAACAGCGGGTCCACCGTCGCGGCCGCCGCACCTTGGGCGCGATAGGTTTCGAGCGGCTCGGACCACGCCACGATCGGATCGCGCGAGACGTCCGCGACGGCATCGTCGAGCGATCGGTCGGCGGGCACTTCCATGACGTAGCAATCGATCCCGAGCAGCGGCATCGGCCAGCCGTCCACGAGCGCCAGGTCGTTGCGCTCGGCAATGCCGCGGGCGGCACGCCGGCGGGCCGCCTGCGAGGCGGTGTCGCCGTAGCTGCCGCCATAGGCCTGGCCGGGCCGGTAATGCGGCGGCGCCATATGGAGCATCACCAGAATCCGATGGTGCTCAACGCCGGGCGCGGGTGATTGCGGCGCAGCGGCCCCCGCGGCCGAGAGCGCGGCCGCCGCGACCATGGCGAGCAGCACCCGGACGGCCGCGATGGCGGTCATAGGCGCGCGTCCGCGCCCGCATCGATCGGTTCGGCGAGCACCACCTGTTTCGCGCGGCGAAGCTCGGCGAGCGCCGCGTCGCGCCGGCCGGGCGCGACGTGCGCCATATAGGCGCCGGTCGCGCTCGGCCCGTCGACGATGCGGATATCGGCCGCGGTCAGCGCGGCGCGCATTGCCTCTTCGGTCGTCGAGGGATCGAAGGCCAGCACGATGTTGGCCGGCGCTGCGTTCGATGCGGTGCCGAGCGTATGATAGACGGGCGCCGCGGGCTCGCCGCTCGGCAGCGCGGTCATTACCGCGACCGCCAGCGCCGCGGCGATCGCCTGCGTTCCGATCGCCCATCCCATCGGGATCCGGCGCTTCAGCAACGGAATCGGCGCTGCGTCCGGCTCGGCGGCGGGGGGGCGGTCGAGCCGCTCGGAAAACGCCGCCCAGCCCTCGGCCGCGTCGAGCGGCAGCTCGGCGATCTCGCGGGCGAGAACGCGCTCGGCCTCCACATCGGCGCGGCATTCGGGGCAGCCGGCGACATGCGCCTCGACCGATGCCTTCTCGTCGGGGTCGAGCGTTCCGTTGACGTACCAGGGCAGCAGCGCCTGCGCCTGTTCATGGGGGCTGCCGCGCAGCCGGATGATGTCAGCCATCGTCAGTCCTCAAATCCAGTCGTCCAGCGCGCCTGCCATGTGCCGCCGCAGGTGGCGCCGGGCGTGAAACATCCGGGTCTTCACCGTATCCACCGGGCAATCGACGATCTCGGCGATCTCGCGATAGCTGAGCTCGTGGAAATAGGTGAGGTCGACCACCGCGCGATGATCCGCCGAAAGCTTCGCCATCGCCTCGACCAGCAGCCGGTGGATGCGCTCGCGGCCGAGTACGTCCTCGGGGCTTGCCTCCGTGCTGGGCCGATCGTCGCGCTGCGGGTCCTCGACCGGGACATCCTGCCGACGCAGGGCCTTCATCGCCTTGCGATAGCCGATGGCGAAGATCCAGGTCGAAAGCTTGCTTGCCCCGTTGAAGCTGTCGGCGCGCTCCCACACGACCATCAGCGTGTCGTTGAGCACTTCCTCGACGAGCTGCGGCCGCCGTACCAGGTTGATGAGGAACCGCGTCAGCCGGGGATGATAAAGCCGGTAAAGCTCTTCGAACGCATGGCGATCTCCTTCGCGAACGAGCGCCAGCAGCCGCAGATCCTCGCCCCCGGAGCGCCGCCCGGGGCCTGATCCTCGCTCGACCGCTCGGCGGGTCTCGCTCACCTCGTTCTTTCCATTCTCTCGCCGCGTAAGTGTAGCGCGACGCGGCGCCGGTTCAAACTGGCCGGAATCGTCTTGCGTTCGTCCGCTCATAGGCCGATCCTCGTGACTCCTGGCGGGGCTGCTCTCATCGAGAGCAAGGGGCGCTACAGGAGGAAGCGATATGGATGAGACCGTCCATGGCGTACGCGCCGTCGCAATCGTCGGCCCTTCCGGCACCGGCAAGACCAGCCTCGCCGAAGCGTTGCTGTTCGCGGCGGGGGCCATTCCCCGGCTGGGCGCGATCGATACCGGCAGCAGCATCGGCGATGCCAGCCCGGAGGCCCGCGCGCGATGCGGATCGACCGAGCTCAACCTGATGCGGTTCGATTGGATGGGCGACGGCTATGTGCTGATCGACGCGCCGGGCGCGCCGGGCTTTGCGGCGGATGCGGACATGGCGATCGCGCTGGCGGATCTCGCGCTGGTGGTGGTCGATCCCGATCCGGTTCGCGCGCCGCTCGCCGAACCGACGCTGCGGCAGCTCGAAAAGGCGGGTGTGCCGCACGCGCTGTTCGTCAACAAGATCGATCAGGCGCGGGGGCGTGTCCGCGACCTGCTGGCCGCGCTGCAACCGCTGAGCGCTGCGCCGCTGGTGGCGCGGCAGCTCGCGATCCGCGAGGGCGAGGAGGTGACCGGATTCGTCGATCTCGCGCTCGAACGCGCCTTCCGCTACGTGCCCGGCAAGCGCTCGGAGCAGGTTCCCCTGACGGACGAGCTGCGCGACGACGAAGCCGCGGCGCGCTTCGGGATGCTCGAACATCTCGCCGACCATGACGACCGGCTGCTCGAGCAATTGCTCATCGACGAGGCGCCGCAGCTCGATACCATCTTCGACGATCTCACGCGCGAGACCGCCGAAGGGTTGATCGTCCCGGTGCTGTTCGGGTCGGCGATCAGCGGTACGGGCATCGGGCGGCTGCTCAAGATGCTGCGCCACGACACGCCGGCTGCCGCGGCGACCGCGGAGCGGATCGGGATCGAGGGCGCGGGCGCGCTCGTCTTCAAGATCTCGCACGGCAGCGCGGTCGGGCGGCTCGCGCTGGCGCGGGTGTTCGGCGACCCCATCGCCGAGGGCGCGACGCTGGCGGGGCCTGACGGGGCGCCGGTCCGCACCGGATCGCTGTTCGCGCTTCAGGGCGGGCAATCGGCCAAGGTCGCATCGGCGGCGCCCGGCGACATCGTCGGAATCGCCAGGATCGATGCGGTGCAGGCGGGCGACGGGCTCGGCGCCGCGGCGGAGGCGCTCGCGCGCGCCGATCGCCCGGTGGCCAATTGCGCGCTCGCGATCTCCGCCAAGGACCACAAGGACGAGGTGCGCCTCTCGACCGGGCTCAACCGGCTCGCGGAAGAGGATCGGGGGCTCCGCTGGGGCCTGGACGAGGAGACGCGCGAGACGCTGCTCCGCGGCATCAACGACGAGCATCTCGCGGTCGTGCTGGCGCGGCTCGATCGGCGCTACGGCGTCGAAGTGTCGGCGCGCCGCCCCGCAACCGCGTATAAGGAGACCATCCGCAAGGCCGTGACGCAGCATGGTCGCCACAAGAAGCAATCGGGCGGGCACGGCCAGTTCGGCGACGTCATCATCGAGGTGCACCCGCTCGCGCGCGGCGAGGGCTTTCGCTTCGACGACGCGATCACCGGCGGCGCGATCCCCCGCCAGTGGATTCCCGCGGTCGAGCAGGGCGTGCGCGACGCGATGATGAAGGGGCCGATGGGCTTTCCCGTCGTGGATGTCGCGGTCACGCTGATCGACGGGTCGTTCCACAGCGTCGACAGTTCGGAGCTCGCCTTCCGCACCGCGGGGCGCCTCGCGATGGCGGAGGCGCTTGCCGCCGCCGTGCCGTATCTGCTCGAACCGATCGCGTATGTGACGATCCGTACGCCTGGCAGCGCCGTCTCGCGCATCACCTCGGCGGCGACGAGTCGGCGCGGCCAGATGCTCGGCATCGCGCCGTTGGAGGGATGGTCTCGCTGGGATGTGATCGAGCTGCTCTTGCCCGAGGTGGAGCTTGCCGGATTGGACACGGACCTGCGCTCGCTGAGCCAGGGCATGGCGCGCCACGAAGCGCGTTTCGATCACTTCGCCGAAGTCAACGGCAAGGTCGCCGACGCGATCATGCACCGCATGCCCGAGCCGGCATGATGTCCCGCCTGTCCGGCGGGCCGGCGGAAGGGGGCAGCCACCGTATCCTATTTGTATGATAAACATTGACGAGCGCTGGACGGCCGGATACGACAGCCAAACAGCCGACGTCGGGACACGCCGATGCGGAAAAGGGCCGGGACGAGGGGGATGGCATGGCCGCATCGATGATCAGGAAGACGGCGCAACTGGCGGCGCTCGCCTGTGCGACGGCCTTGACGGCGCCGCCCGTCACGGCGCGCGCGCCGCAGCCCGCACCGGCATCGGCCCCGGCGCGGCCCAACATCATCGTCATTCTCGTCGACGATATGGGCTTTTCCGACATTTCGAGCTTCGGCAGCGAGATCCCGACGCCGAACATCGACCGGCTGGCCGAAGGCGGGCTGCGCTTCACCCAATTCTACAACACCGCGCGGTGCAGTTGCTCGCGCGCGTCGCTGCTCACCGGCACCTATCCGCACCAGGCAGGGCTGGGGCATCTCGAGGCGATTGCGGTGCCGGATTCGATGGGCATCCGCGGCAAGCTGCTCGATCGTGTCGTGACGCTGCCCGAAGTGCTGCACAGCGCGGGCTATTACACCGCGATGGCGGGCAAGTGGCACCTCGGCCTGTCGCGCGGGGTGGGGCCGTGGGAGCGCGGGTTCGATCACTCGCTCACCTCGCCGGTTGGGGAGATCTACTGGCCCAACCAGGTGCAGAAGAACGCGAAATACCTCTTCATCGACGGCAAGAAGGTGCGCGCCAATTCGCCCGAGGTGGGCAGCGGCGAATGGTATTCGTCGAACCTCTTCGCCGACTGGACGACCAAATTCATTAGGCAAGCCGACGCGGCGGACAAGCCGTTCTTCGTCTATTTGCCCTTCGTCAACGTCCATTTTCCGGTGATGGCGCCGCCCGAGGAGATCGCGCGGTTCCGCGGCAAGTACAAGCAGAACTGGGACACGCTGCGCCAGGCGCGGTTCGCGCGGCAGAAGGCGATGGGGATCGTCGGCCCCGACGAGGTGCTGCCCGAACGCCTGCCCAACACCTATAACTGGGACAAGCTGACGCCCGCGCAGCGCGACCGTTTCGACAAGATCATGGCGACCTATGCCGCCGACATCACTGCGATGGACAAGGCGATCGGCACGCTGATCGACCGGCTGGAGGCGTCGGGCGAGCTCGACAACACGCTGATCCTGTTCATGTCGGACAATGGCGGCAATGCCGAAAGCGGCCCCGACGGGCGGCTCAAGAACGCGAAGGTGCTGGGCGGGCCGAAATCGACGACCTTCGTCGGCATGAACTGGGCGACGCTGCAGAACACGCCGTTCCAGTATTTCAAGCATTATACCGAGGAAGGCGGCATCGCGACGCCGCTGATCGCCTATTGGCCCGACGGGATCGACGCGAAGCTCGACGGCGGGTTCGTGCGCGCGCCGGGGCATCTGATCGATATCATGCCGACGCTGGTGGAGGTGAGCGGCGCCACCTATCCCACGACCTTCCATGGCCACGATATCGTGCCGATGCAGGGGCGCAGCTTCGCGCCGGCGTTCCATGGCGAAAAGCTGCATCGCGACAAGCCGATCTTTTGGGAGCATGAGGGCAATCGCGCGGTGCGCGACGGCAAGTGGAAGCTGGTCGCCCGGTTCCGGCGGCCCTGGCAGCTTTTCGACATGTCGCGCGATCGCTCGGAGACGCGCGACTTAGCCGCGGCGAAACCGGCGCTCGTCCGCAAGATGGCGGCACAGTGGGACACGTGGGCGGCCGCGAGCTATGTCGATCCGTGGCAGGAACGCTACGACGTCTATCTCGGCGATCGGCCGCGCCAGAACTGGGGCTTCGGGGACATCCCCAAGCATCCCGAGGCGATGGACGAGATCACGCCTTCGTTGCGCGAGCAGATCGCGCTGCACGCCGGAGGGAAAACCGCCCCCGGCAACTGATCTATCCCCCAAGCCGCAGCCAAACCTTCTCCTCAGCGGCTTGTTTGGGCGGTCGCTCCCATGCGAGCGACCGCCCATTTTTTGCGAGCGGCGCGACGATCGCCAAAGCCCTCTCCCTTGAGGCAGAGGGTTGGGCGAGGGTGGCCGATCTTGGCGTGGTACGCTCGGCTTCGCCTCGCGCTCCCTCACCCCGACCCTCTCCCCGACGGGGAGAGGGAGTTCAGGCTGCTCGATCGCGGTCTTTTGATCGGCCGATCAGTCGGCCACAGGCTCGGCGTAATGCGGGGCGCCGACATCCTTTGCCCACGCCTTCCACTCGCGATCGAGTCGAGCGACGATCTCCGGGTGGGCCGATGCGACGTCGTGCATCTCGGTGCGATCGGTGGCGAGATCGTAGAGATGCCAGGGGCGATAGGTCTTGCGCTTCTGTTCGGGGCCCTCGGGCGCGAGCGAGACGAGCTTCCAGCGCCCGTCGAGGATTCCGCGTGCGCCGTAATGCTCGAAGAAGAGCGGCGCATTGCGCGCGATCTTTTCCCCCCGGAACACGCCCGCGATCGAAATGCCGTCGATCGGCTCCTTGCTCGTGTCGGGCGTGACGCGCGCGAGATCGAGCAGCGTCGGCGTCACGTCGACGATGTGGGCGACGGCATCGGTCGAGGTGCCGGCGCGATTCCCCATATGGCCCGGCCAAGCGATCAGGAACGGCGTGTGCGTGCCGCCCTGATATTGCTCGCGCTTCCACCAGCGCCATGGCGTGTTCGCCGCGCTCGCCCATTGGGTGCCGATTCCCGCCATCGTCGTTTCGCCGCCGATGCCCTCGGGATATTCGCCATATTGAATCTTGCGGCCGTCGCGGGTCTCGCTCGGGCGGTCATAGCCGGGCTGCGTCATGATCTCGGGCGAGGCGCCGTTGTCGTTCAGGTAGATGATGACGGTGTTCTCATATTCGCCGCTGTCCTTGAGCGCCTGGATCACGCGGCCGATGCCTTGATCCATGATGTCGATCATCGCCGCGTGCGTCGCCATCTTGCGGACCTGGATCTTGCGCTGCTCGGGGGTCAGCTTGTTCCAGGGGATATCGGCGTTGCCGGGATAGCCGGTGGTGAGTGGCGGCAGCTCCGTTCCCGGTTCGATCAGGCCGAGTTCGACCTGTTTTTCATAGCGCTGACGGCGCAGCGCGTCCCAGCCCTTGCTGAAGCGCGGGATATATTTCTGGATCGTCTCCTCGGGCGCCATCAGCGGCCAGTGCGCGGCGGTATAGGCGAGGTACATCATGAAGGGCTTCTTGCCCGCCGCGAGCGTCTTCACCTGATCGACCGCGTGATCGCTGATCGCGTCGGTCAGGTAGAAATCCTCGGGTACCGATTTGACCGGCGTGAAATTCTCGACGAGCGAGAAGGGGTCGTAATAATCGGCGATCCCCCAGATGATGCCCCAGTGATAGTCGAACCCGCGCGCGGCGGGATAGGTGCGCTTGTCACCGAAATCGCGATTGAAATACCCTTGGTGGTTAAGCCATCTAAGCTGCTCGGTTTTATTCTTGATCGGCACCGCGGCGGTGAGGTGCCATTTCCCGATCATCGAGGTCGCATAGCCCGCATCACGAAGCTCCTCGGCGACGGTCGGCACTTCCAATGACAGGCTGGTGCCGTTGCCCGCCATGTTGACACGGTGCGGATACCGCCCGGTGAGCAAGGCCGCCCGCGACGGGCAGCAGCGCGACATATTGTAGAAATTGGTGAACCGGATCGACTGCTTTGCCAGGGCATCGAGGTTAGGCGTGTCGATGTTCCCGCCATAGGCGCCGATGTCCGAATAACCGATATCGTCGCCCATGATGACGAGGAAATTGGGCTGGACCTGCTCCACGGGCGCCGGCGTTGCCGGCGCCGCGCCGCCGGTCGGAGCGGGAGACGCAAGCGCGGTCCCGGCCGCTAATGCGAGACCCAACGCGGTCGTCCCCGCGCGCACCTTTCGCCATTTGTGCCCGATGTCTCGCATGATGAATCTCCCTGATTATGAAATTGGCTGATGGCGTGTTGGTTCGTGCGGGCGTGATGCAGCGGAAACTGCCTTGGATGGTATGGCTGTCGCCCTGTTGGTCGTCATGACTCAGGACGCATCTTCAGCGACGACCTGTTCGATGAGTTGTAGGACGTCATCGATGAGGG
>CAZXFY010000017.1:0-60663 GCA_964639855.1 uncultured Stakelama sp. | reverse complement strand
AAAACAACCGCCAGGCTCTAATCCCAGCTGGGGGAAAGCTGGGGGTCACGTCACCGGGACCATTGCGCGGTCGCCATATTTTGTCGCTTCTCCATCGGTCGCCCATCCACCGAGCGCGAAAGCGGTCTCTTCGGCGATCTCCGCGTGGCGGCAGGCGTCGCGGAACCCGTGTCGGAAGCTGTGGAATACCAATGCGGGCTCCTCGAAGCCCACCTTCTTTTTGAAGCGCCCGAACCATTTGGAAAACGCGTGGGAGTATCGTCCGTCCGGGCCCTTTTGTAGATTGGGGAACAACCGCCCATCGGCGGCCTGCTGCTCGACGAAAGCCAAAAACCCCGCGCCAATCAGATAAGGGTGCAACGGCACGAAGCGTTCACTAGTCTTGGTTTTGAGACGTTTGTCCTCGACCCGGCGTCCGTCCGCGTCGAAGAGCGAGAGGTTGAGGCACGGAACCGTTTGAACCTCCACCACGTCCGCGACATCAAGCTGACATATCTCTCCCGCGCGCGCGCCGGTGAAGACCGCCAACGCGGGCACCCAAAACTTCTCCGGTTCAGTCTCGCGGAATTGCTCCAGTTGGCCGAAAAGGGTGCGCAATTCGTCGGCAAGAAAGCCACGACGTTTCACGACGGGCGACCGTTTCGGGACTAGGTCGCGCGCGTTGACCTTGATCCCCCAACCTTCGTCTTCCGCCCAGCGCAATACCGCAAGGACGCTCTGCATGTATGAGCCTACCGAATTGGGGGCTAGGCGAGGCAGATTTTCGGTATCGGCCTTATCTGCGATCTCGGTAAGTGTCAGTTTGGGGAAGCGCTTCTTAGCGTTCGGAGGGAGCCTGTCGAGGAAAGCTCGGACCTTAAGGCAATCCGCACGGGTGATCGACGACACCGTCTTTTCCGCACCGAGCACTTCCTCCATTACGCGGAAGGGAAAATCATATTTCTTCTCGGTGCTGTCCTCACCGCGCAGCACGGAGCGATCCGCGCGATATGCGATGGAAAGATCGGAGAGCCGCTTCGTCATTATATCGTTGTTTCCCTGATCGTTGCTATTGAAGAGAGCGTCGAATGGCGCGTTGCGCTGAGCGAGGAGGTGATCCTTCGCAAGCGCAACCTCGGTTTTCAGGGCACGGGCTATAAGCTGGCAGAGGTAGCGATACGCGGGCGTAGACCGATCAACGATCGGATATTCGATCTGGGTTTTGATCTTTCCGACCCGGTGTGAACGTCGAACCATTCCAGCGCCGATAAGCAACCTGTCCGCAACGCTGTGGACAAGTTCGCTATCGCCGGGGTGCGTTCCAAGATGGCGTGCATCATCCTCCATGTCGGCGATGATTTCATCGACTTCCTCCGCGCTTTCGGCGGCAGGTTGGCGTATGGGGGCACGCAGCGTCCACCAATCCGATACGATCTTCTCGATCTCGCGGTCGCCGAGCCTTTCCAGTTTGCCAACCTTCAGCGCAGCGGAAACTCGACCCGCTGATTGCAACTGGTTGCGCGTTTCGGTGAACTGTTGCTCGATCGCCGCAAGTTTGAACGGATAGAGCCTAATCGCCTTCCTTTTGTCGGTCGTATCGAGGCTCAAGCGAATACTGGAGCGCGGCTCGATATGCCCGAGGTCTACCGGCACGCGCTTCCGAACATACCAAATGCCGTTGTCCCGCCGCTTCAGACCGGGATACTTTGCCATCTCTTCCTCGCTCAATGTGTCACTCATTTGTGTCACAGCACGACCGAAAAAGTGGCTTTCATTCAAAAGCATGGCGGAAACCATGCCTTTCGGGAGACGGTGGTGGGTCCGCCGGGACTCGAACCCGGGACCTCTCGATTAAAAGTCGCTTGCTCTACCAACTGAGCTACGGACCCGCACCATCGGGCGCCCGCGTTACGCATCGCGTGGGCGGCGGTCAACCGCGCGGCGACGATGCGCGAGCTGGCGGATCGTCCGGCCCGTCAGCGGGTCGCGCCAGCCGGGCACGATCGCCAGCAGCGGATCGAGCACGAAGCCGCGCTCGCGAAAGTGCGGATGGGGAATGATGAGCCGCGCGTCGGCCCATGGCCCCTCGGACCACAGGATGATGTCGAGATCGATCACCCGCGCGCCCCAGCGCCGGCCGCGGCGGCGGCCGAAGGCGCGCTCGATCTGCTTGAGGCGGCGGAGCAGGGCAGCAGGCGTCTCGTCGCTCTCGATGATCGCTGCCGCGTTGGCGAAGCGCCGGATCGAGGGGCCGAGCGGCGCCGTCTCGATGATCGGCGATGCCGCGATCACCCCGCCGATCGCGTCGAGCGCCGCGGCGATCTCGCCCCGCGGGCTGCCGTGGCGGCCGCGCCGGTTGGAGCCCAATGCCACGACATAGCTTGTCCTTGCCATCACCGCCTGCCTATCCGGGGGCGATGCCGCCTCCAAGCCCCTTGCCCGATTTCGAGCCGCCGCGCGATTGCCCCTTATGCCCGCGTCTCGTCGCCCTGCGCGGTGATCTGCGCGCCGAGCATCCCGATTGGTGGAACGCGCCGGTGCCCGCCTGGGGCGATCCCGACGCGTGGCTCGGCATCATCGGCCTCGCGCCCGGCAAGCACGGCGCGAACCGGACCGGGCGCCCCTTCACCGGCGATTATGCGGGCGACCTGCTGTTCGCGACGCTCGTCAAGTTCGGGCTTGCGCGCGGCACCTATGCCGCCCGGCCCGATGACGGGCTGACGCTCGACGGCGCGATCATCCTCAATTCGGTCAAGTGCCTGCCGCCGCAGAACAAGCCGACGCCGCTGGAGATCCGCACCTGCCGCCGCTTTCTGGAGCCGCAGGTGCGGGCGCTGCGGCACGCCCGCATCTTCGTCGCGCTCGGCCGGATCGGGCACCAGTCGGCGGTGAAGGTGCTCGGCGGCAGATCGGGCCAGGCGCCGTTCGCGCACCTTGCCGAGCACGCGATGCCCGGCGGCGCGGTGCTGATCGACAGCTATCACTGCTCCCGATACAACACCAACACCGGACGGCTGACCGCGGCGATGTTCGAGGCCGTCTTCGCGCGCGCGCTCGCGCTGCGCGCCGACGCGGGCGGGTGAGCGGAACGCGGAAAACCGCCATTGGCAGGCCGCCCCGCGCGAAAGACCGATGCGGCCTACCCCTTCGGCCCGTGCGGCGTCAGCATACCGGGCGCGATGAAGCCGATCGGCTGGAGCGCGGAAGCCTCCTGCTTCAGCTTGGCGGCCATCTGCTCATATTCCTGCTCCATCTCGGGCGTCACCGACGCGCGCGATTCGTCGAGCGCCGCCTCAAAATCGGCCATCGTCACCTCGTTGGTCGACAATGACTTGCGCAGCGCCACCAGCCCCGCGCGCCGCACCAGATCCTCCAGGTCCGCGCCGGTGAAGCGATCGGTGCGCGCGGCGAGATCATCGAGATCGACATCGTCGGCGAGCGGCATCCGCTGCGTCTGGATCGCCAGGATGCGCCGCCGCCCGCCCTCGTCGGGCACCGAGACGTAGATCAGCTCGTCGAACCGGCCGGGGCGGAGCAGCGCCGGATCGACCAGGTTGGGCCGATTGGTCGCGCCGATCACCACCACCGATTGCAACTCCTCCAACCCGTCCATCTCGGAAAGGATCGTGTTGACCACGCGCTCGGTCACCTGCGGTTCGCCCAGCCCGCCGCCGCGCGCGGGCACCAGGCTATCCAGCTCGTCGATGAAGATGACGCACGGCGCCACCTGCCGCGCGCGCGCGAACAGGCGGGCGATCTGCTGCTCCGATTCGCCATACCATTTGCTGAGCAGGTCGGAGGATTTGGTGGCGATGAAATTCGCCTCCGCCTCGCGCGCGACCGCCTTGGCGAGCAGCGTCTTGCCCGTGCCGGGTGGCCCATAGAGCAGAAAACCCTTGGCCGGGCGGATGCCGAGGCGGCGGAACGCCTCCGGGTCCTTCAAGGGCAGCTCGACGCCTTCCTTCAGCCGCGCCTGCGCCTGGTCGAGCCCGCCGATATCCTCCCAGCGGACCTCTGGCGCCTGCACCATCACCTCGCGCATCGCGGAAGGCTGGATGCGCTTCAGCGCTTCGAAGAAATCCGATCGCGTCACCGACAACTCGTCGAGCACCTCGGGCGGGATCGTGCCTTCCTCCAGGTTGAGCCTGGGCATGATCCGCCGCACCGCCTCGATCGCGGCCTCGCGGGTGAGCGCGGCGATGTCGGCGCCGACGAAGCCGTAGGTGGTGCGCGCCAGCTCGCCCAGATCGACCCTCTCGCCCAGCGGCATGCCGCGCGTGTGGATGCCCAATATCTCCTTGCGCCCGCGCTCGTCGGGCACGCCGATGATGATCTCGCGGTCGAAGCGGCCGGGGCGGCGCAGCGCCTCATCGATCGCCTCGGGCCGGTTGGTCGCGGCGATCACGACCAGGTTGGCGCGCGCCTCCAGCCCGTCCATCAGCGTCAGAAGCTGCGCGACGAGGCGCTTTTCGGCCTCGCCTTGCACGCGGTCGCGCTTGGGGGCGATCGAATCGATCTCGTCGATGAAGACGATCGAGGGCGCGGCCTTGGCCGCTTCCTCGAACACCTGGCGCAGCCGGCCTTCCGATTCGCCATAAGCGGAGCCCATGATCTCCGGGCCGTTGATCAGGAAGAACTCGGCCGCGCTCTCGTTCGCGACCGCGCGCGCGAGCCGTGTCTTGCCCGTGCCGGGCGGGCCGTGCAGCAACACGCCCTTGGGCGGATCGACGCCCAGGCGCTGGAACAATTCGGGATAGCGCAGCGGCAGCTCGACCATCTCGCGAAGCTGGTCGATCGTGCCGGCCATGCCGCCGATATCGTCATAGGTGACGTCGGCGCGCCGGGTCTGCTGCGGCTCCTCATATTCGGGGCGCAGCTCGATCTCGGTATTCTCGTCGATATGGACGATGCCCTTGGGGTTCGCCTGCACCACCGAAAGGCGGATTTCCTGCAAGGCATAGGCCGGCGCGCGCAGATATTGCGCGACGTTCGGCGGGATGTTGTCCACCCGTTGCTGCCCCGCCGTCGCGACCACGTCGCCCTGGCAGAGCGGGCGGCCGACGAAGACGCGCTTCAGCGCCTGGCTCGATCCCTGGAGCCGCAGGTTCTGCTGTGCAGGTGCGAAGACGACGCGGCTGGCGGGTTTCGATTCGGCCTTGCGCACCTCGACATACTCGCCCGAGCCCGCACCCGCATTGGCGCGCTGCAGCCCGTCGATGCGGATGATCTGGAGCCCCTCGTCCTCGGGATAGGGATAAACGGCGCGCGCGGGCGTGGTGCGCTTGCCGACGATCTCGATCACGTCGCCCTCGGCGATCGCGAGCTGCGCCATCAGCGCGCGCGGCAAATGCGCGATCCCGCGGCCCGAATCCTCGGGGCGGGCATTGGCGACCTGGAGCTTGTGGACCGGCGTTTCGCTGTCGGCCATGAAATCTCATCCCCTCTCGTGGCAACCGTGCAAGCGCGCGAGATAGGGGCGCGGTTCCGGCAATGCGAGGGGCGGGGCGTATCTACGTTGGTCCGTTCTGCGCCGACGCAGCCTTCGTCCGTCACCCCAGCGAAAGCTGGGGGCTTCCTGATTTCTGCGGAACCCGCTTCGAGAGATGCCAGCTTGCGCTGGCATGACGGGAGCAAAAAAAGGGCCGATCCCGAAGGACCGGCCCGTGAAAGTTTTTAGGAGAGGATGCCTGAAAGGCGTGCCCTATGTGCAGTGCAGCACAATTTTGTGCAAGTGCGAAAAGATCGATCGCGATTGCAGAAATTGCAACTGACACCGTTGCACCTGCGCCTCCGATCCCCAATAAGGGCTTTTCCGCGTAACCTTTGTGAACTTCCAGCCATGCGCCGCCTTCCCCCGCTCACCGCCATCGAGGCGTTCGTCCAGGTTGCCCGCCTCGGCTCGATCAAGGCCGCTGCGGAGGAACTCGCGCTCTCCGCGCCCGCGCTGAGCCGCCGCATCCAGGCGCTCGAGCGGTTCATCGGCCGCCCGCTCTTCGACCGTCGCCACCAGGCGATGCAGCTCAACAGCGACGGCGAGCGGCTGCTTTCGCAAATCGCCCCCGCGCTCGACAGCCTTTCCGATGCGGTCGAGACGATGACGAGCGGGATCGAGGTGCTGCGGCTGCGCCTCGGCATTCTCCCGCTTTTCGCGTCGCAGCGGCTCTTTCCGAAGCTCGGCGATCTCCGGCGGCGTCATCCCGAGCTTCACCTCGACATCGACACGGCGGGCCACAGCGTCTCGCGGCTGGGCGAGGGGCTGGACGTCGCGGTCGCCCTCGCGCGCGATATCGATCCCGGGCTCTACGCCAAGCGGCTCGACCGCAACCACGTCTATGTGATCGGCGCGCGCGCGCTGGTCGAGGGTGACGATCCCGTCACGCGACCCGAACAGCTCGCCGGGCTGACGGCGCTGCTCCACCGCGACATGCCCGAGACCTTCACCGCCTGGCGCCGCGCCGCGGGCGTCGATGACATCGAGCCCGCCGCGATCGATCATTTCGATTCGGGCGCGCTGATGCTCGAAGCCGCCGCGCAGGGGCTCGGCGTCGCGTTCATGCACGAAAGCCATTTCGACGATGCGCATGACGATCGCCTCGTGCGGCTGTTCGATGTCGAGGTCGCGAGCCCCTACAGCTACTGGTTCGTCTGCCGCCCCCGCGCGCTGCGCGAGCGCGCGGTGCGGCTGTTCCACGACTGGCTGATCGACGCGCTGGGGGCGTAAAACCCCAGTCACCCCAGCGAAAGCTGGGGTCTCCCGGTTTCAGGAGATGCCAGCTTTCGCTGGCATGACGATCAGGAAGTTCGCATCTTCTCGATCTTGCCGGGCTCGCGCGGGGGCTCACCCTTGGGGAGCGCGTCGATATGCTCCATGCCCGAGGTCACTTCGCCCCAGACGGTATATTGCCCGTCGAGGAATCCCGCATCGTCGAAGCAGATGAAGAATTGCGAATTGGCGCTGTTGGGGTTCATCGTCCGCGCCATCGAGCAGGTGCCGCGCACATGCGGCTCGCGGCTGAACTCGGCCGGCAGGTCGGGCTTGTCCGAGCCGCCGGTGCCGGTGCCGGTCGGATCGCCGCCCTGCGCCATGAAGCCGGGGATGACGCGGTGGAAGACGACGCCGTCATAGAAGCCTTCATTGGCGAGTTCGGTGATGCGCTGGACGTGCTGGGGCGCCAGATCGGGGCGCAGCTTGATCACGACGTCGCCGTCGGCCAGCGTCATCGTCAGCGTCTCGGGGGTATCGGCCATGGGTCACTCCTGCGGGATGGATTGCCCGCCACCTAGTGATTGCCCGGCGTGCTGGCAAATGATTGGCAGCGCGCGCGCGCGGCGCTAGGAGGCAGCGCAGGGCCGCAACGAGGGAGGTCGGACGATGAGCGAGACCGAGCTTCCCCAGCCCGAGACCGAATCGGTGCAGCTCGACGAGGACGACCGGCTCAAGTCGGAATTCGTCGATGCGGTGCTCGACGCGGTCGAGGCGGGCGACGACGAGGCCGTCCGCCAGCTCGTCGAGCCGCTGCACCCCGCCGATATCGCCGACCTGTTCGAGGTGACGCCCAGCGAGAAGCGCCCGGCGCTCGCCAAGGCGATCCCCGACCTGCTCGACGGCGAGGTATTCGCCGAGATGAACGATTATGTCCGCGAGGATCTGATCGACGCCTTGGAGCCGCACGAGGTCGCCGATATCGCGTCGGAGCTGGACACCGACGACGCGGTTGCGATCATCGAGGATCTCGACGCCGACGATCAGCGCGAGGTGCTCCGCGCGCTCGCGCCCGACGATCGCGCGGCGATCGAGGAAGCGCTCTCCTATCCGGAGGAATCGGCCGGCCGCCTGATGCAGCGCGAGCTGATCGCGGTGCCGGAGCACTGGACGGTCGGCGACGTGATCGATTACCTGCGCGCCGACGACGCGCTCACCACCGATTTCTGGGAGGTGTTCGTCGTCGATCCCGGCCACAAGCCGATCGGCACCTGCCAGCTCTCCTGGATTCTGCGCACTCCGCGCACGGTGAAGCTCGGCGACGTGATGCAGCGCGAGCAGACGCTGATTCCGGTCGACATGGACCAGGAAGAGGTCGCGCTCCGCTTCCAGAAATATGCGCTGATCTCGGCCGCGGTCATCGACGGCAGCGGGCGGCTGGTCGGCATGATCACCGTCGATGACGTCGTCCACATCATCCAGGAGGAGGCGGGCGAGGACGCGCTGCTGCTGTCCGGCGCGGGCGAAGGCGACATCAACGAGCCGATCCGCATGACCGTGCGCACGCGGCTGCTCTGGCTGCTGATCAACCTGCCGACCGCGATGATCGCCGCCTCGATCGTCAAGCTGTTCGACGCCGAGATCGCCGGCTATGCCCTGCTCGCCGCACTGATGGGCGTCGTCAGCGGCATGGGCGGCAATGCCGGCACGCAGACGCTCGCGGTCGTCGTGCGCGCGCTGGCGACCAACCAGCTTACCAGCTCCAACACATTGCGCATGATCGGCCGCGAGCTTCGCATCGCCGCCACCAACGGCGTCGCGCTCGGGGTGCTGATCGGGCTCGGTTCCTATGTCATCTTCGGCGACCCGGATCTGGCGATCGTATTCGGCATCGCGCTGTTCACCAACAACATCGTCGCGGGGCTCGCGGGCGTCGGCGTGCCGATCACGCTCGACCGGCTCGGCGTCGATCCGGCGGTCGCCTCGGCGGTGTTCGTCACCACCTGCACCGATAGCCTGGGCTTTCTCTCGTTTCTCGGGCTCGCGGCGCTCTGGGGGCTGGGCGGCTGACTTGCCCTGCGGCGCCGCGGCGCCCACATCACGGGCGATGACGCTCCACATCACCAAGGTCGCGTTCGGCAACCATTCGGTCGAGAATCTCGCCGAACGGCTCGCGGCGCGCGGGCGCGAGGGGCCGGTGTTCCTCACCACGCGCTATCTGCCCAAACGGCACGAGGAGATCGCCGGCAAGGGCTCGCTCTACTGGATCATCAAGCATCAGCTCGTCGCGCGCTCGCCGATCCTGCGCTTCGGCGAGGCGGAGGGCGGCCGTGTCGCCATCCATATCGATCCGGCGCTCGTCCTCGTCCATGCCCGCCCCAAGCGCGCGCATCAGGGCTGGCGCTATCTCGAGGACAAGGACGCCCCGGCCGATCTGGGCAGCGACGCCAGCGGGCTGGGAGATCTGCCGCCGGCGCTGGTGGGGCGGCTTGCCGAGCTTGCGCTGATCTGACCGTTTACACCCGCCGCGCCGCCCAGCCGGCAAACCAGCCGAGCCCGACCGCCAGCACGACCGCGGTGAGGCCGTAGAGCACCGACGAATGTTCCGCGGCGCTCGCGACGAAGCGCTCGAAGCCCGATTTGCGGATGTCGATATCGCGCACCGCGGCAGCGAGCACGCGCCCGTCGCGGATCAGGAAGGTTTCGGCGGTGAAGCGGCCGACGGGCACGCGCGCGGGAATCGCGATGCGCGCGCGATAGAGCACGCCGTCGGTGATCTCGACCGCGCCGGGCGCCTCGACATAAAGGCCGGCGCGGCGACGCAGATCGACCAGCCCCTCGGCGAAGCGGTTCTGCTCCTCGATCGGCGCCGTCGAGGCGGGCGAGAGCTGGAGACTGTCGAGCCCCAGCTCGTAGATCGCGCGGGTGCGCCCATCGACCAGCGTATCCACCGGCCGCGACGAGGCGATCGCGTAGAAAGAGGGCGCCGAGCGGAAGCGCATGCTCGCCGCATTCACCCAGATGCCCGCGATCTTCTGCTTCTCGCGCAGCAGGATCGATTGGGTGGGCCCCTTGACGACGACCACGACTTCGGCCGGATCGCCATCCTCCGCGGGAACGCGCCCGCCCGGATAGAGGATCGCGCCGAACAGCAGCAGCTCGGCGCCCGTGAAGCTGTAGGCGATCTCGATGTCGCGCTGCGAGACATCGGGCACCAGCGTCGGCCGGGTCGCGCCCAGCAGCAGGGGCGCGAGCAGCGCCAGCATGCCGGTGCGCCGTTTCACAACAGCTCGACCGAATAGATTTCGGGCGGGCGCCATCCCAGCCCGAGCGCCATGCGGAAGGCGACCGCGAGCACCATCACCGCAAGCAGCAGGCGCAGATATTCGGGCTTGATCCTGGTGGCGAAGCGCGCGCCCACCTGCGCCCCTGTCACCGATCCGACGAGCAGCAGGACGGCGAGCACGATATCGACCGCCTTGGTCGTGGTGGCGTGCACCATCGTCGCGATCACGGTGACGAACAGGGTCTGGAACAAGGACGTGCCGACGACGACGGCCGTGCTCATGCCGAGCAGATAGAGCAAGGCGGGCACCATGATGAACCCGCCCCCCACGCCGAGCAGCACGGTGAGGATGCCCGTGAAGAAGCCGAGCAGCAGCGGTGCGAGCGGAGAGATATAGAGGCCGGACGCGTAGAAGCGCGTGCGGAACGGCAGCGCGGCGATCATCGGATGATGCCTGCGCTTGCGCGGCCTTGGCCGCGTAGCGCCCCGCGCGACGCCGATCGCCTGGAGCGATTCGCGCGCCATCAGCCCGCCGATTCCGCCGAGCAAGACGACGTAGATCAGCGCGATCACGGTATCGATCTGGCCGGTCTGCTGGAGCAGGTGGAACAGCCAGCCGCCTGCGATCGTGCCCACGATGCCGCCGGCGACGAGCACCGCGCCCATCTTCACGTCCACGCCGCGCCGCGCGACGTGCGCGAGCACGCCCGATACGCTGGATCCTGTCACCTGGCTCGCCGATGAGGCGGCGGCGACCGTGGGCGGGATGCCGTAGACGATGAGCAGCGGCGTCGTCAGGAATCCGCCGCCGACCCCGAACATGCCCGACAGGATGCCGACGCCGCCGCCCAGCAGCACGATCACGAGCGCGTTCACCGAAAGGTTGGCGATGGGCAGGTAGACGTCCATCGTTCCGGCCTATCGCGTTCAGGGACGGGGTGAAAGCACCGGCGGGCAACAACCCGTCAGAAATCGGTGCCGAGCGACAGGACGAGCCCCGAGCCGGGCCGCGCGTCTCCCGCGATCCGCGCGCGCCAGTCGACCGCGACCCGAAGATGCGCGCCGCGGCCGATCGGCACGTCCGCCGAGAGCGATGGGCCGATATCGAGCCGCGCGGCGTCGCGCTGCGCAGCGCCCCATGCGCCGACGCCGAGATCGACCATCGTTTCGCCGAGATCGGCCATCGGCCGCGCGATCCGCGCCGCGCCATCGGCGAACGCCTCGATGCCGTCACGCGCGATCGCGCCCGCCTGCGCATAGACTTCGACCGTGATGTCGGGCGTCACCGCGACGGGCCCGACGCCGCCGATCACGCCCAGCGCGGGTCCGCCGTCTCCGCCGTCGAGCGAAACGCGCTGTTCGGCGACGATCCGTACCGGAGCCGACGTCGGTTGCCACGCGACGCCGATCGCAGCCTCGCGTCCTTTGCCGGAGAGCGGCGCCGAGACACGTCCGGCGATCGCGATCCGGTGGGAACGGTCGATCGTATAAGCGAGCCGCAGCCCCACCTGGCTGCCGCCGAGCTGGCCCCCGCCGAACGCGCTGCCGGCGCTGCCTTCGCCTCGCACGACGAGCCAGCCGCTGCCCGACCAGCGCGAGATGGCGCTCATGGGGCGCGGTGCCAGTGGCAAGCTGGCGATCGGGGCGGCGGGAGCCGCACGCCGGACAGGCTCCGCCTCGCTGAAATGCATCAGCCCGAGCGTGGCGAGCGCGATCCGTCGCGGATCGGGCGCGGGCGCCGCCGGTATGGACGCCGTGACGGAAATCGCCGGCCGCATGAGCGCCCGCGGCGCTGCGCCCGTTCGGGCCGCGATCGGCACTGCCGGTGCCGTGACGGTCGATATTGTCCTGCGGCTCGCGCTTGCGACCACTGCGTCGATCATGTCGGCAGGGGTCTCGATCGATGGCCAGAGCACGGCGATCCGCACCGCTGTCCAGCCGCCGAGCACGACCGCGAGAAAGCGGATCGGCCGGCCGTTCGCGCTCACCGTGCCGACACCTCGATCGCATCCCGATCAGGGAAGGTGTGGGTGGTCTTGTCCCATTTGGGCATACGGCCTGCGAGCATGCCGAGATAGCGGATCATCGCCCGCCGTGCCGCGAGCATCGCGACAAGGTTGCCGACCACCGCGCGCGGAAGCGACCACAGGGCCTCTCGCCTGCCGTAGGCGAGGCCGGTGAAGGTCGCACGCATCGCCAGTCGCCAGCCGAGCAGCACCGCATTGATCGCGAGCAGCATCCCGAGCGTCGGCGCGATCGGCACGAATACGGTGCCGGCGAGCAGGTGGGTCATCCAGGCCGCGGCCCAGGTGAGAAGCGCGATATAGGCCGCAAACAGCACCAGCACCGCAAGGGGCGCCCGCCGGTCGCGCATGCGCATCCAATGCTCGCCGAGATGGTGCCAGCGGCCCCATCCGGTACGATCCCATCCGGCGAGCGCGATGCCGGTGAGCCATCGCGCCTTCTGCCGCACCGCCGCTTCAAGCGTCGCCGGGAAGTATGCCCGCACCGCCACGACGGGGCCGCCGGGATATTCGGGCACGCGCGCCAGGATGCCGCTGCCGCCGAGCGCCGCGACGCGAAGCCCCAATTCGTAATCTTCGGTCAGGCTGGTTTCGTCGAACGGCGCGCCGTCGCGTTGCAGGGCGACCGCATCGAGCGCGGCGCGCGCGATCGCACAGCCGACGCCCGCGAGCGGCAGCCCGGCGCCGAGCGCCTCCCGGACGACGAGCTGTTTGGCGTGTGCTTCCGCAAACTCATCGCAATAATGACCGGAAATGAGCCGTGAGCGTCTGTCCGGAAGCGGGAGCACCGGAAGCTGGACGACCCAGTGCCGTTCGATCAGTCGGTCGAAGATCGCGAGCTCGCCGGCGTGAACGACATCCTCGGCATCGTGGATGACGATCGCCTTCGCCCGGCTGCCCTCGGCCGCCTCGTCGCGCAGCAGCGCACGCCACAGCGCGTTGAGGCAATCGGCCTTGGTCGTCGGACCGTCGCGCGGACCGACGACCAGCCTTACGCGCGGATCGCGCAGGGCAACGTCGGCGACAACGCCGATCGTCGCACGATCATTTGGATAGGTGCCGACATAGATGCGGAAATTGGGGTGATCGATCCGGCCGAGCGCGGTCGTCAGCATCGCCCCGATCACGCGCGCTTCGTCCCAGGCGGCGACGAAGATCGCGATGCGCCCCGCATCGGGCGCGACCGTGAAGTCGTCGAGCCTGGCGCGGGCGTAGCGCCGCATCACCGTGCAACGCCGCCACAGCGTACGAAAAATGAAGATCGCGTCGACCGCGCAATCGTCGATGCCGCCGATCAGAAAGCCGGCTGCCGCGAACAGCATCGCCTCATGTGCGATCGTGTCGATCGCCCAGACGATGCTGTTCCAGTCCGCCAATTCCGATTCCCCCCCGAGTCGGGCACCATGATTGTTCCTCTTCCGGATCGATCGATCAAGTGTCTGATCATGGTCAGGATTTCCGGCTGGACTTGGCTCGTCAGCAGGGTAGCTTTGGCGGGGAGGCACCTATCGGGGGACGTTCGAATGAAGCTGTTCGCTCGGCTGGCGCTGCTCGCCGCTCTTTTCGCGCCGATCATGGCGCTGGGCGACAGCAGCCCGCAGGTGGTGATGGCGACGCCGGGCATCGGCGGCGGCGCGATCGAGCGCTTCACCTTGCGTTTCAACGAACCGATGGTCCCGCTCGGCGATCCGCGCGCACCATCGCCGCTCACCGTGCGATGCGCGGTGGAGGGCAAGGGCCGCTGGGTCGATCAGCGGACCTTCGTGCATGAGTTCGAAACGCCGCTTCCCGGCGGCATTACGTGCAGCTTCGATCTACGTGGGGATTTGAAGAGTCTCGCCGGATACGAGGTCGGCGGGCAGCGGCACTTCACGGTGGACAGCGGCGGCCCTTCGGCGCGCGTGGTGCTGCCCAGCCGTTACGGCAGCGAGATCGAGGAGGATCAGGTCTTCCTCGTCGCCTCGAACATGCCCGCAACGCGCGCATCGGTCGCTGCGAACGCATTCTGCGCGGTGGACGGCATCGGCGAGAAGATCGCGGTCGACGTGCTCGATGCGGCGCTGCCGGGCAAGCTCCTTGCGGCAATGGGGACCGACGAATGGCGTGTGCGCAACTTCCTCGACGAGGCAGGGCTGCCGACGACGCTCCCTGACGATGCGGCGGCGCGCGAACGTGCGCTCGCGAGCGTCACCGCGCTCAAATGCCGTCGTCCACTGCCGCCTGGGCGTGACATGGCGCTGGTATGGGGCGCGGGGATCGAGGGCGCGAACGGGAGGAAGGCCGGTGCGGACCAACGCTTCGACTTCACCGTGCGCGAAGCGTTCTCGGCACGCTTCGAATGCCACCGCGTCAACCCGCAGGCGGGGTGCAATCCGGTCGAGGACGCGCATGTCCGTTTCACCGCGCCGGTGCCGATGGAGAAAGCGATGGCGGTGCGGCTCGTGCTGCCCGGCGGCAAGCAGGTCGCCCCGACGATCGACGATGACGACAAGGGCGACGCGACGATCGAGGACCTGACCTTCAAGGCGCCGTTCACGCCTTCGGTCACGGCGAAGGTCGTGCTGCCCGCCGATTTGCGCGACGAAAGCGGCCGCGCGCTTGCCAATGCCGAGCGCTTCCCGCTCGACGTGCGGATCGACGAGGCGCCGCCGCTGATCAAGTTCGCCGCCGATTTCGGCATTCTCGAGGCGAGCGAGGGCGGGGTGCTGCCCGTCACCGTCCGCAACGTCGAACCCGCGCTCCAGGGGCGCAACCTCGCGATCGCCGGGCAGAGTATGCGCGTGACCGGCTCGGACGGCGAGATCGCCGACTGGCTGCGCAAGGTCGATGCCGCGGACGATTACAAGAGCCATACCGTGAAGCGCGGCGGCGAGACGGTGCGGATCAACGACACCGGCGCCAAGCCGATCCTGACCGACGGTGCGGGCGATGCGATCAAGCTCGGCCTGCCGGGCAAGGGCAAGGCGTTCGAGGTGGTCGGGATGCCCTTGCAGCGGCCCGGCTTCTACGTCGTCGAGCTGGCAAGCCCGGCGTTGGGCCGCGCGCTGCTCGGCCGCGATGCGCCGCGCTACGTCGCCACCGCGGCACTCGTCACCAACATGGCCGTCCATTTCAAATGGGGCCGCAGCCGCTCGCTCGTCTGGGTGACGGCGCTCGATACCGGCGCGCCGGTCGCCGACGCGATCGTCCAGATCAGCGATAGCTGCACCGGCGAGCTGCTCGCCAAGGGCGCGACCGATCATACCGGCGGGCTCAACGTCCCCGCGGCGCTCCCCGACCCGGATAGCTACGGCGATTGCGACAGCGACAGCGCGCCGCACCCGCTGATCGTCTCGGCGCGCAAAAGCGGCGACATGAGCTTCGTGCTCAGCAAGTGGGGCGAGGGCATCCGGCCGTGGGATTTCGACCTGCCTTATGGCTGGTCGCCCGACGAGGAGGTGTTCCATACCGTTTTCGACCGTGCGCTCGTCCGCCAGGGCGAGACGGTCCACATGAAGCATATCGTCCGCAAGCCGGTGGCGACGGGCTTCGAAAAGACGCCCGCCTTCAAGGGCACGCTCACGCTGTCGCATCGCGGATCGGACACGCAATTCGAGCTGCCGCTGACGATCGACGCAAACGGCACGGGCGAGAGCGAATGGGCGGTCCCCAAGGGCGCGCCGATGGGCGATTATGATCTCACCGTCGATACCGGCGACCGGACGATCTGGACCGGCCAGAGCTTTCGCGTCGACGAATACCGTCTGCCGACGATGCGCGCGACGATCAGCGGGCCGAAAGAGGCGCAGGTAAAACCGAGGAACGTGCCGCTCGACCTGTTCGTAGGCTATCTTTCGGGCGGCGGCGCCTCGCGCCTGCCGGTCACGATGCGTGTCGGCTGGTTCGATACTGCGCCCTCGCCGGATGGCTATGACAGCTACAGCTTCGGCGGCGAGAAGGTGGAGGAGGGCGTCAAGCCGCTCAACCCGAATGGCGAGGAGACCGCGAGCCCGTTGCCGCCGACGCAGACGCTGCCGCTCACGCTCGGCGCCGACGGCACGCAGCGCACGTCGGTCGATGTGCCCGCGAGCATCGACGGCCCCGCGACAATGCGGATCGAGATGGATTATCAGGATGCGAACGGCGAGATGCTCACCGCCTCGCATCAGATCCCGCTCTACCCGTCCGCCGTCCAGCTCGGGATCAAGACCGACGGTTGGATGATGAAGCAGGACGACCTGCGCCTCAAATTCATCGCGCTCGATCCCGACGGCAAGCCGGTCAAGGGGCGCAAGGTCTCGGTCGCGGTCTACAGCCGCCAGATCCTCACCGCGCGGCGGCGGCTGATCGGCGGCTTCTACGCCTATGACAACCAGATGAAGACCACGAAGCTCGACGCCTCGTGCTCGGACACCACCGACGCGCAAGGACTCGCTTCGTGCCAGTTGAGTCCCGACGTGTCGGGCGAGGTCTATGTCGTCGCGACCACGAAGGACAGCGCGGGCAATGTCGCGCGCGCGACGCGATCGGTATGGCTCGCGGGCGACGACGATTGGTGGTTCGGCGGCGACAATGGCGACCGGATGGACGTCATTCCCGAAAAGACCGAATACAAAGCCGGCGAGACCGCGCGCTTCCAGGTGCGCATGCCCTTCCGCTCGGCGCACGCGCTGGTGACGGTCGAGCGCGAGGGGGTGCTTTCGAGCTACGTCACCGAATTGTCGGGTAAGGACCCCGTGGTCGAGGTCAAGATGCCGGGCAGCTACGCGCCCGACGTCTATGTCTCGGTACTCGCGGTCAGAGGGCGCGTGGACGGCTTCTGGTCGTGGCTCTCGCACCTTGCGTACAGATGGGGCCTGCCCTTCGGCTCGCCGGTGGCGACCAAGCCCACCGCGACGGTCGATCTCGCCAAGCCCGCCTACCGGCTGGGCATCGCCAAGGTGAAGGTCGGCTGGGAAGCGCACCGGCTGGACGTTGCGGTGAAGGCCGATCGCGAGCGCTATCCCGCACGCGGCACCGCGACCGTCGATCTCCAGGTCAAGCGCCCCGACGGCAAACCTGCCGCATCCGCGGATGTCGCCTTCGTCGCGGTGGATGAGGCGCTGCTCCAGCTCGCGCCCAACGACTCATGGGACGTGCTCGACGCGATGATGGGCGAGCGGCCGCTGTCGGTGCTCACCGCGACCGCGCAGATGCAGGTGGTCGGCAAGCGCCATTACGGCCGCAAGGCGCTCGCGCCCGGCGGGGGTGGCGGCGCGGCGAACCTGTCGGGGCTCAACCGCACCAACTTCAAGCCGGTGCTGCTGTGGAAGGGCCATGTCGCGCTCGACGGCAACGGCCATGCGCGGGTGAAGGTGCTGCTGTCCGATTCGCTGTCCTCATTCAAGCTGGTCGCGATCGCGACCGACGGCGCCGGGCTGTTCGGTACCGGATCGACGAGCGTGCGGACCGCGCAGGATCTGTCGATCTATTCGGGCATCCCGCCGCTGGTGCGCAGCGGCGACTGGTTCGCGGCCGGGTTCACGCTCAGGAACGGCTCGGACAAGCCGATGACGGTGACGGCGACCGTCGATCTCAACCCGCGCATCGCGACGGGCAAGCCGCTCACCGTGACGATCCCGGCCGGCGGCGCGGCGCCGATCGCGTGGAACCTGACCGCGCCCGGGGGCGTGTCCAAGCTCACCTGGCGCGTCACCGCGCGCTCGGCGGACGGCAAGACCGACCGGATCACCGTCGATCAGGAAGTGATCCCCGCCGTGCCGGTCGAGGTCTGGGCGGCGACGCTGACGCGCGTCGGCAACGGCCCGGTGCCGGTCGCGCCGCCCGCGGGCGCGTTGCCGGGGCGCGGCGCGGTCGACGTGCATCTCAGCGACACGCTCGCCCCGCCGCTTGCGGGCGTGCGCGCCTATATGGCCGACTATCCCTACAATTGCTTCGAGCAACGGCTGTCGCGGATCGTCGCGCTCAACGACACCGCCGGGTGGAACGCGCTCGCGGGCGAGATTCCCACCTATCAGGCGCCCGACGGGCTGCTGCGCTACTTCCCGTCCGAATCGCTGTCGGGATCGGAGGCGCTGACGGCCTATGTCCTCTCGCTCACCAGCGAGGCGGGGCTGCCGATTCCCGACGGGCCGCGCGCGCGGATGATCGAGGGGCTGCGCGCGGTGCTCGACGGGCGGCTGCGCAACGAAAGCTACGGCGATCCCCGGTTCCAGCGCGTCGTGGCGTTCGCCGCACTCGCGCGTGCGGGCGCGGCCGACGCGTCGATGCTGGGCCAGCTCGGCATCACGCCCGCCGAAATGCCGACCGCCCTGCTCGCCGATTACATCATGGCGCTCGATCACCTGCCGGATGCCGTCAATGCCCCGGCGCTGCGGCGGTCGGCCGAGGCCGCGTTGCGCACGCGCCTCGTCTATGAAGGCACGCGGCTCGATCTGTCGGACGACAGCCAGCCCTGGTGGCTGATGGCCTCGGACGATCAGGCCGCGATCAAGGCGCTCGCCGCGACGCTCGGCCGCCCCGGCTGGCAGGACGACGCGCCCCGGATGATGGTCGGCGTCGCGATGCGGCAGCGGCGCGGACATTGGGACACCACGACCGCCAATGCCTGGGGGGCGCTGGTCGCGCGGCGCTTTGCCGCGCTCTATCCCGCACAGGCGATCGCGGGCACGACCACCGCGACGCTCGGGAAGCGCAGCATCAGCCGCGCCTGGCCGCTCGCCGAGGCGCAGCGGACGCTGTCCCTGCCGTTGCCGCGCGGGCCGGCATCGCTCGCGCTCACCCAGTCGGGCGGGGCGGGGCCGTGGGCCGCGGTCTCGGTTTCGGCCGCCGTACCGCTCACCAAGGCGCTTGCGGCGGGCTATCGGATGACGCGCAAGGTGGAGGTGGTGCAGGCGCACCGCAAGGGCGTGCTGAGCCGCGGCGACGTGATCCGTGTGACGCTCACCGTCGATGCGTCGGCCGAGCGCAACTGGGTCGCCATCCGCGATCCCGTTCCGCCGGGGGCGACGATCCTCGGCGATCTCGGCGGCCAATCGCAGATGCTCCAGCAAGGCGGCGATGATACAGGCGTCCGGCCGAGCTATGTCGAGCGCGGCCGCGAGGCATGGCGCGCCTATTTCGCCTGGGTGCCGCGCGGGCGCTTCGCCGTCTCCTACACGCTGCGGTTGAACGGCGTGGGCAGCTTCCACTTGCCGCCGAGCCGGGTCGAAGCGCTCTACTCGCCTGCGATCCATGCTGCGGTGCCGGTCGGAACGGTGACGGTGCGGCAGCGGTGAAGATGCCGCCCTTCCGGTGGCGGATGGATGCGACACGGATCGCGCTCGCCGCGATCCTCTTGCTGGCGGCGCTCGGGGCAGTCGCCGATTACGTCACCCGTCCGCCGCCCTTTCCTTCGTTCGAGGCGGTGAAGGCAGCATGGCGCCCGTCGGAAGCGTGGCTCTACGATCGCAACGGGACGCTGATCGACAGCGTGCGCGTCGATTTCCAGATCCGACGCCTCGCCTGGACGCCGCTCGGCAAGATCGCGCCCATCGTTCCCGAAACGCTGATCGCCGCCGAGGATCAGCGTTTCCGCCGCCATGACGGGGTGGATTGGCTCGCGATTGCGGGCGCGGTGCGCGACCGGATCGAGGGACGCCCGAGCCGCGGCGCGAGCACGCTGACGATGCAGCTCGCGGGTTTCCTCTCGCCGCGCCTCGCCTCGCCGGGCGCGCGCGATTGGCTCGACAAGCTCAGGCAGATGCGCGCTGCGCGGGCGATCGAGCGGCATTGGTCGAAGGACGAGATTCTCGAAGCCTATCTCAACCTCGCCGGCTATCGCGGCGAGGCGCAGGGGATCGCCGCCGCCGCGCTCGGCCTGTTCGGCACCACGCCCGCCGCGCTCGGCCGCGACGATGCGCTGCTGCTCGCGGCGCTGCTTCCCGATCCGCAAGGCGCGCCCGCCGCCATCGCGCGCCGCGCCTGCGCGATCGGGCATGGCGCTGTACCATGCGACCGGCTAGACGCCGCCGCCTGGGCGATGCTCGGCCCCGCGCGCAGCCTCCAGCTCGATCCCGAGCTTGCGCCGCATCTCGCCGTCAAGCTCCTCACCGAGCCGGGGATGCGCGTCACGTCGACGCTCGATGCGCGTATCCAGCGGATCGCCACGCTCAGTCTCGCGCGCCAGCTTCATGGGCTGACGGGCCGCGCGCGCGACGGAGCGGTGATCGTCGTCGATAACGCCACCGGCGACGTGGCCGCTTATGTCGGCGGCGCGGGCACGTCGTCGACCGCGCCCGCGGTCGATGGCGCGGACAGCTATCGCCAGGCGGGATCGACGCTCAAGCCCTTCCTCTACGCCGAGGCGATCGAGAAGGGCTATCTCACGGCTGCCTCGATCCTCGCCGATTCGCCGGTCCAGCTCGACACCGCGAGCGGGCTCTACGTCCCACACGATTACGACCGCGCGTTCAAGGGCCCGGTCTCGGCACGCACTGCGTTGGCAGGGTCGCTCAACGTCCCCGCGGTGCGCACGCTGATTCTCGTCGGGGTCGATGCGTTTCGCGATCGGCTGTGGGACACGGGTTATCGCGGGCTGACCGAGGACGGGCAATATTACGGCTATTCGCTCGCGCTCGGTTCGGCGGAGGTGACGCTGGTGCAGCAGGTCGCCGCCTATCGCAGCCTTGCGCTCGGCGGCCGCTGGTCGCCGTTGCGCTTCACCATGGACGATCCCCACCCGGAGCCGCGCGCGATCACCACCCCCGCCGCGGCGTGGATCGTCGGCGACATCCTCGCCGATCCCAATGCCCGCGTCGCCACCTTCGGGCTGGACAATGCGCTGCGGCTGCCCTTCTGGGCGGCGGCGAAGACGGGCACTTCGAAGGCGATGCGCGACAATTGGTGCATCGGTTTTTCCACCCGCTACACCGTCGGCGTCTGGGTGGGGAACAAGGAAGGCGATCCGATGCGCGCCGTTTCGGGCACCAGCGGCGCGGCACCGGTATGGCGCGACGTGATGCTGGCGATCCACGAGGGGAGCCGCCCCTCCGCGCCGCCCAGGCCCAAGAATGTCGTTCCGCGCCGCATCGCGTTCGCCGGCGGGATCGAGCAGCCGCGCACCGATTATTTCCTCGCCGGCACGGGGCAGGCGCGGATCGCGGCGGTGCCCGATGCCGGGCGGCGGCCGCGGATCACCAATCCGGTGACGGGCAGCGTCTATGCGATCGACCCCGATATCCCGCTCGACCGCCAGCGGCTCGCGATCGGGGTGAGCGGGCAGGTGGTGGCGCACCGGCTGACGCTGGACGGCCGCGATCTGGGCGCGGCGGATGCGCATCCGCTCGTCTTCGCACCACCCGGAAAGCACCGGTTGCGGCTGCTCGACCTCGGCGGGAAGGTCGTCGATCAGGTTCTTTTCACGGTGCGGTAACCAAAGCGCGACTCGCGCGTTTGAACTATGGTCCTATCCCCTTTCGGGACTGGTGCCCAGCGGACCTAGGCACCGGCCGCGCCGACGTGTGAACCCGCGGCGCGGCCGAACCGTTCTCGGCTTACCAGTAGAAGTTGCGGATGACGTCGAGCACCAGTCCGGTGCGGATGTCGATCAGCAGCACGTCGTCATAATGCCGGACCCAACGCTGGTAATAGCCGGGCGCGGGCAGGCGGTAATAATAGGGATCGTCGATGTAATAGCGCGAGCTGTAGTAGATCGGCGCGATCCGGATGCCGGCGCGGAACGTGTGATAGCGGAACGGCGCGCGCCAGTGGCCGCGGGCGTAGATGCGGCGATGATCGCGGCGCCAGTCGCGCCAATCGTGCCGATCCCAGCGGCGCTCGCGGCGATAGTCCCGCCGATCCCGGCGATAATCCCGGCGCGCCTGGCGATAATCCCGGCGATCCTGCCGAAGCTCGCGGCGGGCATGGCGGACGTCGCGGCGCTCGCGACGGACATCGTGACGGTCACCATGACGGCGCGCGCGGCGCACGTCGCGACGTTCCTGGCGCAGCTCGTGGCGGTCGCGGCGGACTTCGTGGCGCGATTGCGCAGCCGCCGGCGTCGCGACGGTGATGGTGGGGATCGCCGTCGCGACGGCGAGAGCGGCGAGAAGAAACTTACGCATTACAGGGCTCTCCAGCAAATGATGCAGGTATCATGCCTCTGCAGCGCTGAACGGAGCGGGAATGCGTTTGTAAGCTTCGTGAAAGCTCGCGGCGCCGGATCACGGCGTATCGCGACCGCCCCCAACCTGCCCCGCGCCCGGTGCGCCGACGGCGCCGATATTGCCGAACAGCTCATCGAAGAAGCTGCGTTCGCGGCCCAATGTCGGGGTCGTCTTGTTCATCGGGTCGATCGAGGCGACCTGCTCCATCCCGATCCGCCGGATCGCGCTCACCGTGCCCTGATCGTCGAAGCTGATCTGGATCGTGTTCTGGTTGACCGGGTGCGGGTTGTTGAAGGCGAGATTGCGGCTGTCCCGCGCGACGTAGAACCATTCGCCCGTGTTGAACTGGCTGGTGAAGGTAGGCGTTCCGAGCGTCGCCAGCACCGATTCGCGATTATCGACGCCGGGCTGCACCGAATTGACGAGATCGACGTCGACCACATAGCCCTGGTGCGAGCGCAGCGGCGTGCAGCCGCCCGCGGCCAGCCCCGCCAGCGCGAGGGCACTGCCCAGCAGGATGGTTGAACTGAAACGCATGCCGATCTCCCGGGCGAGCTGGAACGCGGCCACGCATTGCATCGCGCGCCGATCGCCTCAATATGCGCTGCGCGGCGGTCGAACAAGGCCGGAAGCATTTCGGGAATGACACGCGGGACCATGAGACTGATCGATCGGGTTTTCGGCAAGCGCCCCGGCGACGAGGTGGCGGCGCTCTATGCCGCGATCGTCGCCAGGGCGCGCGAGCCGCATTGGTATCTGGACGGCGCCGTGCCCGACACGGTCGACGGGCGGTTCGACATGATCGCCACGGTGCTCGCCCTCGTGCTGCTTCGGCTGGAAGAGGACCCCGCGGGCGTCACGCCGAGCACGCATCTCGCCGAGCGCTTCGTCGAGGACATGGACGCGCAGCTTCGCGAGATCGGAATCGGCGACATCGTCGTCGGCAAGCATATCGGCCGGATGATGAGCATGCTCGGCGGCCGGCTCGGGGCGTATCGCGCGGGGCTCGCGCAAAGCGATCTCGGCCCCGCTTTGGTGCGCAACCTGTATCGCGGCGGCGCGCCGGCGCCCGAGGCGCTGGCGCACGTCGAGGACGCGCTGCTGGCGCTGCGCGATGCGCTCGCGGCGACACCGGTTCCGACGCTGCTCGAAGGGCGGCTGCCGTGACTCCCGAATTCTCGCACCCCGTTCGGATCGACACGATCGGCGACCGTCCGCGCCGCATCGAGATCGACGCGACCGAGGAGGAGCGCGCCGGGCTCGCCAAGCGCTTCGGCCTGCTCGGCATCGCGCGGCTCGCCGCCGGCTTCACCCTCCATCGCGATGCGGCCGGCATCGTCGCGGAGGGCCGGGTAGAGGCGGCGGTCGACCAGGCCTGCGTCGTCACCGGAGAGCCGGTGCCTGCCGAGATCGATGAATCGGTCGCCTTGCGCTTCGTCGAGGAAGACGCCCCCGCCGAGGAGGAGATCGAGCTGAGCGGCGACGCGCTCGACACGATGCCCATCGACGGCGGCACGATCGATCTCGGCGAAGCCGCCGCCGAGACGATGGCGCTCGCGCTCGACCCGTTCCCCCGCGCGCCCGGCGCCGAGGAGGCGCTGCGCGCGGCGGGCGTGCTCCGCGAGGAGGAAGCCGGCCCGTTCGGCGCGCTCGCCGGGCTCAAGGCGACGCTCGAAGGCAAGGGCTGACCGTCTCACCGCGTCGCGCGTTTTTCGAAGCCGTTGAGCAACTCGCCCGCGGGTTCGTCGGCTACCGCGACATGATCGACCCGCGCGGCGGGCGAGCCCTCGCGCGCCTTTTTGATCGCGCGCGCGATCGCCGCCTCCTCTCCCTGCACCACCGCCTCGACGCTGCCGTCGGCGCGATTGCGGATCCAGCCGTCGATCCCGAACGCCTCCGCCTCCTCGGCGAACCAGGCGCGGTAGAACACGCCCTGGACGCGTCCGGTGATGCGCAAGCGGCGACGGATCATGGCTCGGCTCCGATTTGATCCATCACGAACGCGACGCGGGCCTCCACGGTTGCGCGCGGCAGCTCGACCAACGTGTAGCCGTAGGCGCGGTAGGTCTCGACCATAATCGCGAAGGTGGCGCGCGCCTCTTCGGGCGTCTGCTTGCGCTCGGTATCGGTGGTGAAGATCGCCGGCCACCACGGCGCGATGAAGACGCGGGGGTTGTAGCGGCAGGCGCGCGCGGCGGCGTCGATATGCGCCGGCACCGCGAGCCCCGAGGCGCGGAGGAAGCCCACCACGTCGGGCACGCCGCGATCGAGCACCACGGTATCGCCGCGCGCGAGCGCCGCTTGATGCGCCGCGACCTCGCGCACCACCATCTTCTCGGCGAAGGCGAGGTGATCGACCCAGGGCAAAGCGGTACCGCCCGACGCCATCTCCTCCTTGATGATCGCGCGGCCGACCTCCGGGCTGGTCGCGATCCCGCGCACGGCCAGCGCCTCGATCAGCGTCGATTTGCCCGATCCCGGGCCGCCGGTGACGACGTGGAGACGATCGGTGGGAATCAAACAGCCCCTCATGTCGAAAAGCTTGCAAAGACAATGGGATGGTTTTGCGAAGTGGAGAAAATGGAGCGCGTCACACACTTTACCGCAGGGCGGCCCACGCGCGCTCGGGAGAGGGCGTCGATACGGGCTGGCCGCGCGGGCATCGGGAAGGGGTGACAGAAATTTTCCAACATTGCCAGCCCTCTATCGGATGCGGGTAATGAGGTATCGCCGCGCCCTCATATGCCGCGCCAGCAGAGCGGCATTGGCAAGCCATGCGCGCTGAAATCGAGCTGCAGGACGCGCCGATGCGCGCTTGCCTTCGCCCGCTCCGACGCGTGAAGGATCGGCGTCGAATAGACCCAGACGTCGCCCCGCGCGGCCAGACAGGCATGAACCCCGCATCGGTCGATGATGGCGGGAATCGTCTCCTCGCGGATCAGGCCGTATCGATGCGATCCGGGCGCGACGAGCAATGGCGCATTCTCCGGACCGGTATCGTCGAGATGAATGCGCATGGTGAGCATGGACGCGATGATCGCGAATGGCGGTTCGACATGGTGGATGCCCGCCTTGACCGTCCACGGGCCGAAGCCTGCCACGTCGTGCCGGGCGGCCACAGCAATCGTGCGGTCCTGATGCCATCCGAGGGCCCAATTGGCGGTAGGCGACTTGTCGAACAAAAGGGCTCGCACGGGCCGTGCATCCGGACCGAGAACAGCGGCTGCGAGATCGTATATCGGCGTGCCGCACCCGACGATACCCCGCATCAGCGATTCCCCGACAAGGCGCACGCCCGCCTGCCCGGGATACTTTGCAGCGAGGTTGTCGAGCCGATCAAGCAGGCTGGAGGCAGCCCCGGCGTGGCGGACGGCACCGTCGCGATCGAGGCGCGTCGGATTATCGGCGACCGCATCAACTGGTCTGTCGAGAGTCATCGCGAGAAGCCTTTCGCAAATCGACGCGCGCGTTGCTATGGGTGCGGCCGTCCTTACCCGAGGATCGACAGGGGCGCGACGCATGACGACCACCGATCCCGAGCCGATGTCGCGGAGCGCCGCGATCGCCTACGCCGTCGGGCTGCCGCTGGGGTTGCTCGCGCTCGTGTTTCTGCCGGTCGGGACGCTGCGATGGATGCCGGGGTGGGTCTTCGTCGCCTTCCTGATCGTAACCTATGGCCTGTCGGCGTTGATCCTGTTGCACGTCAATCCGGCGATCTATCGCGCGCGCAGCCGGTTCCAGCCGGGCACCAAGCGCTGGGATCTGATCCTGCTCGCGGCGATGCTGCCGGCGATGGTGGCGGAGATTCCGCTGGCGACGCTCGACGCGGGGCGGATGGGATGGTCGCACGTGCCGGGCGCGGTGGTGGTGATCGGCTATGTACTGCTCGGCGCGGGCATCGCGCTCAGCGCGTGGCCGCAGGCGGTCAATCGCTTCTTCGAGCCGGGGGTGCGGCTCCAGCGCGAGCGCGGCCAGGAGGTGGTCACCACCGGGCCTTACGCCTTCGTCCGCCACCCCGGCTATCTGGGGGCGCTGATGATCTTCGCCGGCATCCCGCTGGCGCTCGCCTCGTGGTGGGGGCTGCTACCGGCTGCATTGGCAGGCGCGGTGCTGATCGTGCGCACGCGCTGGGAAGACGCACTGCTGCACGCCGAGCTCGCGGGCTATGCCGATTATGCCGCGCACACGCGCTATCGGCTCGTCCCGGGGGTCTGGTAGACGGCGGGGCGACGTGCCGCCCCGCCCGCTTCGTCACAGTTTTTCGGTCAGCTCCGGCACGACCTTGAACAGGTCGCCGACGAGGCCGATGTCGGCGACCTGGAAGATCGGGGCATCCTCGTCCTTGTTGATGGCGATGATGGTCTTCGAATCCTTCATCCCCGCGAGGTGCTGGATCGCGCCCGAGATGCCGATCGCGATATAGACCTCCGGCGCGACGATCTTGCCGGTCTGGCCGACCTGATAGTCGTTGGGGACATAGCCCGCATCGACGGCGGCGCGGCTGGCACCGACAGCGGCGCCGAGCTTGTCGGCGAGCGGCTCGATGATCGAATGGAAGTTCTCGCCCGATTGCAGCGCGCGGCCGCCCGAGACGATCACCTTGGCGCTGGTCAGCTCGGGCCGGTCGAGCTTGGCGATCTCCGCGCCCGCGAAGGTGGAGAGGCCCTGGTCTCCCGTGCCGGCGATCTTCTCGATCGTTGCCGAGCCGCCCTCGGCGGCGGCCTTGTCGAAGGCGGTGGTGCGAACGGTGAGCACCAGCTTGCTGTCGCTGGTCTTCACCGTCGCGATCGCGTTGCCCGCATAGATCGGGCGCGTGAAGGTGTCGGCACCCTCGACCGAGAGGATGTCGCTGATCTGCATCACGTCGAGCAACGCGGCGACGCGCGGGGCGATGTTCTTGCCGGTGGTGGTGGCGGGCGCGACGAAGGCGTCGTGATCGCCCATCAATTCGGCGACGAGCGGCGCGACGTTTTCCGCGAGTGCATGCGCATAGGCCGGGTCGTCGGCGACATGGACCTTGCCCACGCCCGCGATCGTCGCGGCCTCGGCGGCGACGCCGTCCACGCCCTCGCCCGCGACCAGCAAGTGCACCTCGCCCAGCTTCGATGCGGCGGTGACCGCCGACAGCGTGGCATCCTTGACGGCCTTCCCGTCATGCTCGACCCAAACCAGCGTTTTCATATCTTCAGAACCTCTTTCCTCCACCCGTTCGCCCTGAGCGTGTCGAAGGGCGTTTGGCGGATCGAGAACGGGCTTCGACAAGCTCAGCCCGAACGGGGATATGGTTACTTAGCGACGCCCAGCGCCTTCAGCTTCGCGACCAGTTCATCGACATCGGCCACCTTGATACCCGCGGTGCGCTTGGGCGGTTCCGCGACGTTGGTGACGGTGAGCCGCGGCGCGATATCGACGCCGTAATCGGCGGGCGTCTTCTGCGCCAAAGGCTTGGACTTGGCCTTCATGATATTGGGGAGCGACGCATAGCGCGGTTCGTTCAAGCGCAGATCGGTGGTGACGATCGCGGGCAGCTTGAGATCGTCGGTCTCGAGCCCGCCATCGACCTCGCGCGTCACCTTCGCGTGGCCATCCGCGATCTCGACCTTGGAGGCGAAGGTGCCCTGGCCCCAGCCGAGCAAGCCGGCGAGCATTTGCCCCGTCTGGTTGTTGTCGTCGTCGATCGCCTGCTTGCCGAGGATCACCAGCTCGGGCGATTCCTCTTCGACGATCTTGGCGAGGATCTTCGCGACACCGAGCGGCTCGACGCGCTCGTCGGTCTGCACCAGGATAGCCCGGTCGGCACCCATGGCGAGCGCTGTCCTCAGCGTCTCCTGACACTTGGCCTCGCCGATCGAGACCGCGACGATCTCGTTGACGACGCCCTTTTCCTTGAGGCGGATCGCCTCCTCGACCGCGATCTCGTCGAACGGGTTCATGCTCATCTTGACGTTGGCCAGATCGACGCCCGACCCGTCCGCCTTCACCCGCGGCTTGACGTTGTAGTCAAGCACCCGCTTGACCGGCACCAGGACTTTCATGCGCAGCGTCCTCCGCTCATCTGTTGCTTGCCCTTTCGGGCGCGATGTGGCGCCTCATTGGCGATTTCGCGTCGCTTTCGCAAGTCGAGCACCGAAAAGCCCGGCTGCCGTAGCGGCACCGTCGCGGGCCTTTCGTCGCCAACGAAACGGGGGCCGATGGTATCTGTTGGCGAGCGAGGTTGATATGACTCGGTCCATCGCCGAACAATCGCGAGTGATACCTTGATCGTCACGCTGCTCCTGAGCTTGGCCGCCCCGGTCGCCCCTCCGCTCATCGATCCGTGCGAAGGCGCGACCACGGCCGAGGTCAATGCTTGCGCTGCCGGTCGGCTGGCGAGGTCGAAAGAGCGGCTCGGCCGGTATCTCGAGGCCGCGCTGCGCCGATATGATTCCGATGATCAGGCGGCAGTGCGGCTCGGTATCGAGGCGTCGCAGGATGCCTTCGAAGCCTATCGTTCGATCGAATGCGCGACCGTTTACGAAAGCTGGAAGCAGGGCACGATCCGCACCGTCATGGACCTTTCGTGCGAGATCGCCCTGACCGACCAGCGGACGCACGCCGTGTGGCGAAATTGGCTTCGATATATGGACAACACGCCGCCTGTTCTGCCTGAGCCGAAGCCGACCGAGTGACTTGCCGGAGGCGCGCGTTCTACCGGACAGGACCGTCGTGCGGAGCTTGTTTCAGCATCCAAGGTTGCCCGGGCGCAGCGTCTGATCGGATGCCCACCGGCTGATTCCAGCGAGCATACCGCCATGGCTCCCGGAACAAGTCCGGGGTGACGGGGTGATGCGCGAGGCGGTCGGATTGACGCCGGCTAGGCGGCCTGGCGAACCTCGGCGACGATCTTCTTCGCCGCGTCGCCCAGATCGTTGGCGGGGACGATGGCGAGGCCGGAATTGCTGAGGATTTCCTTGCCCTGCTCGACATTGGTGCCTTCGAGCCGCACGACGAGCGGGACCGAGAGGTTCACTTCCTTCGCCGCGGCGACGATGCCCTCCGCGATGATGTCGCAGCGCATGATGCCGCCGAAGATGTTGACGAGGATGCCCTTCACCGAGGGGTCGGACAGGATGATCTTGAACGCCGCCGTCACCTTCTCCTTCGAGGCGCCGCCGCCGACGTCGAGGAAGTTGGCGGGGAACTCGCCGTTCAGCTTGATGATGTCCATCGTCGCCATGGCGAGGCCGGCACCGTTGACCATGCAGCCGATATTGCCGTCGAGCTTGATATAGGCGAGGTCGTATTTGCTGGCCTCCAGCTCGGCCGGGTCCTCCTCGCTCTCGTCGCGCAGCTCGGCCAGGTCCTTGTGGCGGAAGCCGGCATTCGAATCGAAGCCGACCTTGGCGTCGAGCACCATCAGCTTGTTATCGTCCGTCACCGCGAGCGGGTTGATCTCGATCTGCGCGGCATCGGTGCCGAGGAAGGCGTCATAGACCCTGGCGGCAAGGCTTTGCGCCTGCTTGGCGAGGTCGCCGGTGAGGCCGAGCGCGTTCGCGACCGCGCGGCCATGATGCGGCATGAAGCCGGTTGCGGGATCGACGTCGAAGGTGTGGATTTTCTCCGGCGTGTCGTGCGCGACCGTTTCGATATCCATCCCGCCCTCGGTCGAGACGACGAAGGCGACGCGGCCCGTGGCGCGATCGACGAGGACGGCGAGGTAGAATTCCTTCGCGATGTCGACGCCGTCGGTGACGTAGAGGCGGTTGACCTGCTTGCCCGCTTCGCCCGTCTGCACCGTCACCAGCGTGTTGCCGAGCATCTCGGTCGCGGCGTGGCGGACCTCGTCCTCGGTGCGTGCGAGGCGGACGCCGCCCTTGGCGTCGGGACCAAGCTCCTTGAACTTGCCCTTGCCGCGGCCGCCGGCATGGATCTGCGCCTTCACCACATAAAGCGGCCCGGGGAGCTTCTTCGACGCCTCGACCGCTTCTTCGACGCTCATCGCGGGATAGCCTGCCGGGACGGGGACGCCGAACTTCGCGAGCAGCTCCTTGGCCTGATATTCATGGATGTTCATGGGCGTGCACGTCCTTCGCGCTGAGGTAAGGGAGTCGCGCGCGCTAAAGCACAGGCAGCGGCGCGAATCCACCCCGAACCCGCGTTTATGCATATGCGAATCAGTTGCAATTACCTGACCTTCACCGCAGGCCCCGCCCGACCCCCGAGCCGCAGGGAAGGCGACTCGCCGCGATCGTCAGTAGCGGCTGATCTCGACCGGCAGCTTGCGATAGCCGTGGACGAAGCAGGCCGAGACGCGCGTCGGCGCGCCCACCACGTTCACGCGCATCCGGCGCTTCGCCATTTCCTCCAGCAGCGTCGAAATCTGGAGTTCCGCCAGCCGCGCGCCGACGCAGCGGTGGATGCCGTGGCCGAACGCCAGATGCCGCCGCGCATTGGGGCGATCGACGATGATCCTGTCGGGGTCCTCGAACATGGTCTCGTCGCGATTGGCGGAGATGTACCAGAGCGCGAGCTTGTCGCCCTCGCGGATCGTCTGCCCCTCCAGCTCGTAATCCTGCGTCGCCGTGCGGCGCATGTGGGCGAGCGGGGTCTGCCAGCGGACGATCTCCTGCGTCGCATTGGGGATGAGCGAGGGATAGGCCTCCAACTTCGCGCGCTCGTCGGGGAATCGATCGAGGCCGTACGCCATCGCCGACATCGAGTTGCGCGTCGTATCGTTGCCGCCGACGATGAGCAGGATGAGGTTCCCGATGAACTCGTACTGATCCATATGCGCCATCGCGTCCGAATGGATCATCATCGAGATGAGATCGGGCGTCGGCTCCTTGCCGATTTTCTGGTTCCACAGATTCTGGAAATAGGCGCCGCATTCGAACATGTGCTCGAGCCGCTGCTGGCGCAGCGCCTCGTTCTTGACGAGCTCGATATCGCCCGCCCAGTCGGACCAGAAGGTGAGCTTGCGCCGCTCCTCCCACGGAAAATCGAACAGGATGGCGAGCATCTGCGTCGTCAGCTCGATCGAGACCTTGTCGACCCAGTCGAATTCCTCGCCCCAAGGGAGTGAATCGAGCACCTCGGCGGTGCGACGGCGGATGTCGTCGGACATGCGCACCATTTCCGAGGGCGTGAAGGCGGGCGCGACGGTGCGGCGCTGCGCGGTGTGGACGGGCCGGTCGCGCGCGATGAACATCGGCATCTTCACGTCCGATTCGGGCAGGAAATCGGCCAGCGTGATCCCGCCGACCTCCGACGAGAAAATCTCCGGCAGCGATTCGACATGGACGATCGGCTTGTAAGTCGAAATCGACCAATAGGGGCCGTAATCCGATTCCGGCGTATAGTGGATCGGCGAGGTGGCGCGCAGCGTGCGGAACGGCTCGTGCCAGGTGTCGTCGCGGTAAAGCTCGGGGCGGCTGACGTCGAGCGGATCGACCGTCGCGCGTTGCTCCTCGGCCAGAGTCGCCATGCTGCCTCTCCTTTCGGGGGAGCACACCGTTAATTGACACTAATGTCAATAGCTATGGCGTCGGGAGCTGACCGGCTGCCTCGGCGACGCGCCCGGCGGCGCGGCTCTTGAAGAGTGACCGTCTGCCGCCGCCCGATTGCAGCACGCCGCGGCGGAACCAGCCGGCGCTGAGCCAGATCACGATCGACACCCACAGCAATTGCCACGCGAGCGCGATGAAATGCGGCCAGAGCTGCGGGTAATTGGCCGCATGCGCCGCCATCGCGAAGGGCGAGGAGAGCGGGAAGATCTCCGCCGCTGTCGCGACCCACGTCCCCGGGTTCGACGCGGCGGCCGAGGCCCAGCCGAACATGGCGACCTGAAGGATCGTGATCGGCAGCGAGAGCATCTGGATCTCGCGGATCGTCGAGGCTTGTGCGCCGACGCCGAGGAACACCGCGCCCAAGAGCATGTACGCCATCGTGAAATAGGCGAAGAACAGGAGCAGGAACACGGGAAAGCCCACCGCCGGCCCCACGTCGCTGAACGCCTGCACCGCCTCGGCCGGCAGGAAGCTGCCGATCTGTGCGGCGATCGTGCCCCAGAAGGCGACGAACACGATCGCGACGCCGAACATGCCGATCAGCTTGCCGACGAATACCGATTCGAGCGGCACCGCGGCGGCGAGCACCTCGATCACCTTGTTCGAGCGCTCCTCGGCCATCGTGCCGACCGCCTGGCCCGCGAGCAGCACCGTCAGCAGGAAGATGCCGAAGACGGTGAAGAAGGCCGCCTGATGCTGGCCGGAGACCGAGGTTGTCTCGCGCGCCACCAGCTCCCTGGTCGGGGTGCTGAGCGCCGTTCCGCCCGCCGCATCGGCACGAAGCGTCTGTTCGGCGAGTTCGGCCATGTAATCGGCAGTGCGCTCGCCTTGCGGGCCGTAGAGGATCGCCGGATGGTCGAGCGGCCCGTAGAGCACCGCGGAAGTCTCGATCTTCTTGCTGTCGAACAGTGCGCGCGCCTGCGCGGCAGGATCGTCGCCGGGTGCGTCGATCCGCAATTCGGGCGGCGCCTCATGCTCGCGGAAAACGGTGCGCAGCTTCGCGTCCACGCGCGCCACGACGGGTGCGACCTCGGCCGGCACGATCGCGACGATCCGCGTACGGTCGGCCGAGCTGTCGGCCATCGTCGCCGCACCCAGGCCGCCGATCGCACCGAACGAGGCCATGATCAGCGGCGCGAGCAGGAAGATGAGGAACGTGGGCGTGAACACGGTCGCGAGAAAATCGCGCCGCGCAATGGTGAGCGTCTGGCGAACGTTGCGTTTCATGCCGCTTCCTCCAGCGCCTCGCGGCCGACGATGCGCACGAAGGCGTCGTGCAGGCTGGGCCGCTCGATCGAGAGCCCCGAAATGCCGTGCCCGGCATCGATCAGGCGGGCGAGCAGCGCCTCGACCCCCTCGTCCGGCATGGTGAAGCCCCAGCCGTCGTCCTCGTGCTCGGCATCGCGCGGGAGCAAGGCGGCCAGCCCGGCGCCCGCATGGTGCGGCGTATAGTGGACGCGCAAGGGCAGCATCCCGCGCGCCTCGCCGACCGTCCCTTCGAACCGGCGCTTGCCGCGCGCGATGATCGTCAGCCGGTCGCACAGCCGTTCGGCGTGCGCCATGACGTGGGTGGAAAAGAGGATCGTCGCGCCCCGATCCCGCTCGGCGAGGATCAGCTTTTCGAGTTTCTCCTGATTGACCGGATCAAGGCCCGAGAACGGCTCGTCGAGCACGAGCAATTCGGGGCGGTGGACGACCGAGCCGAGCAACTGGACGAGCTGCGCCATGCCCTTGGAGAGCTTGCGGATCTTCTCGTCCGCGGCGTCGGGAAGCCCGGCATCGGCGAGCATTTCGCGCGCACGCTTGCGGCCGGTTTTCCAATCGAGCCCCCTGAGCGCGCCCATGAAGGCGACCGCCTCGGCCGCTTTCATGGCCGGATAGAGGCCGCGCTCCTCGGGGAGATAGCCGACGCGGTCGCTCGCCTCGCGCGGGCGGCGGCAGCCGAGCAGCACGCGGCTTCCCTCGTCGGGCTCGATGATGCCGAGCAGCATCCTGAGCAGCGTCGTCTTGCCCGCGCCGTTCGGGCCGAGCACGCCATAGACCGAACCGCGCGGCACCGCGATATCGACCCCGTCGACGACACGCCGCCCGCCGAATTTCTTGACGAGTCCGGTGGCGCTGAGCGCCGGATCATCGGTCATGCGACCCCCATCTGGCCGTTCGCGTGTGCGAACGGGCTGCTTTTCGTCGTCGCGCCGTGGTAGCGGCTGCGCATGGCCGAAGACAAGCCGTTCGAAGAGCGCCTGAAAGACGAGGCCCGCGCCGAGGGATTCGCAGCGTGCGGGATCGCGCGCGCCGATGCTGCGCCCGCGGCGGGCGATCGGCTGCGGCAATGGCTGGGCGAGGGGCGGCACGGCAGCATGATCTGGATGGAGGAGCGCGCGCACCATCGCGCCTCGCCGCAGGGGCTGTGGCCCGAGGTGCGCAGCGTGATCGCGCTCGGCATGAGCTACGCGCCCGCCACGGACCCGCTCGCTTTGGCACAAGCGGGCGATATCGGCCGCATCTCGGTCTATGCGCAGGGCAGCGACTATCACGATCTGGTGAAGCGCAAATTGAAGGCGATTGCGCGATGGGTGGCGGCGGAGGCGCCCGGCACCGAGCCCGGATCGGGGTCCGGGCCAGGCCTGAAGGTTTTCGTCGATACCGCGCCCGTGATGGAAAAGCCGCTCGCCGCCGCCGCCGGGCTCGGCTGGCAGGGCAAGCACACCAACCTGGTCAGCCGCGAGCACGGAAGCTGGCTGTTCCTCGGCGCGATCTACACGACGCTCGATCTCACCCCCGACGCGCCCGGCCGCGACACCTGCGGCTCGTGCGACGCCTGCCAGCGCGCCTGCCCCACCAATGCCTTCCCGGCGCCCTATCAGCTCGATGCGCGGCGCTGCATCTCCTATCTCACGATCGAGCACAAAGGCCCGATTCCGGCCGAATTGCGCGCCGGCATCGGCAACCGCATCTACGGCTGCGACGATTGCCTGGCGGTCTGCCCGTGGAACAAGTTCGCCGACGCCGCCCGCGCCAACCTCGCCTTCGCCCCGCGCGCCGAGCTGACGGCGCCGCGCCTCGCCGACCTGCTCGCGCTCGACGATGCGGGTTTCCGGCAGGTCTTCTCCGGCTCCCCGATCAAGCGGATCGGGCGCGACCGGATGGTGCGCAACGCGCTGATCGCGGCGGGGAACAGCCGCGATCCGGCGCTCGCCGATTCGGCGGCGGCATTGCTCGACGATTCCGCGGCCGTCGTGCGCGGCGCGGCGGTGTGGGCGCTGGCGCGGCTCGCCCCCGCGCGACTCGATGCAGACGCCCGGCCGGACGACACCGATCCCGACGTCCGCGCCGAATGGGACGCGGCTCGCCGCATGGGCGAGTCGGCCTGACGCACGGCTTGGCAGCGGTCGTGCCGAGGCGATAGAGCAATTTTATGACAACCACCCAGATCAACCGGCCGGTGCTCCACGACCTTGCCGATTACGGCCTCTCGTCCGAACGCGGTTTCCTGTCGCAGCGCGAGATCGACGAGGTGGCGCTCCCGCCCGATTTCGCCGAGATCGAGGCGGCGGGCGCGATCCTGCCCGATCTGCTCACCACCGGGCGCGTGCGCCACTGGCTCGACAAGTTGCCGGTGCCCGACATGGAGTCATTCCTCGCGCAAGCGAGGGAGGCCGAATTGATCGTCGCGATGGTGCGCTATTCGTTCCTGACGCAAGCCTATGTGTGGGGCGAGGGCGCCCCGTCGCACCGGCTGCCGGTCAACCTCGCGGTGCCGTTCGTCGGCATCGCGGACACGCTCGGCGTGCCGCCGGTGATGAACTATGCGGGCTATGTGCTCGACAATTGGGTGCGCATCGACAAGGCCGGGCCGATCGTGTTCGAGAATCTCGCGATGCATCAGCATTTCGCGGGCGGATCGGACGAAGCCGGCTTCGTGCTCACCCATGTCGCGATCGAGGCGGCGGCGGGGCCGGCGCTGGACCTCGCGGTCGATCTGGCGCGCGCGGCCGAGGCGCGCGACGCGCTCGCAGCCGAGGCGATGCTCCACGATCTGGCGATGGTGTGGCGCGCGATCTGCGGCATCTTCGACCGCATGACCGAGCGGTGCGACCCCGCTTTCTACTTCACGCGCATCCGCCCCTATCTGAACGGCTGGAAGGACAATCCGGCGATCCCCGAGGGCATGGTCTATGAGGGCGTCAACCGCTTCGCCGACCAGCCGATCGCGATGCGCGGGCAGACGGGTTCGCAAAGCTCGATCGTGCCTGCGATGGACGCCTTGTTCGGCGTCACCCACGAGCGCGACGAACTGCGCGCGTTCCTGGAGGACCTGCACCGCTACCGCCTGCCCCGCCACCGCGCCTTCATCGACGACCTCGCGGCGGCGAGCACGCTGCGCGCCTTCGCGCGCGACACCGGCGGCGCGCTCAAGGACGCATTCAACGAGGCGATCCAGGCGGTCGCCGAGTTCCGCACGATGCACCTGCGCTTCGCCGCGACCTATATCGCCAACCAGGCCCCGACGGGCGCCGGCAACGATCCAAAGGTCGGCACCGGCGGCACGCCGTTCATGAAATACCTGAAAAAGCACCGCAACGAGACCGAGCGGCAGATGCTGTGAGGGCCCGTGTGTTCCCGCGAAAGCGGGAACCCAGAGTCACGCGCGGCGAGGCATGTAATCGTGGGCTCCTGCTTTCACAGGAGCATCATCACTCCGCCTTCTTGGCCACCCCGACCAGCGCCGGGCGCAGCAGGCGGTCGCGGATCATGTAGCCGGTCTGCACTTCCTGCACGATCGTGCCCGGCGCCGCATCGGCGGTCTCCACCTCGAACATGGCCTGATGGCGGTTGGGGTCGAGCGTCTCGCCCATCGCGGTGATCTTGCTGATGCCGTGGCGCTGGAACACCGATTCGAGCTCGCGCGCGGTCGCCTCGATCCCGGCGACCAGGCCCTTCATCCGCTCGTCGGTGCGCAGCTCCTCGGGGATCGCGGCGAGCCCGCGGGTCAGATTGTCCGACACCGAAAGGATGTCGCGCGCGAAGCCGGTCGCGGCATAAGCCCGCGCGTCGCTCGCCTCCTTCTCGGCGCGGCGGCGGACGTTCTGCACCTCGGCCTGCGCGTAGAGCGCGGCCTGCTTCGCGTCGGCCAGATCCTTTTCGAGTTCGGCGACGCGGTCATGCTCGGCAACCTCGGGTGCCTCCTCGGCGGTTTCCTCGCGCAGGTCCTCGGCTTCGGCCGCCTGGGTCTTTTCTTCTTCGATCATGTTTTACTCTTTGCCTGTTGCAGTGCCGGCCCTCCCCCACCCGACCACCCAACGCCGGTATTCCATGGGTGGCCGGGTGGGGGAGCGGGCCGGCACCGTTACGTCATCAAACGCGCGAGCGTCGCAGCGGTGAAATCCACCATTGGCACAACCCGCGCATAGTTCAACCGCGTCGGGCCGATCACGCCGACTACACCGACCACGCGGCCGTCCGAGCCGTGGAAGGGCTTCGCGATCACCGACGAGCCCGACAACGCGAAGAGCTGGTTTTCGGCCCCAATGAAAATGCGCGTCGCATCGCCCTCGCGCGCGCTGTCGAGCAGGCGGGCGATCTCCTGCTTGCCGTCGAGATCGTCGAGCAGATCGCGCACCCGCTCCAGATCCGCGGCCGCGACGGCGTCGATCAGCCGCCCCTGCCCGCGCACGATCAGCACCGGGCGGCGCTCGCCATCCTCGCTCCACATCGCGAGCCCGCGCTCGATCAGCGCCCGCGCCGCATCGTCGATCGCGGCGCGCCCGGCGGCGATCTCGCGCTCGATCCGCGCCCGCGCCTCGCCGAGCGTCAGCCCGGCGAGCATCGCGCTCATGTAATTGCCCGCCTGGACGAGCGCCGCGGGGCCGATCCCCGGCGGCAGATCGACCACGCGGTTCTCGACCGAGCCGTCGTCGCTGACGATCACCGCCATCGCCTGATCGGGCGAGAGCGGCACGAAGGCGATCTGGCGCAGCACCAGCTCGCGCTTGGGCACGAACACGAGCCCCGCACAGGCCGAGAGGCCCGAAAGCGCCGCCGTGGTCGCCGCGAGCGCCTCCTCGATCGGGCCGCCGTGGCGATCGATCCGCGCCTCGATCGCGGCGCGCTCCTCCGCCGACGGCTCGAGCGCCTGCATCATGCCGTCGACGAACAGGCGCAGCCCGCTGTCGGTGGGCATCCGCCCCGCGCTGGTATGCGGCGCGGCGAGCAGGCCCAGTTCCTCCAGATCCTGCATCACGTTGCGGATCGAGGCGGGCGACAGGTTCAGCCCCGACATGCGCGAGATGGTGCGCGAACCCACCGGCGCGCCCGAATCGAGATACGCTTCCACGACCGTCCTGAAGACGTCGCGCGCGCGATCATTGAGCTCGGCAATGGGCGATACGGACATGCCGCTCATCTAGGGGCTGGCCGCGTTCGATAAAAGCGCAAGCGCCTCACCGTTTCCCGATCAGGTCGGCGATCGGCAGCGCCTCGGGGGCCGAGCGCAGCGCGTCGGCGATCGCCTGATTGTCGTGCGCGCAGCCATAATAGAAATAGAGGTGCCGGCGCGCGCGCGCCCGGTCCGTCCAGGTGACATCGACGCCGGGCTGATCGGTGATCGAGGCGCCGCATGTCTCCGATCCCATTTCGTAGCGCACCTCGCCGCTCTCCGGCCGCCAGGGCGCGAGCGCATCCGCGAAGGTGCGATAGGCCGCGCGCGTCAGCGTGAAGCTGCGCTCGCCCGTCACCGCGGTGTGGCGCGTGCCGGTGAACGTGCCCTTGCCCTCCGGCGTCACCGTCACCGAATAGACCGGGCACATGCCGAAGCACGGATGCGTCTCGTAGGTGATCGAGGCGGTTTCGATCGGCGGCGGCGTTTCCGCGTCCGTCCCCGTCGCGCCGTCCGCCGCGCATCCGGCGAGCGCCGTGGCCGCGGCCATGATCGTCACTATCGAACGCATTTGATCCTCCTATGGCTTTTCATGCGTTCTCAACGCGTGAGACTGGCGTGTCGGGTCCGGCACGTCTAGGTGGCAGACGAGACACCAGAAGGAGACCCGCATGCGCCCCTCCGGCCGCGCGCCCGACCAGATGCGACCCGTGACGATCGAACCGCACTTCACCCGCCACGCGGAAGGATCGGTGCTGATCGGCTTCGGCGACACGCGCGTGCTCGTCACCGCGAGCGTCGAGGAGCGGCTGCCGCCCTGGCTGCGGGGCAAGGGCGAGGGCTGGGTGACGGCCGAATACGGCATGCTGCCCCGCGCCACGCACACCCGCGGCGCGCGCGAGGCGGCGCGCGGCAAGCAATCGGGGCGCACGCAGGAAATCCAGCGGCTGATCGGCCGGTCCTTGCGCGCCGTCACCGACCTGGCGGCGCTCGGCGAACGCCAGATCACGCTCGATTGCGACGTGCTCCAGGCCGATGGCGGCACGCGCACCGCGGCGATTTCCGGCGCCTGGGTGGCGCTGCGGCTCGCGGTCGACGGGCTGCTGCGCGACGGCAAGCTGGAGGCGGACCCGATCCGGCAGAAGGTCGCTGCGGTCAGTTGCGGCATCTATCAGGGGACGCCCGTGCTCGATCTCGATTATGGCGAGGATTCGGCGGCGGACGCCGACGCCAATTTCGTGCTGCTGGAGAACGGCCATATCGCCGAGGCGCAGGCGACCGCCGAAAAGGCGACCTATGACGAGGAGGGGCTGTTGAGATTGCTCAGGCTCGCGCGGATCGGTTGCGGCGAGATTTTCGCCGCGCAGGAAAAGGCGGTCGCGGCATGAGCGGCGAAGGCAGGGAGCCGCAGGCGATCCGCAAGCTCGCGCCGGGCCGCCTCGTCATCGCCAGCCACAACGAAGGCAAGGTGCGCGAGATCGCCGAACTGCTCGGCCCGCACGGCATCGAGCCGGTCTCGGCCGGCGCGCTCGGCCTGCCCGAGCCCGAGGAGACGGGCACCACTTTCGTCGCCAACGCCGAGTTGAAGGCGCGGCAGGCGGCGGACCTGTCGGGCCTCCCCGCGCTCGCCGACGACAGCGGCCTGTGCGTCGAGGCGCTGGACGGGGAGCCGGGCATCTTCTCGGCGCGCTGGGCGGAGGTCGGCTACGGGGCCACGTCGGCGCAAGGCGCCGATGGGGGCCGACCGGAGCGGGGAGAAGAGCGCGACTTCAACGAGGCGATGCGCCGCGTCGAGATGAACCTCGGCACCAAAGGCCCCAATGCCAGCCGCAACGCGCATTTCGTCTGCGCGCTCGCGCTCGCCTGGCCCGACGGGCATGTCGAATGGTTCGAGGGCCGGGTGGACGGCACGCTCACCTGGCCGCCGCGCGGGGACCGGGGCTTCGGCTACGATCCGGTGTTCGTGCCCGACGGCGGCATGCAAACCTTCGGCGAAATGGATCCGGCCGCCAAGCACGCCATCAGCCACCGCGCGGATGCCTTTCGGCAACTCGTGGCGGCGGTGCTCTGAAGCGGTGCTCCTGCGAAAGCAGGAGCACCGGCTTTCACGGTCAAACCGGCGTCCGCACCGGAATACCCGCCACCGCGAGCGCAGCATGAGCGTCGGCGATGCTGGCCTCGCCGAAATGGAAGATTGATGCGGCGAGCACTGCGGTTGCGTGGCCGTCGCGGATGCCGGCGACCAGATCGGCGAGGCCGCCGACGCCGCCGCTCGCGATCACCGGCACCGAAACCTGATCGGCGATGGTGCGGGTGAGATCGAGATCGTAGCCGTCGCGGGTGCCGTCCCGATCCATCGAGGTGACGAGCAATTCGCCTGCGCCCAGTTCGGCGAGGCGCAGCGCGTGCGCCACGGCGTCGATGCCCGTGGCGCGGCGGCCGCCATGGGTGAAGACCTCCCATCGCTCGCCCACACGGCGCGCATCGACGCTGGCCACGCAGCATTGACTGCCGAAGCGTTCGGCGATCTCGGCGACGACCTCGGGCCGTGCGACCGCGGCGGAATTGACCGCCACCTTGTCGGCCCCCGCGAGCAGCAGCGCGCGCGCATCCTCCGCGCTGCGCACCCCGCCGCCGACGGTGAGCGGCATGAAGCAGACCTCGGCCGTGCGCCGCACGACGTCGATCAGCGTGCCGCGCGCCTCGTGGCTCGCGGTGATGTCGAGGAAGCACAGTTCGTCCGCCCCCGCCGCATCATAGGCCCGCGCCTGCTCGACCGGATCTCCCGCATCCTTCAGATCAACGAAATTGACGCCCTTGACGACACGGCCGTTAGCGACGTCGAGGCAGGGAATGACACGCGCGCGGACGGTCACGCCGCCCCCGCCACGCTCAGCGCCGCCGCCAGGTCGAGCCGCCCATCGTAAAGCGCCCGCCCCGTAATCACGCCCTCGATCCCGTCTTGCGCATGGATCGCGAGCATGTGGATGTCCGAAATTCCCGCCACACCGCCAGACGCGATCACCGGCAGGTCGGTGGCGCGGGCGAGATCGACGGTGGCGTCGATATTGACGCCCTTGAGCAGCCCGTCGCGGCCGACATCGGTGAAGAGCAGGCTCGCGACGCCCGCATCCTCGAAGCGGTGGGCCATATCGATCGCCGACACGTCGGATACGTCCGCCCAGCCCTCGGTCGCGACCATGCCGTCGCGCGCATCGACCGCAACGACGATTCCGCCGGGAAAGTCGCGCGCCGCGCCCCTCACCAGCGCGGGATCCTTGAGCGCCGCCGTCCCGATCACGACGCGCGCGACGCCGAGACTGAACCACCGCCCGATCGCCTCGCGCGACCGGATGCCGCCGCCGAGCTGGACATGGCCCGGAAACGCCTCGACGATCCGCGACACGATCTCGCCGTTGACCGACCCGCCCGCGAACGCCCCGTCGAGATCGACGACGTGCAGATGGCCCGCCCCGGCCTCCGCGAACGCGAGCGCCTGCGCCGCCGGATCGTCGCCATAGACGGTCGCCCGATCCATATCCCCTTCGGCCAGCCGCACCACCTTGCCGCCCTTGAGGTCGATCGCGGGAAAGACGATCAAGCCCATGTCAGTATCCGTCACCCCAGCGAAAGCTGGGGTCTTTCACCGACAGGGAGACCCCAGCTTTCGCTGGGGTGACGCTTAGGGCCGCCATGCCAAAAACCTTTCCAACAACGCGATCCCGTAGCGCTGGCTCTTCTCGGGGTGGAACTGCACGCCGAGCATGGTGTCGCGCCCGATCGCGGCGGTGATCGGTCCGCCATGATCGCTCACCGCCAGCACGTTCTCGCCCTCGAAGGCGTAGCCATGGAGGAAATAGGCCTCGCCCGGCACGATCAGCGGGTGATCGGCCACCGGCGTCACGTCGTTCCAGCCCATGTGCGGCACCTTGGCGGCAGGATCAGCGGGGTGCAGCGCGCGCACCGTCCCCGCAATCCAGCCGAGCCCTTCGTGGTGCCCTCGCTCCTCGCCGCTATCCGCCATCAACTGCATCCCGACGCACACGCCGAGGAACGGCGCGCCCTCGCCGCGCACGCGGCGGTCGAGCGCTTCGACCATCCCGGGAATGGCGCGCAACGCCGCGGCACACGCCCCGAACGCGCCCACCCCCGGCAGCACGATCCGCTCGGCCCGCGCCACCATGTCGGGGTCGGCGGTGATCGACAGCCCGGTCGCGCCCGCCGCCTTCAGCGCATTGGCGACCGAATGGAGATTCCCGGCGCCGTAATCGATCAGTGCGACACGATTCATGCCGTCACTCCAGCGAAAGCTGGAGTTTCCCAATACCGAAGAGATGCCGGCTTTCGCCGGCATGACGGCTTGATCACAGCATCCCCTTGGTGCTCGGCACCGCGTCGGCCTTGCGCGGATCAATCTCGACCGCGATGCGCAGGCTGCGTGCCAGCCCCTTGAACGCCGCCTCGATGATATGGTGGTTGTTCTTGCCGTGGAGCATCTCGACATGGAGCGTCAGCCCCGCGGCCTGCGCGAAGCTGTGGAAGAAATGCTCGAACATCTCGGTGTCCATCTCGCCGAGTCGTTTTTGCGAAAACGCGCACTTCCACACCAGATACGGCCGCCCCGAGATATCGAGCGCGACGCGCGTCAGCGTCTCGTCCATCGGCGAGAGCGCGTCGCCGTAACGGCGGATGCCGCGTTTGTCGGCCAGCGCCTCGGCGATCGCCTCGCCCACCGCGATGCCGGTGTCCTCCACTGTATGATGCTGATCGATATGCAGATCGCCCACCGTCTTCACGTCGAGATCGATCAGCGAATGGCGCGAGAGCTGCTCCAGCATATGGTCGAAGAAGCCGATCCCGGTGGACACCGAATAGCGGCCCGTGCCGTCGAGGTTGACGGTCACGTCGATCGAGGTCTCGCTTGTCTTGCGGACGATGGTCGCGGTGCGCATGGCTGCCCCATAACGCAGCGAACGGGCGATGCAATGTCGGGAAATCTTGACCGGGGGTCAAACCGCGCTAGGCAAAGCACATGACAGACGGACTGCCCGACAGCCTGATTCCCTACGACGAGATCGTGCAGGAGGCGCTACGCGCGGTCGTCGGCCGGGTGCTCAGTTCGGTCGCCGGCAATGGCGGCACGCTGCCGGGCGAGCACCATTTCTACATCACCTTCAAAACGCAGGCGTCCGGGGTCGACATTCCCAAGCGGCTGATCGAGCGCTTTCCCGACGAGATGACGATCGTGCTCCAGAACCGGTTCTGGGATCTGGCGGTGGACGAGGAGCGCTTTTCGGTGGGGCTGAGCTTCAACCAGGTGCCCTCCAAGCTCGTCATCCCCTATTCGGCGATCACCGGATTCCACGATCCCGCGGTCAATTTCGAGCTGCGTTTCCAGGCGCAGGAGGTCGAGGAGGACGCGGTCGTCGACGAGGCCGAGAATGACGGGCCGGTCGCCGAGCCGATCGAGGACGGATCGAATGTCGTTTCGGTGGATTTCAAGCGGAAGAAATGACGTCGGCGGCGCGGTAGCGCCAGGCGTCGTCATCCTGAACTTGTTTCAGGATCCATTTCTCCTCTAACGACGCCGTCGTTACCTGCACATTGGATGCTGAAACGAGTTCAGCATGACGGAGGATTCGTGACCAACACCCGCACCGAAACCGATTCGATCGGCGCGATCGAGGTTCCAGCCAACGCTTATTGGGGCGCGCAGACGCAGCGCTCGATCGAGAATTTCCCCTTCGGCGCCACCGAGCGCATGCCGATCAGCATCGTCCATGCGCAGGCGATCGTGAAGCAGGCGGCCGCGCGGGTGAACCGCAAGCACGGGCTTGATCCGAAGATCGCGGACGCCATCGAGGCCGCCGCCGGAGAGGTGATCGCGGGCAAGCTGGACGACCAGTTCCCGCTCGTCATCTGGCAGACGGGCAGCGGCACCCAGACCAACATGAACGTCAACGAGGTGATCGCGAGCCGCGCCAACGAGATGCTGGCGGGCACGCGCGGCGGCAAATCGCCGGTCCACCCCAACGATCACGTCAATATGAGCCAGTCGTCGAACGACAGCTTCCCGACCGCGCTCCACGTCGCCGCATTGCTCGCGACGCGTGACGCGCTCGCCCCCGCGCTCGACCGCCTCGAAGGCGCGCTGGAGGCCAAGGCGAAAGCGTGGGACCACATCGTCAAGATCGGCCGCACGCATACGCAAGACGCGACCCCGCTCACGCTCGGCCAGGAATTTTCCGGCTATGCCGCGCAGCTCATCAGCTGCAAGGCGCGGATCGAGGGCGCGCTGAACGGCAATCTCCGCAAGCTCGCGATCGGCGGTACCGCGGTCGGCACCGGCCTCAACGCGCCCGAAGGCTGGGCCGGGGACATGGCGGCGGCGATCTCCGACATCGCAGGCACCGCGTTCGAGCCCGCCCCCAACAAGTTCGAGCAGCTCGCCGCCAAGGACGGGCTGGTTTTCTTCTCGGGCGCGCTCAACACGCTCGCGGTCGCGCTCAACAAGATCGGCAACGACATCCGCTATCTCGGCTCCGGCCCGCGCTCGGGGCTGGGCGAGCTGTCGCTGCCCGCGAACGAGCCGGGCAGCTCGATCATGCCGGGCAAGGTCAACCCCACCCAATGCGAATCGCTGACGATGGTGGCGGCGCAGGTGATCGGCAACAACCAGGCGGTCACGATCGGCGGGATGCAGGGCCAGTTCGAGCTGAACGTCTTCATGCCGCTGATCGGCGCGAACGTGCTGCGCTCGATTCATCTGCTGGCGACGGCGATGACCAACTTCGCGGAGCGCTGCGTGGACGGGATCGAAGCCAATGAGCAGCAGATCAAGGAACTCGTCGATCGCTCGCTGATGCTGGTGACGGCGCTCGCCCCCGAGATCGGCTACGACAACGCCGCCAGAATCGCCAAGCATGCGCACCAGACGGGGCAGACGCTCAAGGAGGCGGGGCTCGAGCTGGGGCTCGTCGATGAAGCGACCTTCGACCGCGTGGTGCGGCCGGAGAAGATGGTGGGGCGGTGATCGGGCGCGGCAGGCTCACCCCGCCTGCCAGACGCGAATCGCGTCGATCGGCCAGACCAGCATCAGCACGTTGAGCGTCAGGTTGTCGCGGATCGCGACGAGGGCGACCAGTTCGAGCGCGATGCCGAGCGCGACGCTCGCTTGCCAGGGCAGCTTGCGCGCGAGCCAGAAGCCCAGCGCCATGCAGCCGATGTCCGACAGCGAATTGAGGATCGAATCGCCCGAATAGCCCCACGCCATCGTCACGGCGCGGTAGCGGTCGATGATGATCGGCGAGTTCTCCAGCACCTCCCACGCCGATTCGACCGCGACCGCGATCGTGAGCCGCGCCGGGATCGACCAGCGGCGGAGCACCAGCCACGTCGCGCCGTAGAAAAGCAGGCCGTGGATGACGTGGCTGAGCGAATACCAGTCGGAGAGTTGCTGGCTGTTCTCGTCCGACTGGACGACGCCGTGCCACAGCGCCACCGTCCCGCACGGGCAGATGGGCGACCGGCCGGCGGCGTAAAGCGCGAGCGCGGCGGCCGCGACGATCGCCAGGCACGCGACGGCGCCGCCCCATGCCCCCAATCGTGCCGCGCGCGCTTGACGAAGCCCCATCGCCCGAGTCACTAGCGCGCATGGCACCCCGGCTCCAGCCCGATCCGCACGGCTTCAAGCGTCGTGGCGTCCTGTTCGTGCTTTCCTCGCCCTCGGGCGCGGGGAAATCGACGATCGCGCGCAAGCTGCTCGAGGCGCATCCCGAGCTCGGCGTCTCGGTTTCCGCGACCACGCGGCCGATCCGGCCCGGCGAGGTCGATGGACGCGATTATCATTTCGTCGATCTGGAGCAGTTCCGGCAGATGGTGTCGGACGGCGCCTTCCTCGAATGGGCGCATGTCTTCGGCCACCGCTACGGCACGCCGCGCGGGCCGGTCGAGGCGATGCTCGCCGAGGGGCGCGACGTCTTGTTCGACATCGACTGGCAGGGTGCGCAGCAGCTTTTCCAGATCGCGGGCGGCGACGTGGTGCGCATCTTCATCCTGCCGCCCTCGATGGAGGAGCTGCACCAGCGCCTCATCAGGCGCGCGACCGATCCGGCGGACGTGATCGAGGCGCGGATGCAGCGCGCCGCCAACGAGGTGAGCCACTGGGACGGCTATGATTACGTGCTCGTCAACGACGATGTCGAGCAATGCTCCGCCGAGGTGCGGACGATCCTGGAGGCCGAGCGGCTCAAGCGCTCGCGGCAGACGGGGCTGATCGGGTTCATTCGCAAGCTGGTGCGGTAGCGTCCGCTATTTCAATAGCGACATAAACCGCGCGCCCGCGTCGAAATCGGCGCGGTGGGCCTCGCGCGCGCGGGCGGCGAGCGGGTCCTCGCCCCATTGCTCGGCCTGCCATGCTTCATCGATCTGAGAAGCCGACCACACCGTCCCGGCATCGGCGGCGCCTTCGAGCAGCGCCAGCGCGGCGACAAGCGAGCCGGTGACGGTGACGATCGGCGACAGGCCGGCAAGCTCGAACGGATCGCGCGCCGCCACGGTCTCGGCGAGCCGCGCGATCGTCGCCGGGGGCTGCGGCCGGTGGATCACGCCGGCGGCGATCTCGAAATGCACGTCGTAGCGGCCGCGCGCCCAATCGAGCAGCGGGTCCCACGCGGCGCGCTGGCGCGCGACCAGCGGCTCGGGCGTTTCGGCGCGGTAACAGAGCAGATCGCTCTCGCCGTAGCGCGCGAGGCCGGCGGCGAAGGCGGGCGCGTCGGGGGCGATCCGGTCGATCGCGGCGTTGGCGAGGCCGGTGAGCGGCATCGCGCGCGGATCGATCGTCTCCTCGACGCCGCGCCATTCGTCGGCGACCGCTTCGGCAAGGCGCGGGCAGGGCAGCACGAGCGGCGCGCGGCCTGGGGTGCGCACCGGGCGGCCGTCGAGACGGATCCCGCCGTCGCAGACCGACACCTCTTTCCAGAAGCGCTTCACGGCTCGGGCGGGGTGCGCCAGCGGCGGGCGAGCGCGCGCGGGACGGTCGCGATCATGTAGAGCGCGGCGAGGACGATCGCGACGCCCAGCAGCTTGCCCGCCATGTCGTCCGCGCGCCCGAGCAGCACCACGCCGAACACCGCGCCGATCGCGCCCGCGATGCGCGCCGCCGTCATCGCGAAATAGCGGTTGCGCGCGGTGGCGTCGGAAACCGGCTCGGTCATGCGGCCTCCAGACAAAGCGGCAGGTGGTGCGCGGTCTCGGCGATGGCGTGCGCGCCCGCGGCGGTGAGTTCCTCGCGCGCGTGATAGCCCCAGGCGACGCCGACCGCGCGCGCGTTCGCGGCGCGCGCCATCGCCATGTCGTAGCGCGTGTCCCCGATCACCACCGTCGTTTCGGGCGCGGCGCCCGCCTCGACAATGGCGGCCTCGACCATAGACGGGTGCGGCTTGGAGGGGTGGCGGTCGGCGGTCTGGAGCGTCACGAAGCGCCTCGTGAGGCCGTGGCGCTCGAGGATGTGCGCGAGGCCGCGGTCGGATTTGCCGGTGGCGACGCCGAACAGCCAGCCTTGCGCCTCCAGCGCATCGATCGCGTCGGCCACGCCGTCGAACAGCGGCTCGTCGGCGAGCGCGCCGCCGGTGCGCAGCTTGAGGAACACGTCCTTGTAGGTGTCCGCGAGCAGCCGGTGGAACGCGCCCTCGCCGTCCGGCAGCAGGACGGCGATCGCCTCGACCAGGCTCAGCCCGACGATCCGCCGGATCGCGGCGCGCTCGGGCGCGTCGAGACGGTGCGCGGCGAACGCCTCCTCCATCGCGCGGCAGATATTGGCCTGGCTGTCGACGAGTGTCCCGTCGCAATCGAAGAGCGCGAGCCGGTTCATGCGCCGCGCCGCCGCCCGCGCTCGCCGCGGCGGCTTTTGCGGACCTGCTTGGCGTGCGCCCTAGCTTTCGCCTTCTGCACCGCGCGCGTGGGCGGAGGCGCATCGTCGAGCGCCGCCGTGTCGCCGAGCGCGGGATCGAAGCCGAGCAGCTTCATGCTTTCGGCGAAATGCTCGGGCAGATCGGCCGTCACGTCGATCCGGCCGCCGTCGGGATGATCGATGCGCAGGCGGCGCGCATGGAGGTGCATCTTGCGGCTCACCCCGCCGGTGAGGAACGCCGCCTGTCCGCCATATTTGCCGTCGCCGACGATCGGATGGCCGATCGCCGCCATATGGACGCGAAGCTGGTGCGTGCGGCCGGTGAAGGGCTGAAGCTCGACCCAGGCGGCGCGGTTGCCCGCGCGCTCGATCACGCGATAGCGGCTGCGCGACGGTTGGCCGTTCTCCTCATCGACGTGCATCTTCTCGCCGCCGGTCCCCGGCTGCTTGGCGAGCGGCAGGTCGATCATGCCGTCATCGATCGCCGGCACGCCGACGACCAGCGCCCAATAAACCTTGCGCGCCGTCCGCCCCGAAAAGCTCCTGGCGAAGAAGGCCGCCGCGCGGCTCGTGCGCGCGAGGAGCAGCGCGCCGCTCGTGTCCTTGTCGAGCCGGTGGACGAGCTTGGGACGGCTCTCGCACTCGAAGGCGAGCGCGTCGAGCAGCCCGTCGACATGCGCGGTCGTCTTGGTGCCGCCCTGCGTCGCGAGGCCGGGCGGCTTGTCGATGACGAGCGCCTGCGGATCCTTGTGGATGACGAGGGCTTGCGCGAACGTGACCTGATCGGGGCTGAGCGGCGGGCGATCGCGCTTCTTCGCGGGCGCGCGGGCGGGCTCGGCGGGGGGCACGCGAATCACTTGCCCGGCCTCGATCCGGTCGCCGGGCGCGGCGCGGTTGCCGTCGAGCCGGAGCTGCCCCGTCCGCGCCCATTTGGCGACGGTCGTGAAGGGCACGCTTTCCATGTGCCGCTTGAACCAGCGGTCGAGACGGATACCGTCATCGTCCGTGCCGACAGTGAACTGGCGGACGGCGTCGCTCATGCCAGCACCCGCGTCAGCGCGAGTCCACCCATCAGCGCCGCCACCGAGGCGATCACCGAGACGAGCACATAGCCCAGCGCCGCGCCCCAGGCGCCGCGCTCGATCATCGTCACCACGTCGAGCGAGAAGGACGAGAAGGTCGTGAATCCGCCGAGCACGCCAACCGCGATGAACAATCGCAGATGCTCGTGGCTCACCGACTGGCGCATCAACGCGCCCGCGAGCACGCCCATCAGAAAGCCGCCGACGACATTCACCGTCAGGATGCCCCATGGATAGCCGGGGCCGAGCGCATGGAGCGCCCAGCGGCCGACGAGATGGCGCGCGCCGGCGCCGACCGCGCCGCCGAGCATGACGAGGAGCAACGCTGGCATCGTCGCCCGTTAGCGCAGCTTGGCGCGCTTGAGAACCGTCGCGATCAGCCGCGCGTGTCGACGACGAGCGCGACCTCGCTGCCGCCGTCATCGCGCGGACGGACAATTACGGTATAGGCGCCACCATTGTGCGTGCCGGTGAGCGCATGCGCATCACCGTCGGCCTGATGGTCGGCCGAATAGCCGGCCTTGCGGGCGTGGGTGAAATAGAAATCGATTACGCGATCGACGGGGGCGGCGGTCATGTAGCGGACGGCACGCAACGAACAGGTGTCGGCATCGGAACCCGCCGCCTCCCGAACGCGCGCGTCGGGGAAAAGCGGGACTCCCTTGGGAAGCCGCGCCGCCCAGCGTGCCGAATAGCCGATTTTCCTGGCGCAGCTTCGTGTCGCCGCATCCTTCTGCGCGGCGGCGAGCGCGCCGAGCGTCAGCGCCTCCTTCGCGGCCGTGCAGGCGGGGCAGGCTTTTTCGGGCGGCGGCGCCTTGGCGAGATGTAGCTCGGGTAAGTCGATCGGGGCGATGTCGATCGGCGGGATGGCGCCCGAAAGCGGCCGCGGCGGCGGCCGGAGTGCGTCGTCATTCGCCTGGCTGCCGAGATCGGGATCGACCATCAGCGGCTCGGCAAGCGCAGCGGCGAGCGCCGGATCGAGCGCGGGGATCGCGTCGGGCGCATCGGCCATGGGCGCACCGGTGCCGCAGGCGCCGAGCGCGAGCGGCAAGGCGAGCATGGCAACGATCGGCGGACGCGGCACGGCCTTACCCCTGTTCGGCGAAAAGACGGTGAATCGCGCGGAAAGGTTGAGACTCGGTTGATGCGCTACGCACTGCCCGCTTGCCTGCGCGGTCGGCCCGGCGCAGGATAGGCCATGCTCAACATCCTTTCCTTCCTCGTCGGGATCGTCGCGCTGGTGCTCGCCATCCCCGCCTTCGTGCCGCTGCTCGGCTGGATGAACTGGGGCGTGATCGTGATCGCGATCATCGGGTTCGGGCTGGGCGTGCTCTCGTCGCGCAACAGCGGGCGCAACTTCAACCTGATCGTGATCGCGATCTGCGCCCTTCGCCTGTTCCTCGGCGGCGGCTTCATCTGACAAAAAGGAGGCCCGGCGGACACCGGACCTCCTATCATTGCGGGGAAACGCTCTTACCGGCAGACGACCTCGCCGCGGTCGATCTCGTTGCCCAGCAGCGCGCCCGCGCCCGCGCCGATCAGCGCGCCAAGAAGCTGCGAATCGCCCTGCGTGACCAGGCTGCCGAGCACGCCGCCCGCAAGCCCGCCGACAATCAGCCCGGTCGTGCCGTCCGACCGGCGGCAATAATAGCGGTTGTCCCGACCGCGATAGATGCGGTCGGCGCGGGTCAGCCGGCGCGGCCGGTAATAGCGGCCGTCGCGATAATAACGGTCGGCGTAATAGTGGCTGTAACCAGGCTCGCGCCGGTTCCAGTCGTAGCGGCGATAGCGGCGCCAGTCGCGCAGGTCCTTGCGTCGGTCGCGGCGCGCCTCGCGGATTTCCTTGCGATATTCGCGCCGGGCCTTGCGCACGTCCTTGCGCGAATCGGCGTGGCGCAGGTCGCGGCGATAGTCGCGCTGCGCATCGCGCACCTCATGGCGATATTCGCGCTGCACCTCGCGCCGCGAATCCTGCGCGGCGGCGGGAACGGCGGTGAACGCGACCGCGGCAGCGGCTGCGGCAAGGATCGGGATACGCATGGTCCAACTCCTGTTCGTCGTTACAAGATAACAACGTGTGGACTATAGACCATGTTGCGTGAACCGAAGAATACGTGCCGTTCACTACCCGTAAAGCAAATTGAATTGCTCGTTCAACTTGCGTTCAACTTGTAATCGAGCGAAATATCCGCATTGAGCAGCTTGGAGACGGGGCAGCCCTCCTTCGCCGTGCGCGCGATCTCGCCGAAGCGCGCCTCGTCGATCCCCTCGACCGTCGCCTCGAGCGTCAGATCGGATCGCGTGATCGCGAAGCCGTCGCCCTGCTTGTCGAGCGATACCTTCGCGCGCGTCTCAAGCGTTCCCGCCTCGAACCCTTCGCGCGCCAACGCGAAGCTCAGCGCCATCGTGAAGCAGGCGGCGTGCGCGGCGGCGATCAGTTCCTCGGGGTTGGTGCCGGGCGCGTCCTCGAATCGCGTGGTGAAGCCGTAAGGCTGGTCGGAAAGCACGCCCGATCCGGTCGAGACATGGCCCTTGCCGCCCTTGCCCAACCCTTCGTAGCGGGCCGAGGCGTTGCGCGTTATCGGCATTGCACATCTCCGCGATCGATCTCCCGCCCGATCGCCGCGCCTGCGCCGGCGCCGAGCAACGTGCCGAGCAGCTCCGAGCCGCCGGGCGCGATGATGTTGCCGAGCACGCCGCCGCCCAAGGCGCCGACGATCAGCCCGGTCGTGCCGTCGTCGCGCTTGCAGTAATAGCGCCCGTCCGAACCGCGATAGATGCGGTCGTTGCGTGACAGCACGTGCGGCTGGTAGCGCGGGTCGTTACGATAATAGCGATAGGCGTCCCAGCTTCCCGCCGGTGCCTGGTTGTAATAGCCCGGGCCGTAATAATCGTCATAGCCGTAGCGATCGGCGCAGGCGCCGAGCGACAGGAGCGTTACCGCGCCGAGCGCGATCCAATGGGCTTTCATGGGAGCCTCCTCGTTCCGCAAGGCGGCGAAACGGCGCCGCACCGTTTTTCGGGAAACGTGCCATAATAGGGCTCGATACGAAAGCGTAACGCCCGCACTGCCGATCGGGTTGCATGCGCGCGCGCGAGGTGAGGGCAACAGGATTTTCGCGCCGCGAAATTTTCGTTGCCGGCTATGCACGATATCCACGTTATCCACAGCCTGAAGGCGCGTTTCCGTGCTTGGCGCGACTCGAAAGCCATGACAGCATGCTCCCCGTAAGCAGACGAGATCGACGCGAGAAATCGGGAAGAAATCGAAAAGCTTATGGATGGAACCATGTGTTGGTGCCGCAAGGAAACCGCGCATCGATCCAACCGGATGAAGGTCGTCGTGGCGTCTTCGGATCATCGTGAAAACGATGGGACGGGAGCAAGACGAAGGACGCATCCAAACGTATCGCCGATGCCTTCGGGCAACAGCGATGCGGGCCGTGACCGGCAGAGCCGCGCTTCCTCAACCGGGCAGGCGTATGCTCGATACCGGACGCGACCGACGCGGCGTCGGACCGGCTTCGGCCGGAAAGACGACGCGAGGCCGCCGAGGCCGGAAATGCGGCTTCCTTCGGGAAGCAGGCAACCGGCCCCGGTGACCGCCCTGCGACATCCGGTGCCGTCACCGGCACGGATGGAGCATGCCGCCGATTTCGTTTCGCGCGGCTGCCCTTCGGGGCTGGCCGGCGCATCGAGGTCCGGCGACAAGGAGGGGTCGACAGCAATGTCGGCCCCTCTTTTCGCGTGGGGCGCTTCCGCAGAAGCATAGGCCGGGAAATTGGCCGGATTGCCTGCAGCCTGGATTCCAGCCATCGCGGGAATGATGGTCTTGTAAAGGTCTCGTTTTCGCAGGAACGCGCCCGAGCCTCCCGGAACCTCGTGTCGCGCCCACGGTTGTCGCGCATGAAGGAGAGCCGCGATGACCGAACGCAGCGATACCGGCCGCACCACCACGCAAGCCCGGCCCAACCTCTCGACCGAGCCGCACAAGCACGGCGGGAAGGCGCCGCCGACCGAAACGCAACCGCGGTCCAACCTCTCGACCGAACATCAGGAGAGCGGCGATGCGCGGCGGCCGGGCGACACGCTCGATCGCGGGCAGCCCGAAAACGAGCGCCTCGACCGCAAGACTTCGCTCACGAAGAACGCGTGAATGGCTGGAGACTCCTCATTCCGACCAAAGCCGGGGATGGCCGAGCCGTTCGAGCGATGGCGCTATTGCGCCGCGGCGAGCTGCCCGCGGATCGCACCTTTCGGATAATCGGCGGTGTGGACGTTGACGTAATAGCCCGCCGGATCGGCGATGATCGCCGCGGCGAGCGCCTTGTCGACATCGAGGCATTCCTTCGAGCGCCCGGACACCGGCGGCGTGAGCGTCAGCACCGGCGGTCCGGCGACACCGAGCGCGCCCTTGTGGACGTGCGCGGCGGTCGGCCGCGTGATGCCGCGCACCTCGAGCGTGGTGCAGATCGTGTCGGTCGCCGAATCGGCGGTGAGGCGCACCGTGCCCGTGCCGTCGGGATCGCCCGGCCCAGGCACTTCCTGCGCGCCGACCAGCGCCGCGCTCCAGCTTTCGCCGACGGTGCTCGCGATCGTCGCGCATCCGGCGAGCGCGAAGGCGGACAGACACAAGACGGAACGGATCATGGCACGGCTCCTTGTCGGCATATCCTATCCCCCCGATCCGCGGCGGCAAGGCCCGGCGCTCGCACATGCGCCCCGCCTTGCCTAAATAGGGGCGGCGACGGCATAAGCGCCGGCGTTCCACCCTCCAGACGAAAGTGCTTTTCGTGTCCGAGATGTTCCGAATCACGCTGCCCGACGGTTCCGTCCGTGAGGTGGCTCCGGGGACCACCCCGGCGGACGTCGCCGCGGCGATCGGGCCGGGGCTGGCCAAGGCCGCGATCGCGGCGCGGATCGACGGCGAGGTGCGCGACATCATGCGCCCGTTCGAGCGCGACACCGATCTCGCGCTCATCACCGCGCGCGACGAGGCGGACGCGCTCGAACTCGCGCGGCACGATTATGCGCATGTGCTCGCCGAGGCGGTGCAGAATCTGTTTCCCGGCACGCAGATCACCTTCGGCCCGGCGACCGAGGACGGTTTCTACTACGATTTCGCCCCGCCCGCCGATCACGGCCCCTTCACCGAGGAGGATTTGCCGCGAATCGAGGAGGAGATGCGGCGCATCATCAAGGCGGACAAGCCGCTGCGCCGCGAAGTGTGGTCGCGCGAGCAGCTCATCGGCCGGTGGAGGCAGCAGGGCGAGACCTTCAAGGCCGAATGGGCGGCCGAGCTTCCCGAGGGTGAGGAACTGACCGTCTATTGGTCGGGCGACGACTGGCTCGATATGTGCCGCGGGCCGCACCTCGCCTCCACGGGCAAGCTCGATCCGCAGGCGTTCAAGCTGACGCGCGTGTCGGGCGCCTATTGGCGCGGCGACCAGAAGAACGCGATGCTGAGCCGCATCTACGGCACCGGCTGGCTCAACAGGAAGCAGCTCGACGCGCACCTCCACCGGCTGGAGGAGGCGGCCAAGCGCGACCACCGCAAGCTGGGGCAGGAGATGGACCTGTTTCACCTCCAGGCGGAAGCGCACGGGTCGGTCTTCTGGCATCCCAACGGCTACATCATCTGGCGCGAGCTGGAGGCCTATATGCGCCGCGCGATCGACGCCGCGGGCTATCGGGAGGTCAAGACGCCGCAGGTGATGGACGCGCGCCAGTGGGAGCAATCCGGTCATTGGGGCAAATATCGCGAGAACATGTTCGTCATCCCCGACGAGGTGCCCAACACCGAGGATGAAGGCCCGCTGGTCTCCGACGCCGCCGAATGGATGGCGCTGAAGCCGATGAACTGCCCGGCGCATGTCCTGGTCTTCAAGCAGGGCATCAAGAGCTATCGCGACCTGCCGCTGCGCCTCTACGAGAATGGCTGCTGCCACAGGAACGAGCCGCACGGCGCGCTCCACGGGCTGATGCGCGTGCGCCAGTTCACGCAGGACGACGCGCACATCTTCTGCACCGAGGAGCAGATCGTAGAGGAAGTGCGCGCCTTCTGCGAGCTTTCGGACCGGATCTACAAGGATTTCGGCTTCACTTATGCGATCAAGCTCGCGCTGCGCCCCGAAAAGCGCTTCGGCAGCGACGCGGTGTGGGACATCGCCGAGGCCGAGCTGCGCGACGCGGTGAAGAAGGCGGGCTTCGCGACGGAGGAATATGGCTGGGGCGAGCTGCCCGGCGAAGGCGCCTTCTACGCGCCCAAGCTCGAATGGCACCTCACCGACGCGATCGGCCGCGTCTGGCAGGTGGGCACGATCCAGTCGGACCGGGTGCTGCCCGAACGGCTCGACGCGTCCTATGTCGGCGAGGACGGCGAGCGGCACCGGCCGATCATGCTCCACCGCGCGATCTTCGGCAGCTACGAGCGCTTCATCGGCATCCTCATCGAGCATTATGCGGGCAGGCTGCCGCTCTGGCTCGCGCCGGTGCAGGCGGTGGTGGCGACGATCGTGTCGGACGCCGACGATTATGCCAATGAGGTCGCCGAGAAGCTCAGGGCGGCGGGGTTGCGCGTCGAGACCGATCTTCGCAACGAGAAGATCAACTACAAGGTGCGCGAGCACAGCCTCGCCAAGGTGCCCAACCTGCTCGTCGTCGGCAAGCGCGAGGCGGAGGAAGGCACCGTCGCGCTGCGCGTCCTCGGCAGCCAGGGGCAGCAGGTGCTCGCGCTCGACGAGGCGGTCGCGAGGCTGGCGGGGGAAGCAACGCCGCCGGATTTGTGCTAGGATAAGGGATGACCGTGTTCCAGAACATTCGCAAAGGCCTGATTCCGGCGCGTCTTAGCGTCGACGAGGTCTATGCGCTGACGGAAGCGGGCGTGTTCGCCGAAAACGAGAATATCGAGCTGATCGAGGGGGAGATCGTGCCGATGGCGGCGGCGAAGGCGGATTGGCACGAGATGATGAAGGCGCGGCTGAATCGGGCGCTCGTGCGGGTTCTTCCCGAGTCGGCCTGGTTGTATCCCGAGCCGTCGATCACGCTGTCCGAAACCACCTTGGTGGAACCCGACCTCGTCGTGCTCCCGAGCGGCTCGATGACGCGCCGGATGCGCGGCCCGGACCTGCTGCTGACGATCGAGGTCGCCGACAGCTCGCTGTCCTACGATCTCAAGGTCAAGGCGCCGCTCTACGCCACGCACGGCATCCGCGACTATTGGGTGGTCGATGCCATCCGAAAGACGATTCGCGTCCATCGCGACCCCGCCGACGGCATCTATCGCGACGTCGAGGAGTTCGAGGCGCGCGACGAGGTTTCGGCGCTGCTGCTGCGCGGCGTGTCGATTCGGCTCGACGCGCTCGACTGAGCTTCCCTTGAAGCCTTCTCGCCCTTACATTGGATATCTACGGTAGACACAGGAGATTGCACTATACGACCCCCCATGCGGCGCCCGATGGCGCCCCCGCCGATGAATGGCCCGCGCTACAACGAATTCATCCAGAGCCAGAAGGTCCGCGTGATCGATCACGAGGGCGAGAATCTGGGCGTGATGTACACGCGCGAGGCGATCGAGCAGGCAGCCGAGGTCGGGCTCGACCTCGTCGAGGTCTCGCCCAACGCCGATCCGCCGGTCGCCAAGTTCCTCGATGTCGGCAAGTTCAAGTACGAAGCGCAGAAAAAGGCCAACCAGGCGCGCAAGACGCAGAAGACGCAGGACATCAAAGAGATCAAGATGCGTCCCAACATCGATGATCACGACTATGAGACCAAGATGAAGAAGGTCCACGAGTTCATCGAGGATGGCGACAAGGTGAAGGTCACGATGCGCTTTCGCGGCCGCGAGATGTCGCGCGGGCAGCTCGGCATGGCCGTGCTCCAGCGCGTCGCCGAGGAAACCGCCGAGATCGCCAAGATCGAGGCGCACCCGCGGATGGAAGGCCGCCAGATGCTCATGGTGCTGGCGCCCAAGTGATCCGGCTGCTCGCGGCGATGGCGGGGATCGCCCTCGCCGCGAGCGCCCCGGCGCAGGACGCGCCCAAATCCCTCGCTGCCCGCAACGCCGCCGTCGACCTGCCGATGGCGCCGCCCGACCGCACGCCCGACTGGGCCGACGAGTTCGACGCGCCCGGCCTGCCCGATCCCGCCCGATGGGCCTATGACACCGCCTGGAACAAAGCGGGCTGGTTCAACGACGAGAAACAATATTACGCCGCGAACCGGCCCGAAAATGCGCGTGTCGAGGACGGGCATCTGCTCATCACCGCACGCCGCGAGTCACTCGGCCACGCGAGCGACTATGGCGGACAACATTATACATCGGCACGGCTACTGACTCGCGGGCTCGTACAATGGACGCACGCCTTTATCGAGGTGCGCGCGAAGCTCGCCTGTGGGCGCGGCATCTGGCCCGCGATCTGGATGCTCGGCGCGGACGATTCGGCGGGGTGGCCCGCGCAGGGTGAGATCGACATCATGGAGCATGTCGGCTGGGACGAGGGCGTCGTCCACGGCACGATCCACACCAAGGCCTACAATCATGTCATGGGAACGCAGGTGGGGGCGCAGAAAACGGTCCCTGACGCCTGCACCGCCTTTCACGCCTATCAGTTGGACTGGAGCCCCGAGCGCATCCTGATCGGCGTCGACGGGCGCGCCTATATGCGCTTCGACAATGACGGGAAGGGCGATCCCGCGACCTGGCCGTTCGACAGACCCGAATATCTGATCCTCAACGTCGCGGTCGGCGGTTGGGGAGGCGAGAAGGGAATCGACGACCGCGCGTTTCCGGCAAGCATGGCGGTCGATTACGTACGCGTGTGGCAGCGCGGCGACTCCAGGGCCGCCGCGCTGCCGCCACGATAATCGATTTGTGGATTGCCGCGACCGGGCGGCAATGCCGAGTGCGTTCAGCCGGCGCTATCCGGCTCGTCATCGTCGTCGATCGCGATGAGCACGCCGCCGGCGACGATCGCCGCTGCGAGCACGCCGCCGACGATCGCTCCGGGGCCGCCGAGCGCATGGCTCTTCTTCTTCAGCTTGGACGACGTGCGAAGCCCGTCCGTCGGCGCCGTCATGACCTTCTGCGCGCTCGCGGCGGGAAGGGCGGCGCTCGACCGGGTGGCGTCGGCCGCGAATGCCGCCGTCGAGGTAAGCAGGCAGGCGATTGCGCCCGCGCCGGCTGCGTACTTCCAAGTCATTCTTATCCTCCTAGATCCCCTGGCGGGTGAGCACCTGAGCACTCATCGCGCGGCAACGCAAGCATGCGGCGCTTGCTTCACGTGCCGGAAGAGGGCCCGCGTGAGCGCGAAGAAGAGCGAGGAAGTTCAACGAGATCATCGCACGCAGGCGCGGCGGCGCGGATGTGCCGCACCCCGGCTTTTCGGGCGATGCCACGGCTCACCGCGACACGGCGGCCGAAAAGATCGACCTCCGGCTGATCGACGCAGGACAGGAATGGGAGCGGAATTTCTCGTGCCCATGCGCTTCCGCACGAACGACATTCCTGCGTAATGTTGCATGAAAGCCACACCTGTCGGGCGCCGTCCCGGCTCGGCGAGGCTATGCGAGTCACGCACGCGGAAGAGCGATCGGTTGCTCCGTTGCCGTCATCGTTTCGCTCCCAGTCCGGCAACGAAATCGCTATCAGTGGCGCGATCGGCCGGAACGGGTGATGCGCATGCGCGGTTGCTGAACCCCGGCCCAGATACATGCAGGAGATTCCTTTGCCCGAATCGCTGATGGTGAAGATCGTGCTGATCGGCCTGCTCGGTGTGGGCGCGCAATGGGTCGCCTGGCGTACCGGAAAGCCGGCGATCGCGCTGATGCTGATCGCCGGCATTCTCGCCGGGCCGGTATTCGGCATCATCGACCCGGAGCGCGATTTCGGCGCGCTGCAGGAACCGGTCATCAAGCTCGCGGTCGCGGTGATCCTGTTCGCCGCGGGCCTCAGCCTGAACTTCCGCGATCTGCGCCATGCCGGCCCGGCGGTGCTGCGGCTGGTGGTGATCGGCGTCCCGCTGGGGGCGGTGCTCGGCACGCTCGCCTCGCATTATGCCGCCGGCCTGCCGCTCGGCATCTCCGCCTTGTTCGGGGGGATCATGGTGGTGACGGGGCCGACGGTGATCGGGCCGATGCTGCGCACCTTGCGCGTGCCCGCGCGGACGCGCGACATCCTGAAATGGGAAGGCATCGTCAACGATCCGATCGGCGCGCTGCTGGGCGCGGCGATCTACGGCTACATCACCTATGCCGGCGTCTCGCGCGACGCGATGGCGATCGGCTTCGACATCGCCGCCGCGGCGGCGATCGCGATCGGGATCGGGGTCGCGCTGGGCTTCGCGGTCACCACGCTCTTCCCGCGCGGCTACGTGCCCGAATTCCTCAAGGCGCCGGTGCTGCTCGTCATCGTCATCAGCGGTTTCGTGCTCGCCGACGTCATCAAGCACGAGACGGGGCTCATCACCGTCACCGTGATGGGCGTGGTGATGGCCAACCGGCCGATGTATTCGAGCGCCGCGCTCAAGCGGTTCAAGGAGGATCTCGCCGTCCTCCTCATCTCGGGCGTGTTCATCATTCTTTCGGCGACGCTCGATTATCAGGTGATCGCGCATTTCCGTGTGCGCTTCATCCTCTTCCTGGTGCTGCTGCTGTTCGTGATCCGGCCGGCGACGGTGCTCGCGAGCCTCGCCTTCTCGAAAGTGCCGTGGCGCGAGCGGCTGTTCGTCGCCTGGATCGCGCCGCGCGGTATCGTCGCCGTCGCGGTCACGGGACTGTTCTCGCTCCGGCTCGCCGATTACGGTTTCATCGGCGCGCGCGAACTCCAGTCGCTGGGCTTCGCGGTGGTGATCGTGACGATCTTCGCGCACAGCCTCACCGCGTCGTGGCTCGCGCAGCGACTGGGCATCGACAAGGGCAAGGGGCTGGGCGTGCTGCTCGTCGGCGCGAACGGCTGGACGACCGCCTTCGGCGCCGCGCTGCGGCAATATGATATTCCGGTGACGATCGCCGACACGAGCAAGTTCGCGTTGCGCGCCGCGCGCAAGAAGGACCTCGACGTGCATCGCGGCGACGTGCTCGACGAGGCGAACGAGGACGAACTCGACATGGGGCAGTTCCAGCAGGTGATCGCCGCGACCGACAACGATTCGTACAATGCGCTGGTGTGCAGCGATCTCGCGCCCGAAATCGGCGTCGATCGCCTCTCGCAGACGGGGCATGACGAGGAGCGCCCGAGCCATGGCCGCGCGCGCGTGCTGCTGCCGAGCGGCGCGCCGATCGACGCGCTCGAACAGCGGATCGCCGCGGGCTGGACCTTCAGCCGCACCAGGATCACCGAGAAATTCGGCTACGATCAGTTCCGCGAACAGCTTCCCGAGGCCGCCGAACCGGTCGCCGTGATCGACGAGGAGAAGAACCTGCGCGTCTTCTCGACCGATGCGCGGCCGGTGATCGCGCCGGGCGACAGCATCATCGCCTTCTACCCGCCCGAACCGCCGCGCAAGGCGCCGGAAAAACGCAAGGCCGACGCGGCATCACGCGCCTGACGGCGCGCTGGACCTCTGTTTCAGCTATACTGAAACGGTTCGGCGCCGGCCCTCTCCCCCACCCGGCCACCCATCAGGGTACGAT
>CAZXFY010000016.1:0-65438 GCA_964639855.1 uncultured Stakelama sp. | reverse complement strand
ATGTCGAGGATCATCATCGATTGCTGGGCGTGCCGGCTCGCCTCGGGGTCGGTCTTCCCCATCAGGATCGCGACCTTGCAGCGCGGATCGCCGACCCCGCTCGACCACCATTTCCGCCCGTTGACGACATAATGGTCGCCGTCGCGCACCATCGACGTCTGGATGTTGGTCGCGTCCGACGATGCCACCGCCGGCTCGGTCATCAGGAAGGCCGATCGGATCTCGCCGTTCATCAGCGGCCGCAGCCATCGTTCCTTCTGCGCATGCGTGCCGTAGCGATGGAGCACCTCCATGTTGCCGGTATCGGGCGCCGAGCAGTTGAAGCACTCGCTCGCCCAGCCGATCTTGCCCATCTCCTCCGCGCATAACGCATATTCGAGATTGGTGAGCTGTTCGCCCTCGAAGGCGAAGCGCTCATCGACATGCGCGCGGCCCGATCGCGGCGGCATGAAGAAGTTCCACAGCCCCGCGGCCTTCGCCTTCGCCTTCACCTCCTCGATGACGGAAATCACCTTCCAGCGCTCGCCGTCGCGCGCCTCGGCGTCATGCTCGCCCTGGCGCGGCCGGATCTCGCGATCGATGAAATCCTTCACACGGTCGCGCCAACAGGTTTCGCGATCGGTGAGCGTGAAATCCATGGCCGCGATCTCCCGAGAATCTGGTTCCGAACGATCTAGACCATACCCGATATTCGGTAAAGCGCTCCACACGGTGCAGCGCATGAATAAGAAAAACGACTGGTTCTTCGAAAAGAAGATGATAATCAGGGCCGATGCAAGGGACGGCAACCGCGACCGACGACGGCGAAGGCGGCACCAGGCGCTTCCGCGCGAAGCGCGACGCGATCCTTGCCGCCGCCGCCGAGGCGATCAACGAGCAGAGCGCGAAGGGCATGACCTTCGCCGATGTCGCGCGCCGCGTCGGGCTGAACACCACCAGCGTCACCTATTATTTCAAGCGCAAGGACGATCTCGCCGCCGCCTGTTTCGAGCGGACGCTCGACACGTTGAAGGCGATGCTGGCCGACGCCGCCGCCGAGCCCACGCCCGAGGCGCGCGTCGCGAAATTCCTGGCGGTCAACATGGAGCGCCTCGCGCGGATCGAGGAGGGCGAGGAAACGGCGCTCGCCGTCCTGTCGGACCTGCGGGCGATGGAAGAGCCCTATCGCGGCCCCCTCCTCGCCGCCTGGCAGGACGTGTTCCGCAAGACCCGCGGCCTGTGGGGCGATCACACCGACAAGGCGCGCCACGATCTTTACGGCGCCCGCGCGCACGTGCTGCTGGAGAACACCTTCTGGCTTCCCGTCTGGCTGGTCCGCTACGAGCCCGATCAATATGGCCGCGTCGAGGAGCGGCTGATGGACGTGCTCGCGCGCGGCATCGCGGCGCCCGGCGAGCAATGGGCCCCCGATCTCGTCGATCTCGACCATGACGAGATCGAGCCGGGGCGCGAGCAGTTCCTGCGCGCCGCCACGCGCCTCATCAACGAACTCGGCTATCGCGGCGCCTCGGTGCAACGGATCGCGAGCGAATTGAACGTCACCAAGGGCAGTTTCTACCACCATCTCGACGCCAAGGACGATCTCGTCATCGCCTGCTACAAGCGCAGCTTCGATACGATCGCCGACGTCCAGCGGCTCGCGGATGAACGCGGCGGCAGCTATTGGCATCGCCTGTCGAGCGTGATCGCGACCTTGCTCGACGTGCAGTTTTCCGAACGCGGCCCGCTCCTGCGCACCACCGCGCTCCATGGCTTGCCGCCCAGGGTGCGGCAGGCGATGGTCGATCGCTCCAACCGCATCGCGCGCCGCTATGCGGGCACGATCTCGGACGGAATCGCCGGCGGCTCCATCCGCGCCATCGATCCGCTGATCGCCGCGCAGACGCTGATGGCGCTCCAGAACGCCGCCTTCGACATGCGCAAATGGGCCTCCACCATGAACCGCGACCGCGCCGTCGCGATGTACGCCTCCACCCTCGCCTTCGGCCTCTTCGACGACCGCGCGATCGGGGGGTGACGCGCACTTCATTCTTTCGTCATTCCCGCGAAGGCGGGAATGACGAAAGGGGTTCACAGGGCGGTTCCACCTCGAAAGCTCCGCTACCCTGCCCCCAAGCAACCCTGAATTGTGATGCGGCGGTGCAGCGGTCAGATGTGCGCACATGGCAAGTCTTCTCGATCCTACCGCGCGCGGACGCGTGATTCTGGTCGGCGCCGGCCCCGGCGATCCGGGCCTGCTGACGGTGCGCGCCGTCGAGGCGCTCCGTTCGGCCGATATCGTCGTCCATGACGGGCTGATCGACCCGCGCGTCCTTGACATCGCGCCCGCCTCCGCCCAGCGCATCTCGGTCGCCAAGAAACGCGCGCGCCACACGCTGCCGCAGGAAGCGATCAACGCGCTCATCGTCGCGCATGTGAAGGTCGGCTCGATCGTCGTGCGGCTGAAGGGCGGCGACCCCTTCATCTTCGGCCGCGGCGGCGAGGAGGTGGAGGCGGTGCGCGCCGCGGGGCTGCCCGTCGAGGTGATCCCCGGCGTGTCGGCGGCGCTCGGCTGCGCGGCGGAGGCGATGCTCCCCCTCACCCATCGCGATCACAGCTCGGCCGTCAGCTTCGTCGCCGGCCAGTGCAAGGGCCTCACCGATCAGGACTGGTCGGGCCTCGCCGGGCAGGGCCGCACCCTCGTCATCTACATGGGTGTCGCGACCGCCGCCGATATCGCCGACAAATTGATCGCGGACGGCGTCGCGCCCGACATGCCCGTCGCGGTGCTCGAAAAGGGCACGCTCGACGGCCATCGCGCGATCAGGACCTTGCTCGCCGATCTCGGCGCGATGGTGGCGCGCGAAAAGGTGAAGAGCCCGGCGATCATCGTCGTCGGCGAGGTCGTCGAGCTTTCCGACGCCGAGAACAAGCTCGCCCGCTGGGCGCGGATCGCGGAGGATTCCCACGAAAGTGTTACTTTCGCGGGGCCCGCGGAGTCGGTGGCATGAAGCTGCTCACCGGCAACGATCTCAAGACGGGCGCCGTCATCTGGTGGACCGGTCGCGACTGGTCGATCCATGTCGAACATGCCGTCGATGTCGGCGAGGAAGGCGACGCGATCGCCCATGCCGAGGAGGGCGCGCGCCGCGTCAACGGCCCTGTCGTGATCGACGCCGAGCCGACGCCCGACGGCCCCCGCCCCAGCCATATCAAGCACCGCATCCGCGCGCTCGGCCCCACCGTGCGCCCGGATCTGACGCTCAAGCCCGCCGATCCGACCATCGGCAACTGGGTGATCTGACATGTACCGTTACGACCAGTACGACCAGCAAATCGTCGATGCCCGCGTCGAGGAATTCCGCGATCAGGTGAAGCGCCGCATCGCGGGCCACATGACGGAGGACCAGTTCAAGCCGCTGCGGCTGAAGAACGGCCTCTACCTCCAGCTCCACGCCTATATGCTGCGGATCGCGATCCCATACGGCACGCTGCGCCCCGATCAGTTGCGGATGCTCGGCCATGTCGCGCGCACCTACGATCGCGGCTACGCGCATTTCACCACGCGCCAGAACATGCAGTTTCACTGGATCAAGCTCGAGCAGGTGCCCGATATCCTGGCCGATTTCGCCAAGGTCCAGCTCCACGCGATCCAGACCTCGGGCGAGAGCATCCGCAACATCTCGGCCGATCATTATGCGGGCGCCGCCGACGACGAGATCGCCGATCCGCGCCCCTGGGCCGAATTGCTGCGCCAGCTCACGACCTTCCACCCCGAATTCAGCTACCTGCCGCGCAAGTTCAAGTTCGCCTTCACCGCCGCCCCGGGCGACCGCGCGGCGATCCGCTGGCACGATGTCGGTCTGCGCCTCGTGCGCAACGAGGCGGGCGAGGACGGCTTCGAGGTCTATGCCGGCGGCGGCATGGGCCGCACCCCCTTCATCGCCGAGCTGATCCGCCCCTTCTGCCCGGCCGACAGGCTGTTCAGCTATTGCCAGGCGATCCTGCGTGTCTGGAACCGCCACGCGCGCCGCGACAACATCCACAAGCAGCGCATGAAGATCCTCGTCCATGACCTCGGCGTCGAGGAATTCACGCGCCAGGTGGAGGAGGAATTCGCGCATATCGCGACGTTCGGCAGCGATCCGCCGCGCGCCGAGTTCGAGCGCATCGCCGCCTATTTCGCGCCGCCGCCGTTCGAGACGGGGCTTTCCGACGAGATCGACCGTTCGGACCCCGATTTCGCCTTGTGGGTCGATCGCCAGATCGCGCGGCACAAGGCGCCGGGCTATGCGATCGTCAATGTCAGCCTGAAGGCGATCGGCGGCATCGGCGGCGACATCACCGCCGAGCAGCTCGACGCGGTCGCCGATCTCGCCGAGCGCTACAGCTTCGGCGAGGCGCGCGTCACGCACGCGCAGAACGTCGTCCTGCCGCATGTCCGCAAGGCCGACCTTTACGCCGTCTGGCAGGCGCTGGTCGCGGCGGGGCTGGCGGACGTAAACCTCGATCTCGTCACCGACATCATCGCCTGCCCCGGCCTCGATTATTGCAGCCTCGCCAATGCGCGCTCGATTCCGGTGGCGCAGAAGATCGCGAAGCGTTTCGCCGATCTCGACCGCCAGCGGGATCTGGGCGAGCTGAAGATCAAGATTTCGGGCTGCATCAACGCCTGCGGGCACCACCATGCCGGGCATATCGGCATCCTCGGCGTCGATCGGAAAGGCACCGAGAACTACCAGCTTCTGCTCGGCGGCTCGGGCGCGGAGGATACCACGCTCGCCAAGATCACCGGCCCCGGCTTCGACGAGGACGGCGTGGTCGACGCGGTCGAAAAGGCGATCGAGACCTACCGCACGCTGCGCGCGCCCGAGGAACGCTTCCTCGACACCTACCGCCGCGTCGGCATGGAGCCGTTCAAGGAGGCGATTTATGGGTAAGCTGACTTCCTTTTCCTTTCAACGTCATGCCGGCGAAAGCTGGCATCTCTCCGGTCGTGGAGACTCCAGCTTTCGCTGGGGTGACGAGCAGGAATGTGCGCATGGCTGACGCCCTGCGCTTCCGCACCGACACCCCCGCCGACGAGCCGGCGGTGTCGCTCGATTCGTTTCTCGATCAGGACGATTCCGCCTCGGTCCGCATCGAGGCGGGCGACGACGTGCGCCGCCTGCTCCCCGTGCTCGATCGCGTCCGGCTGGTCGAGATCGATTTCCCGCGCTTCCGCGACGGGCGCGGCTATTCCTCGGCGCGCATCCTGCGCGAATCGGGCTATGGCGGGGAGATCAAGGCGACCGGCGATGTTCTGGTCGATGAACTGCTCTTCATGCGCCGCTGCGGCTTCGACAGCTTCGCGCCCGATGCGCCGCTCGATCCCGCGACGGTCGAGAAGCTGCTCAATATCTATCCTTTCGTTTACCAACACGCCGCCGACGACGCCGTGCCGGTGTGGAAACTGCGCCATGGCTAGCGCCGCGCCGCGCGCCCGGGACATGATCGACGTGCGCCCGCGCTTCGGCCAGGCGGACGCGATCCGACTCAACAACCGCTTCCGCGGGAACGACACGCGCGAGATGCTCGCCGCGGTGATCGCCGAAAACCTCGCCGGCAACGCCGCGATCGTCTCCTCGTTCGGTGCCGAATCGGCGGTGCTGCTGCATCTCGTTACACAGGTCGCGCCCGATTTGCCGGTGCTGTTCCTCGATACGGGCAAGCATTTCGACGAAACGCTGGCCTATCGGGACCTGCTCGTCGAGCGGCTCGGCCTCAACCTCGTCAACCTGACGCCCGACCCGGAAGAGATCGCCGCGCGCGACGAGACGGGGTTGCGCTGGTCCTACGATCCCGACGGTTGCTGCGAGATCCGCAAGGTGAGGCCGCTCGCACGCGCGCTCGCCGCGTTCGACGCGAGCTTCACCGGCCGCAAGGGCTTCCAGTCTGCCACCCGCGCCGGCCTGCCCCGCTTCGAGATCGACACCACCGACGCCGGGGGCCGCCTCAAGATAAACCCGCTCGCGAGTTGGTCGCCGCAGGACATCGCCGCTTATTTCGGCGACCACGACCTGCCATCTCACCCGCTCGTCGTCGACGGCTACCCCTCGATCGGCTGCGCGCCCTGCACCAGCAAAGTGCAACCGGGCGAAGACCCGCGCGCGGGCCGCTGGCGTGGCTGGGAAAAGGTCGAATGCGGCATCCACATCCCCGAGAAACCCGGCGAGGAGCCGTTTCTCTAGGGAACGCGCGAGGGCTCATCCTTCCCTGTAAGGGGAGGAAAGCCGCTCAATAACTCGTCGAATTGCGGTAGTCGCTCACCGCGAGGTCACTGAACCGCGTCACCTCCGGCTCGAACTTGAGCGTCACCTTACCGGTGGCGCCGTGGCGCTGCTTGGCGACGATCAGCTCGGCGAGACCGAACACCCGCTCCATGTCGGTCGCCCACTTGGCGTGATCTTCGAAAATCTTGGCATCGTCGCCCTCGGTCGGCCGCTTGGGCTCTTTCGCGGCGACGTAATAATCCTCGCGGAACACGAACAGCACCATGTCGGCGTCTTGCTCGATCGAGCCCGATTCGCGCAGGTCGGAGAGCTGCGGGCGCTTGTCCTCGCGCTGCTCGACCGCGCGGCTCAATTGCGACAGCGCCAGCACCGGCACGTTCAAATCCTTGGCGAGCGTCTTCAATCCGCGGCTGATCTCCGAAATCTCCTGCACGCGATTGTCGTTCCCTCCGCGCCCAGATCCCTGGAGAAGCTGAAGGTAATCGACCACCACCAGCCCGATCTCGTGATTGTGCCGACGCTGAAGCCGCCGCATCCGCGTATGGAGCGCACCGATGGTCAGCCCCGCGGTATCGTCGATGAACAGCGGGAGTTGCTCGAGCTGCGCCGCCGCCGCCGCGAGCTGCCCGAACTCCGCGCGGCTGATCTTGCCCATGCGCAGCGCTTCGGAGCTGATCCGCGATTGCTCGGCCAGGATGCGCGTCGCAAGCTGATCCGCCGACATTTCGAGGCTGAAAAAGGCGACCTTCGCGCCCACCGATTTCTCGGGAGCGATCCCGTCCTCCCTGTCGCGCATCCAGCGCCGCGCGGCGTTGAACGCGATGTTGGTGGCGAGCGAGGTCTTGCCCATGCCGGGCCGCCCCGCGAGGATCAGCAGGTCCGACGGGTGCAGCCCGCCGATCTTGGCGTTGACCGAATCGAGCCCGGTCGTGATCCCCGAGACATTGCCGCCCGAATCGAGCGCGCGCTCCGCCATCTTGACCGCCAGCGTCGTCGCCTGCGCGAAGGTCTTGACCGCGTTCGATGCGCCGCCATCCGCCGCGACCTTGAACAATTCCTCCTCGGCCGCCTCGATCTGCGCGCGCGGATTAACCTCCTCCGAGGTGTCCAGCGCGCGATCCACCAGCGTCCGCCCGACCGATACGAGCGCGCGCAGCATCGCGAGATCGTAGATCTGCTGCGCGAACTGCTTGGCGCCGATCAGCCCCGCGCCCGATCCGGTGAGCTGCGCGAGATAGGCCGGCCCGCCCAGCTCCTTCATCCCCTCGTCGGCCTCGAACATCGGTCGCAGCGTCACCGGCGTCGCGAGCATGTCGCTGGCGCGCAGCGTGCGGATCGCGCCGAAGATGCGGCCGTGGACGGGCTCGAAGAAATGCTCCTCCTCGATTCGGTCGAGCACGTCGTCGGCGACGCGGTTGTCGATCATCATCGCGCCCAGCAGCGCCGCCTCCGCCTCTACGTTCTGCGGCAGGGCGGTGCCTTCGGCAGCGGGCAACGGATGAGCGAGAGCGACGGTGGCCATCCCGCCCTTCTACCCCGATCGGTGGTCGTCACAAGCGGCGGCGCTGTGAATAATGTGGACCTCCCCTCCATCCGTCATGCCGAACGCGTTTCAGCATCCGACGCGGCTCTTGCACATCGTTCAACGGGGCGCGTGACGCCGGATCATTGATTCCCCGCCCCCGCTCGCCGATAGGCGAGGGAATGGCCGATCCGCGGATCATCGACATCACGCTCGACGAGCGCACCATCCTGTGGCGCAGCGCCGATATCGAGCAGGAACGCCGCATCGCGATCTACGATCTGCTCGAAAACAATCATTTCGCGCCGAAAAGGCACGAAGATCCCTATGCCGGCCCCTACCGCCTGACGCTCGCGGTGGAAGAAGGCCGCCTTGCGCTGCGCATCGACCGCGAAGACGGCAGCCATCTCGAAACCCACATCCTCGCGCTCGGCCGGTTCAAGCGCCCGATCCGCGATTATTTCGCGGTCTGCGATTCCTATTATCAGGCGATCCGCGCCGCGACGCCGCAGCAGATCGAAACGATCGATATGGCCCGCCGCGCGATCCACAACGACGCTGCCGAGTTGCTCAAGGAGCGGCTCGACGGCAAGATCGAGGTCGATTTCGATACGGCACGGCGGCTGTTCACGTTGCTGTGCGTGCTACACATCAGGGGGTGAATACGGGTGTCGAGGAACCGAACCCGGCTGGGGGCCGGGATCGTGGTCGTGTTGGCAATCGGGGCGATTTTCCTGTGGACGAGGGCGATCCACTGGCACCCCTCGCGTGAGAAATATCCGATCCAGGGCCTCCACGTCTCCGCCGGGCAAGGCGATATTGCGTGGCACATGGTCGCCGCGCGCGGCGCCGATTTCTCCTATATCCGCGCGACCGACGGCGCGCTGCGCGATCCGCGCTTCGCCGAGAACTGGAAGGCGGCGGCCGAGGCGGGGCTTCGCCGCGGCGCGATCCACCATTGGTCCTTCTGCACCCCCGCGCGCGCGCAGGCGAACGCCTTCGTCACCACCGTGCCCAGGAGCCGCGATGCGCTGCCCGCGGTGCTCGAGCTCGCCTTTTCGGACGAATGCGCGCAGCACCCGGATCGTTCGCAGGCGATCGCGGCGCTCACCACCTTCCTTCGCATCGCCGAAACGCATACAGGCGAGCCGATGCTGCTCAAGATCTCGAAAGCCGTCGCCGAGACATACCATCCCGCGCAATCCTTCGCGCGGCCGATATGGAGCGCACGCAACTTCTTCGCTCCTGATTATGCCGCGCGCCCTTGGCGCGTCTGGCAGGCATCGGACATCCGCCGCATCGACGGGATCGACGGCCCCGTCGCGTGGGACGTGGTCGCGCCATGAGCGACCCGGCACGCCTGATCGCTGCCGCACGCGACGCGGCCGTGCACGCCCACGCCCCCTATTCACGTTTCGCGGTCGGCGCCGCGCTGCTGCTCGCCGACGGGAGCGTGGTGACCGGCACCAATTTCGAGAATGCCAGCTACGGCCTCTCGCTCTGCGCCGAAACGGTCGCGCTCGCCACCGCCAACGCCCGGGGCCGCTTCGCCGACGTGGTCGCGATCGGCGTGGTCGGCGGCACGATCGGCGAGAACGGCATCAGCGGCGACATGCCCGTCCGCCCCTGCGGCCGCTGCCGTCAGATTCTCACCGAAGCCGCGCAGATGGGCAGCCGCGATATCCTGATCCATTGTGCGGGCATGTCCGGCGACGCGATCGAGACGCACCGCCTCTCCGACCTCCTCCCCCACGCCTTCGGACCGGCGGACCTCGGCATCGCCCCGCACTGAGCCCAGTGCCCGCCTACCGCAGCATCGCCCAGGTCGGCGCATGGTCGCTGGCCTTTTCGCGGCCCCGATATTCCTTGTCGACACCCGCATCGATCAGCCGGTCCGCCGCCTGCGGGCTCAGCAGCAGATGGTCGATCCGGAATCCCGCATCGCGCGCCCATGCACCCGCCTGATAATCCCAGAACGTCCACACGCCGCCTGCCGGATGCCGCGTCCTGAGCGCGTCGGTCCAGCCCTGTGCCACCAGCGCGCGATAGCCGGCGCGGCTTTCGGGCTGCATCAGTGCGTCGGTCTGCATCGCGCTCACCGAGAAAGTGTCGTCGTCATTGGGGATGACGTTGTAGTCGCCCGCGAGCACCGCCGGCCGCTCCTCGGCGAGCAGCGCCAGTGCCCGCTCGCGCAGCCGATCGATCCATTTGAGCTTGTAGTCGAACTTCGGCCCCGGCTGCGGATTGCCGTTGGGCAGGTAGATCGACCCGACCGTCAACCCGTCGACATCGACCTCCAGATACCGGCTGTGCGCGTCTTCGGGATCGCCCGCCAGCCCACGCTGCCGCTCGACCGGATCGGCGCCCTTTGCCAGCACCGCGACGCCATTGAACCCCTTCTGCCCGTGCCACACCGCGCCGTAGCCGGCGTCGCGCAGGTCCTTTTCGGGGAACGTCTCGTCGCTCGATTTCAATTCCTGCAAGCACACGATGTCGGGCTGCTGCTCCGCGAGATATTCGAGCAACCGCGGTAGTCGCGCCTTGATGCCGTTGACGTTGTAGGTGACGAGCTTCACGCGGTTATCCTCGGAGTTTTCCGCCCGTCAGGAAGCAGTGCTCGTGCGAAAGCAGGAGCCCAGAGTAACAGAGGGCGGCGCTCGGAACCCTGGATTTCCGCTTTCGCGGGAATACAAGCTGCACGCAAGCCTTGCGACCGCCGCGCAAGCATTCCGATCGTCCATCACACCGCGAAGCTGGTGCCGCAGCCGCAGCCGCTCGCCGCGTTCGGGTTTTCGACGCGAAACGCCGCGCCGCCCAGCGAATCGACGAAATCCACTGCGGAGCCGCGCACCAGATCGAGGCTGATCGGATCGACCACCAGCGTCACCCCGTCGGTGATCGCCTTCACGTCCTCATCGTCGATCGCCTCGGCAAGCCCGAAGCGATACTGGAATCCCGAACACCCGCCGCCCTCGACCGACAGCCGCAGGACCGCGGGCTTGCCCTGCCGCTCGGCGATCGCGGCGACGCGCGCCGCGGCGGCCTCGGTAAGCTGAATATCCGGAACGCTCGTCATGCCCGCGAGATAAGACGTCGCGGGGCCGACGGCAACCGATCCTCAGTCCTCGATTTCCTTGACGCTCGCCAGCGTCGTCGGCGCCGGCTGCGCCGCCTTGTCCTGCAACGCCGTCAGATAGTCGGCGGTCTGGAGGAAGGGCATCGGATTGACCGCGCGCCCGTCGATGCGGACCTCGTAATGGAGGTGGCTGCCGGTCGAACGCCCGGTCGATCCCATCAGCGCGATCACCTGGCCGCGTTTCACGCGCTGGTTCGGCTCGACGAGGATCTTCGACAGATGCCCGTAGCGCGTCTCGATCCCCTTGCCGTGATCGATCTCGACGAGATTGCCGTAGCCGCCCGCACGGCCCGCGCGCTCGACGATGCCGTCGGCCGTCGCGTGGATCGGCGTGCCCTTCGCGCCGGGAATATCGACCCCCGCATGCATCGCCGCCGTGCCGCGGAAGGGGTCGCTGCGCACACCGAAATAGCTGGAAAAGTGGAGATCGGCGCTGATCGGGTGCACCGACGGAATCGAGATCACCCCCTGCTCGAGCGAATCGAGCTTCTTCCACGTCTGAAAGAGCGACCGGAATTGCGCGTCGGAGCGCGCCTCGGCCGTCACCGCCTTGCCCTCAACGGGCTCGTAGGGCCCGCCCATGCCCTCGGCGGGCGCGGCGAAACGGGCGGGGTCGAGCCCGAGCTTGCGCAGCTTGCCGGCGGCCGTCTTGTAGCGCAGTTCGGCGACCTGCTGCGCCTGGGCGGCGAGCGCGATCTGCCGTTCCTCGATCCGGCCGAGCTTGGCGCGAAGCGCGGGCGAGAGCGCGGCAAGCTCGCCGTTGCTCTCCATTGCCGTCTCGATCTCGTCGGGGCTCGATTCACCCGCGAGCAACGCGGCGATCATCGCTTGACGCTGCTCGACCTTGCTGACGTGCACCTTGGCCGCGGCCTTGACCTCCGCCAGTTCGGCCTTGAGCGCGGCGACGCGCGCCTCGGGCGACATCGGATCGCCCAGCCCGGCCGCGGTCGCCGCCGACATGCCCGCCTGCGCCACGCCATAGACCGAAAAGCTCAGCGTCACCGCGAGCACCGTCGCGAGCGCCGCCTGAGTCTTGCCGCGAACGCTGAAGCGCTTGAGATCGCGCCCGTCGTGAAGGATGAAATCGCGTGTCGTGAAAAAGGACCGGAACCGCCCGCGCCAGTCCGCGTTTGAAGAAGTCGAAATCGTGCTCATTATTCCCCGGCGACCCGTTTGTGCGGCTGCGACGAGAGGCATCCGCTCCATTCGTGTTCCGACCGGTTCCCCGCCCTGCCGTGAACGGGGCGAATTACTGACTTATATTGTTATAAATCGGCAAGGGGCGCGTAATAATCCCGCGTCAGACCGGCAGCGTGGCGCGCCGAGTCGTTGAAGGGCGGCTTCAACTGCCCGCGAAAGTGCTTCGCCACCAGCATCTGCCAATGCGTTTCGGGAGCGAATCGATACGCGGCACAGCCCGATTCGAACCACCTCGTTCCCGCCGCGACGTGCCGGATTTCATCGCGCACGATCCGCTCCAGAATACACGCGCTCGTCTCGTCTCCCGCGCTGCGAAACCGCTCGACCGTCGCCGGCGTCACGTCCAGTCCGCGCGCCTCCAACACCATCGGAACCACCGCCAGCCGCGCGAGCGGATCATGCGCCGTCTCGCGTGCCGCATCCCACAATCCCTCGTGTGCGGGCAGTGCACCATAAAAGCTGCCCAGCGCCCGCAATCGGCGGTCGAGCAGCGCGAAATGCATCGCCTCGTCGGCGCCGACATCGATCCAGTCATCGACGAAGCCGCGCGGGAAGCTGCCGCCGAACCGCCCCGCCATGTCGAAGGCGAGGTCGATCGCGACGAACTCGATATGCGCGAGTGCATGGAGCAGCGCGATCCGCCCGCGTTCGGAGCCGCCGCGCCCGCGCTTGGGCATCCGGTTGGGCGGCAGCAATTCGGGCCTTTCGGGCCGCACGGGCGTATCGGGCATCGCCACGTCGAAGGCATGATCGAGCACCCCCCGCCGCCACGCCCGCGCCGTCTCGCGCGCCGCACGCACCTTCGCCTTGGGCTCGGCAGCAAGCAGCACATTGCGCGCCGCCTGGGCAATCGATCGCGTCATCGCCCCAGCGCGCGCGCCGCCTCGAGCACCTCCTCGACATGCCCCGGCACGCGCACCTTGCGCCACGCGCGCACCAGCTTGCCGTCGGCATCGAACAGGAAGGTCGATCGGTCGATTCCCATATATTTGCGCCCGTACATCGATTTCTCGACCCACGATCCGAACGCCTCCAGCGCCGCCCCCTCCTCGTCCGAGGCGAGTGGTACCGTCAGGCCATATTTTTCGATGAATTTACGGTGCCTTGCAGGGTTATCCTTCGATACGCCGAGAAGCGCAACATCAGTCTCCTTGAACGCCTCGATCCGCTCGCTGAACCCCTGCGCCTCGCGCGTGCAGCCCGTCGTATCATCCTTGGGATAGAAATAGAGGACGAACGGCGCGCCGACATAATTGCGCAGCCGCACCGGCCCGCCGTCGGGCATTGTCAGCGCGACGTCGGGAATCATGTCGCCTTGTTCGATCGCCATCAGCGCGCTCCGATCATTGCTTGCCAGCAGGAACGCACCTCCTGCCGCGTCGTCTCCAGCCTCGCAACCACCTCGTCCCATGTGTCGAGCCGCATCGTGCGCGTGACGAGCGCCTGCGTCGCGGGCGCGGGCGGCCGGGCATCGGGCGCGAGCAGCCGCGTCGTCACCAGCAGCCGCGAGAGGAAATCATGCGCCTCGCGCATCCCCTCGGGCATCAGTCCGGCGGCGATCAGCGCGTCGATCGCGCGGCCGAGATGCGGGTCGAACCCGCTATGGTGGACGAGCTGGCGGACATGCACCGCGAACTCCAGATCGACCAGCCCGCCCGGCAGCAATTTGGCGTCGAGCGGCCCCGCGGGCGGCTTGTGCGCCGCCATCTCGTCGCGCATCGCCGCCGCGTCGGCAACCACGTCGCGCTCCGGCCGGTCGCCCGCAAGCACGTCGTCCACCACCTTCATCACCGCCGCACGAGCCGCGTCCGATCCGAATACCGGCCGCACGCGGGTCAGCGCCATATGTTCCCACGTCCATGCGCTCTCGCGCTGGTAGCGGGCGAAGCCGTCGAGCGAGACCGTCAGCGGCCCCTGATTGCCCGAAGGCCGCAATCGCGTATCGATCTCGTAAAGCGGCCCCGCCGCGGTCGGCACCGAGAGCGCCCCCGACACACGCTGCGCCAGGCGATTATAGTAAAGCACCGCCCCCAGCGGCTTGTCCCCATCCGATTCGGCCACATAATCGCCGGTGAAGACGTAGATCAGATCGAGGTCGGAGGCGTGGGTCAGCGCCGCCCCGCCGAGCCGCCCGAGCGCCAGGATCACCAGCTCGCTCTCCGGCACGCGCCCGTGGGTCGCCACGAACTCCTGCACCGTCGCCGCCGCGCCCGCCTCGATCGCCGCCTCGGCAAGTCGCGCATAGCCCGCCGACACGTCGAGCGGATCGCTTGCGCCGGCAACGATCTGCGTCCCCAGCGCGAAGCGCCGCTCGCCCACGACGCGGCGGATGCGGTCGAGCAGCGTCTGATAATCGTCCCCCGCCTCGCCCTTGCGCATCTCGGCGACCAGCGCCTCTATCCCCGGCACGGGATCGAGCGCCGAGGCATCGAGCAGCCCGTCGAACAATTCGGGCCGCCGCCCCAGCGCCTCGGCGAGCGGCGGCGCATGGCACAGGATCGCGCCCAGCAGCCGCGCCAGCGCGGGCTGCGCCTCCAGCAGCCGGAAGAAATTGATCGCGCTCGGCAATCGCGAGAGGATCGCGTCGAGCCGCGCCAGCGCCGCATTGGGCTCGGGCGCCTCGCCCAGCGCCGCCACCAGCCCGCCCAGCACGTCCTCCAGCGCCTCGCGCGCGGCCGGGCTGCGCAGCGCCGGGTAGGTGCCCGCGCGCCACCGCTCGATCCGCGTCGCCGCCTCGGCCGGGTCGGCATAGCCGAGCGCGCCCAGCCGCTCCGTCACCGTCGCCGCATCGCGCGACAGCCGATCGCCGTCCTCGGTTTCGAGCGTGTCGTAGATGCGCGCCGTCGCCGCGACATGCGGCGCGAGCAGGTCGAGCAACGCGCCACCCTCGTCCAGCCCGTGCAGGCGCGCCACGCGGTCCAGCGCCTCGCCCGCGGGCAGGCTGTGCGTCTGCCGGTCGTCGATCATCTGCACGCGATGCTCGATCGTTCGAAAGAGCGTGTAGGCCTCGCACAGCGCCCGCGCGTCGGCCTCGCCGATCCAGCCCGCGCCGGCGAGCGCCATCAGCGCCTCGCGCGTCGCGGGCACGCGCAGCGCCGGATCGCGCCCGCCATGGATGAGCTGGTGGATCTGCGCGAAGAACTCGCACTCGCGAATCCCCCCGCGCCCGCGCTTGAGGTCGTAGCCGGGGCCGAACGCCTGGCCCTGCGCATGATGGTCGCGGATGCGGCGCGAGATGCCCATGATCTCGCCGATCGCCCCGAAATCGAGCGCGCGCCGCCACACGAAAGGCCGCACGCCATCTAAGAAGCGCTCGCCCAGCGCGATATCCCCCGCGCACGCCCGTGCGCGAATGAACGCCGCGCGCTCCCAGGCGAGCGCCTGCGATTCGTAATAGCCCAATGCCGCGCCGATCGGCAGGACGATCGGTGTCACCTCGGGCGACGGCCGTAGCCTGAGGTCCACGCGCAATACATAGCCGTCGGCATCGCGCGCCTGGAGCAATTCGACGACGCGCCGGCCGATCCGCACCGCGGCCTCGCCCGGCTCCTCGCGGGGGCGATGCGGCAGCGTCTCGGGGTCGAAGATCAGGATCGGGTCGATGTCCGACGAATAGTTGAGTTCGCGGCTGCCCTGCTTGCCGAGCGCGATCGCGGCGAAGCCCGCGGGCTCGGCATCGGGCGTGCGCTCGGCGATCGCGGTGCGGATCGCGAGATCGAGCGCACGGTCGGCAAAATCGGTGAGCGCATGCGTGACCGCCGTCAGGTCGAGCACACCGGCGAGATCGCCGATGCCGACCAGCAGCGCCAGCCGCCGCCGCGCGATGCGCAGCCGCGTCGCGGCCGAGGCCTCGTCTTCCGGCACCTCCGCGGCCCCTAGACCCGGCCACGCGCCGCCTTCCAGCGGCGCCGCCAGCGCCGGCTCGCGATCGAGCAGCATCGTCAGAAAAGGCGATCCGGCGCGTGCGCGCACCACCGCATCGGCGATCGAAAGCGATGATTTCATGCAACGCTCCGCACGATAATAAGCGCCTTCCTAACATATTTTAGAAACCATCGGCCGTTCCGACCGTTTTTGGCACCATGACCAAGTTGTCCGCCCTCAGCAGAAAGACGAAGGTGTCGCACGGCTACGTCGTTCGGCGCCCCCGGGCCGTGGACGGTGTCGGCAGCGCGCTGCGCGCCGCGTTCGGCCCGGAGGGCGCAAACCTGCCGGCGGACATGCGGGCGTTGCTGTGCTCGCTGGAGAACGGCACACGCGGTTGATCGTCCGGTTCAGCCGCGATCGCGGCTAAGGTCGTCCACCTCGCCCATGATCGTGTCGAGCGCGGTCTTCCCACCCTCATTGTCGTGATCGCGCCGTGACGACAGCGTTCCCTCGTTCATGATGCTTTCGAGCGCGACCCGCCCGCGCGCGACGCGGCTCTTGATCGTGCCGACCGCGACGCCGCAGATTTCCGCCGCTTCCTCGTAGGCGAAGCCGCCCGCGCCGACGAGGATCAGCGCCTCGCGCTGCGGCTGCGGCAGGTGCAGCAGCGCGCGCTGCATGTCGCCCAGCTCCACATGCCGGTCCTGGCTCGCGGGCGCGGCCAGGATGCGGTCGGCGACCAGATCGTCCCACTCGCCCTTGAAGCGCGCGCGGCGCATCTGGGAGAGATAGAGATTGCGCAGGATGATGAAGGTCCACGCACGCATGTTGGTGCCCGCCTGGAAACGCTGGCGCGCGGCCCAGGCCTTCATCAGCGTCTCCTGGACGAGATCGTCGGCAAGATCGCGGTTGCCCGAGAGCGAGCGCCCGAACGCGCGCAGGTGCGGGATCACCAGCGCAAGCTGCTCCTTGAACTCGGGATCCGACAGCGCGACATGCTCGGCCTCCCCCGCCCCACTCGGCTCGCGCTTGTCGGAATCAGTCATCAAAATCCGTTCGTTAGAGCAATGAATGTCGTGGGACCGATGGCAAAAATAGGGAGGCGAGGCGAGGATTGCCAGCGCTTCGTTGCATGCGGGCGGGCGATCGTCAGCCGAGCACGATCCAGCCATAGATCGCGATCAGCAGCACCAGCGAGATGCCGAGAATCCAGCGCGTCATGTGAGGCGTGGCGCCCGCGCGGGCGCGCTCGCTGTCGATGTGGATCGGTTCGTTCTCGTCAGCCATGCGCCGTCAACGCCCGACGCTCGTTTTGGCTCCGTATCGGTTCCCGCGCCTTCAGCCCGCCGGCACCGTCGCCTGATCGAAGAACAGCGCCTGGCTGATCGCCGCCTTCACGGTCGATCGCTGGAACGGCTTGGTGATGAGGAAGGTCGGCTCGGGCCGCTCGCCGGTCAGCAGCCGTTCGGGGAAGGCGGTGATGAAGATCACCGGCACCGAGAATTCCGTGAGGATGTCCTTCACCGCATCGATACCCGAACTGTCGTCGGCAAGCTGGATGTCGGCAAGCACAAGCCCCGGCCGGTCCTCCATCGCCAGCGCCACCGCCTCGTCGCGCGTCACCGCCACGCCGGTCACGTCATGGCCCAGGTCGCGCACGATCGATTCGATGTCCATCGCGATGATCGGCTCGTCCTCGATGATCAGCACGCGCGCACGCGTCTGCTTCTCGATCTCGGCGAGCGCTTCGCCGACGAGCCGTTCGACCTCCTCGGGCTCGACGTCGATCAGATAGGCGGCATCCTCGGGCGTGAACCCCTCCATCGCGGTCAGCAGCAGCGCCTGGCGCGACAGCGGCGTCATCCGCGCGAGCCGCGCGCGCGCCACCGCCTCGGCACTGTCGGCCTCGCCCGCATGCTCGCCGCCGGACTGATCGCCGTTGGTCGAGCCCCAGATCACCTGGAAGGTGCGATAGAGGCCGAGCCGGGGATCGACGTCGCGCGGGAATTGCTCGGGCGCCGCCACGATCGCCTCCAGCGTGGCGCGGACATATTTGTCGCCGTGGCTCTGGCTACCGGTCAGCGCACGGCCATAGCGCCGCAGGAACGGGAGGTGCGGTGCGAGTTGCTGTCCAAGCGACATGATGTGCGGAATCTCCTAGCAAAAGCATTGCTCTTGTGGGAGTAGCCTCCCCCCATTGCAATCGGTTTCGGACGCGCGGTCCCATGATTGTGCTACGAAACCGCCGCCCGTGCGGGAACCAACGAGACGGTATTTGGTTTCAACGGTCTCCGCATGATTGCACATGGCGTCGCTGCCGCGCTCGCCATAAGCGGAAAACCGTGAGCAATGGGCCGGCGCCCGGGACCGGCAGCCTGAGGGGGAAACATTGGGTTCGGACCGTAAAGCGCCGAAGAAGCAGTCGGCCAAGCCGGCATCAAGAGCGAAGGTGCAGAAAAAGAAGCAAGACATGGGCTCGGCATTGCGGTCGGTCTATCAGCGGACGGTCGAGGAAGAGATTCCCGCCGAAATGCTCGACCTGCTCGGCAAGCTGGGTTAGCCTTTGCTCCGATGCGCGCTTCCCCAGACGGGCGCGAGCGCTTCGCCGTCGCGTCGCGTCTCGCCAGATTGCCGACCGGCGCCAAGCTCTTCCTGATCCTGAGCGCGGCGCTGCTGCCGCTCGCGATCATCGCCGTCTTCGCCACGCTTCAGACCAACCGCACCGCCGATGAGGAGGCGCGCGCGCAGCTCCGCGTCGCCGTTGCCGAAAGCTCGCGCGCGCTCGGGATCGAGCTGATCGGCGACATGACGGCATTGCGCGTCGCACTCAACGCGCTGGACGTCGATCCCGGCGACGCGCCGAGCTGCGCGCGCGTGCAGGGCGTGTTCGCGCAGCAGCTCGCCGCCGGCGGACGCTTCATGATCGCCGACCGGATGGGCCGCGTGCTGTGCGGCAGCAATCTCGGCAAGGGGCTCGCGCTGGAGGCGCCCGCCGCCGCGGGGCCGATTTCGGCGCGGATCGTGCCCGATCGCGGCATCGTCCTGTCGATGGCCGGCACCAGCGGCAGGACGACGGCGAGTGCCTATTTCCCGGTGGAGATGCTCGCGACGATCGCACGGCCGACCGGCTTCACCCCGCCCTACAGCGCCGCGATTCAGCGCGGCGACGCCCTGCTCCAGCTCCAGGAACTGCGCAGCCACGGGCTTCTGAGCCAGCGCGAGCGGATGCGCGCGCCGATCGGCATCGGCGACCTTTTCCTCGAAATGGCCGTCCGCAACACGCCGATCACGCCGCCCGTCCTGCTCGCGATGCTGCTGCCGGTGCTGATGTGGATCGCCGCCGCGGGGATCACCTGGCTCGTGGTCGACCGCCTGATGGTCTATCCGCTGCGGCGACTGCAGGCCAACGTGTCCGCCTATCAGCCGGGCGAGGAGATCGACACCACCGAAATCCGCTCGATCCCGTCGCAGGAGATGCGCGAGCTCGGCGACACGTTCCGCACGATGAGCCGCACGGTCGCGCTGCACGAGGCCGACCTCGCCGAAGGACTGATCCGCCAGACACGGCTCACGCGGGAGGTCCATCACCGCGTCAAGAACAACCTTCAGGTGATCTCCAGCCTGATCAACTTCCACGCCCGCGGCGCCCGTTCCGCGGAAGCGAGCGCCGCCTACGCCTCGATCCAGCGCCGGGTCGACGCGCTCGCCGTCGTCCACCGCAACCATTTCGCGGAAATGGAGGAGAATCGCGGGCTCAGCCTGCGTTCGGTGATCGGCGAGCTGGCGTCGAACATCCGCGCGACCGCGCCCGACGAATCGGCCCATATGGGAATCACGATCGAGGTCGAGGCGTTCCTCATCAATCAGGATGTCGCGATCGCCGTCGCGTTTCTCGTCACCGAGATCATCGAGCTGTCGCTGATGTGCAGCCCCGACGCGCAGATCAGGGTATCGGCGCGTGCCGACGATGCCCCGGATCGCGCGATCCTGCGGATCAGCTCGCCCGCGCTCGTCGCGTGCGATGCGCTCCAGGTCGCGCTCGACGAGCGCTACAGCCGCGTCATGGAGGGTCTGTCGCGCCAGCTCCGCTCGCAGCTCCATCACGAGGACATGACGGGCGCCTTCGAAATCGCGATCGCGGTCCTCGGGCATGACTGAGTCGGGCGGTTGACGCGTGGATCATGAATCTTCCCGCGCCCTTCCGCGAAATTTTTTTGATGTTCTCCGGAACCCCGTCTGCGGGCGGGCGTTTTGCAGAACGGATAGTGACTATATGCCCCCCCGCTCTCGCTATCCACGTCAATGGGCCCGGACATGCACCCTCCCCCCCGGTGGCATGTCCGGGCCCGAATTGCGTCGGGGCCGGCCGGGGTGTGCGAAAATCCGTTCGGCTGATGGAACGATTCCCGGCTATCGGCGATTTTTCAACGGCACGGGGCTCGGATGCCCCTCGGTCAGGAGAGACAGAAATGCGTAAGATTGTCGGGCTCGCCTTTTTGGCCACCGCGTTCCTGGTGGCCGCGTGCAACACCGTCGAGGGCATCGGCGAGGACGTGTCCTCGGCCGGCGACACCGTCGCGGACACCGCCAACGACGCCAAATAAGGCTTCTCAGAAGAACGGCGCCGGCTCGCTCCCCATACGGAGCGGGCCGGTTTGGTTTGTCTGATTCAGCTTCGCCGAATTGGGTTGCGGCACCGGACTATACCGATTCCGCCGCTTCCTCGCGGGCGCGGCGGCGTTCGGTGAACCAGATGCCGATCAGCCCCAGTTCGTATAGCCCGCACAGCGGCACCGCGAGCAACAGTTGCGATCCTACGTCGGGCGGCGTCAGCACCGCCGAGATCGCGAACGCGCCGACGATCGCGTAGCGGCGCGCGCTCACCAATTGCTTGCGCGTCACGATCCCCGCGCGCTCGAGCAGCATCAGCAGCACCGGCAGCAGGAAGGCGAGCCCGAACCCGAACAGGAACTGCATGATGAACGAGAGGTAATTGCCGATCGCGGGCAGCGCCTCGCGCTCGACGCCGCCGACCGTTCCCTGGAAGCTCAGCAGAAAGTGGAGCGCGATCGGCACCGCGAGATAATAGGCCATCGCCGCGCCCGCGAGGAACAGCACCGGCGTCGCCAGCAGGAACGGCAGCAACGCGCGCTTTTCCTTGCGGTAGAGGCCGGGCGCCACGAACTGCCAGAGCTGGTTGGCGATGATCGGGAAGGACAGCATCATCGCCGCGAAGAAGGCGACCTTCACCTGCACGAAGAACGCCTCGAAAATCTGGGTGTAGATCACCTTGCCCTGCCCCGCCTTGAGCAAAGGCTGGAGCAGGAAGCCGAAGATCGCTTCCGAGAAATAGAAGCAGACGCCGAAGGTGACGACGAGCGCGGCAATGCAATAGAGCAGCCGCCGACGCAGCTCGATCAGATGATCGAGCAGCGGCGCGCGCGTGTCTTCCAGCTCCTCCTCGTCGCTCATGGCGCTGCCTTGCCCGGCGCCGGATCAGGTGGCGGCGGATCGCCGTCGGGTTCGGCGGGCCGCACCACCGGCTTTTCGACCATCGCCGGCCCCGATTCCTCATCGGCCGTCTCGTTTTCAGGGGCGGGGAGCGCCTGCGTATCGGCGGGCGGATGCTCGCGCATGATCCGCTCGTTCTCCTCCTTCCACTTCTTTTCCATTTCCTCGAGCTCGGCCTCGCGCACCATCGCGTCGAAGCCGGCGCGGAACTGGCGTGCGACGCCACGCGCCTTGCCGACCCAATAGCCGACGAAACGCATCGCCTTGGGCAAATCCTTGGGCCCGATCACGACGATCGCGATGAACGCGACCAGCAGCAATTCGGTCGGTGCAACGTCGAACATTCAGCGGGGCCTGGATTCTGTCCTGCCGGGATTGGCTGCTTCCCTGTGCTCCTGCGAAAGCACGAGCCCGGGATTACAAGCGTCATGGCCGGCGGCTCCGGGCTCCTGCTTTCGCAGGAGCGCTGCCTCCGCAGCCAAGCTCAGCGATCCTCGCGCAGCTTTTCGCCGTCGCGATCGTACGCCGGATCGGCCGAGCGCTTGGCCTCGATCCGCTCGCGTTCGCGATCACGATCGCGCCGCGGCTCGTCATCCTCCTCGGCCATGCCCTTCTTGAAATTCTTCACGCCCTTGGCGACATCGCCCATCAGGCTCGAAAAGCGTCCACCGCCCAACAGCAGGATCGCGACGACCGCGAGCACCAGCAGATGGATCGGGCTCAAACCACCCATGATTCGTCTCCTAGATTCGGACCCTATCTAGGCGTCCTCTGCGGTTTCCGCCACCTCGGCCTGCTCAAAAGCGAGATCGACCGGATCGAGCAGCCCCGCGGCGCGCAGATCGTCGATTCCGGGCAGGTCGCGGCGGCTCGCGAGCCCGAAATGCGTCAGGAAATCCGCCGTCGTCGCATAGGTGAGCGGCCGCCCCGGCACCTCGCGCCGCCCCGCAGGGCGAATCCAGCCCGCCTCCATCAGCACGTCGAGCGTGCCCTTGGAGATCTGCACGCCGCGAATCGCCTCGATCTCCGCGCGCGTCACCGGCTCGTGATAGGCGATGATCGCCAACGTCTCGATCCCTGCGCGCGAAAGCTTGCGCGGCTCCTCGCGGTCGCGCCGCAGCAAATGCGCCATGTCGCCCGCCGTCTGGAAATGCCAGCGCTCGCCGCGCCGCACCACCTCAATCCCGCGCCCGGCATAATCGGTTTCGAGTGTGGCGAGCGCCGCGCGCACATCGACGCCGTCGCCGACATGCGCGCGGATCGCGTCCACCGTCAGCGGTGCCTCGGCGGCGAACAGCACCGCTTCGACCGCGCGCACCCCGTCGTCGGGCGGGTTCATGCCGTCGCCCTCACGTAAAGCGGCGCGAACGCCTGATGCTGCCGAAGCTCCAGCTTTCCTCGCCGCGCCAGTTCCAGGGCCGCAAGGAAGCTCGACGCCAGCGCCGATTTGCGGAACACGCCCGACGCGCCTTCGGGCAGGAAGCTCTCGATCGTCGCCCAGTCGATCCGCTGTCCCACCAGCCGCGACACCCGCTCGATCGCCGCCTCCAGCGTCATCACCGGCCGCTCGGCGACGACGTGCATGACAGGGCGTGTGCGCGCGCTCACCCGGCCATAGGCGGCGATCAGATCGTAGATCTCCGCCTGCCACACCGCCTTGCGCACCGTGCGCAGCCCTTCGGGCGCGGTGCGTGGAAACACGTCGCGCCCCATCCGGTCGCGCGCCATCAGCCGCGCGCCCGCCTCGCGCATCGCCTGGAGCCGTTCGAGCCGCAATTGCAGCCGCAGCGCCAGTTCCTCCGGGCTCGGCTCCTGCTCGGGATCGCGCGGCAGCAGCAGCGCCGATTTGAGGAAGGCGAGCCACGCCGCCATGACGAGGTAATCGGCCGCCAGCTCCAGCTTGAGCGCCCGCGCCTGCTCGACATAATCGAGATATTGCTGGACGAGCTGGAGGATCGAGATCTGCCTCAAATCGACCTTCTGCGCCCGCGCGAGCGCCAGCAACAGGTCGAGCGGCCCCTCCCAGCCATCGAGCTCGATCGTCAGCGTGTCGTCGTCCATCGTGCCGAGCCTAGAACAGACCGCGGCGAGACAGAAGCGCTTCGTTGCTACCGCAGGCTCGCGAACACATGATTCGCGATTGGCTCAACGTGGTGCACAACGGATCGGAACCGCTACCCGGCGTAAAGGACATGCACAGGCGGCGCCGACGGCAAGCTTCCTCATCTGCGGGGTATCAACCGCCGATCTCAAGGGATCTCGCGGACCCAGATGTTGCGGAAGCTGATCGGCGCGCTCGGATCGCCGTGCGCCTGCAGCTTGATCGGCGCACGGTCATAGGCCGAATAGCTCGGCTGCCCGATATAGACGGTCTCGCCGCGCAGCACGGCCTGGTTCTGGACGAGCACCCCGTTGATGAAGGCGGTGACCGTGGCCGGAGTCTTCACCGTCCCGTCGGCCGCGAAGACCGGCTTGTTCCAGACCACGTCGATCGACTGCCATTCGCCGGGCTTGCGCACCGGATTGGCGAGCGGCGGATATTGCTTGTAGACGCTGCCCGCCTGGCCGTTGACGTACGTATTGTTCTGATAGCTGTCGAGAATCTGAAGCTCGTATCCCCTGTCGCCCTTGCCGGTGGACGCGAGGAACAGGCCGCTGTTGCCGCGCGCCTGGCCCGTGCCGGTGATGTTGGCGGGAATGCGATATTCGAGGTGAAGCTGATAGCTGCCGAACGACTGGCGGGTCTGGATATTGCCCGCCTCCTTGGAGACGGTCATGATCCCGTCGGCGACCGTCCAGCCCGCCGGTCCGCCGTTTTCCACCGATTCCCAGTGATCGAGCGAGGTGCCGTCAAACAGGACGATCGCATCGGAAGGCGGCGGCGCGGGCTCGAACGGACCGGGAAGCACCACCTGCACGGCGGGGGACCATTGCTCGGTGTCCTCGGGCCTGGGCTTCGCGTCCTGCGCCGTCGCAACCATCGGAACGATGAGGAACAGCGACGCCGTGCCCAGAAGGAGAGAATTCATCGTTCCTGTCCCTGTCGATATCTGTCGTCGAAAGAACGCTTCACGCCGGCGATCCTCGATCCGGGAGACGCGGACGGATCACTTGGCGCCCTTGCCGATCGAAGGATGATGAAATCGATCTCATGCTAGGTGGGGGATGATGGCTTGTCCAGCGCAAGCGGCTGTCCGCCCACCATCATTGCGGCTATCAGGGCACGATGACGACCATCAGAGATGTGGCGACGGCCGCCGGCGTATCGCGCGCAACCGCCGCGCGCGTGCTGTCGAATCCCGAGCTGGTGGCCGAGGAGACGCGCCTGCGCGTGCTCGATGTGGTGCAGCGGCTGGGCTACAGCCGGAATGCGGTCGCGGCCAGCCTGCGCACGACACGCACGAAGCGCATCATCGTCACCGTTCCGGATATCTCCAACCCCTTCTTCTCGCGCGTCATCCGCGGCGTCGAGGAAGCGGCGCAAGGGGCGGGCTATGCGGTGCTGCTCGGCGACACCCGCGACGAACGCGAGCGCGAGGAGCAATATGCGGAGATGCTCAACCGCCGCGAAGCCGACGGCATCATCTTCCTCGGCCATCGCCTGCCGACGGCGCTCGCCAGGCTCCTGGAGCGCGAGGGCAGTCGCGCACCCATCGTCAACGGCTGCGAATTCACTCCATCGCTCGGCGTGTCGAGCGCGCATATCGACAATGCCGGCGCGGCCTATGAGGTCATGGAATCGCTCTACACGATGGGACATCGCGACATCGCGCTCATCCTCGGGCCGCCGGACAGCCCGCTGACGCGCGATCGCCTGATCGGCGCCCAGCGCGCGGCGGAAGACCGCGGGCTGATCGGCCGGCTGATCGTCGAAAGCGGCGATTTCTCGGTGGAATCGGGCCGCCGCGCCGCCAATGCGCTGCTGTCGCGCGATCGCGTGCCGACCGCGATCTTCTGCTTCAGCGACGAGATGGCGATCGGGACGCTGGCGGCGGCGCGATCGGCACAGATCGCGTGCCCGGACGTGCTGTCGGTCGTCGGCTTCGACGACATCCAGATGGCGCGCTATGTCGATCCGCCGCTCACCACCGTTCGCCAGCCGATGGCCGATATCGGTCGCAAGACGGTGGAGCTGCTGCTCGACATCCTGCAGGGGCGCCAGACCGCTCCCGTCTCCGCCACGCTGCCGCATCGGCTGATCATCCGGCAGAGCGTCGGCACCGGCCCGGGCATCGCCTCGAAGCCCGGCTGAGGGGCCGAGAATCCGCTTGCAATGAGATCGATCTCATGGTTGGTTCGCGTCAACCCGGCATAGACCGGGTCGGGGGGTGGAATCTGAAAGGGCGTTCTTCAATCGCTCGGGATTTCATCCGGACAGGCAGCCGGGGCCATGCCCTGGTCGCGGGGACAGGATGATGTGGGCGATGGCACAATGGTGAAACTGCGCCTCTCGGTGATGATGTTAGCGCAGTATTTCGCGTGGGGCGTGTGGCTCGTCCCGCTCAGCACCTACATGAGCAACGGGCTGCATTTCGATACGATCATCGGCGCCACCTTCGGTCTGATCGGCATCGCGACGATCCTGTCCACATTGTTCATCGGCATGGTCGCGGACCGGTTCATGGCGGCCCAGAAGCTGCTCGGCATCCTCTCGCTCGGCGCGGGCGCGGCCTTGTTCTGGGTATCGACCATCCAGAGCTCGCCGTCGCTTTTCCTGTTCGGCTGCCTCGTTCATTTCCTCTTCTATGCCTCGACGATCCCGCTCGCGACGGCGATCGCCTTCAACGCGATCGAGGATACCAGCAAGGAATTCCCCGCAATCCGCGTCTGGGGGACGATCGGCTGGATCGTCGCCGGGCTGCTCGTCGGCGTCATCAGCGGCGCGGCGGAAACGGCGCTGCCGATGCGGATGGCGGCGGGCGTCTACATCCTGCTCGGGCTCTATTCGTTCACGCTGCCCGATACGCCGCCGCGGGCGCGCCACAAGGTCGTCAGCGTCGCGGCGATCTTCGGGCTCGACGTGATCCTGCGCCACCGCGAAACCGCGTTCTGGGTCTTCATCGCCTGCACGCTGGCGCTGATGGTGCCCAAGAGCTTCTACGATACCTATGCCAACGCGTTCTTCGCCGACAAGGATCTCCACATGACCCTGTTCGGCGGGCGGCTGGAAGCGACCGGGATCCAGACGGCGGGGCAGATTTTCGAAACCTTCTTCCTGATCAGCCTGCCCTTCCTGCTCGCGAAGCTCGGGATCAAGCGCGTGCTGGTGATCGGCATGGGCGCCTGGGCGGTGCGGTTCGTGCTGTTCGGCTTCGGCTATCAGGGCGACACCGCGATCATGCCGATGCTGCTGCTCGGCATCATCATCCACGGTATCTGCTACGATTTCCTGATCGTGTCGGGCCAGATCTACGTCGATCGCAAGTTCGATGCGCAGTCGCGCGCGCGGGCACAGGCGTTCCTCACGCTGATCACGCAGGGGATCGGCATCGTCGTCGGATCGAACATCGCCGGCTATGTCTACGGCCTCTACGCCGACCCCGCCGGCGGCCACGACTGGCGCGCGATCTGGATGGTGCCGGCGGTGATCGCCTTCGTCACGATGGTGCTGTTCGCCCTCGCCTTCCGCGAAAAGCTGGCCGAGGCCCCGGCCGAGGACGGCGGCGCCTCCGCCCCCGCCCAGTCCTGACGGCACGGCACGGATCGCGGATATGACACAGCCCATTCTTCGGCTCGGTCTGGTCGGCGGCGGTCCGGGCAGCTTTATCGGGCCGGTTCACCGGATGGCGGCGTGCCTCGACGCGCGTTTCGAACTGGTGGCCGGTGCGTTCAGCCGCGATGCCGGCAAGTCGCGAACGCAGGCCGCGATCTGGGGCCTCGCCGCCGAGCGCGCCTATGACGGTATCGGCGCGATGCTCGCCGGCGAGCGCGCGCGCGCCGACGGCATCCAGGCGGTCGCCATCGCCACCCCCAACGATAGCCATTTCGCGATCGCCAAGGCCGCGCTCGAGGCTGGCCTCCCGGTGATCTGCGACAAGCCCATGACGGCGACGCTCGCCGAGGCCGAGGCGCTGGCGCCGATCGTCGCGGCGAGCGGCCGTCCCTTCGCCCTGACCTACACCTATACCGGCTATGCGATGGTCCGCGAGGCACGCGCGCGGATCGCCGACGGCGCGATCGGCCGTGTGCGCAAGATCATGGTCGATTACCCGCAAGGATGGCTCGCCACCCCGATCGAGAGCAGCAACACCCAGGCAAGCTGGCGCACCGATCCCACGCGGTCCGGCCAGGGCGGCGCGATCGGCGATATCGGCGTCCATGCTTTCCAGCTCGCCGAATATGTCAGCGGCCTGCGCGCGGAGGAACTGGTCGCCGATCTGCCCCGCGTGGTGCCCGGCCGCCAGCTCGACGACGATTGCAACATCCTGCTGCGCTTCGAAGGCCGCGTGCCCGGCGTGCTGACCGCCTCGCAGATCGCCGCGGGCGAGCGCAACGGGCTGCGCTTGCGGGTCTATGGCGAAAAGGGCGGCATCGAATGGGATCATGATGCGCCGGGTAATCTGACGCTGCGCTGGCCCGACGCGCGCACCGAGATCGTGCATACGGGCAGCCCGGCGCTGCATCCGACCGCGCAGCGCGCGACGCGCCTGCCCAGCGGGCACCCGGAAGGGTTCATCGAGGCCTTCGCGACGCTCTATGCCGGTTTCGCGGACGCGATCACGGGCAAGGGCGACGATGTAGACGGCCTGCTGCCCGGCATCAGCGATGGCGTGCGATCGATGCGGTTCATCGATCTTGCGGTGCGCTCGAACGAGGCCCGCGCCTGGCTGCCTTTCCCGGGAGACGCACGATGAAGACGATCAAGGGGCCGGGCATCTTCCTGGCGCAATTCCTCGGCGACGCGGCCCCGTTCGACACGCTCGACCATCTCGCCGAATGGGCCGCCGGGCTGGGCTACAAGGCGGTCCAGATTCCCTGCACGCCCCAACTCATCGATCTCGAAACGGCCGCCGAGAGCCAGGCCTATTGCGACGACCTGCGCGCGCGCCTCGGCCGCCACGGCATCGAAGTCAGCGAACTGTCGACGCACCTCCAGGGCCAGCTCGTCGCGGTCCATCCCGCCTATGACGCCCTGTTCGACGGCTTCGCGGCGGAGCATGTCCGCGGCAAGCCCGCCGAGCGCCAGGCCTGGGCGGTGGAGCAGGTCAAGATGGCGGCGCGGGCGAGCCGGCGCCTCGGCCTGTCGGCGCACGCGACCTTCTCCGGCGCGCTCGCCTGGCCCTATGTCTATCCCTGGCCGCAACGGCCCGCGGGCCTCGTCGAAGAAGCGTTCGCCGAGCTCGGCCGGCGCTGGCGCCCGATCCTCGACGTGTTCGAGGAGAACGGCATCGACCTCGCCTATGAAATCCACCCCGGCGAGGACCTGCACGACGGCGCGACCTACGAGCGCTTTCTCGACGTCGTGGACAATCATCCGCGCGCGCGGCTGCTGTTCGATCCCAGCCATTTCGTGCTGCAACAGCTCGACTATCTCGCGTTCCTCGACATCTATCACGAGCGGATCAGCGCCTTCCACGTCAAGGATGCCGAGTTCAGGCCCACCGGCCGCTCGGGCGTCTATGGCGGCTATCAGAGCTGGGTCGATCGGCCGGGACGCTTCCGCTCGCTCGGCGACGGGCAGGTCGATTTCGGCGCGATCTTCTCGAAGATGGCGGCCTATGATTATGCGGGCTGGGCCGTGCTCGAATGGGAATGCGCGCTCAAGCATCCGGAGGACGGCGCGCGCGAGGGCGCGCCCTTCATCCGCGATCACATCATCCGGGTGACGCCGCACGCCTTCGACGATTTCGCCGCGAGCGGCGTCGATCACGCTGCAAACCGGCGACTTCTTGGGCTAGAGACATGATCGGGCATGTCGGCCCGAGTAACGAGTCAGGAGCGTTCGAATGAAATTGATCCATGTGATGGCCGGGATTTCCCCCCTGATGGTCGCGGCGGCGACCATCGCCGTTCCTTCTTCCGCACAGAGCCCCACCGCCGGCGAACGAGCCTTCGTCATGTGCAAGGCCTGTCACACTACCGAAAAAGGCGGCCGCAACGGCATCGGCCCGAATCTCTACGGCCTGTTCGGCCGCGCGGCCGCTTCGGTGCCGGACTACAAATATTCGACGGCGATGAAGAAATCCGGCCTTCAGTGGGACGAGAAGACGCTGAGCGAATTCCTCGCCGCGCCGACCAAGAAGGTGCCGGGCACCAAGATGCCGATCGGCGTCGCCGACCCGGCCAAGCGCGCGGCGCTGATCAAGTATCTGAAATCCGCCACGGCGAAGTGACATCGAAAAGGGCCGCCAGCACATGAAACCCTCGCGCCGCACCGTCATCGCCGCCTCCGCCCTCGGCCTCGGCGCCGCAACGGTCGCGCGCGCAGGTATGCCGATCGGCAACGCGGCGCGCTTCTCGATGAAATACGCGCCGCACGAAGGCAGCTTCGCCAGCCGCGGCGACCTGATCGAGCAGATAGCCTTCGCCGCCGATCAGGGCTTCACGGCGTGGGAGGACAATGAGGCGGCCGCCCGCCCCGCCGCCCAGCTCGACGCGATGGCCAAGGCGTTGCAGCAGCGCGGCATGACGATGGGCGTGCTCGTTGCGAGCATGCCCAAATGGTCTCAGTTCAGGCCGCTCCTCGGCGCCGACGACGGGGCCGATCGCGAAGCGTTCCTGGCCGATCTTCCCGCCGCGATCGAGGTCGCCAAGCGGCTGAACGCAAAATGGCTCACCGTTGTGACGGGCTTCATGGACCCCAAGGTGCCGGTCGATCTGCAGACCGCACGGGTCATCGAGGTGATGCGCCGCGCCGGCGACATCGCGGGCCGAGCGAACAAGATTCTGGTGATGGAGCCGCTCAACACCATCACCAACCACCCCAACATCTTCATGCGGACGATCACGCAAGGCTATCTGGTCGCCAGGGGCGTCGACAGCCCCGCCGTGAAGGTGCTCGCCGATCTCTATCACGCCCAGATTCAGGCCGGGAACCTGATCCCCACGCTCGACAGTTGCTGGAGCGAGATCCCCTACATCCAGGTCGGGGACAATCCCGGCCGGCTCGAGCCGGGGACGGGCGAGATCAACTACAAGACGATCGTCCAGTGGCTCCGCGAGCGCCGGTATGACGGCGTCATCGGCATGGAACATGGCAATTCGCTGGAAGGGCGCGCGGGCGAGGAGCGGCTGATCGCCGCCTATCGCGCGATCGACGCGGTATGACGACGCCTTCCGCCGCTATTTCGGGAGACAGAAGATGATCGATCGACGACGCGCGCTTGCCGGCATGGCCGCGACATTCGCCGTCCCGTTGTTCGCGCCGATCGCCCGCGCCGCCGGGCTCGCGGGCAAGACCTCGCGCCCCGTCATCAGCGACGGCCCGCCCAGCGTCCAGGTCTTCACGCCGGCACAGCACGAGTTGATGACCGCGCTCAGCGAGCGCGTGATGCCCACCACCGATACGCCCGGCGCGATCGCGGCGGGCGTGCCCGACTATATCGACAAGCTCCTCGCCGACTGGGCGTGGCCCGACGAACGCAAGCCGATCATCATCGGTCTCGACCTGCTCAATGCCAAGAGCACGGAGGACAACAAGGTGCCCGGCGCCAAGGCGACGCCGGAGCAGCAGGACGCGCTGTTGACGGCGGCCATGAACGGGGAAATCCCCAACGGCGCCTCCTTCTTCGAGAAATTCCGGCAGCTCGTCCTCACCGGCTATTTCACGTCCGAGATCGGCATGACGCAGGAGCGGGAATATCTGCCCGTGCCCGGCGAGTATCACGGCGATTACCTCTATTCCAACGTCAACAAGGTGTTTTCGGCATGATGATGAACAGACGCGCCTTCATGGCGGGCGCCGGCGGGCTGATGGCCATGGGCGGAATGGGAATGACGGGCATCGCACGCGCCGCGCGCGTCAAGGCGGTCGGCCTGCAACTCTACACCGTGCGCGAGCTCTTCGCGAAGGATCCGGTCGGCACGCTCGAGAAGGTCGCGCGCATCGGCTATCGCGAGGTCGAGTTCGGCGGCGGCAATTACGAGGCGATGGATCACGCGATGCTGCGCGAGGCGATGGATCGCCTGCAGCTCCGCGCACCGTCCACCCACGTCGCCTACGACATGCTGGCGAATGATTTCGGCGCCGCGGTCAAGATGGCGAAGACGCTCGGCGCCGATACGATCGTCCTGCCGTGGCTGGCCGAGGAACAGCGCACCGACGCGGGCTTCGGGGAGGTCATTTCGGGGCTCAACCGTTTCTCCGCCCAGGCCCGCGACACCGGCCTCGGCTTCGCCTATCACAACCACGATTTCGAGTTCCTCACCAAATCCGGCGGGAGGTCGCTCTACGACCGCCTGCTCGACGAGGCTGATCCCGCGCTGGTGAAGATGGAGCTCGATCTCTACTGGGCCATCCACGCCGGGGCGGACGCCGCCAAGCTGATCGATCGCCTGTCGTCGCGTCTCTACGCCTTCCACGTCAAGGACATGAAGAAGGACAAGTCGATGGCCGCGGTCGGCGCCGGGACGATCGACTTCGCGGCGCTGTTCAAGCGCCCCGGTGCGTCTCAGGTCACGCATTTCTATGTCGAGAACGACGCGGCGCCCGCGCCCTACATCCCCGACATCACCACCAGCTTCAGGAATCTGAGCGCCCTGCGCTTCTGACGACAATTCGAAAAGGCATCAGCAATGGCATCGACCAACAGCTTCGACGCGATCGTCATCGGCTCCGGGATCAGCGGCGGATGGGCCGCCAAGGAGCTGACCGAAAAGGGCCTGCGCGTCCTGATGCTCGATCGCGGTTTCATGGTCGAACACGGCTCCGGCTATCCCTATGACGGCACGCCGGATTTCCAGCTTCCCGCGCGCGGCACGGTGCCCCCGGCGATCGTGGAGAGCGACTATTTCATCGCCAAATACGGCTATCTCTCGACGAGCAACCTCCAGTTCTACAATGACGACCGCCTCAACCCTTACGCGTTCGAGGACGGCGAGGAGTTCCGCTGGATCAGGCCGGGCGCGTTCGGCGGAAAATCGCTGATCTGGGGGCGCTGGAGCTTCCGCTGGAGCCCCGGCGACTTCGAAGCCAACAAGCGCGAAGGCGTCGGCGGCGATTGGCCGATCCGCTATGAAGACGTTGTGCCGTGGTACAGCTATGTCGAGAAATATGTCGGCGTCTCCGGCTCGCGCGAGAATCTCTCCTATCTGCCGGACAGCGAATTCCAGCCGCCGATGCCGATGAACATCGCGGAGAAATGGCTGAAGGAGCGGTTCGAATCCGCCTTTCCCGGGCGCAAGCTGATCCCCGCCCGCTTGTCGAACATGACCGAGGACAAGCCCGAGCAGAACCGCACCAAATGCCAGTTCCGCGATCAATGTTCGAACGGCTGCTCGTTCGGCGCCTATTTCTCGACGCAAGCGGTGACGCTGCCCGCGGCGCGGGCGACGGGCCGGCTCACGATCAAGACCGACGCCGTGGTCTCGAACCTCGAATACGATCCCGCCCGCAAGCGCGTCACCGGCGTTCGCTATGTCGATGCCAAGACCGGACAGGCGGAAGTGGTGAAGGCCGATCTCGTGTTCCTGTGCGCGTCGGCGATGGCGTCGGTTCAGATCCTCATGAACAGCCGCGCGCCCGGCGCCGATCGTAGCTGGTTCGACACCAGCGGCACGCTCGGCCGCTACGTCATGGACCACATCTTCCGCACCGGGGTCTCTGGGGAAATCCCCGGCATGACCGAGTATATCGAATATGGCCGCCGCCCCGGCGCGGTCTACGTCCCGCGTTTCCGCAACATCGACAGCAAGGACGATGGCGTCGGCTTCAAGCGCGGTTATGGCTATCAGGGCGGCGCCGGCCGCTCCGCCGCCGCGCCGGAAGGCTTCGGCGCCTCGATGAAGCACGGCATGCGCAAATACGGCCCGTGGTATTTCTCGATGGGCGCATTCGGCGAATGCCTGCCCTATGAAGACAATCACGTGTCGCTGCATCCGACCAAGGTCGATCGCTTCGGCATCCCGCAACTGGTGTTCAACGTCACCTTCCGGGACAACGAATTGCGCATGATGGCGGATGCGCGCCGGGAGGGCGAGGCGATGCTGCGCAAGGCCGGGCTGCGCAACGTGACGAGCTACGAACAGAAGCACGTGCCCGGCGATGCGATCCACGAGATGGGCGGCGCGCGCATGGGCGCTGATCCGCGCGCGTCGGTCCTCAACAAATGGAACCAGGCGCATGAGGCGGCGAACCTGTTCGTCACCGACGGTTCCCAGATGAATTCGATCTCGTGCGTGAACCCGTCGCTCACCTTCATGGCGATAACGGCCCGCGCGGTGGACCACGCCGTCGCCGCGAAGAAAGCCGGCGCGATCTGAGCATCGAAAGCCGTCGCATGGCTTGCGGGCCATGCCCGCTATGGTCCTTCGCAGGCTTGCCGACGCGATCTGGTTTCGCGAGGACATCCGCGTTACGGTGCGGCAGATCGGGGCCGGGCCGCTCGGCAGGTGCGGCACGTCGTGCGACGGCGCGCCGTTGGCGCCGGACGGCATCGCCATCACGAGCATTCCGCCCGCTGGTGACGAGGCACTTCCCGGCCTGTCGGCGAGGACTATTCTGATGGTTGAACCAATACCCGGCACAGCGGCAACCGAGGCGCGACCGCCTGTTTTCGTGTCGCTGCGCCGATCGATCCTGTGGTGCCTCGTTGCGGGGCTGGCGCTGTTGGCCGCCGCACCCGCGCTCGCGCAGGACGGGACGCTGCTCGTCGCCGACAAGGGAGCCGATAGTGTCAGCGCGATCGCACTGACGAGCGGCAAGGAGGTCGCGCGCATCGCCGTGGGCGATGCGCCGCACGAGATCGCGGTCTCGCCCGACGGAAAGACGGCGGCGGTGGCGGCCTATGGCGGCTCGACGGTCGGCCTGATCGACATTGCGGCCCGCAAGAAGGTGAAGTCGATCGCTCTGGCGCCGGGCAGCAAGCCGCACGGTCTCGTCTGGCTCGACGACGACCGGCTGGTGGTGACGATGGAGGGCGCCAAAGCGGTTGCGATCGTCTCGCGCGACGGCACGGTCGAAACGATCCCCACCGGCCAGGACGGCACGCACATGATCGTCGTCGCGCCCGACGGCCATACCGCCTACACCGCCAATCGCGGCTCCGGCACGGTGAGCGTGCTCGATCTCGACAAGGGCGTGAAGCTGCGCGACATCAAGGTGCTGGGCAAGCCCGAAGGGCTCGCGCTGGCGAAGGGCGGCCGCGAATTGTGGGTTGGCGATCAGACCGAGCCGCGCGTGGAGGTGATCGACGTCGCCACGGACAAGCGGATCGCGGTGCTGCCCGTCGATCCGATGCCGATCCGCGTGATCGCCAGCCCCGACGGCCGCACGATCGCGACGAGCGCGGTCCACACCGGCACGATCGGGCTGTTCGACGCCGAGCGCCACGTGCCGATCCGCACGATCAGCGTGTCCGACGATGGCGCGGCGGGGCAGGTGGGGCTGCTGTTCTCGCCGGATTCGACGCGGCTCTACGCCGCCGAGACCGCGCGTGACACGGTGGCGGAGATCGACGTCGCGAGCGGCAAGGTCGTCCGCCGCTTCGCGGTTGGAGACGAGGGCGACGGGCTGGCGATCGCGCCGCCCGCCAAGTGACGCCGCAACGGAGAGTTCGATGTTCCTGAAACGCTTCACCACGATCCTGATGGCGTCGTCGCTCGCGGCGTGCACGATGCCCGCCAACGAGGCGCTCTCGCCGGCGCAGGCGCCCACCCCCGCGGCGCGCGACACGCGGCCCAACATCCTGTTCATCATGACCGACGATCATGCGCTCCAGGCGCTGTCGGCCTATGGCTCGCCGATCTCGCGGCTGGCGCCGACGCCCAACCTCGATCGGATCGCGAAGAACGGCGCATTGTTCGAAAACAGCTTCGTCACCAATTCGCTGTGCGGCCCCAGCCGCGCGGTGATGCTGACGGGCAAGTTCGGCAGCCTCAACGGCTTCGACCAGAATGGCGACCAGTTCGACAACACCCAGCCGACCTGGCCGCGCGCATTGAAGGAGGCGGGCTATCAGACGGCGATCGTGGGGAAATGGCATATCGGCCACGATCCGGTCGGTCTGAAGTTCGATTACTGGAAGGTGCTTCGCGATCAGGGGGAATATTACAACCCCGATTTCATCACACCCGAAGGCGAAGAGCGCATCCACGGCTACGCCACCGACATCATCACCGACCTGAGTCTGGACTGGCTCGAGACGAAGCGGGACCCGACCAAGCCGTTCCTGCTGATGGTCCACCACAAGGCGCCGCACCGCAACTGGATGCCCGCGCCCGATCATTTGACCGACTATATGGATGTCCAGTTCCCGCTGCCCGCCAATTTCTTCGACGATTACGAAGGGCGGCCAGCCGCGGCGGCGCAGTTGATGAACGTCCACCGCAACATGTACGAAGGCCACGACCTCAAGATGACGACCGAGGTCGGCTCGACCGAGCTTCGCTACAATCGCTGGCCGGCCGCGTTCGATCGCATGACGCCCGATCAGCGCAAACCGTTCATGGCGGCGCTCCAGAAGAGCAACGACGCGATGAACGCGAAGAAGATGACGCAACGCGAGATGGCGGTGTGGAAATACCAGCGCTATCTGCAACAATATCTGGCGACATTGGTGTCGGTCGACGAGAGCGTCGGCAAGCTGCTCGACTATCTCGAATCGCACGGCCTCGCGAACAATACGATCGTGGTCTACACCTCCGATCAGGGCTTCTATCTCGGCGAGCATGGCTGGTTCGACAAAAGGTTCATGTACGAAGAATCGTTCCGCACGCCGCTGCTCATCCAGTATCCCGGGCACATCAAGCCGGGAACGCGGATCGATCAGCTCGTCCAGAACATCGATTATGCGCCGACCTTCCTCGATTATGCCGGCGTGGATATTCCCGACGCGATCCAGGGCGAATCGCTGCGGCCGCTGCTGGAGGGCAGGAACCCGCCCGATTGGCGCACGTCGGTTTATTATCACTATTACGAATATCCGGCGTTCCATCGGGTAACGCCGCATTGCGGCGTGCGGACCGAGCGCTACAAGCTGATCCGCTTCTACGGCCCGATTCCGGGCTGGGAACTGTATGACGAACAGGCCGATCCGGACGAGATGCACAATTTGATCGACGACCCCGCCCAGGCGCAGCGGATCGAGACGCTGAAAGGCGAACTCCGCCGGCTCCAGACGAAATATCAGGATAATAGCTGCGGATGACCGAGCATTCTCCCCTTTCCGCCGCCGACGTCTCCGGCATGCGCCTGATCGAAGGCGGCGCCTTCGCGATGGGATCGGACAGTTACTATCCCGAGGAGGCGCCCGTGCGGCGCGTGCGCGTCGATTCGTTCTGGATCGACGAGGCCCCCGTCACCAATCGCGACTTCGCCCGCTTCGTCGCGGCCACCGGCCATGTCACCTTCGCGGAGATCGCACCCGACCCGGCCGATTATCCCGGCATGGCACCCGAGTTCGCGAGGCCCGGCTCGCTCGTCTTCCAGCGCACCGACGGCCCCGTCGATCTGGGCGACTTCTCGCAATGGTGGGCGTTCACCTTCGATGCCGACTGGCGGCACCCGACCGGTCCGGACAGCACCGTCGAGGGGCTCGACGATCATCCGGTGGTCCATATCGCCTATGCCGATGCGCAAGCCTATGCCGCATGGGCGGGCAAGGCGCTGCCGACCGAGGCGGAATGGGAATATGCCGCGCGCGGCGGGCTGGACGGTGCCGACTTCGCCTGGGGCGACACGCTCGCGCCGGACGGGCGGATGCTCGCCAATTTCTGGCAGGGCAACTTTCCCTACGCCAACCAGATGCTCGACGGGTGGGAACGGACGTCGCCGGTGCGCAGCTTCCCCGCCAACGGCTACGGCCTGCACGACATGATCGGCAATATCTGGGAATGGACGACCGACTGGTTCGCACAACCCAGAACGGCCAGGAAGAAATTCAAGGGCGCCTGCTGCGTGCCGGCCAACCCGCGCGGCGGCAAGGAGCGCGAGAGCTACGATCCCGCCACGCCGGATGTGCGGATCGGGCGCAAGGTGCTGAAGGGCGGATCGCATCTGTGCGCGCCGAATTATTGCCAACGCTATCGCCCGGCCGCCCGCCACGCCCAGGCGATCGACAGCTCGACGAGCCATATCGGCTTTCGCTGTGTCGTGCGGCCTTGATCGGTGCGGCCCCGAACGCGCTCCCGACAAGGATTGCGGGCGGCCTTTGCCGCGGTATGACGGGGAGACGGAAATGGGCGTGACCGGGATAGGCGGTTTCTTCTTTCGCACGACGGATCCGGAAGGCAATCCGATCGAACTCTGGCAGCCGGATCAACCTGCCTGAACCATCACGCCTGCTTGTTCAGCGATCGCCGTCGATTGCCCCTCCGCACGCGTAGATTCTATCAATCAACCCGCTGACGACGACGAACTCTTCGGCCGCGGGATCGAATCTGTTGGAAGAGGCCAGGCGCCGCGCCCAGTCGGCGGCGGCGCGGCCGCCCCAGGCATCGGGCGGCTCGGCGAGCGTCTCGGTCGCGGTGCCGCGGTAGCGTTCTGCGCGGAAATCGTAGAACGATCCGCCGACATTGCGGAGCGCCGCGCCACCTTCGGTGCCGAAAAAGTGCGCCTCGATCACCGCGTCGCGCCCCGCGGGCAGGTTCCACGAACAGGCGAGCCGCACAACCGCTCCCGCCGCCTCTATCGTTACGGATGCGTAATCTTCGACGGTGGAGGAACCCGGGTCGATCGGCCGCCCCCTGGAGGCGAGATGCGCATGAACTTCGCCAACTTCCGGGAAATTCAGAATCCACATCGCGAGATCGACGAGGTGGACGCCGAGGTCGATCACGCACCCGCCGCCCGATTGCGCACGATCGTAGAACCACGGTTTGTCCGGCCCGTAGGCGTTGTGGAAGACGAGATCGGCCGCGAAAATATCGCCCAGCGCTCCCCCGCGAACGAGGCCGGCGATCGCCTGCATGCCCTCGGCCAGGCGGTAGCTGAAATCGACCGCAATCAGCCGATCCGCGGTCCGGGCGGCCTCGACCACCGCCGTCGCCTCATCCGCGTTGCGCCCGAGCGGCTTCTGGCAGAACACCGCCGCGCCCGCATCGAGCGCGCGGATTGCCTGCTCGGCATGGAGCGCGCTGGGGGTCGCGATGACCACACCATCGACCCCTTCGGCCAGCATCGCGTCGAGCGAGCCGACGATCCGCGCGTGGGGCGCGAGCCCGGCGGCTTCGGCGGTGCAGTCGCTGCTGGGATCACAGATCGCGACCGGCTCGATCACGCCCGTCTCGACTATCGCCTCCATCCGGTGGCGCCCGATCCAGCCGGTGCCGAGAAAGCCGACGCGAGGCCGGCTCATGCGAACATCACCAGCGCCTTGACGAAGCCCTGGGGCTTGTCGCGCGTCGCGTCGAGCGCCTCGTCCAGCCGCTCGAGCGGATAACGATGCGTGTAGAGCCGATCGGCATCGAGCCGGCCGGACGCGACCGCGTCCACTGCCTCCTCCATGCCGCGCAGGCTGACGGCGGGATCGCGCTCATGGGCATTGATCACGTCGATGCCCTTCCAGTTCCACATCTGCATGTTGACCCGGCGCGGGCCATCCTGGTGATAGCCCGCGACGATCAGCTTGCCGCCCTCGCCCACCAGCTCGCCCGCAAGGTCGAGCGGCCATTGCTTGCCGACCGCCTCGATCACACGGTCACACATCCGGCCATCGGTGCGTTCCCCGACGCGTTCGATGATCTTCCAATGATCGTCCATCGGGACCGCTTCGGCGGCGCCGAAATCGCGCGCGAGATCGAGCGATTCCCGCCGCCGCGAGATTGCGATCACCCGAGCGCCCGCTTTGCTCGCGAGCCGCGTCAGCACTGCACCGAGAAAACCGATACCGATAATCGCGACCGTCTGGTCCGCCGCGATGCCGCTGCGGCGGAAGATGTTGAACGCGCAGCCGAGCGGTTCTGCGGGGAAGGCGTGGCCATCGAGCGCACGCGGGAGTTTCACGAGCGCATCGGCCTTCGCGAGATCGTACTCGGCGAAGGCATGATAGGACAGCGCCGCGACGCGATCGCCAGGCGCGACACCTTCCACACCGTCGCCCACCGCATCGACGACGCCCCAGCCTTCGTGGCCGAGGCCGCCGGGCTCACCGGGATAGCTCATCCAGGCCGGCCCTGCCCAGGGTTCGAGATTGGACGCGCATACGCCGCACCCCTCGAGCCGCAGCCGGACCTCGCCCGAGCGGGGTTCGGGGACGGGAACGATCTCGATCCGCATCTCGCCCGGTCCGGCAAGAACGGCAGCGCGCATCGTCTCAGTCATGGACGCAACCTTTCATCAGAGCGGCGATTGACGCGTCCATGCGCCACGATCCTCCGACGCCAGGCATGAACGAAGCGCTGCGCGAGAATATCGCGGCGCTCGCGGCACGGCACCGCCGCGAACTCGCCGACGCGCCGTCGGGCGAGCGGCTCGCGCGGCGCATCACGACGTTCGCCGGCTCGATGCGCTTCGTTGCGATCCATGTCGTGCTGTATGGCGCATGGATCGTCGTCAATCTCGGCTGGGTGCCGGGGGCGCCGCGCTTCGATCCGAGTTTCGTCATGCTCGCCATGGAGGCGTCGGTCGAGGCGATCTTCCTCTCCACTTTCGTGCTCATCACGCAGAACCGGATGGCCGCGACCGCGGAAAAGCGCGCCGACCTCGATCTGCACATCAATCTGCTCGCCGAGCATGAATTGACGCGGCTCGCGGCGCTCGTCGATCGCATCGCGCGCCATCTCGACGTCGCGGTGGACGATCCGGAGTTCGGCGAGATCGAGCGCGACGTGGAGCCTTCGCAGGTGCTCGACGCGCTCGATGAAAGCGAGTCCGATCCCGACGAGGAATGAGTCACGCGCGCGCCACCGCGCGGTCGCGGGGCGCCGGTGCGTAGCGGTCGATCATCCAGGCGCAGAAATCGGCGAATTGCTGCGGATCGTGCGGCGGGCTGGTGTGGTGGGCGCCGGGACCGGCCTGTTCGGGGGTGAAGCAGAAGGTGAGCGTCACGTCGAAATCGGCGAGCGCCTCCATCTGGCGGTCGAACCAGTCGATCGCGCCCGGACGCAGGCTGTCGGCCCAGGAAAGGCCGGTGCGGAGCCGGCGCACGCCGAGCCGCTTCATCCAGGCGACTGCGTCGCCGAGCCGGGGGTCCTCGAAGTGGAACCATTGCATCAGCCCCATCTTGTCGGCGACCTTGGCATAGTGATCGAGCGCGGGCTTGGGGGTGCCGTCGGCGCGGATCAGGCCCATGTAGAAGTGCCGGTAATAGCTCGACCCTTCCGCCTCGCGGTGGCGCGTGGTGGCGCCCCATTCCTGCGGCAGATCGAACAACGAATACCAGAAGATGCGCGGCACCCGGCCGATCAGCAGCTCGGCGGTCTTGTCGACGCCGAACACCTGCACCTCCTCGGCGCCGAACGAGCCGACGCCCACTTCGGTGACCCAGACGGGCCTGCCGCCCGACACCGCCTCGATCTCGGCGATCTTGTCTGGCCAGGCGCGGATTGGCCACAAATTCCAATCGAGCGGGAAACCGTGGACGGCGAGCACGTCCACGGCATCGAGCGCGCCATGCCCGTCCATCAGCTTCACCCAATGCGGGTCGATCGGCGACATGCCACCGAGCACGCGCGTCACCTGCGGGTTGATCTCGGCGATCGCGGCGCCCGTGCGCCGCACCATGTCGGCGTAGATCGACCAGTCGGGATCGAGCGCCGGGTCCCAATGCGACTTGTTGTTGGGCTCGTTCCAGATCATCGCGGCTTCGATCAAGGCTGTGTCCCCCGCGCTGGATAGACGGCCGCCGGCCCGAATTTCTCGTAAGGAACGGGCGCGACACGGCAGAGATAGACCTCGCTTTCGGGGTGCGTCTCGATGGTGAAGCCCGCCGCGCGCAGCATCGCCTGGCTGCACGCCGCATTGGGCGCCCACCAGTTGGTCCAGTCGTGCGCATATTCGCGCTCGATGAAGTGCATCTTCGGATAGGCGGGATTGTCGAAATAGCCCGGTGGCCGCCCGGTTTCGGGCGCGTGGAAGGGATGATCCTCCGGCACCTGGAGCACGTCCTCCGAGCCCTGCTGCATCGTCTGGAAAAGCATGAGGTCGTCCGCGACGTGCGCACGGATCAAATCGAGCGCGAGCAACGGATGGCGCAGGTGATAGAGCACGCCCATGAAGATGACGAGATCGAACCGCCGCCCGAGCGCGCCGACATCGTAGATCGACAGGTTGCGGAAGCTTATGTCGTCGAACCCGAGCGCGTCGGCGGCGAAGCGGGCCTGATCGAGATAGCGCTCATCGGTATCGATCCCGATCACGTCCGCGCCGCGACGCTTCATCTCGAACGAATAGAAACCCGCATTGCAGCCGATATCGAGCACGGACTTGCCCGTCAGGTCACCGGGAAGCGCATCGGCGAAGCGCGCGAACTTGAAGGCGGGATAATCGCCGAGGAAATGATCGGGCGCGGTCTCGATCCCGCGGATGCGGATGTTCTGGAACCACGGGGCCAGCGCGTCGATGCGATCGCGCAGCGCGGCCGTGTCGGACGCAGGGCGGCTTCGCTCGACGACGTGACTCAATGCTCTGCCTCGCATGTCGGGGGTGGGGAGGACGATCGGTCCGCCAACGATCGGGTCAGGGCACTGTTCCCCTCCCGCAGAATCAACCGAGCATCGGACCCCGCATTTCATGCGATTGAACGCATGGCGAGCGGCAAAGTGGAACCTCCCTGAGCCGGCATGGCTTTGCGCAGCATGAACGATCGCTCGGCAAGCTGGATCGCGGCGATGCGCGACGGGTGCTTCGAGACGGCGTGGGCGCTGTCGGCGGAGACGCTCGCGGAGCGCGACCCGGCGACGCGCGACGATCCGCGGCTGCCCTATCACCGCCGCTGGGTGTGGGACGGCAGCGACGTATCGGGGTGCGACGTGCTGGTGCGCTGCTATCACGGGCTCGGCGACACGATCCAGTTCGCGCGTTTCCTGCCGCTGCTTGGCCAACGGGCCGCATCGGTCACGGTCGAGATGCAGCCGCGCCTGATCGCGTTGTTCAATGGACTGCACGGGATCGACCACCTCGTTCCGTTCAATCCGGCGAGGCCGCTGCCGCCGTCGGAATGCGATATTGGGATCACCGAGCTCGATTTCGTGCTGCGCGCGCCGCCGGGCGCCGCGGCCCCGCCCTATCTTCGCAGCCCGCGCGCCGTGCTGCCGCGCGGGACGCTGGGGCTGTGCTACGCCGCCGGGGACTGGGATCGCGAACGGTGCGTGCCGCCCGCGCTCTTCGCCCCGATCTGCGCGCGCGCACCGTGCATCACCCTGATGCCCGAACCGACGCCCCTCGCCGTACGCAATCCGGGAGGCTGTCCTCTCGACATGACGCGGACGGCAGCGCTCGTCGCGAGCGCCGACCTCATCATCACCGTCGACACGATGATCGCGCATCTCGCGGGCGCCATGGGCAAGCCGACATGGCTGCTGCTCAAGGCCGATCCCGACTGGCGCTGGTCGCCGCGCGCGACGGGCAGCCCCTGGTATCCGTCGATGCGGCTCTACACGCAGGAGCAGCCGGGCGACTGGGAAACGGTGCTTGCCCGCGTCGAACGCGATCTCGCGGCGCGCGTGCCGGTCGCGGCGGAAAGGCGGGCCGTGCCATGAGTCCCATCGCAACGCCCTCAGTTCCCGTTTCATGGGGCGAGCTTCTCGACAAGCTCACGATCCTCGAGATCAAGGGCGAACGGCTCAACGACGCGGAGGCGCGCGCCCATGTCGAGAAGGAGCATAGGCTGCTGCACGACGCCGCCGCCGACATCCTGCGGCTCGAGCCGGTCGCGGCGCTCTTCGCCCGGCTCAAGCGGATCAACGAGGCGTTGTGGGACATCGAAGATGCGATCCGCGCGCAGGAATCCGATGCCCGCTTCGGCGCGCGCTTCGTCGCGCTCGCCCGCTCGGTCTACAAGACCAACGACGAGCGCGCGGCGATCAAGCGGCAGATCAACGCCTTGCTGAACTCCGAGCTGGTCGAGGAGAAAAGCTATGCGGGCAGCGGCGGCGCCCTGCCGCTCACCGTAGAACCGGCCGATTGATCTCCACGAGGCGCGTCTCGCCGTCGCCGAACGCGAGCGTGGTGCACGAGGCCGGGGCACATTCGAGTTCGAAGAGGCGATCGAAGCCCATGCCGAGCCGATCGGCGACCACGCCGCGGATGATGTCGCAATGCGTGACGCAGAGCGCGGGCGAGTCCTCGGGCGCCAGCGCTTCCAGATAGGCGACCGCGCGCGTGACCGCCTCGGCCATCGTCTCGCCGCCGGGGCAGCGCGCGGTGCCGCGCTCGGCATTCCAGCACCGCCAGTCCTCGTCGGCGTCGAGGGTCGCGAACGCCTGGCCGGCGAAATGCCCGAAATCGATCTCATCGAGCGCCGGAGCGATCCGCACGTCGAGGCCGCGTGCTTTTGCGATCGGAGCAATGGTCTCGCGCGCACGACGCCGCGGGCTCGCGTGGAGCGACGCGAGCGGTTCGCCGCAAAACGCCTCCACAAGCGCGCCGGCCTCGTCGCGTCCGCGCGTACTCAGCCCGATTTCGGAGCGCCCGCTCAACACCTGCCCGACTTCGGCATGAATGCCGTGGCGAACCAGATGGACGATTACGTTCATCTGCGCGCTCTAATCGAAATTGCTGACGTGCATAAATAAATCTGCATTAATATTGTTAGTAATTTCTTATCCGTTACGAAAAAGCCAATAAATAACACAGGTTAAGCTTCGTTGTTTACCGGAACAAGATGAAGAAGAGATGGTTCAAACCTTCGTTCCGGGAACGCATCCGGAATAATTCAGTTTCGCCTAGGTGCCTAACGGAACTTGCAAGCAGTAACGGAACCGAGAACCAATGACCGAGCACGTATTGATCACGGGTGGAGCGGGGTTCATCGGTCGGCAGGTGACGGCCGAGCTGATGCGGCGAGGCCATCGCGTGCGCGTGCTCGATTGCCTGCTGGAACAGGTCCATGGCGATACCGGCCGGCCCGAGGATCTCGACCCGGATGCCGAGCTGGTTCGTGCCGATGTGCGCAACGGCAATGCGGTGGCGAAGGCGCTCGACGGAATCGACAGCGTCGTCCATCTCGCCGCCGAGGTCGGCGTCGGTCAGTCGATGTACGAGGTCGAGCGCTACACCTCGGTCAACGATGTCGGCACCGCAATACTGTTCGAGCGGCTGATCGACCATCCGGTGCGCCGCGTCGTCACCGCCTCGTCGATGAGCATCTACGGCGAAGGGCTTTACCGCGATCGCGAGGGCGAGCTCGTCGAGGATGCCGAACGCGGCATCGTTCGCGATGGGCAGAAAGAGTGGAACCCGATCGATGGCGAAGGGTATCCGCTGATCCCGCTTCCGACACCCGAATGGAAGCGACCGAGCCTCGCCTCGATCTACGCCCTCAACAAATATGTGCAGGAGCGCACCACGCACATCATGGGCGCGCCCTACGGAATCGAGAGCGTGTGCCTGCGGCTCTTCAACGTTTACGGCCCCGGCCAGGCGCTCTCCAATCCCTATACCGGCGTGCTCGCGATCTTCGCCTCGCGGCTTTTGAACGGCCAGCGCCCGATGGTGTTCGAGGACGGGAAGCAAAGGCGCGATTTCGTCCATGTCGGCGACGTGGCGCGCGCCTTCGCCGATGCGCTGGAGCTGCCCGGGCTTTCGGGCGAGACGTTCAACATCGGCTCGGGCCACGATCGTTCGGTGACCGAAGTGGCCGAAGCGCTCGCCCGCGCGATGGGGCGCAACGCGATCGAGCCCGAGATCGTCGGCCGCGCGCGGATCGGCGACATCCGCCACTGCTTCTGCGACGCGACCCACGCCGCCGACCGGCTGGGCTTCGAGGCGCGGCAGGATTTCGAGGAGGGGCTAGCCGAACTCGCCGAATGGGTTCAGCAACAGACCGCCGAGGACCGGGTGGACAAGGCGCGCGCCGAACTCGAAGCGCGGGGCCTCGTCGCATGAGCGGGCCGCCCCAACAGGTGCTCGTCACGGGCGGCGCGGGGTTCATCGGCTCGAATCTCGCCGATGCGCTCGCGCGCGAGGGGCATCGGGTGCTGATCTACGACGCGCTGCGCCGGCCCGGCGTCGAGGCGAACCTTGAATGGCTGCGCGCGCAGCATCCCGGCAGGATCGACGCGATCATCGCCGACGTCCGCGACGCGGACCGGCTGCGCGAGGCAGCGCGCGAGGCCGAGGCCGTCTTCCACATGGCCGCGCAGGTCGCGGTGACGACGAGCATGGCCGACCCACGCGAGGATTTCGACATCAATGTGGGCGGCACGATCAACCTGCTCGAAGCCGTGCGTGCGAGCGGCAGGGCGACGCCGATCGTCTTCGCCTCGACCAACAAGGTCTATGGCGATCTTGCCGATCTTGCCTTCCAGCGCGACGCGGCCGGATACCTGCCGAGCGACGATCATGTCCGCGCCTTCGGCATCGGCGAGGATCGGCCGCTGGATTTCCATACGCCCTATGGCTGCTCGAAGGGCGCGGCGGACCAATATGTCCTCGATTACGCGCGCAGCTTCGGCATCCCGACCGCCGTGCTGCGAATGAGCTGCATCTACGGTCGCCGCCAGATGGGGACCGAGGATCAGGGCTGGGTCGCGCATTTTCTGATTCGCGCGCTCGAAGGGGCACCGATCACGCTCTATGGCGACGGGCACCAGGTCCGCGACATCCTCGACGTGTCGAACGCGGTCGAGGCGTATCTGGCCGCATGGCGCCGCATCGACCAGGTGAAGGGCCGCGCATTCAACCTGGGCGGCGGGCCGGGCAATGCGGTGAGCCTCAATACATTGCTCGCCCAGATCGAGCGCCTGCTCGACCGCCGCGTCGAGGTCCATCACGCCGACTGGCGGCCGGGCGACCAGCGCTATTTCGTCGCCGACACGCGTGCGGCGCAGCGCGCGCTGGGGCTCGGCCCGAAGGTGCGCTGGCAGCACGGCATCGAGCGGCTCGCGGACTGGCTCAGCAAGCATCGCGGGCTGGCCGTCGCCGCGGTGGCCGGGCCGGACCTGCGGATGGTGGTCTCATGAGCCGGCTGCGTCTTCTGATGACGGCCGACGCCGTGGGCGGCGTGTGGCAATATGCGACCGATCTCGCCGCCGCGCTCACCCGCCATGATATCGAGATCGTTCTCGCGGTTATGGGTCCCGCGCCCAGCACTGATCAACGACGCGCGGCCGAGATCGACGGCGTCGCGCTCGTCGAGACGGACTTGCCGCTCGACTGGCTTTCCGACGCGCCGACGCCGGTGGTCGGCGCGGGTGAAATCGTCGCCGAACTCGCGGCCGAGCACGGCGCGGACGTGGTCCAGCTCAACAGCCCGGCGCTCGCGGCGCGGGCGCTTTTTCCCGCTCCCGTCGTCGCGGTGACGCATGGCTGCATCGCGACCTGGTGGGATGCGGCAAAGGCCGAGCCGCTGTCGTCCGATTTCGAATGGCACCGCGATCTGATGCGCGAGGGGCTGCGCCGCGCCGATGTCGTCGTGTCGCCGAGCCGCGCCTATGCCGATCGCATCAAGGCGACCTATGCGCTCGATCATGCGCCGCTCGTCGTCCACAACGGGCGCGCCGCGATGGCGCCCGCCGAACCGGCCGCATCGCACGACATGGCGATCACGGTCGGACGGCTGTGGGATCCGGTCAAGGGGGTGCAGCTTCTCGACAGCGCCGCGGCGGCGCTCACGGTTCCGTTCTACGCCGCCGGGGCGGTCGAGGGGCCGCATGGCGAACGGGTCGCGCCCGAACACCTCCAGCCGCTCGGGCAGCTCGATACGGAAACGCTCGGCGGATGGCTCGCGCGGCGGCCGGTTTTCGTCTCGGCGGCGCGGTTCGAGCCGTTCGGGCTCGCGGTGCTCGAAGCCGCGCAAGCAGGCTGCCCGCTCGTACTGAGCGAGATCGCGACGTTCCGGGAATTGTGGGACGGCGCGGCGTTGTTCGTTCCCGCCGACGATCCGGCCGCCTTCCGAGTGGCGATCACGCGCATCATCGGCGACACCGCACTTCGCCGAAGACTGGGCGATGCCGCACGCGAACGGGCGCGGCGCTACACGCCCGAGGCTGCCGCGCGCGTGATGGCGCGCCTCTATCGCGCGCTCGCCGCAACGCGCGCGCGGAGGGTCGCGGCATGAGGATCGTCTATTTCACCCACTCGCTCGTTTCGTGCTGGAACCACGGCAACGCGCATTTCCTGCGCGGCGTGCTGAGCGAACTCAAGGCGCGCGGGCACAGCATTCGCGTTTTCGCGCCCGAAAATGCCTGGAGCCTCGTCAACCTGCTCGCCGATCACGGGCCGGACGCGATCGATGCCTATCGCCGCGCCTATCCCGAACTGGGCTCGGTCTGCTATCCCGAGGGCGCCAATCTCGCGCCGATGGTGGCGGGCGCGGACGTGGTGATCGTGCATGAATGGAACGATCCGCGCGTGGTGGCGACGCTCGGGCAATTGCGGCGGCGCGGTGCCGATTTCCTGCTGCTCTTCCACGACACGCACCATCGCGCGGTGAGCGCGCCGCACGAGATGCGCGCCTACGATCTGGGGCATTATGACGGCGTGCTGGCGTTCGGCGAAGCGCTGGCGCGGATCTATCGGCGCTGGGGCTGGGGAAATCGCGTCTGGGCCTGGCACGAAGCCGCCGACGTGCGCCGGTTCAAGCCCCCTGCCGAGGAAGGGAAGCGGCACGGCCTCGTCTGGATCGGAAATTGGGGAGACGGCGAGCGGACCGAAGAGCTCGAACGGTTCCTGTTCCAGCCCGCGCGTGCCGCGGAGCTGCCGCTCGATATTTACGGCGTGCGCTATCCCGCTGCGGCGCGCGCGACGCTGGAGCGCTACGGTGCGCGTTATCACGGCTGGGCGGCCAACGCGGAGGCGCCGGGAATCTTCGCGCGGCATCTGGCGACCGTCCACGTGCCGCGGCGTTATTATGCGAGCACCTTGCCGGGCATCCCCACGATCCGCGTGTTCGAGGCGCTGGCGTGCGGCATCCCCCTCGTCTCCGCCCCGTGGGAGGATGCCGAGCATCTGTTCACGCCCGGCCGCGACTATCTGGTCGCGCACGACGGCGTGGAGATGACGCGGCATCTGGACATGCTCGCGCGCGATCCCGAGCTGTGCGCCGATCTCGCCGCGCATGGCCTTGCGGCGATCCGCGCGCGCCATACCTGCGCGCATCGCGTCGATGAACTGCTCGCCATCGTCGATGCGCTCTCACCCGATCAGAGGAGGAACGCGGCGTGAAGATCGCCTTTTACGGATCGAGCCTGCTGTCGTCCTGGTGGAACGGGGCGGCGACCTATTATCGCGGCATCCTGCGCGGGCTCGCGAACCGCGGCTACGACATCACCTTCTACGAGCCCGATGCGTTCGACCGGCAGCAGCATCGCGACATCGACCCGCCCGACTGGGCGCACTCGGTCGTCTATCCCGCGACCGAAGAGGGGTTGCGAAGCGTGCTCGCCGAAGCGCGGAGCGCCGACATCGTCATCAAGGCGAACGGCGTCGGCGTGTTCGACCGCGAGCTGCTCGAAGGCGTGATCGCATGCAGCCGGCGCGATGCGCTACGGCTGTTCTGGGACGTCGATGCGGCGGCAACGCTCGACGAGATGCGCGGCGACCCAAGCCATCCGGTCGCGCGCGCGCTGCCCGATCTGGACATGGTACTCACCTATGGCGGCGGCCCGCCGGTGGTCGATGCCTATGAAGAGTTCGGCGCCGCGCGCTGCGTGCCCGTCTACAATGCACTCGACCCGACGACGCATTTTCCGGTGCCGCCCGACCCGCGCTTCGCCGCCGATCTCGCCTTCCTCGGCAACCGCCTTCCCGATCGCGAGGCGCGCGTCGGCGCATTCTTCCTCGAACCCGCCCGCGCGCTGCCCGAACGCCGCTTCCTGCTCGGCGGAAACGGCTGGAACCCGGACGCCCTGCCTGCCAACGTCCACGCACTCGGCCATGTCGGCACCGCCGAGCACAATGCGTTCAACTCCACGCCTTCCGCCGTGCTCAACATCGCGCGCAACTCGATGGCCGACGTCGGTTTCTCGCCCGCGACCCGCGTGTTCGAGGCGGCAGGCGCGGCGGCGTGCCTCATCACCGACGCATGGGAGGGGATCGAGCTGTTCCTCGAACCCGACGAGGAAGTGCTCGTCGCGCGCGACGGCAAGGATGTCGCCGAGCACCTCGCCGCCCTCACCCCCGAGCGCGCCCGCGCGATCGGCGAGGCGGCGCGCCGGCGCGTGCTCGCCGAGCACAGTTATGCCTTGCGCGCCGAGCAGGTCGACGATCTCTTCCAGACCGAGCACGCGCGCGTGCGCGAGGCGGCATGAAGATCGTCGTCCTCGGCCTCACCCTCTCTTCCTCCTGGGGGAACGGGCATGCGACCACCTATCGCGCGCTGCTCGCCGAGGTCGCGCGGCGGGGGCATGACGTGCTGTTCCTCGAAGCCGACCGGCCCTGGTATGCCGATCACCGCGACCTGCCGACCCCCCATTTCTGCACGCTTCGCTACTACGATCGCCCGGGCGACCTCGACCGCTGGCGCGAGGCGATCGCGGACGCGGACGCAGTGATCGTCGGCTCCTATGTGCCCGATGGCGTCGAGGTATCGCATCTCGTGCAATGCTGGGCGTCCGGCGTCACCGCCTTTTACGATATCGACACGCCGGTGACGCTCGCCAGGCTCGCGCGGGGCGATGTCGAATATCTCTCGCCCGACACGATCCCCGGCTTCGATCTCTATCTCTCGTTCACCGGCGGCCCGACGCTCGACCGGCTCGAATGCGTTTATGGCGCGCAGCGCGCGTGCGCCCTCTATTGCTCGGTGGACGCCCACGCCTACCAGCCGCTCGATGTACCGAAGAGATGGGACCTCTCCTATCTCGGCACCTATAGCGACGATCGCCAGCCGACCGTCGAACGCCTGCTGATCGACGTCGCACGCGCCTGCCCCGATCGGCGCTTCGCGGTCGCGGGGCCGCAATATCCGGGCAGCATCGACTGGCCCGGCAATGTCGCACGGATCGACCATCTGCCCCCTGCCGAGCATGCCGACTTCTATTCGGCCTCGCGCTTCACGCTCAACGTGACGCGCGCCGACATGATTGCGGCGGGCTGGTCGCCCTCGGTGCGCCTGTTCGAGGCGGCCGCCTGCGCGACCCCGATCATCTCGGACATGTGGGAGGGGCTCGCCGATTTGTTCGCGCCCGATCGCGAGATCATCCTCGCCGGCTCGACCGCCGATGTGATCGCTGCGCTAACGCGCGACGGCGCCGCGATCGGCCGCGCCGCCCGCGCGCGCGTGCTCGAAGCACACAGCGCCGAGGTGCGCGCCGCCCAGCTCGAAAACTTCCTTCAGGAGGCGGCATGTGCACCCGTGCCGATGCCGCTGATGGCGGGCCAATGAAGACGTTTCGGGAAAGGAGAGACGCCAGTGAAAGACGCAACGCCCCTTACCCTCGTCGCCGGCGGCGCCGGCTTCATCGGGTCGCACCTGTGCCGCGCGCTGCTCGATCGCGGCGAGCATGTGATCTGCCTCGACAACCTTCAGACGGCGCGCCCCTCCAACCTGATCGGGCTCGAAGGCCATGAGCGGTTCGAGTTCATCCAGGCCGACGTGATCGATCCGCTGCCCGAGACGGTGCGCACACACGCGCCGCGCTTTCACCGCATCTACAATCTCGCCTGCGCGGCATCACCGCCGCAATACCAGACGGACCCGGAGCACACGATGCTGACCAGCGTCGTCGGCACCGACCGGCTGCTGCGGCTCGCCGAAGCCTCTGGCGCGCGCTTTCTGCTCACCTCGACGAGCGAGGTCTATGGCGACCCCGAATCGCACCCGCAGCGCGAGGATTACCGCGGTTGGGTGAACTGCACGGGCCCGCGCGCCTGCTATGACGAGGGCAAGCGCGCCGCCGAGGCGATGGCGTTCGATTTCGCGCGGCTGGGCCGCGCCGACGTGCGCGTCGCGCGCATCTTCAACACCTACGGCCCAAACATGAATCCCGATGACGGGCGCGTCGTCTCCAACCTCGTCTGCCAGGTGTTGAGCCGCGAGCCGGTGACGATCTACGGCGACGGCAGCCAGACACGCAGCTTCTGCTACGTCGCGGACATGGTCGAGGCACTCGGCCGGTTGATGGAATGCAAGACCGGGGCTCTCGAACCGGTCAATGTCGGCAACCCGGAGGAGCGCACCATCCGCGAGTTGCTCGACGCGATCCTCGCCCTGGTGCCGCATCCGATCGAGGTCCGTCATCTTCCGCTGCCGGTCGACGACCCGCGTCGCCGCCGCCCCGATATCGGCCGCGCGCAGGCGCTGCTCGGCTGGCGGCCCCGGACCGCGCTCGTCGACGGTCTGCGTCAGACGATCGACTGGTTTCGCCGCGAACTGATCATCGACAATCGTCTTGAATCGCGGATGACGGAGCCCGTCGCCGCCGAATAAGCGGGGGTCCGCCCCATTGGGGCCACGGCTAGCCCCATTGCATGAATTGATTGGCGTCGAGAGGGAAATCTGGATCAACGACATGCGTTAGGCGCGTGTGCCATTCCATCCCTGCCGAAAGGAGACGATACATGCTCAGTCTCGCCGCGCGCAGGCTCGATCACTACGCGACCCTGACCGAACAGGAGCGCCGCTGGCTCGCCGACCTGGCGCAGCAGAACATCCGCACGGCGCAGGCGCGCCGCGACATCCAGCGCGAGGGGGAGCACGCCGCGACCGTCAAGGTGATCCTCGACGGCTGGGCGATCCGCCACAAGATGCTGCCCCACGGGCGCCGCCAGATCATCTCCTTCATGCTCCCCGGCGACATGATGGCGGTCGATTCGACGCTGCTCGCGGCGGCCGATCATTCGATCGGCGCGGCCACCCCGCTCACCTATGCCGAGGTGCAACGCGAGGAATTCGAGGTGTTGCGCACCCGATCGCCCGCCATCGCGCACGCGCTGCGGATCGACAGCCTCGTCACCGCGGCGATCCAGCGTGAATGGACCGTCAATCTGGGCCTGCGCACCGCACGCGAACGGCTTGCCCACATGATGTGCGAATTGTTCGTACGGCTCGACGCGGTGGGCCTCGTCGAAGGACAACGATGCGAGATGCCGTTGACCCAGTGCGATCTGGGCGAGGCTTCCGGGATGACCTCGGTGCACGTCAATCGCACGCTTCAGGATCTGCGCCGCGACGGATTGATCACGCTCAGCCATCGTATCCTCACGATCCCGAACTTCACGGCGCTCGCCGAGGTCGCGATGTTCAATCCGCAATATCTCCATGTCCAGGAGCGCACCGTTCGCACCGCCGCCGACGCCTGACGGGCCGGCCTCCTCGACCGCTTTCGCGGCCCACGTAACAGCAACCCGGCGGAACCCGGGGTGACGCCCGTCCGTTTTGCCAACTCTCGCACCGATCGGGCAATTTTAACATGGATTACAAGCGGGTGCGTAAAGGCATTGGGCTGTTCTCGGTCGCGCTGGGCGTGGCCGTGCTGGCCATGCGGTGGCTCGGCCGCAAGACGGGGAGCGCCGCGCCGAACGCCGAAGAGTCGCTGCCGGACGCCCCGATCGAGGACATTCGCGGCGCTACCTCGGTCGAGCCGCCGCATGTCGCGCATCCGCAGCCGCCGCACGTCGTCAACCCGCCCGACCTACGCCAAGGAGGACAGCCATGAGCGCCGCCGAAACCACCACCGACCACGATGCGATCCGCACATGGATCGAGGACCGCGACGGCCATCCGGCGATCGTCAGATCGACGGGAGACAACGGCCGCAAGGGCGGCCTGCTGCGCGTCGATTTCCGCGAACCGGACGAGGAGCTGGAAGAGATCGGTTGGGACGAGTTCTTCAGGATCTTCGACGAGAACAAGCTTGCCTTCCTGCACCAGGACACGACCGACGGCGGCGGCAAGAGCCGGTTCAACAAGTTCGTCGAGCGCGAGACCGCCTGAGAAGGTGAGCACGCATGTTGCACCGGCGGCATCCGAGGCGCGCTGGTGGCAGAAGGGCACGATCTACCAGATCTATCCGCGATCGTTTCGAGACTCGGACGGCGATGGGGTGGGCGACCTTGCGGGCATCGCCTCGCGGGTCGATCATCTCGTCGATCTGGGCATCGATGCGGTGTGGCTGTCGCCGATCTTTCCCTCGCCGATGGCGGATTTCGGGTATGACGTCGCGGATTATTGCGGGGTCGAGCCGCTGTTCGGAACGCTCGACGATGTCGATCGGCTGATTGCAGCGCTGCACGCGCACGGCGTCCGCCTGCTGCTAGATTTCGTGCCCAATCACAGTTCGGACCGGCATCCCTGGTTCCTCGAAAGCCGCGCTTCTCGCGATAATCCGCGGCGGGACTGGTATGTCTGGCGCGATCCGGCGCCGGGGGACGGCCCGCCCGAGACGCGGCCGCCCAACAACTGGATCAGCGATTTCGGCGGATCGGCGTGGACGTGGGACGCGGGCACCGGGCAATTCTACCTTCACGCCTTCCTGAAGGAGCAACCGGATCTCAACTGGCGCAACCCGGCGGTGCGCGCGGCGATGGAAGACGTGATGCGCTTCTGGTTCGACCGGGGTGTCGACGGGTTCCGGATCGACGTGCTGTGGCATCTCATCAAGGCGCAAGGGCTGCCCGACAACCCGGTGAACCCCGATTACGACCCCGCGATGGGCGAGAAATACGCGCTCCTCCAGACCAATTCGGCCGACCAGCCCGAGGTACATGGGATCGCAGCGGCGTTCCGGCGGCTGGCGGATTCCTATGGCGATCGCGTGCTGGTCGGCGAGGTGTGCCTGCCGGTGCAGCGGCTGATGGCCTATTACGGGCGCACCGAGCCGGAGGTGCATCTGCCCTTCAACTTCCTGCTGCTCGACGCGCCATGGGACGCGGGCATCCTTGCCGAGACGATCGCGGGCTATGAAGCGGCGCTGCCCGACGGCGCCTGGCCGAACTGGGTGCTGGGGAGCCACGATGCGCCGCGTGTGGCAGGGCGGCTTGGCGAGGAACAGGCGCGGGTCGCGGCGATGCTGCTGCTGACGCTGCGCGGCACGCCGACGCTCTATCAGGGAGACGAGATCGGGATCGGGGAGGTCATCATCCCGCCCGAGCGCGTCCGCGATCCGCGCGAATTGCGCGAGCCGGGGCTGGGGCTGGGCCGCGATCCGGCGCGGACGCCGATGGCCTGGGATTCGTCGCCGCATGGAGGCTTCAGCAGCGCCGAGCCGTGGCTGCCGCTTCATGCCAACTGGCTGACGCGCAATGTCGCGGTGGAGCGCGCCGACCCGGGATCACTGCTCAACCTCTATCGCGCATTGCTGGCATTGCGGCGCGCGCGGCCGGCACTGGCGATCGGCGATATCGCGCTCGCGCCGGCGGAAGGGCGTGTGCTGTCTTATGCGAGGGCGTGCGGGGACGAGCATCTGTTCGTGGCGCTCAATCTCGGTAGTGAGGCGGCGCGGTTCACGCTGCCCGAGGCGTTTCGCGGCGGGCGCGTGCTGCTCTCGACGCTGGATGAGGCGGAGGTTGGCGACACGCTACGGCCCGACGAAGGCGTGATCATCGAGGCACGCGGCTGATGCGGGTCGCGATGCTGAGCGCGATTTCGTGGCGCGCGCCGCCGCGTGCTTACGGGCCGTGGGAGCTGTCGACGAGCCTGCTGACCGAGGCGCTGGTCGCGCGCGGCGTGGACGTGACCTTGTTCGCCACGCGCGATTCCGAGACGGCCGGGCGGCTCGACGGCGTGGTGCCGCGCGGCTATTCGGAGGACCCTGCGATCGACCCCAAGGTCGCGGAAATCCTGCACGTCGCGCATCTGTTCGAGCAGGCGGGCCGGTTCGATCTGATCCACAATCAGGCCGATTTCGTGCCGCTCGCTTTCTCGCGGCTGATCGAGACGCCGATGGTGACGACGATCCACGGCTTCTCGTCCGAGCGGATCGTGCCGGTCTATAAGCGATACGACGATCGTGTCGCCTATGTCGCGATCAGCGACAGCGACCGGCACCCTGCCCTCACCTATGAAGCAACGATCCATCACGGCATTCGGATCGGGGATTTCCCGTTCGATCCGAAGGGCGGCCCCGACCTGCTGTTCTTCGGCCGCATCCATCCCGACAAGGGCGCGGCCGAGGCGATCGCGGCGGCGCGCGCGAGCGGGCACCGGCTGGCAATGGCGGGGCTGGTGCAGGACGAAGACTATCATGCCCGGGCGGTGGCGCCGTTCATCGATGGGGATCGGGTGCGGTCTCTCGGCATGGTCGGCGGGGCGCGGCGGGCGGAAGTGCTGGGCAAGGCGAAGGCACTGCTGCACCTCATCAATTTTGACGAGCCGTTCGGGCTGGCGGTGGTCGAGGCGATGGCGTGCGGGACGCCGGTGATCGCCACGCGGCGCGGATCGATGCCCGAACTGATCGAGGACGGCGTGACGGGATTTCTGGTCGATACGGCCGAGGAGGCGGTGGCGGCGATCGGCCGGCTCGACCGGATTGATCGCGCGGCATGCCGGCGCGCGGCGGTCGAGCGGTTCAGCGTCGATCGGATGGCGGACGCATATCTCGCGCTCTACCGGCGGCTGCTCGGGCAAGCGTGATTTCGGAACCCGTGCCCTCGCGGGCGCATTACCCTTCGAAAACAGCAACGGACCACGCCGCCCCCATGCACGCTCCCGCCTCGCGACGGATCGGTGTCCTCACCTTTCATCGCTGCATCAATTACGGTTCCTACTGGCAGGCGCGGCAGCTCGTCGAAGGGATGCGCGCGATGGGGCACGAGGTCGAGCTGCTCGACCATGAAAGTGCGCGCGCGACCTGGGCGGAACGGCGATGCGCGTTCCAGCCGTTACTGCCTGAGCGTGCCTCACGCGCCGACATGCGCCTCTATGGCGCCAAGACGCGGCGGTTCGAGAGCGCGTTTGCCACCCTGCCGCTTTCCGATCCGTTTCCGCTCGACGAGCCGCACGTGGCCGACCGCTACCGCGCAGTGATCGTGGGGAGCGACGAGGTGTGGAACCTGTCGCATCCCTGGTATGGCGGGGCGCCGATCTTCTACGGCGACGGACTGGCGGCGGACCGGCTCGTCTCCTATGCGGCGAGCTTCGGCAATACCGATGCCGATGCAGGGCTCGATCCCGCCTGGGCGGAGCGGCTGCGCGCGTTCGATTCGCTGTCGGTGCGCGATGAAAACTCCCGGCGGCTGGTGCGCGAGGCGGTCGGGCGCGATCCCGTGCTGGTGCTCGATCCGGTGCTGCAATTTCCGCCGCAGGTGGAGCCGGCGGAGGAGGCGCCGTACGTGGCACTCTACGGACACAGCTTCCCCGAATGGTTCGCGCAGGTGGTTCGAGCGTGGGCGGATGCGCGCGGCCTGAAGCTGCTGAGCATCGGCTATCGCAATATTTGGGCCGACGCGCACCGGATCGAGGCGGGGCCGATCGCGTTCGCCTCGCTGATCGCCGGCGCCGCGGCGGTCGTCACCAATTTCTTCCACGGCTGCGTGTTCGCGCTTGTCAACGCCAAGCCGTTTGCGTGCGTCGCGTCCTCCTATCGATCGAACAAGCTCAACGATCTGACGAACGCGCTGGGGGCGGAGCGGCACCTGATTGGTGATGAAGTGCGTGTTGCCGACGTGCTCGACGCGCCGCTCGCGCCCGAGATCGGGCGGCGGATCGAGACGCTGCGCGCACGATCCTCGGCGTTCCTGCGCGCCGCCCTGGCTTGAGCCGATGGCGCGCGCCCCTCCCCTGCCGAGCCGCGACCGGATCGCGCGCGCGGGGCTGTGCATCGGCTGCGGGGCATGCGCCGAGCCGGGACGGATGGCGTGGGACCGTTACGGTCAGCTCGAGCCATCGGGGCCGGACCCGTGGCGGCGGGCGCGCGATCCGAAATTCGCGCGGATCTGCCCCTTCTCGCTGCACGCGCGCGACGAGGATGTGATCGCCGCCGAGCTGTTTCCTGCCGCGCCGCATATCGACGATCGGATCGGCCGCTATCAGGCGGCCTATGTCGGCCACGCGGCGGAGGAGGATTTCCGCGCCAATGGCAGTTCGGGCGGTATGGTGAGCTGGGTCGCGACCGAGCTTCTGCGCCGCGGGCTGGTCGACGGCGTGGCGCATGTCGCCCCGCAATCGCCACGCGAAGGCGACGGTCGCCTGTTCGCCTACCGCATCGCGCGCAGTTTCGACGCGCTGCACGAAGGTGCGAAGTCGCGTTATTATCCGGTCGAGCTGTCGGGCGTGCTCGATGAAATCCGCCATATTCCCGGCCGCTATGCCGTGATCGGCGTACCGTGCTTCATCAAGGCGGTGCAGCTCCTGCGCCGCGAGGAGCCGGTGCTGCGCGAGCGGATCGTCTTCACGCTGGGCCTATACTGCGGCCACATGAAGAGCGCGCGGATGATCGAGAGCTTCGCGATGCAAATGGGCGCCGAACCGGAACGCATCGAACGCGCCGAGTTCCGCGTGAAGGACCCGTGCCGCCCCGCCAACTGGTATCGCACCGAGGTGACGCTTTCCGACGGCTCCACGCGTGCCGAGGATTGGTGGCACCTCGTCGACGGCGACTGGGGATCGGGCTTCTTCCAGCATTCGGCGTGCAATTTCTGCGACGACGTGGTGGCCGAAACGGCGGACATCTCGTTCGGCGACGCCTGGGTGGAGCCCTGGTCGTCCGATGGACGCGGGACCAATGTGGTGCTGGTGCGATCGGCGTTGCTCGATGCGATGCTGCGCGAGGGGGTCGCGGAGGGGCGCCTCGCGCTGGCGCCGGTAGATCGGGATTTCGTGGTCGCGACGCAGGCGGCCGGTTTTCGCCAGCGGCGCGAGGGGCTGTCGTGGCGGCTTTCACGCGCCCATCCGCCGGTGGTGAAGCGGGTGGCGCCGGGCTCGGCACGGCTGACGCTGCGCCGCCGCCTGATCTATGCGATGCGCATGAGCATCAGCCGCTGGAGCCACCGAATGTTCGCGCTCGCCCGCGCCTTGCGCTGGCCGGGGCTGTATGTTGCCTGGGGGCGTGCCGTGGTGGCCATGTATCATGCGCTCGCTTATTCACGCGGGCGATTGGGGAGACTGATCGATCGACTCGAGCGGCCGGCCCGTGGGGGCCCGTAGCAGCAACCGCCGTCTATTGTTCGCTCGCGATCGCGGCGGCCTCCATCCCGGTCACGACCTCGCCCTTGGGCGCCGTCGCATTGGCCTTGATCAGCACGACCTCTTCCTTGCGATAGGGCGTGCCGTCGCCGCGGAAGACCTCGTGGAACCAGATGGTCGGCTCGCGCAGCGTATAGGGGCGCTCCCAGCTATCCCAGGGAAGCCGCGTCTGCGTCTTGCCGTCGACGAAGCCCCAATTCATCATCGCGACATTGTATTTCTTGCCGATCGGCAGCGATCCGTCGAAGGTCGATCCGTTGCCGCGCGCCATATATTCGGTGCACAGGATCGGCCGGCCATAGGGAATGAGCTGTTTCACGCGGCGTTCGAAAGTCTCGGGCCAACTGTAATCGTGGAACGAGATCACGTCGGACTGGCCGAGCTGGAGCGTTTCCATCGGCGTCAGCTTCGCGCCCGGCGACCAATCGTCGTGCCACCATACCCCGCTGGTGAGCGGCTGGGCCGGATCGGCCGCGCGCGCCCATTCGAACACCTGCGCCAGCAGCGCGCGGACAAGCGGCTCCTTGCCTTCCTGGCCCTTATACTGGCTGGCGGGGTTATCCGGCTCGTTCCACAGGTCCCAGCCGAGGATGCGGTCGTCGTTCGCGAAGGCGCCGATCACGCCCTGCACATAATCCTTGTAGTGCGGATACCGGCTCTTGTCGCGCAGCCCCGGCAGGCCGGGCGACTGCACCCAACCCGAATTGTGGACGCCGGGGACCGGCGGATGCTGCGGTCCGAGCTTCGGGTTCGGATCCCAGCAACTGTCGAACAGCACGAAGAGCGGCTTGATATGGTGCTTCTCCGCGATCGTCAGGAACTGGTCGATGCGCTGCTTGAAGCCTTCGGGGTCCTGTTCCCACAGCATGTCGTGCAGGAAGACGCGCATCGTGTTCATGCCGATGCTCTCCGCCCAGCCGAGCTCCTTGTCGATCGTCGCCGGATCGAATGTCTCGGCCTGCCACATTTCGAGCTGGTTGATCGCATTGGCGGGCGTGTAGTTGGAGCCGACCAGCCATGGCTGGTCGGCATACCAGGCCTTGGCCTGCTCCTTGGTCCAGCGGTCTCGCGCCAGGGCGGGCGATGCAGCCAGCATTGCGACGGCGGTTGCGGCGAAAAGGACGGCGCGGATGCGCATCGGCGGTCTCCTCCGAATGGCTTGGGTCAGCGCGCCGGCGCGCCGCTGCTCAGCTTGTAGACGATGACGTTGCGATAGGTCTGGCCGGGTTCGAGCCGCGCCGACGGGAAGTTCGGCTGGTTGGGCGCATCGGGAAAGAGCTGCGGCTCCATCACGATCGCGTCGCCCATGCGATAAAGCTGCCCGTTCTTCCCCTTGATCGTCGCGTCGAAGAAATTGCCCGAATAGAATTGCAGCCCCGGCTGGTTGGACCACAATTCGAAGCTGCGGCCCGATTCGGGATCCGACACCTTGGCCATGAGGTGGATCGTCGGCGTCACCTTCTCACCGATCACCCAATTGTGATCATAGCCGCGGCCGTAAAGGATTTGCGGATCGCGCGCGTCGCGCACGCGCTCGCCGACCGTATGCGGGGTCCGGAAATCGAACACGGTGCCCTCGACCGGCGCGATCTCGCCGGTCGGGATCGAGGTCGCGTCGGTCGGCGTGTAGCGATCGGCGGGGATCGTCACGACATGCCCCATCGCCCCGCCCGGCGATCCGACGCCGGCAAGGTTCCAATAGGCATGGTTGGAGATGTTGACGACCGTGGTTGCATCGGTGGTCGCGCGATATTCGATTCGGAGCTGGTTCTGCTCGTCGAGCGAATAGGTGGCATAGGTGGTGAGCGTGCCCGGATAACCCATGTCGCCGTCGGGGCTGACATATTTGAGCGTCACCGATGCGGTCGGCCCGCTCTTCACCTCGACCACGTCCCACAGCACCTTGTCGAACCCCTTGGTGCCGCCGTGGAGCGAATTGGGGCCGTTGTTGACCGGCGTGTGATAGGTCTTGCCGTCGAGCGTGAACGTGCCGCCCGCGATGCGGTTCGCGACGCGCCCGACGGTCGCGCCGAAATATTCGGGCTTGGTCGCATAGCCCTGAAGCGTGTCGTAGCCGATCTGGACATCCTCACGCTTGCCATTCCTGTCGGGCATGACGAGCGACTGGATCGCGGCGCCGAGCGCGATGATCCGCGCCGTGATGCCCTTGCCGTTGGACAGCGTCACCGCCTCGACCGTGCGGCCGTCGGGCAGCGTGCCGAAGGTCGATTTCTCGGCGGTCGCCGCCTCAGCCCCGGTGGCGGCGAACAGCGCGATCGCGCTCGCCATGGTCAGTCCGAGCATCGATGATCGCATTCTTCCTCTCCTCAGCTTTTTTGCGGATCGCATCCCTCAATGGCTGTCGCGAGGCAGGCCCTTGGTTTGCGCGATCCGCTGATATTTGACCGCCGGCTCCAATACCGCACCGGTATCGAACTGGCCGGTGATATTGCGTTGTATCTCCTGCCACGGCGTTTGCGAGGGCGGAGTCACCGCTTCCTCGACCGTTTCCAGCTCCGTCCGGCGCCGATCGAGTTCCGCATCGTCGACGAGGATGTCGGCGCGGCGGCGCTTGAGATCGATGCGCACGCGGTCTCCGGTGCGCAGCAGCGCCAGTCCGCCGCCCACCGCCGCCTCGGGCGAGGCGTTGAGGATCGAGGGGCTGCCGCTGGTGCCCGATTGGCGCCCGTCGCCGATGCACGGCAGGGCGTGAATGCCGGCGCGGATCAGCGCGGCGGGCGGGCGCATGTTCACCACCTCGGCGCCGCCGGGATAGCCGACCGGCCCGGCGCCGCGGATAACCAGGATCGTGCGCTCGTCGATGCCCAGTTCGGGGGAGTCGATCCGCGCGTGATAATCCTCCGGCCCGTCGAACACGACGACGCGGCCTTCGAAGGCATCCGGATCGTCCGGATCGCAGAGGAAACGCGCGCGAAACTCGTCCGAGATCACGCTCGTCTTCATCACCGCGCTGTCGAACAGCGTCCCGCGGAGCACGGTGAGCCCCGCCGACGGCTTGAGCGGATCGGCGAGCGGCCGGATCACCCGCGCGTCCTCGGTCGTGCGCCCGCCGACATTCTCCGCGACCGTCCGGCCGTTGACGGTGAGCGCCGCGCCGTCGAGCAGCCCGTCGTCGAGCAGCATGCCCATCACCGCGGGCACGCCGCCCGCGCGGTAATAATCCTCGCCCAGATACTCGCCCGCGGGCTGGAGGTTGACGAGCAACGGCACGTCGGCGCCATGCTCCTCCCAATCCCAGAGCGTCAGCTCGACGCCGACGTGCCGTGCGATCGCATTCAGGTGGATGGGCGCGTTGGTCGAGCCGCCGATCGCGGAATTGACGCGGATCGCGTTGAGGAACGCCGCGCGCGTCATGATATCGGAGGGCTTGCGATCGGCCTCGACCATCTCGACGATCTGCAATCCGGTGCGGTACGCGCATTCCTGCCGGTCGCGATAGGGCGCGGGGATCGCGGCCGAGCCGGGCAGCGACATGCCCAATGCCTCGGCGAGGCTGTTCATCGTGGTCGCGGTGCCCATCGTGTTGCAGAAGCCGGTCGAGGGCGCAGACGAGGCGACCAGCTTGACGAAGCCGCGATAATCGATCTCGCCCGCCGCGAGCATCTCGCGCGCCTTCCAGACGATCGTTCCCGATCCGGTGCGCTCGCCCTTGAACCAGCCGTTGAGCATCGGCCCGACCGACAGCACGATCGCCGGGATGTTGACCGTCGCCGCCGCCATCAACGCGGCGGGCGTCGTCTTGTCGCAACCGGTGGTCAGCACCACGCCGTCGAGCGGATAGCCGTAGAGGACCTCGACGAGGCTCAGATAGGCGAGGTTGCGGTCGAGCCCCGCGGTTGGGCGCTTGCCCGTCTCCTGCATCGGATGCGTCGGGAATTCGATCGCGATCCCACCCGCCTCGCGGATGCCTTCCTTGACGCGCTCGGCGAGGACGAGATGGTGCCGGTTGCACGGCACGAGATCACTGCCCGACTGCGCGATACCGATGATCGGCTTGCCCGATTGCAGCTCTTCGAGCGTGAGGCCGAAATTGAGGTAACGCTCGATATAGAGCGCCGTCATGTCGGGATTTTCCGGATTGTCGAACCACGCGCGCGATCGAAGCGCGGGGCGGGGGCTTCGCGCCGAACTCATTCGCGTCGTCCTCGATCGTTCCGGATCATCCAATCCCCCTTCTTCATGCGGCGGCGCCGCTCGTTTGATCGCCGCGCGGCACGTGCCGCACACCTGTCCGTCGGGCGGCCGTACCGCCGCCTGGCGCCTCGTCGCGCAGCCATGGCGCACCGCTCCACGCCGGCAAACGTTGTCCGCCGCCGATAAGCGCGCATTTTTCGCGACTGCCCCGCAGCATAGGAGATCGCCCCTGGTGACACAACTGAATTATCATACAAGTATGTCTTGTCCGATGCCCGGTTCGGGACTATTTTGTCGCGGACAGAATCCACCAGAGATTCGTGTTCAGTGGAGGATGCTGCGATGGTACGTCGTTCGCCCGGCTTGTTCGTTTCCGCGTCCGCGGCTTGCGGGCTACCGCGCAATGGCCTCTATGAAAAATATGGGGTCACCGCGCGCGCCATCTACGGCGCCGGCATCCGGGCGCGCTTCTGATGCGGGCCCGGCTCGCGCTCGCCGTCGCCGCCTGCCTGGCATCCGCCGCGGCGGCGGAAAATCCCGTCTTTCCGGGCGCGGACCCGCATGCGGTCGTGATCGGTGACGAATTGTGGGTGTTCCCGACCGGCAATCCGGCCGGCGGCCCGCACGATCGCTTCACCGCCATGTCCTCGGCCGACCTCGTCCACTGGCGCGCACGCGGCACGCTACTCCGCCGCGACCGGATCGGCTGGATCGACGACGACGGCGCGCCGAAGCATTTCCTGTGGGCGCCCGCGGTCGCGACACGCGACGGCACATGGTATCTCTATTATTCGGTCGGGCCGCAGGGCCCGACGCCCAGCCGGATCGGCGTCGCCGTCGCCGATCGACCCGAAGGCCCCTATCGCGACACCGGCAAGCCGCTCGTCACCGGCGGGAACGGGTTCGAGGCGATCGACCCGATGGTGTTCATCGATCCGAAGACGGACATTCCCTATCTCTATGCTGGCGGCAGCGCCGGCGCACGGCTGCGCGTGTGGCAGCTAAACCCCGATCTCGTCACGATCGCGCGCGAGATTCCCGTCGCGCAGCCGCCCGACTTCACCGAAGGTGCGTTCATGCACGAGCGCGACGGCGTCTATTATCTCTCCTATAGCCACGGCCATTGGAACGGGCCCGATTATTCGGTCCATTACGCGACGGCGCCGAGCCCGACCGGCCCCTGGCGCTATCGCGGGGCGATCCTCACCGCGGACAGCCGCCATCAGGGGCCGGGCCATCACAGCTTCGTGCGCGGCCCGGACGGCAATTGGCTGATCGTCTATCACCGTTGGGATCGGCCGCCGGGGCCGGGGCCCTATCGTGGGCGGCGGCAGGTGGCGATCGACCGCGTCACCTATGCCGCGGACGGCACGATCCGGCCGATCGTGATGACCGATGGCGCCGCGGCGCCGCATTGGCAGCGTGAATGACACCGCGCGCAGGGCGTTGCCGCGCCCGGGTCGCGATATTCACCAGGAGAAGGCGCCCACGGTTTCGCGCGTGCCCAGCATGAACGCATCCGCGACGAGCCGGAACGGCGCCAGATCGACATCGCTCGCCCGGCTGCGGACGAGCTCGGCGAAGCGGCGGTAGAGCCGCGCATATTCGGGATCGTCGGGCACGGCGATCTCCTCGCCGTCGATCGCCATCCGCGAGGCACCGTGGCTCAGCGTCAGGCGGCCGCTGTCGGTCTCGATCGCGATGTCCCATGTCTGCGGGCCCCGCTGGTCGAAATCGAACTCGACGCCGATCGGAACGTCGCCCGCCGACAAGGCGAGGCTGGCGGCGATCGGCGCGGCGCGATTGTCGGGGAAGCGCAAGGTCGCGCGATCGAGCAGGACCGGCGTCGTGATCAGCCGGGTGAGCACCGACAAGGCGTTGATCCCCGGATCGAATACGCCGATGCCGTTCTCCCAGATCCATTCCTGTCCCGGGTGCCAGACGCGCACGTCTTCCTTCCAGGCGATGTCGATCCGTTCGATCGTGCGCTCGGCGAGCCATGCGGCGGCAGGCTCGACCGCCGCGGCCTCGCGCGAATGCCAGGTGGTATGGAGCACGACGCCACCGTCCGCGGCGCGGCGCGCCAGCGCCTCGGCCTCGCCGAGCGTCGCCGCCGGCGGCTTTTCGAGCATGATGTCGAGCCCGTTCGCGACGGCCTCCTCGACCAGCGCGAGCCGGCCGCGTGGGGGCGTGCAGATCGCGATTGCGCTGACGTCGGGCAAGGCGCGCGCCATCTCGGTGATCGTCGCAAACGACGGCACGCCCTCGATCGGGTGGTTCCGGGTCACCACGGCGGCCAGCCGGAAATCGGGATTGGCGGCGATGGTCGGAATATGCTGGTCGCGGGCGATCTTGCCCACGCCGACGATGGCGATCGGGATGGCTTCGGCGGTCAAGCGGGGGTCCTTCCGGGGTTCAGTGCGACGCATCTTCAGCGACGACCTGTTCGATGAGTTGTAGGACGTCATCGATGAGGG
>CAZXFY010000015.1:0-65461 GCA_964639855.1 uncultured Stakelama sp. | reverse complement strand
GATGATGCCGCAGCGCGCATAGGTCGATTTGCCGAGGCAGATGACGAGCACGTCGGCGGGCACGCGGAAATATTCGACCGTGCGCGCCAGCGCGAAGCTGTTGGGGGGGATGATGCACACGTCGGTCTGCCGGTCGACGAAGCTGTTGGCGGCGAAATCCTTGGGATCGACCACCGCGTTGTCGACATTGGTGAAGATCTTGAACTCGTCGGCGACGCGCGCGTCATAGCCGTAGGAGGAAAGGCCGTAGCTGATCGTGCCGTTGCGTCGCTGGCCGTCCTCGAACGGCTCGATCATGCCGTGCGTGCGCGCCTGTTCACGAATCCAGCGGTCGGACATGATCGACATTCATTCGGTCTCCGGCTTCGATGGTCGGGCGCTCACAGCGCCTTTTCGTAGATCTGATACACCTTGTTGACGCGGCTCTCGATCGTCTCGGCGATCGAGCGCATCCCCTGATTGTCGTCGAGGATCCAGCCGATCTCGCCGCGCGTCGCGCCGTAATGCGCCACCGAGGCGCGGCGGATATATTCGATCATCATGAAGGCGAGCTGGCTCGCTATGCGCGAGGATTGCAGCTCCTTGACGACGCCCATCAGCGGCACGCGCATCGTGCGCACGCGGGGCTTGCGGAGCCACCAGAGCAGCTTCGCCCATCCGAAGGGGAGCAGATTGCCGCCCAGCGGCTTGATCGCCTCGTTGAGGTCGGGAAGCGTGATCATGAACGCGACGGGGCGGCCGTCCAGCTCGGCGATGCGGATCAGGTCGTTGAAGACGATCGGCTTCAATTTCTTGCCGACATCGTCGATCTCGGGCTGGGTCAGCGGCACGAACCCCCAATTGTCCGACCAGGCATCGTTGAGGATGGCGAGGATGATCGCCGCCTCCTCATCGAAGCGCGATTTATCGACCTTGCGCACGACGATGCGATCGTTGCGTTCGCCCGATCGGATGATGCGCTCGACGATGGGCGGGAAATCCTGCGTGATGTCCAGCTCGTAGGTGAGGAGCTGCTTGACGGGCGCGAAGCCCGCGCGTTCGATCCAGTCGCGGTAGTCGGGCCTGGCGTGGCCCATCATCACCGTCGGCGGATGGTCATAGCCCTGGACCAGCAGACCCGGCTCCTCCCAGATCGACATGCTGATCGGGCCGATCACGCGCGTCATCCCCTGGTCGCGCAGCCATTGCTCGGCGGTGGCGAGCAGCGCCTTGAAGATGTCCTCGCTTTCCGCCTCCATCAGCCCGAACTGGCCGCAGCCGGGGCCGAATCCCTGCTCGGCGGGCAAGGTGAGCGCGAGCGTGTCGATATGCGCCGAGATGCGGCCGACGACGCGGCCGTCCTGCTCGGCGAGGAAAAGCTGCGCCCTGGCGTGGCTGAACCAGCCGTTCTTTTCCGGCGTGATGAGGCCGAGCGCCTCGGATTTGAGCGGGGGAACCCAGTTGGGATCGTCGGCATAGAGACGGAACGGGAGATTGACGAACGCCTTGCGGTCGGCCTTGGTGAGCACCGGGCGGATCGTCGGTTCTGCTGCCATGTGCGTGTCCCCTCGCTTTCGTGGCGCGTCCTAACCGGCGAAATCGATTATGGCGAGTGAGGATTCCGCACCCGCCCGCCGTCCGCACGCCTGTAAATGCCACCGTGTCGCCACTATCTGGAGGCAATGGGACCCGTCATGGACCACTCGATCCGTCTCGACCGGCGCGCGGCGCCTGCCGGCACCGATGCGCGGTTGCGCGTCGCGCGCCCGCGAATCGAGGACGACAAGGCGATGCTGCGCGTCGCCGCCGAGTTGACGCGCGACCTCAACGCGCCGCGGCCGGGCCTCTATTGGGCGGACATGACGTCCTCCGCCCTGCTCGGTTATGCCGCGCTCGTAGCCGCAGTGCTCGCACCCTCGATCGGGCTTGCGATCGTCGCGGGCGTGCTGGCGGTGCTCGCGCTCTATCGCGCGCTCAGCTTCATCCATGAGCTGACGCACATCAAGCACGCCGCGATGCCGGGGTTCCGGCTCGGGTGGAACGCCCTGGTGGGCGTGCCGCTGCTCACGCCGTCCTTCATGTACGAAGGCGTGCACAACCTCCACCATGCCAAGACGCGCTACGGCACCGCGGAAGACCCAGAATATCTTCCGCTCGCGCTGATGAAGCCGTGGACGCTGCCGGTGTTCATCCTCGTCGCCGCGCTCGCGCCCGTCGGGCTGCTGATCCGCTATGCGATCCTGGCGCCGCTTTCGGCTGTGATTCCCGGGCTGCGGCGGATCGTCGTCGAGCGCTATTCGGCGCTGTCGATCAACCCTTCCTTCCGCCGCCGCATGCCCGAGGGCGAGGCGCGCCGCCAGTGGCTGTGGATCGAGACGGCGGCGAGCCTGTGGGCGATCGTCTTGCTCTCGCTCGTCGCGACGGGCGTGTTGCCGGTGCGGGCATTCCTGATCTTTCTGGCCGTGTCGTCGGGCGTCGCGGTGATCAACCAGACGCGCACGCTGGTCGCGCATCTGTGGGAGAATGACGGCGAGCCGATGAGCGTCACGGCGCAATATCTCGATTCGGTCAACGTGCCGCCGCCCGCGATGCTGCCGATGCTGTGGGCGCCGGTGGGGCTGCGCTATCATGCGCTCCACCATCTGCTGCCCGGCCTGCCTTATCATGCGCTCGGCGAGGCCCACCGCCGGATCACCGCCGCGCTCGAGCCCGGATCGCCCTATCACAAGGCGAGCTACAAGGGGCTGCCGGGGCTGGTGGGGCGGATCGTGCGATCGACGGTGCGGCTTTCCTCCGGCTGACCGTCATGCCAGCGAAAGCTGGGGTCTCTTGAAACGGCGAGATGCCAGCTTTCGCTGGCATGACGGGATTATTCCTCCGTCCGGATGAGCACGGCTTCGCCGATCATCAGGAACAGCAGGAACGGGGCCCACGCCGCCAAAAAGGGCGGGTAGGCGCCGAGGCTGCCCATCGCGAGCGCGAAATTGTCTGCGACGAAATAGGCGAAACCGAGCGCCATGCCGATCACCGCGCGCACGAAGAGCTTGCCCGACCGCGCGATCCCGAACGCCGCCACCGCGCCCAGCAACGGCATCAGCGCCGCCGAGAGCGGCCCCGAAAGCTTGTGCCAGAGCGAGCCTTCGAGCGTCTCGGTCGGACGGCCGGCGGCGTCGAGGTCTTCGATCGTCCGCTTCAGCGCTCCGAACGAGAGGCCGTCGGCGTTGACGTTGGAAAGCGTGAACTGATCGGGTCGTACACCGTGGCCGATCACGACGCTGCCGAGTTCGGCCAGTGTGCCGCTCGCGACGTCGAAGCGCTCGGCGGGGCCGATCCGCCAGCCATCGCCCGCGCGCGCGCCGTTGGGCGCGGTAAGAACGCTCGTCAGCTTGCCGCCGGTGCGATCGTACACCGTGATGTCGCCGAGCCGTGCCGCATTGCCGCGTCCGCGAATCTGGCCAACGCGGATCAGGTCGTCGCCGTCGCGCACCCACACGTTCGATCGGTCGCCGCGATCGATCGGCAACGGGCCGTATTCGACGTTCTTCCATTGATCGAGCGTCGCGGTTGCGCGGGCGACGATGCGGTCGTTGAACGCGAACGAGATCACCGCGACCGCCAGCCCCGCCACCACCAACGGCGCGAGCACCTGATGTGCGGAAAGGCCCGACGCCTTGAGCGCGATCACCTCGCTGTTCTGGTTCATCGTCGCGAGCGTCACGATCGTGCCGAGCAGCACCGAGAAGGGCAGCACGAACGCGATGATCTGCGGCGCGCGCAAGGACGCGTAGCGCCATATCTCGGCCTCTCCATTGCCTGGGAAAGCGAGGATGTCTCCCGATTCGCTGAGCAGATCGAGCGTCTGGAGCACGAGCACGAGCGCAGCGACGATCACGAAGGTGCGCACCAGGAACATGCGCGCCATGTAGAAGGTGACGGTGCGCGACGGGAAAAAGCTCGCCTGGCTCATGCGCGCGCCCTCCGCCGGCCGGGCAGCCAGCGCGTCACCGCCTTGGCGAGCTTGCCGAAGCCGCGTTCGAGCGCGCCGATTGGCTGACCGCCCGGGACATGCGCGATCGTGTAGTACATCCACAAGATCAGCGCGGCGAACACCGCGAACGGCACCCACAGGGCGATCACCGGATCGATCCGCCCGAGTCCGCCGATGTCGGCGGCATATTGGTTGATCTTGTGATAGCTGACGATCATCACGATCCCGAGGAATATGCCGAGCGCCGAAGTCGATCTTTTGGGCGGCACGCCCAGCGCGACGGCAAGCAGGGGCAGGAGCAGCATCGTTGCGACCTCGGCGACGCGGAAATGGAATTCGGCGCGCGAGGTGTCGCGCAGTTCTTCCGACGCGGCAGGATCATGGCCGTAGCGGACGAGCTCGGGGAGCGTCCGCTCCAGGTTCCGGCCGCCGCGCGCGCGGAAATTCTCGAACTTGGGCAGGTCGATCGGCAGATCGTGCGAGGTGAAGGTCAGCACCCGGGGTGTGCGGTATCCGGGCGCATCGTTGACGAGCGTGCCGTTGGTGAGCCGGAAGATGATGACGTCCGGGTCATCGGTCGCGAGGAACTGGCCGCGCTGCGCATTGGCCGAATAGGAACTGCCCGACTTGGTTTGCGCATGGACGAAGATGCCCGAAAGCTGGCGGCCTTCGTCGCGGCTCTGCTCGATGCGTAGCGTCATGTCGTCGCCGAAATGCGTGAATTCGCCGACCTTGATCGATGCGCCCAGCGCCCCCGAGCGCAGCTCGAACCGCAGCCGTTCGTACTGGAAGCGTGCGTGGGGCTGGATGAAGCCGACGATCGCGAGATTGAGCGCGGCGAGCACCACCGCGTACATGTAGGGAACGCGCAGCAGCCGGCCGTAGCTGATGCCGACGCCGCGCATCACGTCGAGTTCGGACGAGGTGGCGAGCCGGCGGAAAGCGAGCATGATGCCGAGCAGCAGGCCGATCGGGATGCCGAGGCCGAGATATTCGGGAAGCAGGTTGGCGAGCATCCGCCACACGACGCTGACCGGCCCGCCCTCGGTCGCGACGAACTCGAACAGCCGCAGCATCCGATCGAGCACGAGCAGCATCGCCGCGATCAGGAGTGTCGAGATCAGCGGGATCGCGATCAGCCTTGCCAGATATCGGTCGATCGATTTCATGGCGTGCGCGACGGTCCCGATGGTGGCGGAGCAGCCCGCTATATCGGTGCGGGCGCGGCGCGTCAGCCCTCTATTCGGCGGCGAGCCGATGCGGCGGCGCGGGGCGTTCGGCAGCGAGCGCGGCGGCGATCGCGGCCTCGAGCCCGGCGAGCGTGAAGGGCTTGCGCAGCACGACATGGCCGCCGAAATCCTCGCCGGTCGCCTCGCCCGAATAGCCCGTGACGAAGAGCACCGCGACGTGCGGATGCAGCGCGGTGAGGCTGGCGATCATCTCCGGGCCGGTCTGCCCCGGCATCAGCACGTCCGACAGTACCAGCTCGATTTCCGGATGCTGTGCGAGCAAGGCCGGCGCGGCCAGCGGGTCGCTGCACTTGATCGGACGGTGGCCCAGTTCTTCGATCGCACCGGTCGTGGCCGCGAGCACGCGCGGATCATCCTCGACGACGAGCACGTCGATCGGCTCGGCGGCGGCCGAGGTGGCCGGCTCGTCCTGCGCGGCATCGGCCGCCACGGTCGCTTCGCCGATATGGCGCGGCAGGTAGAGGGTGACCGTCGTCCCTTCGCCCGCGGTCGAGGCGATTGCGATTTCGCCGTCCGATTGGCGGACGAAGCCGAAAATCTGGCTGAGGCCGAGCCCGGTTCCCTTGCCGACCGGTTTGGTGGTGAAGAACGGTTCGAACACGCGCTCGAGCACTTCGGGGGGCATGCCGCAGCCGGTATCGGAGACGGCGATGCGCACATAGTCACCCCCCGCGCAATTGCCGATCTCCCCGGCGCCTAACGCCGTGCCGTCGACCGCGATCGTCAGCGTTCCGCGGCCATCCATCGCGTCGCGCGCGTTGACCGCCAGATTGAGCAGCGCGTTCTCGAGCTGATGGCGATCCGCCCAGATGTGCCAGCCCTCGCCCCAACTGTGCGTTTCGACCGTGATCGTGTCGCCGATCGTGCGATCGAGCAGGTCGGTCATGCCGTCGATCAGTGCGCCTGCCTCGATCGCCTCGGGAAGCAGCGCCTCGGCGCGCGAGAAAGCGAGCAGGCGGCGCGTGAGCGTCGCAGCGCGGGTGGCGCCCTCCGCCGCATTGTCGATGAAGCGCGCGGTTTGTGCCGGATCGTTCCGGACGTTGCGCTTCGCGAGTTCGAGCCCGCTGAGCACGACCGCGAGCATATTGTTGAAATCGTGGGCGATGCCACCGGTCAACTGGCCGACCGCCTCCATCTTCTGGACCTGGCGGAGCTTGGCCTCGGTCTCGGCATTCTCGGCGACCTGCTGCTTGAGTTCGGCGGTCGCTTCGGCGATCGCACCTTCGAGATTCTCGACGCGTGAGCGCGCGGCCGCGCGTTCCCCCAGCGCGCGCACGGTGAGCCATCCGAGCACGATCGTCGCGATCACGATCAACGCGCCGAAGACGAGCAGGATCTTCACGATCCGGTTCGCGCGGTTGATCGTCGCGGTCGCGGCCGCGGTGCGTCGGCCGAGCAGATCGCGCTCGCGTGCGACGATCCCGTCCAACGATCGGTTGATCGTGGTGAGGGCTTCGCTCGCACGGGCCTTGTAGAAACGCGCGAGCGCCTGGCTGTTCTTGTGATAGAAGGTGCTGAGCGCGGTGTCGGACAATGCCTCGCCGCGCTCCTCATAGGCCGAGCGCAAACGCTCGATCCGTGCCTGCTGGTCGGGATCGTCGCGCGTCACCTGGTCGAGACGGTCGAGCTGCTGGCCGGCGCGCTGCCATTGTTCGAAATAGAGCGCGCCCAGCTTCTTGTCGCCCGATATGACATATCGGCCGAGCGACGCCTCCGCCTGCCGGATCGTGCTCGCGAGCGAGCCGGTGAGGATCATCACCTCGTAACTGTGCGATTGGCGCGCGAGGGCGCGATCGCGTTCGCGGTCGGCCCCCGCGACGGTGACGACCAGCCCGGCGAGCACGCCGATCCCCAACACCGCCGCGACCACCAGCAAGATGGTCCGCCAGTGCACGATCGGAGCCCCAGCCTCCGGTTGTGCGCCCGTCGCGTCGTTCATGCGATGACGATTCTTATCCAATAGGGGGCGTCGTGCCTAGGGGGGCTTCGTTTCAGCCGATCACGCCCACGGCTCGTCCGGCGGCATGGAACTTTTCCAGAATCGCTTTCACCTGCGCGTCCGTATGCTCGGCGCAGAGCGAGCAGCGCAGCAGGAAGGTGCCCGCCGGGGTCGCGGGCGGGCGCGCCATGTTGACGTAGAGGCCGCCGTCGAGCAGCGCCTGCCACATCGCGACGGCCTGCTCCTGATCCCGAAGGATTACCGCGACGATCGCGGATTCGGGCGTTCTGGTGCCGAGCGTGAAGCCCATCTCGGTGAGCCCGCGATGAAGGTTGCGCGCATTCTCCCACAGATGCGCGCGTTTCTGATGGGCGTGCATCAGCTTGCGGATCGAGGTCTCGGCGGTCGCGACGACCGAGGGCGGCAGGCTGGCGGTGAAGATATAGGGGCGGCAGGCCAGGCGGATCGCCTCGAACTTGGGATGGTTGGAAACGCAGAAACCTCCAACCGTGCCGACCGATTTGGAGAAGGTGCCGACAACGAAATCGACCTCGCCTTCCAGCCCCTGATCCTCGTAGACGCCCCGCCCGTTGGGGCCGAAGAACCCCATCGAATGCGCTTCGTCGACAAGCACCATGGCGCCGTGTTTCTTCGCGACCGCGACCATGTCCTTGAGCGGTGCCACGTCGCCGACCATCGAATAGACGCCTTCGAGCACGACGAGCTTGCCCGGCTCGGGCGGCAGGCGGCCGAGGCGCTTGTCGAGATCCTCGACCGAATTGTGGCGGAAGCGCACGATCTCGGCATTGCCGAGCGCGCAGCCGTCATAGATCGAGGCGTGGCTGTCCGCATCGAGGATGATGTATTCGCCCTTGCCCGCAAGCGTCGAGATCATGCCCAGATTGGCCATGTAACCGGTCGAGAAGACGATCGCGCCCGACATGCCGTAGAAATCGCGCAGCGCCTGCTCGACGGCCATGTGATCGCGGAAGGTGCCGTTGAGCATCCGGCTGCCGTTGGTGCCCGAGCCGAATTGATCGAGCGCGTCCTTGCCCGCCCGGATCACGTCCGGATCGAACGTCATGCCCATGTAGTTGTAGGTGCCGAGCAGGATCGTGTCCTTGCCGGCGATCACCGCCTCGGTGGGCGATTTCACCTGCTCCATCACGATAGCGAACGGATCGGTGACGCCCGAATCGATCAGCGCTTGCCGCTCGGCGATCAGCGGATCGAACTTGCTCATCAGGTCGCGCTCGGACGCGACACGTGGCGGATCCGCGGGCAGCGCGTCGGCGGTCTGGGCGGCTTCGGTCATGTATTCATTCCCCACGGAGGATTAGCTCTTCTTCAGCTTCTCGACCGCATCGACGAGCTGGCCGACCGTCTCGATCTCAGCCTGCATGTTCATCGTGATGAGGATGTCGAACTCGTCCTCGATCGCGGCGACGAAATCCATCACGGTCAGGCTGTCCCATTCGAGATCGCCCTGGAAGGTCGTCGCCTCGGTCAGCGCGACGCCCTTCTTGTTGAAGGGCTCGATCAGCCGCGCGACGGTGTCGAAGGTTTGCTGGCGGTCGCTCACCGCTATTCCTTTCAATGATGCCCCAGGCGCCGCCTCTGCCTTGCAAATGCGGCGGCAATTCGGCGGTTCGCGCGTCGGCTTGCCCCCGGCAAGCCGAGATCGCGTCCGAGGACGCGATCCTACGCGAACCCTATAGCAGCGAATGGGCGCGATACCATGCGGCGGTCGCGGCGAGGCCCTCCGGCGTGGGCACGAGCGGTCGCCAAAGCGACGGATCGGGGCGCTTTTCCGGGTCGATCGTCCAGTCGGGGTGACAGAAATAGGCAACGCGATCGGGCGTCAGCTTGGCGCGATGCCTGCGGATCAGGCGGTCGCCGCGCGCGCCGAGCTGCATCAGCGGCCGGGGCAGCGCCATCGGCAGCACGCGCCGGCCGACCGCCGCGCCGATCGCGCGGGCGAATTCGTCATGCGTCCATCCGCCGGGCCGGCCGTCGTCGGCCTCGATCAGGCGGCGGTTGGACGAGGTGCCCGCGAGCGCGAGCAGCAGGCGCGCGAGGTCGCTCACCTCGATCACCGAGAGCTTGCCCGGCGGCGGCAGGAAGGCGAGGCCGCGCCGCGCCATGCGAAAGAGGTCGCGCATCTCCGTGTCGCCGGGGCCGTAGACGGCGGGTGGCCGGACGATCGCCCAATCGAGCGCCGACGCCTCGACGATCCGCTCCGCCTCGGCCTTGGACCAGCCATAGACCGACAGGTGCGGTTCGCGCGCGGCGAGCGAGGAGACATGGACGAAGCGCCGCACGCCGGCGCGCTCGGCCGCCGCGACGATCGCGCGCGTGCCCTCGATATTGCCAGCGGCGAAGCCCGCGCGGTCGGGCGCGTTCACCACGCCGGCGACGTGGATCACCGCCTCGGCGCCGGCGACGAGCCGGTCGAGTGCGCCGGGCCGGTCGAGCGCGCCCTCGACCCAGGCGACACCGTTACGCTCTGGTTGCGGACGGCGGGCGAGCGCGCGGACCTGGTGCCCGGCCTCGATCGCAAGCTCGATCAGCGTGCCGCCGACGAAGCCCGTGCCGCCGGTGATGGCGAGGGTGGTCACGTCTCCAATTTCCGTCCTCCCCGCGAAAGCCGAGACCGCTCCGCGGGTGTTCCCCACCACGAGACCCCGGCATTCGCTGGGGTGACGGTCGAGGGAAATGCCGTCCTCACACCAGCGCCATATGGTTGCGGTGGACCAGCGCGGATCGGGGCGCGTGGCCAAGGATCTCGCCGAGTTCGTCGCTACGCTTGCCGATGATGAGCCGCGCCTCGCCCGAATCGTATTCGCACAGGCCGCGCGCGATTCGCTGGCCGTCGGTCGAGACGATCTCGACGATGTCGCCGCGCGCGAAATTTCCCTCGACCGCGGTGACACCCGCCGAAAGCAGGCTGTTGCCCGCGCGCAGCGCCTTGATCGCGCCCTTGTCGACGCGGATCGTGCCGCCCGAGGTCAGCCCGCCCGCGATCCACGCCTTGCGTGCGCTTGGATTGCCCTCGCCGAGGAAGACGGTGCCGTGGCCGGTATGCGTGAAGCGCGCGAGCGCATGCGGGCCGTGGCCCGAAATGATCGCCAGGTCGATTCCCGCGGTGGTCGCGATCCGCGCCGCCTCGATCTTGGAGACCATTCCGCCCGAGCCCATGCCCGAGGAGGATTTGCGATCCGCCATCGCCTCGATGCTGCTGTCGATCTGTTCGACGATCGGGATCAATGTCGCATCGGGGTTGCTGTGCGGGTTCGAATCGTAGAGCCCGTCGATATCCGAGAGCAGGATCACGCCGTCGGCATCCGCGGCCTGCGCGACGCGCGCGGCGAGCCGATCGTTGTCGCCGAACTTGATCCGTTCGGTCGCCACGGTGTCGTTCTCGTTGATGATCGGGACGACGCCGAGGCCGAGCAGGCGCCCGAGCGTCGCCGAGGCGTTGAGATAGCGGCGGCGATCCTCGAGATCGTCGAGCGTCACCAGTACCTGCGCCGCCGTCATCCCGCGCTGCGAGAGCAGGTCCGACCACATGTGCGCGAGCGCGATCTGCCCGGTCGCGGCCGAAGCCTGCGCGTCCTCCAGGCTGTTGCGCCCGCCGCCCGGCAGCTCCAGCCGCCGCGCACCGAGCGCGATCGCGCCCGAGCTGACGATCGCGACCTCCTGGCCCGCCTGCACGCGGCCGGCGATATCGGCCACCAGCGTCTCGACCCATTCGGCATGGACCTCGCCCTCGTTGCTCACCAGCAATGCCGAGCCGACCTTGACGATCAGCCGGCGGCAGGTGGCCGGCGAGAAAAGGTTGGCGTCGTTTTCCAAGTCGGTCTCCTGTCGGACTCGTGTTTCAACCCTCCGCATCGAACGAAGTCGAGAAGGATTTCGTTTAGCGCGCGTCGCCGCGTTTTATGCCCGCAGCCGGCGCGGCGGGTTATGCGTTCACACCGGCGACCATTCGATCGTGTCCTCGCCTTCATCGTCCGCCGGAACCGGCTCGCGCGGGCCGACCGCTTCGACCAGCCGGTCGAGCACGGGCCCGACGCCCCCGCCGGTCGCGGCGGAAAGTGCGAGCACCTCGGCGCCCGAGACCTCGCGCAGATCGGCAGAGAGCATGGCGATCAGCTCGTCATCGAGCAGATCGGCCTTGCTGAGCGCGATCACCTGGCGTTTGTCGGCAAGCCCGGCGCCATATTGCGCCAGCTCGTCGCGGACGATGCGATAGGCCTCGACCGGATCGTCGCCATCGGCCGCGACCAGGTGGAGCAGCACGCGGCATCGCTCGATATGGCCGAGGAAGCGGTCGCCGATCCCGGCGCCCTCGGCCGCGCCCTCGATCAGCCCTGGGATGTCGGCGAGCACGAACTCGCGGCCCTTGTGGCTCACCACGCCGAGCTGCGGGCGGACGGTGGTGAAGGGGTAATCGCCGACCTTGGCCTTGGCGTTGGTGACGGCATTGATGAAGGTCGATTTGCCCGCATTGGGGAGGCCGACCAGCCCGGCATCGGCGAGCAGCTTGAGCCGCAGCCACACCCAGGCCTCCTCGCCCGGCCAGCCGGTGCCGTGCTGGCGCGGGGCGCGGTTGGTCGAGCTCTTGTAGCTCATGTTGCCGCGCCCGCCGTCGCCGCCCTTGAGAAACACCTCGCGCTGGCCCTCGCGGGTGAAGTCGATGAGGACATGTTCCTTGTCCTCGCTGAGCACCTGCGTGCCTACCGGCACCTTGATGACGAGATCGCCGCCGCCCGCGCCGGTGCGGTTCGATCCCGCGCCGCCCTTGCCGCGCGGCGCGCGGAAATGCTGGGTGTAGCGAAAATCGATCAGCGTGTTGAGGCCCGGCACCGCCTCGAACACGATATCGCCGCCCTTGCCGCCGTTGCCGCCGTCGGGGCCGCCGAACTCGATGAACTTCTCGTGGCGAAAGCTCACCGCGCCGGGGCCGCCCGCGCCCGAGCGGACGTAGATTTTCGCGGAATCGAGGAAATGCATGGCCGCTAGATAGCGAAGCCTGCGGGTTTCGCCACCCTTGTGCGATCTACTCGCCCTGTCGCCCGCCCAGCAGTACGTCGAGCGCCAAGTCGCGCGCTCGTCCGCGCGGGAGGCCGAGTGCGCGCGCCATCGGGGCGCCGAGCAGCGCGTCGCCCAGCGCCATCAGCACGAGCTGGAGCGTCTCCTCGTGGATCGGATGCTCGTCGTCATGCCCTTCGGCGAGTTCGTCGACGAGATCGTGGATCGCGGTGAGGATCGGATCGAGCGCATCCTCGTTGCCTGACAGGATCATCCAGCTCGCGAGCGCGCCCGCGCCGCCGGTGCCGAACGCGTCGAAGGTGAGATCGACCACCTCGCGCGGGTCCTGGTCCCCGGCGCGCGCCTCGAGCACGGCGTCGCGGATGGTGGAGGTGATCGCGCCCGCCATCCGCCCGATCAGCGCTTTCTGCAAGCCGGCGGCCGAGCCGAAATGGTGGAGCAGGTTGGCGTGCGTCCGCCCGATTCGCGCCGCAACGGCTTTCAGCGTCACCGCCTGCGGGCCGGACTCGATCAGCAGCGCGCGCGCCGCTTCCAGCGCGGCATCGCGCGATTCCTCGGGCGTCATGCGGCGGCGGGAGGCGAGGGCGGTGGCGACCATTATGCTTTCTCTGTCGGCGGATTCGCGTGGAAGATCAAGGCGACGGCGAGCTGCGCACTCATCACAAACCGTTCGTGCTGAGCTTGTCGATGCACCGCTCTTCTGTCTCATCGACGCAGAAGAAAAGAACGGCCCTTCGACAGGCTCAGGACGAACGGAGAAGCGGTTCTATGCCGCCATTCGCACCGGATCATCGGCATCGTCCCCGGCGAGGACCAGCTCGAACAGCGCGCAGGGACTCTCCTCGCCGCGCGCGCGCGACTGCCGCGGCACGACCCGACCAGTCGGACGGAAGCCGAGCTTCGTGAGCACCCGGCCCGAGGCGGGGTTGTCGGTGAAATGCCCCGCGTGCAGCCGCCGCAGCCCCAGCATACGTGCGATCTCGACCACCGCACGGCCCGCCTCTGTCGCATAGCCGCGCCCCCAGGCCGCGGGCGTCAACCAGTAGCCGAGCTCGTGCGCGCCGTCGTCACGGTGCTCGATCGCGATGCCGCCGACGATCTCGGCAGTGTCGCCCTCGCGCTCGCAGATGAGGAAGCTCGGCTGAACCGGCCCGCGCGGGCGGGCGAGGAACGCCTCGGCATCGCCCAGCCCATAGGGCCAGGGCGCGCGGGCGAGCCGGGCAACCACCGCCTCATGCCCGATCGCGCGGGCGAGGGCGGGCGCGTCCTCTGGCCAGCCGGGCCGCAGCATCAGTCTCTTGGTGCGGGCAAACATCATACGCTCTCCTCGCGGATCTTTTGAGCCGCCGCATGGCGCGCCACCGTGACGTGCCTGCGACAGATCGGGGGAGGGAGCATGAAAAAAGGGAGCCGGGGCGACCCGACTCCCTTTTGTGGTTCTTTGCGAACCCGGATCGCCCTGGTGGGCGACCCGGATGGTCACCCGATGTTATTCGGCCGCTGCCATAATCGCGTCTACCGAGCAGAATTTGCGGCCGAGCTTGCCCTCGTGGAAGGTCACGCGGCCCTCGACGAGCGCGAAAAGCGTGTGGTCCTTGCCCATGCCGACGTTGCGGCCCGGGTAGAATTTGGTGCCGCGCTGGCGCACGAGGATGTTGCCCGGAATGGCGACTTCGCCACCGAACTTCTTCACGCCGAGACGACGCCCTGCCGAATCGCGACCATTGCGCGACGAGCCGCCTGCTTTCTTGTGTGCCATTCTTCTAAACTCCTACGCGCTCAGGCCTTGTCGGCCTTGGCTGCGGTCTTGGTCGTTGCCTTCTTCGCCGACGCCTTCCTGGGCGCCGCGACCTTCGCTTCCGTGGCCTTCTTCTCGGCCTTGGGCGCAGCGGCCTTCGCTTCCGCAGGCTTCGCCTCGGCCTTCGGGGTCGCCGCCTTGGCGTCGGCTTCCGGCTTCGGCTCGGCGGCCTTTTTCGGCGCGGCCTTCTTCTTCTCTTCGCCGATGGCGAGGATCTTCAGGATCGTGTGCTGCTGGCGATGGCCGTTCTTGCGCCGATAATTGTGGCGGCGGCGCTTCTTGAAGACGATGACCTTCTCGCCCTTGGCCTGCGCGACGATCTCCGCGCCGACCGTCAGGCCCTTGGCGGCCTTCAGATCCGAGCCCTCGCCCGCGAGCAGCACGTCGTCGAGCGTCACCTTGTCACCGGCCTCGCCGCCGATCTTCTCGACGACGATCTTGTCTCCCGCGGCAACACGATACTGCTTGCCGCCTGTGCGCACGACTGCGAACATGGCCCTCATCACTTTCCAAATGCATGTGCCCGCGCAGGCGTTGCCCGGCGGGAAAGGGGGTCCGCCTATGCGACGCGGGCGATTCTGTCAACGCTCTTGGACGGTGTCCATCGCGAATTAGTGCCGGTGTTCGCGCCGAAGCGTGTAGCGGCCGTCCTCATAGCCGGTGAACAGCCCCGACAAAGCAGGGTGATCGACCGGCTCCTCGCTCTCGTCGGGCACCAGATTGCCCTGGCTGACATAGGCGACATAGCTCGAATCGCCGTTTTCCGCGAGCAGGTGGTAGAAGGGCTGGTCCTTGCGCGGGCGCAGGTCCTGCGGGATCGCCTCGTACCATTCGTCGGTGTTGGCGAAGACGGGATCGACGTCGAAGATGACGCCGCGGAAATCGAACATGCGGTGGCGCACGACATCGCCGATCGCGAAATTGGCATGCGCGATCGAGGGGACGGGCGTATCGCCGTCGAACGGCGAGAGGTGGGGCTGCGAACGGTCCATATTCCCAATCTAATGCTCTTTGCGCGCCGCACAAGCGAACGCTTGCGAGGGTAGGGCGATTGGGCTAGACGCCGCCCGCACATCGACCCCGCGCCGGCTCGTTCGCGCGGAAGCCTTCCCGCGGAGAGGTGCCAGAGTGGTCGATTGGGACGGTCTCGAAAACCGTTGTGCCTTCACGGGCACCGTGGGTTCGAATCCCACCCTCTCCGCCACTTCACTCCCATTCTCGATCGCGCGCGGCGCGTTCGGCGGCGGCGTCGAAGGGCGCGCCCGCCATCATCGCCTGTGCGGCGGTGAGGAGGGCGATGTCGCCCGACGAGGCTTGCCGGTACGACGCCTCCCGCTCGCCCGCGGCGGTGCGGACCAGTGCCCAGGCGCCGTCCTTGCGGCAGGCGATGCCCTGGAGTTCGGCGCTTGCGAAGGTGCGGCAGACGGGCCCCTGCTTCGCGCGGAAGGTGAGGCCGATGCGCACGGCCGCGTCGCTCGGCTGGACGGAGGCGAGCTGCGTGTCGAGGGCGCTGGCGAGCGCGCCATCGGCGACGAGCGTGCCGTTCTCGCTCGCGACCGGCCCGTTCGTGCCGACCTGCCGCCCGACCGCGACGCCCACCACCAGCGCCGCCGCGATCGCCGCCGCCTGCATCCACCGGCGCGGGCGTTCGCGCCGGGCATGCTCGATCGGCACGACCTTGGGCTCGAGCAGGGCGCGGAACCGCTCGGGCACCGGTTCCTCGGCATAAGGATCGAAGCGCACGCGCAGCGTCTCGCGCAGGCGGCGCTCGCGCGCGATCGCCTCGGCGAGCGCGGGATCGTCCGCCATCGCGCGCTCGACGCGGCGCCGTGCGATCTCGTCGAGCTCGCCGTCCACATAGGCTGCGCGCATTGCCGGATCGATCGTCATGCCGCTTCTCCCAATGCCGCCATCAGCGCCTCGCGCCCGCGCACCAGCCGGGAACTCAACGTGCCGATCGGAATGTCGAGGATGTCCGCTGCTTCCTTGTAGGCAAAGCCCTCGATCAGCACGAGCGCGACCGCTTCGCGCTGCTCGTCGGGGAGCCTTGCCAGCGCGCGATCGACATTGCCCAGTTCGACAGCGGCCTCGATGCGCCGATCGCCCGCATCGCCGACCTGCTCGCCCGCCTCGGGCGGCACGAACGTCTCGGCGCGCCGCGTTCGGGCGCGCACCTCGTCGATCCAGATGTTGCGCATGATAGTCATCGCCCAGCTATCCAGCCTCGTCCCTTCCTGCCACTTGTCGCGCGCCTTGAGCGCGCGCTCGATCGTCGCCTGGCACAGATCGTCGCCGTCGGCCGCATTCCGCGACAGGCTCATCGCGAACCGCCGAAGCCGCGGCACCAGCGCCAGCAATTGCTTCTCGAACCGCAAAAGGCCTCACTCTCGCTGGATGAAACGGATAGGGTTGCGCGTTTCATCCATATGCGACGCAGAAATTTGTTCCGCTACCTCATCATCTCGCTGGCCGTGATCGGCGCGCCGGCCGGCGCGCAGCTCCTGCCGCCGCTGCCGCAGGTGCGCGTGCCCGATCTCGGGCTTCCGCGGCTGCCGATCGACCGCACGGTGGAGCGGGTGGAGCAATTGACCGACCGCACCGTCGGGCGGGCGCTCGAACAGGCGCGGCTGCGGCGGATCACGGCATTTCTCCACGACAATCGCGCGACCGTGGCGCCCGACGATCGCGGCTTTCCCGCGGTGCGCGGCGAGGTGCTGCTGACCGCGCCGGCGCCGGGCGATCTCGACGCGCTCGCCGCCAAGGGCTTCGCGGTCATCGCCGACGAGACGATTGCCGGCCTCGATCTGCGGACAGTGCGGCTGCGGACGCCGCCTGACATCTCACTCGAGGATGCGCTGGAGGAGGCGCGCGACATCGCCGGCGACCGCATCAGCGCGGACAACATCCATTTCCGAAGCGGCGCGACGGGCGCTGCCGCAGCCACGGCGCGGCCGAGCGCGGCGGGCGCATCGGCCGGCGCAGGGATCAGGCTCGGGCTGATCGACGGCGGCGTCGCGGCCAGCCCGATCATTCCCGGCCGCGTCACGCAGAAGGGGTTCGCGCAGGGCGCGCCGGCGCCCGATGATCATGCGACCGCGATCGCATCGCTGCTGATCGGCCAGGGCGCTATTCACGGCGTCGCGCCCGGCGCGCGCCTGTTCGCGGCGGATGTCTATGGCCGCGATCCCGCGGGCGGCAGCGCGTTGGCGATCGCCAGGGCATTGGGCTGGATGGTCGAGAACCATGTCGGCGTAGTCACGATCAGCCTGGTGGGGCCGAGCAACGGGCTTCTATCCAAGGCGGTCGCGCGCGCGCAGGCCAGGGGAACGGCGATCGTCGCCGCCGTCGGCAATGACGGCCCCGCCGCGCCGCCCGCTTATCCGGCCTCCTATCCCGGCGTCGTCTCGGTGACGGGGGTGGATCGACATGACGAGGCGCTTGTCGAGGCGGGCAATGCGCGCGATCTCGATTATGCCGCGCCCGGCGCCGACATGGTCGCGGCGGCGCCCGGCGGCGGGGTCGTGCCCGTGCGCGGCACCTCGTTCGCCGCGCCGTTCGTGGCCGGGCGGCTCGCGTTGTTGAGCGCGAAGGGCGGGGGTGGACGTGCGGCGCTCGATCGCGAGGCGCGCGATCTGGGGCCGGACGGGCCGGACAAGACCTATGGCCATGGCCTCGTCTGCGGCGGGTGCGCGACGCGGCGATGATTTTCTTTACCTGCAAATCAATAGCTTGAGAGAAAAATCCACCTGTCCGGGATGAAGCGCCGGGGGCGATCCGTTTCCCGTCCGAAGGCCGCGCGCAAGGGCCGCGGCCGCCAATCGAAGGACAGGAGATGGACATGACCAGGTTCGTGATTTCCAGCGTCGCCGGTGCGCTCGCGCTCGTGATCGCCACGCCCGCATCGGCGCAGCTTCTCGGCGGCGCGACCGGGCAGCTCGGCGGCGCGCTGGGCGGCACGCTCGGCCAGGTCGGCGGTGCCGTCAACGGCACGCTGCGCGGTGCCGGCCGGATCGACGTTCAGCCCCGCGTTGACCCCGATCAGGGCCGCGCCTCGGCGAGTGCCGATGGCTCGGCAAGTGCTGACGGGGCCGTGGACGGCACGCTCGATGCGGCGGGCCGCAGTGTCGATCTTGGCGCGAACGGCAGCGCCGCCGCCGATGGCGGCGCATCGGCGGGTGTCGATACGATCGGCACCGATGCGGTCCGCTCGACCGTCGGCGGCGTCGTCGAGACGGGCGGGCGCACGGTGAACGGCGTGCGCAACAGCGTGAGCGGTGTCGCCGGCTCGGCGCGGTCGACCGCCGGCAATGTCGTGAGTGGTGCCTCGGGCACGGCATCGGCCGCCGCGAACGCGGCGGGGAGCGCCCAGGGCGGCCTCGGCGGCCTCGCGCTCGCCGGCACCGCCGCGGCAACCGGCGATGGCGCGTTCGCGGTCTCGCCCGGCATGGACGTGACCGATGCCAGGGGCCAGGTGATCGGCACGGTGCGTAACGTCGCGACGACGGGCAAGGGCACCGTCCGCTCGGTGACGGTTGCGGCGGGCGACAAGCTCGCGACGCTTCCCGCCGCGAACTTCTCGGGCTCGGGCGACGTCCTCGCCTCCGCGATGACGCGCGGCGAGATCGAGAACGCCGCCGACCAGCAGGCCGATTCGGGTCGCTGATACAGCCCCCCGGCTGACCGGGGCGCGGGAAGCCGCGTCCCGGTCCTTTTTTCTTCCCGAAATCCGGAGATGACGATGCGTTGCCTGCTCGTGCCCCTGGCCTGCCTCGCCTTGTCCGCGCCTGCTTTTGCCCAGTCCGCGCCTGAAGAGGAGCAGGACGACACCAGTGCCGAACTGACGACCGGCATCGAGGTGCAGCAGGGCGATTACAATCTGGCCGAGGATGTCGATGTGCTTTCGGTGCCGACCACGGTGCGGGTGCGCGACGGCGGGCTGACGTTCTCGGCGAGCCTGCCCTGGGTCCGCATCGATGCCCCCGCCAACGTAGTGACCGGCGGCGGCATCTTGGGGCTGCCGATCATTATCCCGCCGACGACCTCGACCGAGCGCGTCAGGCGCAGCGGGATCGGCGACCTTCGGCTGACCGGTGCGTACACCACATCCGCGCTGCCCGTGGGGCTGACGCTCTCGGCGCAGGTCAAGCTGCCCACCGCCTCGGCCGCCAAGGGGATCGGCACGGGCAAGATCGACGTTGCGATCGGTGCTGAATTGTTCAAGCCGATCGGCCGGGTGACGCCCTATCTCGACATCGCCTACACCATGCCCGGCGATCCGGAGGATTTCCGTCTGAACGACAGTCTCTCCGCCGGAGCGGGGGCGGTGGTTCGGCTCGGCGGCAATGCGCGCGCGCGGCTCGGCTATGACTATGCGCAGGCGATCAGCCCGAGCCTCGAAGACCGGCATGCGCTTTCGGGCGGGGTCGATGTCGGCCTCTCGCGCATGCTGTCGCTGGGCGCTTATGGCAGCGCCGGCCTGTCGCACGGCGCGCCCGATATGGTGGCGGGGCTCCGGCTCGGCTTGCGGATCGACTGAGCGGTCCCGGCCGTGCTCTCCGCGCGATTAACTAACCAAGGTGATTTTCCTTCATCTTCATGCTACTAAGCTGCTCAACGCCTTCGGGCGAGGAGCGAGGGGGCCCGCCGCCTCGTGCGGCCAACAGGGAGACGCAGAATGAAGAAAATCTGCCTCGCGGTGCTCGCCGCCACGTGCCTCTGCATCGGCACCGCCGCACCCATCGCGGCACAGGGGACGATCATGATCCCCTGGAAGATCGATCAATACGACAATGGCTTCATGTTCTATTATTGCAACGGCTCGACGCTCTGGACGAACCAGGACGAGCCGCCGGGCACGTTCATCCGGGTCTATGCCGAGGATCCGGCGTCCTGCTGACGTTTCCGCAAGGGCTGGCCGTGCAGGTCAGCCCTTGAAGTTCCCCGTCGCCAACGTCTTGTTGACACCGAGCGCGATCAGCGTCGCGAGCGCACCCGACAGCAGATAGAGTCCGGCCGCGAGGATGCCGAAATAGGCGGCGAGGAACAACGCCCAGAACGGCGCGAAGCCGGCGCCGAACAGCCAGGCGATGTCCGAGGTGAGCGCCGATCCGGTATAGCGATAGTGCGTCGCGAAATTGGACGCGACCACGCCCGACGACTGGCCGAACGAAATGCCAAGCAGGATGAAGCCGACGAGCATGTAGGCGATCTCGCCCGCATCGCCCATGTCGAGGAGCTGCGGCGCGAACCCGCTGAATGCGGCGATCGCGGCGGCCGAGAAGCCGAGCAAGGTGCGCCGCCCGATCCGGTCGGCGAGGAATCCCGAGGCGACGATCGCGAGTACGCCGAACACGGCCGCGATCGCTTCGATCATCAGGAAGCGCGACGGCGAATCGTCGGTGAACAGGAACACCCACGACAGCGGGAACACCGTCACCATGTGGAACAGCGCGAAGCTCGCGAGCGGGGCGAAGGCACCGATCACGATCGTGCGGCCCTGCGTCTCGATCGTGTTGCGCACGCGCGAGGGCTGGAGCTCGCGGCTTTCGAACAGGCGCTCGAAATCGGGGGTCGAGACGAGCCGCAGCCGCGCGAACAGGGCGACGACGTTGATCGCGAACGCGCAGAAGAAGGGATAGCGCCAGCCCCACGAGAGGAAATCCGCCGCCGACAGGCTGGTCGCGAAATAGGCGAACAGCGCGCTCGCGACGATGAGGCCGAGCGGGGCGCCCAATTGCGGCACCATCGCATACCAGCCGCGCTTGTTTTCGGGCGCGTTGAGCGCGAGCAACGAGGCGAGCCCGTCCCATGTCCCGCCGAGCGCGATGCCCTGACCGATGCGCAGCAGCCCGAGCAGCACCACCGATGCCATGCCGATCGCGTTGTAGCCGGGCAGGAACGCGACCGCGACGGTGGTGGTCCCGAGCAGGAACAGCGCGATGGTAAGCTTGGTGCCGCGGCCATGATGCCGGTCGATCGTCATGAAGATGAGCGAGCCGAACGGCCGCGTGACGAAGGCGAGCGCGAACAACGCGAAGGAAAGCAGCGTGCCCGTCAGCCGATCGACGAAGGGAAAGACATAGACCGGGAACACGAGCACCGACGCGATCGCATAGACGAAGAAATCGAAGAATTCGGACGTTCGGCCAATAATGACGCCGATCGCGATTTCGCTCGGGGCAATTTTCGCCTCGCGTGCGTTGATCGCCCGCGTGTCGCGCTCGAGCGGCGTGGAATCGGCGATATTGGAGGCGCTCATGCTCTTGTCCCTACGGCCATCGGTCCGCGCAGGCGATATAGCGCGGCAGATGGCAAAATGATCCATTCGGCAACGCAATATCGCATTCGCATTCGCAACAGGATTGGACAAAGTGTCCAATGGGCAGGCATTCGATCCTTGCTTATTGGGGCAGCATGATTCGAATGCGCGCTCTTCCTCATCCCCGGTTTTCGGTGGCCAAGATGCTGCTGATCGCGGGCGTCGCGATGCTCACGGCCGGCTGTGATGCGGTCGTCCTCTCGCCTGCCGGCGATGTTGCAGCGCAGCAGCGCGACCTGCTGGTCGCGTCGGTTGTGCTGATGCTGCTCATCATCGTGCCGGTGATGGTGCTCATCGCCTTCTTCGCCTGGCGCTACCGCGCGTCGAACAAGGACGTGCCCTACGAGCCCGATTGGGACCATTCGACCAAGCTCGAGCTCGTCATCTGGTCGGCGCCGTTGCTCATCATCATCTGCCTTGGTGCGATGACGTGGCTCGGCACGCACGTGCTCGATCCCTATCGCCCGCTCGCGCGGGTCGAGGGCGCGCAGGCGGTCGACCCCAAGGTGAAGCCGCTCGAGGTCGATGTCGTCGCGCTCGATTGGAAGTGGCTGTTCATCTATCCCGAATACGGCATCGCCACCGTCAACGAGATGGCGGCGCCGGTGAACCGCCCGATCAAGTTCAACATCACCGCTTCCTCGGTGATGAATTCCTTCTACGTCCCCGCGCTCGCCGGCCAGATTTACGCGATGCCCGGCATGGAGACAAAGCTCCACGCAGTCATCAACCGGCCCGGCAGCTATGAAGGCTTCTCCGCCAATTATTCGGGCGCGGGCTTTTCCGGAATGCGCTTCACCTTCCTCGGGCTTGGCGACAGCCAGTTCGACCAGTGGATCGCCAGGGCCCGCGGCGGCGATGGCGGGGTGCTCGATCGCGATGCCTATCTGAAGCTCCTGGAGCCGAGCGAGAACGTGCCGGTGATGCGCTTCGCCTCGGTCGAGAAAGGGCTCTATCAGGCCGCGCTGAACCTCTGCGTCCGCCCGGGCCGCCCATGCATGAACGACGTGATGAAGAAGGACGCGCACACTGCGGGCGCGCCCATGGAGGAGGCGCATGCCGGCCCCACGGCGGCCGAGGTGGCCGAGGTGGCGCACCGCCCGAATGCCGTGCAGCCAATCTCCGGCGCCGGGCTCGTGCCGCCGGCCGAGCGCGCGGCGCCGCCGCTATCCGCCCAGAACGACCGCCGCGACGACCGCGAGAGCCTGTAAACGATGTCCACGATCCCCGTCCCCACGCCTGACAGCCCGATCTTCGGCCGCTTGAGCTTCGCGGCGCTGCCGATTCATGAGCCGATCCTCGTCGTCACCTTCATCGGCGTCGCGATCGGCGGCCTGGCGGTGCTCGGTGCGATCACCAAATTCCGCCTGTGGGGACCGCTGTGGCGCGACTGGATCACCAGCGTCGATCACAAGAAGATCGGCATCATGTATATCGTGCTGGGGCTGATCATGTTCCTACGCGGCTTTTCGGACGCGTTGATGATGCGCGCGCAGCAGGCGATCGCGTTCGGCTCGAGCGAGGGCTATCTGCCCGCGCACCATTACGACCAGATCTTCACCGCGCATGGCGTGATCATGATCTTCTTCGTGGCCATGCCGCTCGTCACGGGGCTGATGAACTATATCGTGCCGCTCCAGATCGGCGCGCGCGACGTTGCCTTCCCCTATCTCAACAATTTCAGCTTCTGGATGACCGCCTCGGGCGCGGTGTTGACGATGATCTCGCTGTTCGTCGGCGAATATGCGCGCGTCGGCTGGCTCGCCTATCCGCCGCTCTCGGGGCTCGAATACTCGCCCGGCGTCGGCATGGATTATTACATCTGGGGGCTACAGATAGCAGGCGTCGGCACGCTCCTGTCGGGCGTCAACCTGATCGCGACCATCGTCAAGCTGCGCGCGCCGGGCATGTCGATGATGAAGATGCCCGTCTTCACCTGGACGGCTTTGTGCACCAACATCCTGATCGTCGCCGCCTTCCCGGTGCTCACCGCGACGCTCGTGCTCTTGAGCCTCGACCGCTATCTCGATTTCCACTTCTTCACCAACCTCATGGGCGGCAACCCCATGATGTACGTGAACCTGATCTGGATCTGGGGCCATCCCGAGGTCTATATCCTCATCCTGCCGCTGTTCGGCGTCTATTCGGAGGTCGTCCCGACCTTCACCGGCAAGCGCCTGTTCGGCTATTCGTCGATGGTCTACGCCACCGTCGTCATCACGATCCTGTCCTATCTCGTCTGGCTCCATCACTTCTTCACGATGGGCTCGGGCGCGAGCGTGAACAGCTTCTTCGGCATCACGACGATGATCATCTCGATCCCGACCGGCGCGAAGATCTTCAACTGGCTGTTCACCATGTATCGCGGCCGCATCCGTTTCGAGCTGCCGATGATGTGGACGGTCGCGTTCATGCTCACCTTCGTGATCGGCGGCATGACGGGCGTGATGCTCGCGGTGCCCCCGGCCGATTTCGTGCTCCACAACTCGCTGTTCCTGATCGCGCATTTCCACAACGTGATCATCGGCGGCGTGCTGTTCGGCCTGTTCGCCGCGATCAATTACTGGTGGCCCAAGGCGACCGGGTTCAAGCTCGATACCAAATGGGGCAAGCGCTCGTTCTGGCTGTGGGTGTCGGGCTTCTGGTGCGCCTTCGCGCCGCTCTACGTGCTCGGCCTGATGGGCGTGACGCGCCGTCTGCGTCATTTCGAGGATCCCTCCTTGCAGATCTGGTTCGTGATCGCCGCGTTCGGCGCGCTGCTGATCGCCGGAGGCATCGCATGCATGCTGATCCAGTTCGCGGTCAGCATCTGGAACCGCGACAAGCTGCGCGACACGACGGGCGATCCCTGGAACGGTCGCTCGCTCGAATGGTCGACCTCCTCGCCGCCGCCCGAGTACAATTTCGCCTTCACACCGATCGTGCACGACAATGACGCGTGGTGGGACATGAAAGCCCGAGGCTACGAACGGCCGACCGACGGTTTCCGCGCGATCCACATGCCGAAGAACACCGGCACCGGCTTCATTCTGGCGGCGATCAGCCTCGTGCTCGGCTTCGCCTTGGTGTGGCACATCTGGTGGCTGGCGGCGTTGAGCTTCGTCGGGCTGATCGCAACCGCGATCGGGCACACGTTCAATTACACGCGCGATTTCCACATTCCCGTCGACGAGGTGGTCCGCACCGAGGCGGCGCGGACGCAGCAACTCGCGGCGCAAGGCTGATCTTCATGACCACGAGAGCGATCGACCCCAACGCCGCCGTCCCGGATTTCTACGTCCGCGAAGAGGAGCACCATTCCGAAGGCGCCAGCACGATGCTGGGCTTCTGGATCTATCTGATGAGCGATTGCCTCGTCTTCGCGGTGCTCTTCGCGACCTATGCGGTGCTCGGCACCAGTTATGCGGGCGGCCCCGGCCCGCGCGAACTGTTCGAGCTGCCGCTGATTGCCGCGAACACCTCGATGCTGCTGCTGTCGTCGATCACCTACGGGTTCGCGATGCTGGCGATGGAAAAGGATCAGGCCGGTGCGATGCAGGGCTGGCTCGCGATTACCGGACTGTTCGGCCTCGGCTTCCTCGGCATCGAAATTTACGAATTCTCGCACCTCATAGCGGAAGGCGCGGGGCCGTGGACGAGCGGGTTCCTATCGGGCTTCTTCACGCTGGTCGGCACGCATGGGCTGCACGTCACCTTCGGCATCGTCTGGCTGGTGACGCTGATGGTGCAGGTCGCGCGGGCCGGGTTGCTGCCCGCCAACCGCCGCCGCCTGCTGTGCCTCAGCATGTTCTGGCATTTCCTCGACGTCGTCTGGATCGGCGTCTTCACCTTCGTCTATCTGATGGGAATGATCTGATGGGAATGATCTGATGGCGACCGACCACGCCCATGACGCGGCTGCGTCGCACGGCACGCTCAAAAGCTACCTTACCGGCTTCGGCCTGTCGGTGGTGCTCACCGCGATCCCGTTCTGGATCGTGATGACCGGCGCGATTCAAGCGCGCGCGATCGCCGCAATCGTTGTGCTTGCCTTCGCGGCGGCGCAGATCTTCGTCCACATGATCTATTTTCTCCACATGAACACGCGCTCGGAGAATGGTTGGACGATGATGGCGCTGATCTTCACCGTCGTGATGGTGATCATCACGCTGACGGGATCGATCTGGGTGATGTATCACCTCAACGCCAACATGATGCCGATGACCGCCAGCCACGCGGCCGCCATGCCTTGATCGGCGGCGGCCGCCCCGATCCGGCGCCGCCTTCCCCTCCCGAGCGCGGCGACCGAAAGCCGCGCCCCGCATTCGCGCTGGCGCTGCTGGCGCTCGTCTTCGCGATGTTGATCGCCGGCTTCACCGCGCTCGGCATCTGGCAGCTCCATCGCCGTAGCTGGAAGCTCGATCTCATCGCCCGCGTCGATGCGCGCGTCCATGCGGCGCCCGTTCCCGCGCCCGGGCCGGAGCGCTGGCCTGCGCTCACCGACGACAATGCGGCCTATCGCCACGTCGCGGTGCAGGGGCAGTATCGCGGCGGCGCGACGCTCGTCTCCGCGAATACCGAACTCGGCCCCGGTTTCTGGGTGCTCTCGCCGCTCGATACTGCGCGCGGCTTCACCGTGCTCGTCAACCGCGGCTTCGTGCCGCCTGAAAAAGCGCACGACGTCGCCCCGCCCGCAGGCACCGTGCGCGTTGCCGGCCTGCTGCGGATGAGCGAGCCCAAGGGCGCGTTCCTCCGCCCCAACGACCCGGCCGCGAACCGCTGGCATTCGCGCGACGTCGCCGCGATCGCCAGGGCGAAGCATCTCGGCCGGGTGGCGCCCTATTTCATCGACGCCGATCGCGGCATGGAAGCAAACGGCCCCGTCGGCGGGCTCACAATCATCCACTTCCGCAACGCCCATCTCGGCTACGCGCTGACCTGGTTCGCGCTGGCCTTGCTCAGCGTGGTCGGCGCGGTCATCCTGTTCCGCCACGAGATATGCGCGCGGCGGGGGAGGGGATCATGAATGCAGCCGACGCCGATCCCCCCCGCTACGGGGCTGGACGGGCCAATTTCCGCCAGCTCATCATGCTGCGCTGGCTCGCGGTGTCGGGGCAGCTCGTCACGATCCTGATCGTCGCCTTCGCGATGGGGGTCTCGCTGCCGATCGTGCCGATGTTCGTCATCATCGGGCTGCTCGTCGTGCTCAATCTCGTCAGCACCGCGCGGCTCGCCAAGGCGCGCAGCATCGCGAACGGCGAGGTGCTCGGCGCGCTGCTGCTCGATGTCGCCGCGCTCACCGCCTTGCTTTACCTGAGCGGCGGGGCGACCAATCCCTTCGTCTCGATCTTCCTTCTCCAGGTCGTGCTCGGCGCGATCCTGCTCGGCACGCGCTCGGCCTGGGTGCTTGTCGCCGTCACCGCCGCCTGCTTCGTGCTGCTCGTCGTCACGCATCACACGCTGGTGCTGCCCGAGACGTTCCGCATCGGCCTGTTCGACCTCTACATTCTCGGCGCGCTGGTCAGTTTCGTGCTGGTGGCGGTGCTGCTCGTCTTCTTCGTGACGCGGATCAACGCCAACCTGCGCACCCGCGACGCCCGCCTCGCCGCCATGCGCCAGCAGGCCGCCGAGGAGGATCATATCGTCCGCATGGGCCTGCTCGCCTCGGGCGCGGCGCACGAGCTCGGCACGCCGCTCGCGCTCGTCTCGGTCGTGCTCAACGACTGGGCGAAGATGCCGGAGTTCGCAAAACCCGATCTCGCCGAGGAACTGGGCGAGGCGCAGGCCGCGCTTGCGCGGTGCAAGGCGATCGTCACCGGCATCCTCGTCTCGGCGGGCGAGGCGCGGGGCGAGAACCCCGTCGTCACCACGCTCTCCGCCTTCATCGCCGACACCGCCGACGAATGGCGCGCGCAGAATGGCGGCCGTGCGCTCATTCTGCGCGACGATGCGCCGGGCGATATCGAGATCGTCTCCGATGCCGCGCTCAAGCAGGTGCTCTGGAACGTCCTCGACAATGCCCGCGACGCCTCGCGCAAGGCGATCGTGCTCGTCGCGCGGTGCGACGGCGACAATCTCGTCTTCGAGGTGCGCGACGAAGGGCCGGGTTTCACGCCGGATATGCTGGAGCATTTCGGCCGGCCCTATGCCTCGACCAAGGGCAGGGCAGGCGGCGGGCTCGGCCTGTTTCTGGTGACGAACGTGATGCGCAAGCTCGGCGGCCGCGTCACCGCGCGGAACCGGGCAGAGGGCGGCGCGCTGGTGCGTCTGGAATTGCCGAGCGCCGCGCTCGCGCTCGGCCGCGAGGAGGAGAGGAATGGCTGAACGCCACCTGTTGATCGTCGAGGACGATGTGGATTTCGCGCGGACGCTCAAACGCTCGTTCGAGCGCCGCGGCTACCGCGTCGATCACGCCGCGTCGCCGGAGGAGATGGAGGAGCGGATCGCGGCCGGACCACCCGATTATGCGGTGGTCGATCTCAAGCTCGGCGCCGCTTCCGGCCTTCCCTGTGTCGAGCGCCTCCACGAGACCGCGCCGGACATGCGGATCGTCGTCCTCACCGGCTATGCCAGCATCGCGACCGCGGTGGAGGCGATCAAGCTGGGCGCCTCGCACTATCTGGTGAAGCCCTCCAACACCGACGATATCGAGCAGGCGTTCGACAAGGCCGAGGGCAATGCGCAGGCTCCGCTCGCCTCGCGCGCGACCTCGATCAAGACGCTCGAATGGGAGCGGATTCACGAGGTCTTGGTCGAGACCGGCTTCAACATCTCCGAAGCCGCCCGCCGCCTCGGCATGCACCGGCGGACATTGGCCCGGAAGCTGGAAAAACAGCAGGTGCCGTGATCCAATCCTCCCCTCACAGGGGAGGGTCGCTATTCCCCCTTCACCGGCTTCCCGCCCGGCTTCCATGCCGGCACGAAATCGCTGTTCGCCAGCCATTTCATCGAGCCGATCAGCGACTGGATCGCCTTGGTCATGAAGTCGAAGTCGATATTTTCATAGGTGTCGGTCGCCTTGTGGTAGGTCGGCGTCACCGCCCAGCCCGAGAGCGTGTGCGCGACAATCCCCTTGAGCGCGAGCGAGTAGTTGTCCGACCGCTGGAAGAAATGCTGCTCGGGATACGGATCGGCGGTCACCAGCCCGCCATGCTCGCGGATCGCTTCGCCCAGGTTCGACCGTTCGTAGCCGGTCATCATCAGCGTGTCCTTGGGCAGCTTGGGATCCTGCGCGCCGATCATCTCGAACTCGATATTCGCGACGATCCGGTCGAGCGGTATCGGCGGGTGCTCGCCGAAATATTTGGAGCCGAACAACCCCATCTCCTCGCTGCCGTAGCAGACGAAGAGGATGCTGCGCTTCGGTGCCTCGCCGGCGGCGAGCGCGTGCGCGATCTCGAGCACCGCGGTGGTGCCCGAGGCGTCGTCGTTGGCGCCGTGCATGATCGTGCCGTCAGGCAGCACGCCGAGATGATCGAGATGCGCGGTGAAGAGGAGCACGCCGGCGTCGGGATCGGTGCCTGGCAGATATCCGATCGCGTTGGTGGTGACCGCCTCGTTCCTGACGAGCTTCGGAAAGCTCAGCTCGACGGTCGCGCCCTGCTGCTCGGCGAGCGCTGCGAAGGCGTCGGCGGGCAAGGTCGCGACCGCCAGCCGGCCGGACGGGGTCTCGCCGTCGAGATAGGTCGGCAGCCGCGGCGCGCCGCCGATCGAGGCATAGACTTTGCGCGTCGCCTCGCTCTCCGGAACGATCAGCAGCTTGATATGCTTGCCCATCGCCGCACGATAGAGCGCCATCGGATCGGCATCGCTCGCATCGACGAGCACGACGTCCGCCTCCGGCAGCGCCGCGGGATCGCCCGACGATGCAACCTTGACCGCGCCGCCCACCGGCGTGCCCGGCGCGGTGATCACGGTCGGCGCGGCGATGGCCTTGCCGTTCACCGTCAATTGCGCCGGGCCGCCCGCCTCGAGCGTGATGATCGTCGCCTTCTGGAGATACGATTCCATCCCCGGCGCATGGCCGAGGCCGTAGCTCATGAACGCCGAGGCCACATAGGCGGCGGCGATCGCCTCGTCGCGGGTCGCGCTGCCGCGGCCCTGGAGCGCGTCGCTCGCGAGGAACGCCTCGTGCGCGCGCACCCAGCGCTCCTGCACCACCCACTCGCCCGAGTCTTGCGCGAACGCCGGCGACGCCGCCAGCATCAGCACGCCCAACGAAAGCCCGATCACTCTGCGCATATTGCTCCCCGAACCGAAGCAGCGGTCTTGGCGGGGCGCTGTCGGGCCGTCAAGCAAACCGGTTCGCTAACCCATGTAAATCCGCGTGCGACACGGCTGAACCGCTGCGCCGCTCAGGTGTTGTCTCCTCACGAGGAGAAGGCAGATGAAGGACAATAGCGGCCAGGGCGATTCGAAGAACAACCTGCGCGATCCCACGCTCAAGGACCATGAGACCGAGACCGTCCCCCAGCAACGCAAGGGCGATTTCACGAGCGGTGCCGATGCCGCCGAAATGGTCGGCAACGCGAAGGAGCGCGGGGAGCATCCGTCGCCCTCCGGCCGTGTGCGGGGCGAGACATCGATCGCCGACGACCCCGACGCTTGAGGAGCAGCGCCATGAGCGACCCCGACACGATCGAGATGATCCATGAAGACGATCTTCCCGGCCACGAAAGCGACCTGGAGCCCAAGCCCGATTGGCGGCCGCGCTATCCCGGTTCCGGGCGGCTGAATGGCAAGGTGGCGATCGTCACCGGCGGCGACAGCGGCATCGGCCGGGCGGTCGCGGCGCTCTTCGCGCGCGAGGGGGCGAATGTGGCAATCGTCTATCTGTGCGAGCATGACGATGCGAAGAAGACCGCCGGGATCGTCGAGGGCGAGGGCCGCGAGGCGCTCGCCATCGCGGGCGATGTCGGCGACAAGGGCTTCTGCGACGCCGCCGTTCGGCAGGTGGTGGACAAATGGGGCCGGCTCGACGTGCTGGTCAACAATGCGGGCGAGCAGCATCCCGACAGGAATATCGAGAACATCACCGAAGAGCAGCTTCGCCGCACCTTCCAGACCAATATCTTCGGCATGTTCTTCATGACGCAGGCCGCGCAGCCGCATCTGAAGAACGGCGCGGCGATCATCAACACGACCAGCGTGACGATGTATCAGGGATCGAAGGCTTTGCTCGATTATTCGAGCACCAAGGGCGCGATCACCGCCTTCACGCGCAGCCTGTCGGAGAATCTGATCGCCGACGGAATCCGCGTCAACGCGGTCGCGCCGGGGCCGATCTGGACGCCGCTCAACCCGTTCGGCGGATCGGACCCCAAGAAGGTCGCGCATTTCGGGGAGAACACGCCGATGGGGCGGCCGGGCCAGCCCAACGAGGTCGCCCCCAGCTTCCTGTTCCTGGCGTGCGAGGATGCGAGCTACATGTCCGGCCAGGTGCTCCATCCCAACGGCGGGACCGTCGTCGGCGGATAGCGGAAGTTGGCGAAGGTTGCGCGGAAGAGGGGCGTTCGCCTGTCGGCCAGTCAGGTGGCGGGGCGGGAGCGCCCTCGATTATGACAGGATTCGGCTGTGTAGGACAGCCGTTGTTCAGCGGCGGAGCCATCCCTCAAGCCATGCGCGATGCCGCGGGGCGCGTGCGACCGCTTCGCCGATCGCGCGCCGGACATTATTGCTGACCTCGTCGAACCGTTCGCGCGAGACCGTCTCCGCCGCCGCGCTCGGGCGCATCGGCACCACGCCGTTTCCGATCAGCACGCCGAGCCACTCGTCGAGCCGCGCCGGATCGCCATCGCGCGCGGGCAGCATGCCGCGTTCGCCGAACAGTTTCAGGGTGTGACGAAGCGGTTCGGGCGGCGGCGCCTTTGCCACTGCTCGCCCGAATGTGTCCTCGCGCCGCGCGGTCGCGTGGTGCGCGATCACGAAATCGCGCACCAGCTCGGCGTCGATCGCCCAGCGGCGATTATATTCGGCCAGCTCCACGGCGGCGAAATCGATGTCGGGCAGGCTCGCCACGATCCGCTCGATCGTCATCGCCGTGAGCAGCAGCCCCGGCGCGCCGAGCGGTTCGAGAACCGCCGCCGCATCGCCCAATGCGACGCAATTGCCGATCCACCCACGGCGGCGGCGGCCCTGCGCGAAGGCGATCTCGCGGGCATTCGGCGCGCCGAACGCCGCCCGCTGCGTCTCGGCCGAGGCCAGCCCGCTCGCGAACAGATGCATTGCGATCGTGCGCGAGGCGAGCGGCGCGATCAGCCGCCAGCCCGCGTCATGCGCCTCAGCGAGGTCGATGATGGGCGGGTCGGGATCGGGCGGCGCGTCGGCGACGAGCATACGGTCGATCGGCAGCCAGCGGGACCAGGAGTCGATGTCGGTGCCGCCGGGGAGCGCCGACAGCAACCGTGCGTCGACGCCCGTTGCGTCGATATAGAGATCCGTTTCGATCGCGGCGGCGCCGATGTTCAGCCGGATGATGCGCGGGCCTTCGGACAGGATCTCGATCGTCGATGCGCTGTCGGCATCCCCAACGCGCCGCACCCCCTGCGCCATCGCGAAGCCGCGGAGCGCATCGCGCAGCAGCAGGGGGTCGAGGTTGAAGGCGGCTTCATATCCCGGGACGCCGGCGGCAGGCTCCGTGAACCGGCCGGCCCGCGCCAGCATCGCCGCGGTCGAATGTTCCTGAAGCGGCGCCGCGTGCCCCTCGGCAATCGCGCGCGCCCATAATTGGTGGAAGGGCACGCCGTCGATCGGCGTGCCATATTGCCCGAAACAGGCGGTGGTATCGCCCGCGCCCCAGCCGCGCCGATGCTGGCCCAGCCGCAGCGTGCCGCCGCCGCGCGCAACCAGCATCCGCTCGTCGATACCGGTTCGGGCGAGCAGGCCGCGAAAGCCCGGCCATGTCCCGGCATAGACATCTTCAAGCGATGCATCGCCCCCCGTTTCGGCCACCGTGACGGCAAGGCCCGGCACCCGCCGCGCGAAGACCGCCGCCGCAAGCCACGCCGGCACGCCGCGCCCCGCGATCAGCACCGATCGGATCGGCGCGCTCATGGCTCAGGCGACCGCCGCGCCATGGGCGGCAAGCGCCGTGCGGTGGTCGGGCATTGCCGCGGCGGCGGCTGCGAGCGCGTCTCTCAACCGATCGAGCGCGGGGCCGAGCGCCGCCTGGGGCATCGCGTCGGCGCGCGGGTCATAGCCTTCGGGCAGCACGCCCTGGCCGAGGAACAGCGCTACCCAGCTCGCGTCGAGGAACAGCCCCATCGTTCGGTCCTGAAGCCGCCCGCGCGCGCGGAACAGGGCGATCTTCTCTGTCAGGCTCTCCGGCACCGTCATCGTGCGCATCCGGTCCCAGAAAGGGGAATCGGCGCGCGTCGTCGCGTGATAGTGGAGGATCAGGAAATCGCGGACATTGTCATATTGCGCGTCGATCGCGCGGTTGATCTCGGCGCGTTCGGTGTCGCTCCAGCGGCCGTCCGGAAACAGTTCGAGCAGCGCCTGCACCGCCACCTGCGAGAGATAGATGCTGGTCGATTCGAGCGGTTCCAGGAAGCCGCTCGACAGCCCGATCGCGATCACGTTCGCAACGCAACTCCGCGCGCGCCGCCCGGTGCGGAACCTGAGCACGCGCGGCTCGGCGCGCGCCGGCCCCTCGATCGCGGCGAGCAGGCCCGCCGCCGCCGTATCGTCCGGGCAATGCGCGCTCGCATAGACATAGCCGTTGCCCACCCGATGCCGGAGCGGGATGCGCCAGCGCCAGCCGAAGGGCATGGCGATCGCCTGCGTATAGGGCGTGAGCGGCGCCGCATCGTCGCACGGCACCGCCACCGCGCGGTCGCAGGGCAGCCACGGCGACCAATCCTCCCACGGCTCGCCGAGCGCGTCGCCAAGGAGCAGGCTGCGAAAGCCCGAGCAATCGACGAACAGGTCGCCGTCGATCCGCGCGCCGCCTTCCAGCGTCAGGGCGGCGACATCGCCGCGCGCATCGCGGGAGACCTCGACCACGCGCCCCTCGATCCGCCGCGCGCCCGCCGCCTCGGCGATCCGGCGCAGGAAGGGTGCGAAGCGGGTCGCGTCGAAATGATAGGCCCAGTCATAAGGCTGGATCTGCCCCGGCGCATCGTGCGCGGGGGCGCGGGCGAAGCGGCCGCCGCGCGCCGCGACGATCGGCAGCGAGAAGGCGTCCGGCGCCGCCTCGTGCCCCGCCATCCGCGCGCGCGTCAGGAAATGATGGAAGCCGATCCCCTCGATCGCCTGCCCGAACACGCCGAAGGGGTGCATATAGGCGTCGCCGATCCGCCCCCAGTCGCGAAACTCGATGCCGAGCTTGTAGGTGGCGTGCGTCGCCGCCATGAAGTCGGCCTCGTCGATGCCGAGCATCTCGTTGAACGCGCGGATATGCGGCAATGTCGCCTCGCCGACGCCGACGATCCCGATTTGCGCCGATTCGATCAGCGTGACGGCCGCGCGCCCCGGCAGCCGCCGCGCGAGCGCCGCCGCCGTCATCCACCCCGCGGTTCCCCCGCCGAGCACGACGACTCGCAGCCTCTCCCGCCCCTCGCGCATTGCGAACAGTGTCGCCGCTCGATAGCGCTAACGCAAGCGCCGTCAGCCGTCACGACCGCGTTCTAATCGAGTGCCGGCCCTAGCATGCGGCGGACCGTCTCGCCCCATTCGGGACTATCCACTCGCTGCAGCAGCGCGCGGTTGATCGCCTCGCGGCGCGTGCTCCCCTGCGGCAGCGCGAAGGCGTAATCCTGCCGCCCGAAGGTGCCGGGCAGCAGGCGGAGGTCGCCGTCGTTCCGCTGGTGGACGAGATAACGCAGGATCGGCCGGTCATAGACGAAGGCCTGGATGTCGCCCGCCGCCACCGCGTCCAGCCCCGCCGAGACGCTCGGAAAGCTGCGGAACGAGGCGCCGATCTCGCCCAGCCAGTCAGCGCTCGACGAGCCCGCGATCGAACCGACCGATGCGGCGGCGAGATCGTCCTGTCCGGTGATCGCGCCGCCGATCCGGCTTTCGGTGAGCGACGAGGCGATCAGCCCGGTGAAGGTCGAGATGATGATGACCGCGGCGAACATCCACACGATGGCGATTACCCGCCCGGCGGCGGTGCGCGGCGCCTTGTCGCCATAGCCGACGGTCGTCATCGTCACGGCGGAGAACCAGAATCCCGAGCCGATTCCGCGCCAGCCGCGTTCGAACTGGTCGGGGTTGGCGCGCCGCTCGACCGCCCAGAACACCGCGCCGATGGCGAGCAGCACGCCCGCCAGCAGCAGCACCGCCGACAGGAAGCTCCAGGTGAAGAAGTTGCGGAACAGCACCAGCCAGCCCGGCGGCGCCTTGCCCGTCACGATGCCGAAGCCGGTCGTGTAATAGGGATGCGTGAAATCGATCGCGCGCTCGCGTCTGGGCGTCACGGTGAGCGCCCCCACGCTCGCGTCGTAGCGGCCGGAGGCGACGCCGCTCACCATCGTCGCCAGATCGGTCTCCTCGAAGCGCGAGGTGACGCCGAGATCGCGCCCGATCCCGCGCCACAGATCGACCGCGAGGCCGGACCATTCGCCGTCCGGCCCCTTTATCGCGAAGGGCGGCGCCTCATGCGTGGCGACGACGAGGGTGCCGTCGGCGGGCGGAACCGAGCCCTGCGCGAGCGCGGGCGGGCCGATGAGAAGAGCGAGCAGGAACGCGAATCGAACGAACCGTCGGGCGAAGAACGGGTGTGGTGCCTCGGTCATTCGTTGTGGATCTCCTTGTCGCCGCGCGGACGGGGTCCGACTTCTACTCGCCCGGATGATAGCGCCGTTCGGTATGGCCCTTTAACTGGTCCGGCGTGAAATAGACCGTGCGCAGATTGCCCGAAGCGTAGCGCGCCGCCTCGTCGTTAAAATGCGGAGAGGCCGGATCGCCGCTCTCGCCGCCCGCCGTCACCGCGCGGGCGCGGACCTGGTCGCCGAACTCGACGACGGCGACGAAGCTGTTGCCGCTGGTGCCGTAATATTTTCGCGTATTGGGATAACGGCGCGCGCCGAACGAGGCGAGGCTACCCCAGCGCGCCGAGGTGAAGGGCACCGGGATGCTCGGCTTGTCGTCATCGAAATGCGGATCGATCGAATCGTCGAGCCGCTGGAAGCGGTTGATCTTGCCCCACGGTACGCGCCAGCTCCCGAAATCGCGCGTCAGCCGGCCGGCGGCGTCGGCGAGCGACTGGAGCTTCTGGGCCGGCGTGGCGGCGGCCATGGCCTCGTACACGCTGGTGCCGGCATCCGCGGCGGCGGGGGCGGCGGTCTGCCACAGGTCTTCCGCCCAGAAGACGGCGAGTGAGGTTGCCTCGGAATCGGCGCCCCAGCGATAATCCCAGTCGCGCAGGAGCTTCACCTGCTCGGCGTTCTCGGCCTTGAGCGGATTGCTTGCGGGCATCGCGTCGAAATCCGCGGCGAGCGCCGGGATCAGCTTGGCAAAGGCGGTGAGATACGAATCGAACGCCGCCGCCCGGAGCGTATCGAGCGTGAAAGCGTGCCGGTCTTTCAGCAGCATCGCGGCGTGCGGCCCGCGCGGGTTCTCGCCCCATTGGTCCATGTAGCGCGGGAAGTCCGCCGCCTTTGGGCTGTCGGGGCCGGCCGCGGTCCACGGCCAGTCGTTGCTGTTCTTTACCCAGCCGATGCCCGGATTGACGACCTGCGGCAGCTTGTCGAGCGGGGTCAGCCCCTTCCAGTCGGTCGCGGGGTCACTGCCATCGACGGGGTGGGTGTAGTCGAACCGATCGTCGCGCAGCGGCACGAATTGCGGATGCAGATACGCGATCGTGCCCTGATCGTCGGCATAGATGGTATTGTTCGACGAATTGGCCCTGAGCTGCATCACCTTCATGTAGCTCGTGAAATCGTCCGCCTTGGTGCGCAGGAAGGATTGCTCGAGCGCGGGCACCGGCGTGTTCATCAGCGCGGTGGTGATCCACTTGCCGCCCGCCTCGCGCACGACGGGCCCGTGGTGGGTGCGGTAGATCGTGAAGGTGCGATGCCCCAAGGCGCCGTCCGCCTGCCGATAGGCCAACGTGACCTGCGAGGACGTGACGGGGCGCAGCGCGTCGCCATATTCGTAGAAGAGCCTGCCGTTCTTCTTCACGATCGTCTCGGCGAACTCGTCGACCACGTCGACCCCGCTCGACGTGTGCATCCAGCCGAGATGCGGGTTGAAGCCCTGATAGATGAAGAACTGGCCCCAGGTCGACGCGCCATAGGCGTTCAGCCCCTCGTCGCTCGTCATCTGCAATTCGGAGCGGAAGAAGAAGGAGGTGTGCGGGTTGATGAGCAGCAGCGCGTGGCCGTCCCTGGTGTTCTTCGGCGCGATCGCGATGCCGTTCGATCCGGATGGCTCGCGGACGATGCTCGGGTCCTCATTCGCCGCGAGCGGCACCGGCTGCCCTTCGTAGAAGGCGCGCAGGCGCGAAAGCGAGATGCGTTCGATGTCGCCGCCGATGCTGCCTTCGGAAAAGCTCAGCGTCATCCACGGCTCGAAACGGGTGATGAGCTTCGGGGTTACCTCGGGATGCGTGGCGAGATAGTAATTGAGCCCGTCCGCCCAGGCGTCCATCAGCTTCTTGAGCCAGTCGGGGCTCGCCGCGTATTTCGCCTTCAGGTCGGCGGGATCGATATAGAGCCGCTGGCGCAAATCCTGCCAGATCGCGGAGACGCCCTCGACCTCGGCGGTGCGGCCGAGCGCGGTGATGTAGTTGGTCTCGACGCGATTGAAGTCGTCCTCGGCCTGCGCATAGATCATTCCGAACACCGCGTCGGCGTCGGTCTTCCCATGGACGTGCGCGATGCCCCAATCGTCGCGCACGATCTCGACGCGCTGGGCCTCTGCCTGCCATCGGGCGGGATCGGGATCGGCCGCGAAGACGGGCGTTGCGACGAGCGATCCGGCGAGCGCGAGGGCGAGCAGGGGCATGCGCATCACGGCAGGTTCTCCTTCAGCTCATCGAGCCACGGTGTCGCCACGCCGTCCGAGGGCGCCCGCCAGTCGCCGCGAGGGCTGAGCGCGCCGCCGCCCGACACTTTCGGGCCGTTGGGGAGCGCCGAGCGCTTGAACTGGCTGAACCCGAAGAAGCGTTTGAGGAAAATCCCGAGCCAGTGCCGGATCGCGTCGAGATCGTATTCGCGGCGGCCGGCCTCGGGGAAGTCGATCGGCCAGCGCCCGGCCTCCACGTCGCGCCAGGCGTGCCAGGCGAGGAAGGCGACCTTCGACGGCGCGAGGCCGTAGCGCACGACATAATGGAGGAAGAAATCATGCAATTCGTACGGGCCGATCAGGCGCTCGGTCGATTGCACCTCGCCATCGTCGGTCGCGGGGACGAGTTCCGGGCTGATCTCCGCCCCCAGGATGTCGGCGAGCACCGCATCGGTGTCGGCGTCGAACTGGTCGGTCTTGATTGCCCAGCGGATGAGGAACTGGATCAGCGTCTTGGGCACGCCCGCATTGACGCCGTAATGGCTCATCTGGTCGCCGACGCCGTAGGTGCACCAGCCGAGCGCCAGCTCCGACAGATCGCCCGTGCCGACGACGAGGCCGTTGTGGCGGTTGGCGAGGCGGAAGAGGTAATCGGTGCGCAGGCCCGCCTGCACGTTCTCGAAGGTGGTGTCGTAGACCGCCTCCCCGCGTGCGAAGGGATGGTTCATGTCGGCGAGCATCTGCCTGGCGGCGGGGCGGATGTCGATTTCCTCGGCGGTGGCGCCGAGCGCGGTCATCAGTCGCCATGCATAATCCTTGCTCGCGGCACCCGTCGCGAAGCCGGGCATGGTGTAGGCGAGGATGCGCTTTCGGGGTAGGCCGAGCCGGTCCATCGCCTTCGCCGCGACGATCAGCGCGTGGCTCGAATCGAGCCCGCCCGAAATGCCGATGACGAGATGCTCGACGCCGGTCGCCGCGATCCGCTTGAGCAGGCCCTCGACCTGGATGTTGAACGCCTCGTAGCAATCGGCGTCGAGCTTTTCGGGCGTGTTGGGGACGAAGGGGAAGCGCCGGATCGTCCGTCGCAAGCCGATATCCGCGAATTCGACCCCATGTTCGAACCCGATCCGGCGGAAGCGCGTCTCGGGATGGCCGGCGAGCGCGGCGCCGTCGTTGAACGTGCCCGTCCGCTCGCGTTCGAGGACAAGGCGGCCGCAATCGACGTCGGCGATCACGATCTCGGGCTCGTGGCCGAAGCGATCGGACTGCGCGAGGAGATCGCCCAACTCGTGGATCAAACCCTGGCCGTCCCAGGCGAGGTCGGTCGTGCTCTCGCCCGGCCCCGACGCCGAATAGACATAGGCGCTCAAGGTTCGTACCGAATGCGCTGCGGCAAGCGTCTCGCGCTCGCGCGCCTTGCCGATAACGATGTTGGAAGCGGAGAGATTGCAGCAGATCACCGCGCCCGCGAGCGCGCCATAGGTCGAGGGCGGGATCGCCGACCAATAATCCTCGCATATCTCGGCGTGGAAAACGAAGTGCGGCAGATCGGTCGCGGCGAAGATCAGGTCGGTGCCGAAGGGCGCGGTCTGCCCGGCCAGCTCGATCGAGAGGCCGGTGACGCCCGCGCCGGGCGCGAACCAGCGCTTCTCGTAATATTCCCGGTAATTGGGGAGCACGCTCTTGGGCACCACGCCGAGCACCCGGCCCTTCGCGATCGCCACCGCGCAATTGTAGAGCCGCCCGTTCCGTGGCAGCGCGGCGCCGACGAGCAGCACCGGGCGGAGATCGCGGCTCGCCTCGACGATGCGCGCCAGCGCCTGCGCCGTCGCGTGCTGGAGGCCGGCCTGGAGGTGAAGGTCGTCGATCGCGTAGGAGCTGACGTTGAGCTCGGGAAAGACGAGCAGATCGGCATGCGCCTCATGCCCCTTCCTGGCGAGCGCGATCGTCGCCTCGGCATTGGCGGCCGGATCGCCCGCGCTCGCGCGCGGCGTGCAGGCGCCCACGCGGACCATTCGATGCGCGTGGATCGAGAAGAAAAGATGCGCCTGGGTATCAGCCATGGAGCAGGTTCTAGCGGCGTTCGCACGCTCGTGCCATGGGCTGACGAACAGCATGCATACCAGTCCGCCGCCGGCTGGTATCGCTGGAGTGAATCGGAAGGAGAGGGACGATGTTCTCAGGGGCCATGATGCTCGATCGGCGCACAATGCTGGCCGGCGCCGCCGCGATGATGGCGCTGCCGCGCGCCGCGACAGCGGCGACGGTGCGGCGGCTGTCGCCCGCGTTCGATCGGATCGTCGCACCCGACGCGGAAATCGAGACGATTGCGACCGGCATCCAATGGGCGGAAGGCCCCGTCTGGGTGCCGGGCCGGCGCGCGCTGTTCTTCTCCGATCCGCCCGCCAACCTCATCCGGCGGTGGCGTACCGGCGAGGGCGCGGTGCCCTTCCTCCGCCCCTCGGGCGCGGGTGGCACGGACCCCAAGCTGGTGCGCGAGCCGGGCGCGAACGGCCTCGCGCTCGGCGCCGACGGGCGGCTGCGCGCCGCAGACAGCGGGACGCGCGCGATCACCGCGATCGATCTGGCGACCAAGGCCAAGACGGTGCTGGTCGATCGCTGGCAAGGCAAGCGTTTCAACAGCCCCAACGACCTGCACATTGCCCGATCGGGCGCGATCTATTTCACCGATCCTCCCTACGGCCTGGCGGGCGGCGACGATTCCTCGATCAAGGAGCTTGACCATAATGGCGTCTATCGCTGGGCGCCGGGAAGCGAAGCGGTGCTGCTCGACGGCACGCTGACGCGCCCCAACGGCATCGCGCTCTCGCCCGACGAGCGCACGCTTTACGTCGCGGTGTCGGACAAGGAGACGGCGGGCGTCTATGCCTATCCGCTCGACGCGGCAGGCGATGTCGGCGAGCGCCGCCTGCTGTTCGATGCGCGGCCGATGCTGGCGGAGGACGCCCCCGGCATCACCGACGGAATGAAGGTCTCTGCCGACGGCACCTTGTTCTGCTCGGCGCCGGGCGGGATTCTGGTGATGACGCCCGAGGCCGAGCCGCTCGGGCTGATCTCGGACGGGCGGGCGATCGCCAATTGCTGCTTCGGCGAGGATGGGCGCACGCTGTTCATGACGGCGTCGGATCGCGTGCTCCGCCTGGAGCTGCTCATCAACGGATGGAAGGCATGAGGGCGGACACGGCCTAGGGCCGATCGATATTCAGTTCTGGCGGCCTGCAAATGGCGGCTTTCCGAGCTTCCGGTGCTCACGTGCGCATAGCACGCTGCGCTCCGGGTCTCGCAAATCCACCATTTTCGGCTCGCCATCTTCTGAATGTCGATCGGCCCTAACCCGATCGTTTCGGCAGCCGCCGCTCGATCGCGAGGACGCCCAGGCCGGCGGCTGCGAGGCAGGCGGCGAGGAAGAGCATCGGGGCGAGGTTGCTGCCGGTCCAATCGTGGATCGCGGGCACGGTCGTCTGCGCGATCAGGCCGCCGAGATTGCCGACCGAGTTGATCGCGGCGAAGCCCGCCGCGGCGCGGGCGCCGGTGAGGAAGCGCGGCGGCAGTGTCCAGAAAACGGGCTGGCCGGAGAAGATCGCCGCCGCGGCGATCGAGAGCGCCGTGAACTTGAGCACCGCGCCGGGCACGAGGACGCTCAGGACGAGGAACAGCGCGCCGAGCAGCGCCGGGCCGACCGCGTGCCATGTCTGGTTTTTGTAGCGGGCAGCATGGCGCGGCACTGCCCATAAGGCGATCGCGACGAGCGTCCACGGGATGATGTTGAGCAGGCCGTTGACGGTGTTCGACACGCCGAACCCGGCGACGATCGTGGGCAGCCAGTAGCTGAGGCCGTAGGCGGCGAGCGGAAAGCCGATATAGACGACGCACAGCAGCAGCACGCGCGGATCGGCGAGCGTGCGCATCGCATTGCCCTCGTTCGTCACGCCCTCCGCCGATCGTTCGAGCGCGGTCGCCAGCCATGCTTTCTGGTCGGGCGATAGCCAGCGCGCCTCGTGGGGGCCGCGGGGAAGCATGAACAGCACGACGGGGGCGAGAAGGATGGCGGGAATCCCGGTCGCGACGAACACCCATTGCCAGCCCGCGAGCCCCAGCGTGCCGTCCGCATCGAGCAGCAGCCCGCCGATCGCCGCGCCCACCGCATTGGCGATCGCGCTCGACAGCATGAAGGCGCCGACCGCGCGGGCGCGATGCTCCTGCGGGAACCACAAGGTCAGCACGTAGAGCACGCCGGGGAAGAATCCCGCCTCGGCGACGCCGAGCAGGAAGCGCAGGATGTAGAAGGCGGTCGCGCTCTTGGCGAAGGCGAGCATCACCGTCACCGCGCCCCAGCTCGCCATGATCCGCGCGAACCAGGCGCGCGCGCCGACCCGCTCCAGCATCAGGTTGGAGGGCACCTCGAACAGGAAATAACCGAGGAAGAACAGCCCTGCGCCGAGGCCGTAGGCGGCCTCGCTCAAGCCCAGCGCATCGACCATCTGGAGCTTGGCATAGGCGACGTTCTGCCGGTCGATATAGGCGACCATGTAGATGAGCCCGAGCAGCGGCACGAGCCGCCCCATCACGCGCCGCGTGGTCGCCCTGCCGATCTCTTCCATGCGGTCCTCCCCTTGCCCCGATGTGAGCGCTATCTGTCTCATGACGCCCATCCGCATGCCACGAATGCGCGCGCCCTTCGCGGAAAATTCGTCGAGAACGCCTGTCACTGGGACATTCTTGCGACAATTGGACGCTATCAGCCTAGCCGAGTTGATTCGGTGAAGCGAGATCGTGATGCGTTTGGGTGTGTTGGCGGTGGGTGTTGCGTTGAGCGTGTTTCCCGCGCCTGCCCGGGCCCAGCAGGCAAGCGCGCCGCAATCCGAAAGCCAGGACGAGCCGGAAGAGAATGTCGATCCGGCCGATGACGCCTCGGCCGGGGCGATTATCGTACAGGCGCGGCGCGAGCGCGGCACGGTGATCGGCGACATTCCGCCCGACCAGCAGCTCGATCCCGCCGACATTCGCGCTTACGGCGTCAGCTCGATCGCCGACCTGCTCGATGCGCTTGCGCCGCAGACGCAGAGCGCGAGCGGCGGACGGCCGGTGGTGCTGCTCAACGGGCGGCGCATCTCCAGCTTCCGCGAGATCCGCGACCTGCCCAGCGAAGCGATCCTGCGCGTCGATATCCTGCCCGAGGAGGTCGCGCTCAAATACGGCTATTCGGCCGACCAGCGCGTCGTGAACTTCGTGCTGCGCGAGCGTTTCCGCTCGGTGAGCGTCGAGCTTACCGATCGGATCGCGACCGGCGGCGGGCGGACGAACCCGGAGGTCGAATTCGGCCTCGTCACCATCAATCCCAAGGGGCGGTTCAACCTCAATCTCGAATATGAGCAAAGCTCCAAGCTGCTCGAAAGCGAGCGCGACATCCTGGCCGGGCCAAGCGACGATCCGTTCGATCTTGCCGGCAACATCACCGCCCCCGATGGCGGCGAGATCGATCCGGCGCTGTCGGCCGCGGCCGGGGAGCCGGTGACGATCGCGGGGGTTCCCGCATCGGCCGCGGACGGGACGCCCACGCTCGGCGATTTCGCCGCGACCGCGAACCGCGCGAATGTCACCGATCTCGCGCCCTATCGCACGCTGATGCCCGAAAATCGCGAGTTCGAGGCCAATGCCGTGTTCGCGCGGGCGCTGAGCGACGATATCCAGGCGACGATCAATGGAAGCCTCGAATACAGCGACAGCACCTCCGATCTGGGCCTGCCGGGGATCGGCGTCGCGCTGCCCGCGGGCAATCCCTTCTCGCCCTTCTCGCAAGACGCGGTGGTCAACCGCTATGTCGCGGGCGCGCCGCTGCAACAATCGAACAAGTCGATCACCAGCCATGCCGGGATGACGCTCGACGGCGCGATCGACACCAACTGGCGCTGGACGGTGACCGGCAATTACGATCGCGTCGACAGCAAGTCGTTCACCGATATCGGCGTCGATGCCTCGGCGCTCGAGGCCGCGCTTGCGGCGAACGACCCGGCGGTCAACCCGTTCGGCCCGCTCGCGCCGCCGCTGATCGCGCCGATGGCGAGCAATACCGCCTTCTCGACCTCGACCACCGCGGGCGCCGACGCGCTGCTCCACGGCAATCTCATCGATCTGCCGGCGGGCGACGTTTCGACCTCGCTCAAGATCGGTGGGCAGACCAACGATTTCAGCAGCCGCTCGCTGCGGAATGGCGTCGCGCGCGAGGGCGATATCTCGCGCGACATCGTCAATGCGCGGCTCAATCTCGATTTGCCGATCACCAGCGAGCGGCGCGATTTTCTGGGCTGGGCGGGGGAGCTGTCGGCGAACGCCAATATCGCGGTCGATCATCTGAGCGATTTCGGCACGCTCAAGACCTTCGATTACGGCCTCAACTGGCGCCCGTTCGACGCCCTGCGCGCGCAGATCTCGTTCACCGATCAGGATGACGCGCCCTCGGCCAACCAGCTCGGCGATCCGCTCGTCTCGACGCCCAACAGCCGCACCTTCGATTATGTGCGCGGCGAGACGGTGGACGTGACGCGGATCAGCGGCGGCAATCCGGGGCTCGATGCCGCTTCGCGCCATCGCTTCAAGGCCGGGTTCAACCTGCGGCCGTTCGAGGAGACCGATTTCAACCTGCGCGCCGACTATATCTCGACGCGCACCGACGACAAGATCGCGAGCTTCCCCGCGGTGACGGCCGCGATCGAGGCGGCATTCCCGGACCGGTTCGTGCGCGACGGCTCGGGCCGGCTCGTCAGCGTCGACACGCGCCCGATCAATTTCGAGAAGACCGAGAACAAGCGCATACGCTGGGGCTTCAACCTGTCGCTGCCGATCAAGACCAGGTTCCAGAAGGAACTGGAGGCGTATCGCAACGGCACCGGCCCCGATCCGCGCGCGCAAAGACGCCGGCGCGACCGGGCCGATGGCGAGCAGCCGGAGCAGGCGCAGCGGCAGGGCGGGGAGCGGCAGGCGAGCGGCGGCCGGGCGCAGCGCGGCGAGCGGGCCGAACGCCGCGGCGGCGGGCGCCGGGGCGGGCGCGGCTTCGGGCGGCGCGGGGAGCGCGGCGGGCGCCTCCAATTCTCGCTCTATCATACCTGGCATCTGGAGGATCGCGTGACGATCCGGCCCGGCCTGCCGGTGCTCGATCTGCTGGACGGCGACGTCACCGGCGGATCGGGCGGGCAGTCCCGCCACGAGGTCGAGCTGCGCGCGGGCTATTACAATAGCGGCCTCGGCGCGCGGCTCAGCGCCGATTGGCAGAGCGGAACCGATGTTCATGCGGGCAGCGCGGGCGCGCCCGAAACGCTGCATTTCTCCTCACTCGCCAAGTTCAACCTGCGGCTGTTCGCCGATGTAGGCGCGCAGCGCGATTTCGTGCGCAAGCATGAATGGGCACGCGGCATGCGGATCAGCCTGTCGGTGAACAACCTGTTCGATTCGCGCCAGCACGTCATCGACTCCGCGGGCGCGACGCCGATCAGCTACCAGCCCGATTATCTGGACCCGCAGGGCCGGACGATCCGTATCAGCATCCGAAAGCTGTTCTCGTAACGGCGGCCGTGAGCTGCATGGTAGCGCTACATTGACTTGGACGACCGCTTCGGCACACACTCTCCCCGACACGACAGGGAGAGGAAGCATGAAGCGGCACAAAGTGCGCGCGTGGGGCGTAGCGGCGGCGGCGATGGCGCTAACAGTGTTGACCTCCGCTGCGGCGGCGCAGGACTATCGCAATCCCGATCTGCCGGTGGCGGAGCGCGCCGCCGATCTGGTCAGCCGGATGACGATCGAGGAAAAGGCCGCGCAGATGCAGAATGCCGCGCCCGGCATCGAGCGGCTCGGCATTCCGCCTTATGATTACTGGAACGAGGCGCTGCACGGCGTCGCGCGCGCGGGCGAGGCGACCGTCTTCCCGCAGGCGATCGGCATGGCGGCGACCTTCGACCGCGAGCTGTTCCATGCCGAGGGCGCGGTGATCGCCACCGAGGGGCGCGCCAAATACAATCAGGCGCAGCGCGAGCAGAATTACGACCGCTATTACGGGCTCACCTTCTGGTCGCCCAACATCAACATCTTCCGCGATCCGCGCTGGGGGCGGGGGCAGGAGACGCTGGGCGAGGACCCCTATCTGACGGGCACGCTCGCAACCCGGTTCATCAAGGGGCTTCAGGGCGACGATCCGCATTATCTGAAGGCGGTCGCGACGCCGAAACATTATGCCGTCCATAGCGGGCCGGAGCCGCTGCGCCACGAGTTCAACGTCGATCCGTCGCAGCGCGACCTGTACGAGACCTACCTTCCGGCCTTTCGGCGAACGATCGTGAAGGGCGACGCGGAATCGCTGATGTGCGCCTATAACGCCGTGTTCGGCACCGCGGCCTGCGCCAACAAGCTGCTGCTGCACGATATCCTGCGAAAGGATTGGGGGTTTGACGGCTTCGTCACCTCCGATTGCGGCGCGATCGACGACATCACCACCGGGCACCACAACAGCAAGACCAATGCCGAGGGCGCGGCGATGGCGGTGCGCGCGGGCACCGATACGGGGTGCGACTTCAAGGACGAGATGCTCGATCTGCCCGAGGCCGTGGCGAAAGGCTATCTCACCGAGGCGGAGATGGACCGGGCGCTCGAGCGCCTGTTCGCCGCGCGCATCCGGCTCGGCATGTTCGATCCGCCCGAGCGGGTGCCGTTCTCGTCGATCCCGATCTCGGAGAATCATTCGGCGGCGCATCAGGCGCTCGCGTTGCGGGCGGCGCGTGAATCGATCGTGCTGCTCAAGAATGACGGCCTGTTGCCGCTCGACCGGGGCAACAGGAAGATCGCCGTGATCGGGCCGACCGCGACCTCGCTGATCGCGCTCGAGGGCAATTACAACGGCACGCCGACAACGCCGATCCGCCCGCTCGACGCGATGGAGGCGGTGTTCGGCAAGGATCGCGTCGCCTATGCGCAGGGCGCACCCTTCGTCGAGGCGATCCCCGTCGCCGTGCCGCGCACCGCCTTTCCCGGCGGCCTGACGGCGAGCTTCTACAACAGCACGGATTTCAGCGGCCGGGCGGTCGCAACGCGCGCGGTGAAGGAGATCGACACCAATTGGGCCGGGATCGATCCGGCGCCGGGCGTCGATCGCGAGAATTTCTCCGTGCGCTGGAGCGGCAGGATCGCGGTGCCCGCACCCGGCGACTATGTATTCCAGCTCGAAACGCGGCGCGGCTGCGGTGCGGGTGGCACCGAAAGCTACACGATCCGCATCGAGGGCGCGCCCGCACAGCATTTCTCGGCGCCGTGCAGCGAGCGGGAGGCCAGGCGGTCGCCGATGACGGTCCATTTCGACAGCACGACCCCGCGAGCCTTCACGCTCGAACTCAGCCACGAGAATGCGGCCACCGGCGACGTCACCTTCACCTGGAAGGCGCCGCTGGCAGGCTTGCGTGACAAGGCGGTGAAGACGGCAGCCGATGCCGATGTGATCGTCGCGTTCGTGGGCCTCAATGCCTGGCTCGAAGGCGAGGAGATGCCGGTCGAGGCGCCCGGCTTCGACGGCGGCGACCGCACCAGCATCGCGCTCCCGGCGGCGCAACTCGAATTGCTCGATGCGCTGGAGGCGACGGGCAAGCCGGTCGTCATCGTGCTCCAGAGCGGCTCGGCCGTTGCGCTGGGTGAGGATGGGGAGAAAGCGGGGGCGGTGCTCGAAGCCTGGTATCCGGGCGAGAAGGGCGGACAGGCGATCGCCGAGGTGCTTTCGGGGAAGGTCAATCCCAGCGGGCGGCTGCCGGTCACCTTCTACGCCTCGACCGATCAGTTACCGCCCTTCACCGATTATTCGATGGCGAACCGCACCTACCGCTATTTCTCGGGCGAGCCCGAATATGCGTTCGGTCACGGCCTCAGCTACACCAGCTTCGCCTATGAGGGGCTGAAGACCGGAAAGCCGAATGTCGCGGCGGGGGAGGGGCAGACCGTCTCGGTCACCGTCCGCAACAAAGGCAAACGCGAGGGCGACGAGGTGGCGCAGCTCTACATCGCCGTTCCCGGCCGCCCCGGCACGCCGATCCGCTCGCTCAAGGGCTATAGCCGAGTCCACCTCGCGCCGGGCGAGGCGAAGACCGTCACCTTCGCGCTCGACCCGCGCGATCTGGCCTTCGCCGACGAACAAGGCGTGATGCGCGTTTCGGCGGCGGATTACCGGCTGTGGGTCGGCGGCGGCCAGCCGGACACCGGCGCGCCCGGTGTGGCGGGCAGCTTCCGGGTTACGGGAGAGAAGGCATTGCCGCGGTAAGGGTGGTATTCCTGCGGAAGCAGGAATCCAGAGTCAGATGCGGAACGCTCGCACCTCTGGGCTCCTGCTTTCGCAGGAGCACGGGCGCTCGTAGCGCGGGCCGCTATTCCGCCGCCAGCGCCTCGCCGCAAACCTCGTCCAGCACCGTCCGGTAATCGGGCAGGCGGGCGAGGGCGGTCGCGACGTTGCGCTTGATGTCGCCCAGCGCCTCGCCGAGCCGCGTGGGGCCCAGCAGCCGGGCCATCCGGTTCCACGCCGCGGGCTCGACACGCTGGCCGAGCATCACCTGCATCCAGGAGCTGACGCGGAACAGCTCGTCCGAGGCCTGATATGCCTGCGCGCTCTCGCGGAACAGGGCGATGCGGCGGGCGAGCGTCTCGGGCACCTGCATCGCGCGGCAGCCTTGCCAGAAGGCCGAATCGTCGCGTTCGGTAAGGTGATAGTGGAGGATGATGAAATCGCGGATCACCTCCAGCTCGGCATCGGCGAGCGCGTTGTAGCGATCGGCGACCGAAGGCGTCACGCCGTCGAAGGGGAAAAGCTGCATCAGCCGCGTCACGCCGATCATGATGAGGTGGATGCTCGTCGATTCGAGCGGCTCGACGAACCCGCTCGACAGGCCGAGCGCGATGCAGTTGCGGTGCCATGTCTTGCGCCGGCGGCCGGTTGCGTAGCGGATCACGCGCGGCTCGCCCAGCGGCGGGCCGTCGAGCGCGGCGAGCAGCCGGTCGCGCGCCGCCTCGTCGGACAAGTGGGCGCTCGCATAGACGAGGCCGTTGCCGACGCGGTGCTGGAGCGGGATCCGCCAGCGCCAGCCGGCATCGTGCGCGATCGCGTGGGTCAGCAGCGGCGCGGGGCCGGTGCGCTCGGTCTGCACCGCGATGGCGCGGTCGGTGGTGAGCCAGCGGCCCCAATCCTCGAACCCGATGTTGAGCGCGCCGCCGATCAGCAGCGCGCGAAAGCCGGTGCAGTCGATGAACAGGTCGCCCTCGATCCGGCGGCCGTCGTCGAGCACCAGCGCCTCGATGAAGCCGCTTTCGGGGTCGAGCGCGACGTTTGCGATCCGCCCTTCGATCCGGCGCGCGCCCGCGGCCTCGCCGATGCCGCGCAGGAAGCCGCCATAAGCGGTCGCGTCGAGATGATAGGCGTAGTTGAGCGGCGTTTCCCGGCCGGGGGCGAAGCGGCCCGCCTCGGCGGCCTGAAGCTCGAGGCAATAATCGCCGAGCGGCCCCGCGACGCCCTCGGCGCGGCCTTCGAGCCAGAAATGCTGGAACCCGCCCATCCAGGTCGACCGGCCGACATCGCCGAACGAGTGGATGTAGCGGTCGCCGATACGGCTCCAGTCGCGGAAATCGATGCCGAGCTTGAAGCTGGCCCTGGTCGCGGCGAGGAAGGCGCGCTCGTCGACGCCGAGGATCTGGTGGAAGGCGCGGACCGTGGGGATGGTCGATTCGCCGACGCCGACGGTGCCGATGGCGTCCGATTCGACCAGCGTGATGTCGAGCAGCCCGCCGAGTTGCCGCGCGAGCGCCGCCGCGGCGCACCAGCCGGCGGTGCCGCCGCCCGCGATCACGACGCGCTTCACCGTCTGTCCGTCCATGCGATCCTCGCTCATCGGTTGAGCCGCGCCAGCAGCAGCGCGCGCAGCCGCCGCGCCTTCATGTCGTCGAGCGGCCCCAGCGGGCCTTGTGCCGCCTCGGGCAGGTGCGCCGCCGCCCGGGATACGGGGCTGAAGATGTAATAATCGAACAGCGCGCGCCACGCCTCCTTCTCCTGCGCCGGGCGGTCGCGCAGGCTCAGGATACCGTGGAGCAATGTCGTCATCGGCGTGTCCATGAAGGCGGGCACATTGTTCCACCAATAATTGATGAGCACGTTGAAGGCGTCGAGCGCCTCCACCTGATGCCACCACAAGGCCGGGTAGATCAGCACGTCGCCGGGATCGAGCTCGGCGATCTCGGCGGCGTCCAGCGCTTCGGCGAAGCGCGGGAAGCGATCGAGATCGGGCGCGCGGGGGTCCACCAGGCTCACCACCTGCCCGCCGGGCGTCGGCTCGAGCGGGCCGGGATAGAGGTTCGCCACCTGATCGGGCGGGAACAAGGTGAAGCGCCGCCGCCCGACCATCGCGCAGGCGATGTTGTTCGACATGTCGTAATGCGTCGCGGCGACCGTGCGGTTGCCCATCCAGATGCTGACGAGCGGCGGATGTGCGGCGAACATCGGCTCGGAAAGATCGAGCGTGTCGGTGTCGCGAAGGCCGGGCAGATAGCGGTCGAGATCGGTTGAGCCGACATAGATGCTGGGGCCGCCCAGGTCGTCGAGCTGCGCGGCGATGCGCGCGAGCACGTCCGCCAGCGGCGCACGGGCGCCTTCGAAATCGAGCGCGGTGAGATCGGCATTGTAGAAGAAGCGGCCGCGAATCTCCGGCCGTCCGGTGAAGACGGTGACCGGATGGCCGGCATCGAAGCGCGCGATATGGTCCATCGCCGCCTGGGGCGACCGCAGACCGGCCTGAACCAGCGGCAGGTACCGGGCGAGACCGCGCAGGATCGCGGGGCGGCCTTCCGCGAGCAGGTCTTCGAACCGGACGCAGCCGGGCTGCGCATCCTCGATGACGCGCGTTCGCCGCAGCGGCCGCGCCTCAGCCATCGCGGCGCGCGTTCTTGAGATCGATCAACCGCGCGACGTTGCCGAGCGACGAGAGCATCCACAAGGCACAGGCGAGGAAGCCGGCGCGGTGCAGCCGCTCCAGCGCGGCGCCGTCGGCCTGGCGGAACCGCTCGGCGCCGAGCGTATAATAGCCGTCGAGGCGATAGCGGCTGGTATCGTCGAGTTCGATCCCCAGCGCCGCCTCTTCGATCAACCCTTCATGCTCGAACGCGGCGACCATGGGGGCTGTGAGATTCATTCCGGTATAGATGGTCCGCAGCACCGCGGCGATGCGATCGAGCAGCGGCGTGTTACCGCCATGATCGCGGAACAGCGGCACGCCCTCGGTGCGGCTCACCCGCGGGTCGACGAGATCGACATGGATCATCGGCCCGGCCGCGTCGCCGCGCTCCGCCGAGAGGCCGATCGAGAAGGGCCCGCGTTGCAGCATCGCGGGCGCCGTGCGCGTGCGCCATCCCTGCGCATCGAGGAACAGATTCTCGTCGCGATCGAGCCCAAGCAACGCCACGGCCTGGAACGCCCCGTCCGGTCCTTTGCGGAGCAGGATGGGAAATTCCCGCTGCAATTCCTCGAACTCGTTCGGAAAAACGAGCGCCTGATTGACCAGCGCGTCCGGCCCGGGCGCCGCCGATACCAGTTTGAGATCGGCATGATCGACATTGTTGAGCTGTACGATGCTGGTCATCGATCCCGATCCGCTCTCCCCGGCGACGGTAATAGGTCACCGCCTGTGGCGACTCAAATCCAATGCGGGAAAAGGCCGCTGCGAACAGCGGCCTTCCCCCTTTTGCGAACCCGGTCGATCAGAAGCGGAAGCGCGCGCCCACAAGGAAGCGGCGCCCCAGTTCCTGCGCATACCAGAGTTCGGTTTCGTCGCGGGCGTAGGTCCGCAAACTCTCTTCGGTCAGGTTGATGCCCTCGAACGACACCGCGATGTGCGGCGTGATGTCGTAGCTGATGTTGAGATCGAGCTGCCCGAACGCCCTGGTGAATTCGGGGTTGCGCGAATTCTGGCGGTTGATGCCGGAGAGGAACTTGTCGCGCCAGTTATAGGCGAGACGGGCCGACAGGCCGTTCTTGTCGTAGATCAACGTGGCGTTGAACGTATCGCTCAACCCCAGCAGCGCGAACTGGTCTTCGGCCGGGTTCGCGCCCAGGTTGAAGCCGACATCGCCGCGCACCAGCGTATAGGCTGCGGCGACACCGAAACCGGTATTGCCGAAGAAATGCTGGCCGGCGATCTCGAAGCCGTAGATTTCCGCATCCTTGTTGTTGATCGGCTGCGTCACCTGGAACTGGTAGAGCGGATCGGCGGCGTTGGGCGAGACGTCGTAATTGTTGTTGATCTGCTTGATATAGGCGTCGGCGAGCGACCGGGTCGCCGCGTCATAGTGCGACGGATCGGTATATTCGGCCACCGCGGCGTTCACCGACCCGAGCTGATCGATGAGCGAGGTCATCACGAACAGATTGGCGTCGCTGGTATCCGCGCCGATCGCCTTCAATGCGTCCTTCGCATCGCCCGACCGGCTGCCCGTGGCACCCGAGCTGGGATCGCGCAGGCCGAACAGATCGGACGTATATTGGCCGTTGCCGATGAAGTTGTGGACCCGCTTGTCGAAGAAGCCGACCGAAATGTAGCTGTCGGGCTTGTAATAATATTCCAACGACAGATCGAGATTGTCCGACGTCAGCGGCTTCAGTCGCGCATTGCCCGTCCGGCCCGTGGCGACGCCGCCGTTCGAGATCGGCCGCGGCGGTCCGCCGACCGAGGTGGAGGTGAACAGGTTGCCGTAATTGGGGCGCGCGATCGTCTTGCTGAACGACAGGCGGCCGATCAGATTGTGCGCGAGCTCGAGCTGGAAATCCATCGCCGGCAGGATGTTGTCGTAGCTGCCCGAGTCGGTCAGGTAGCTGTTCTGGTCCGAGATCACGACGGTGAAGTCGTTGTCCGACACCCATTTGATCTCGCCGGGCACCGCCACGAGCGAGGTCGAGCTCGATTTGGTGTGCTCGTAGCGCACGCCGGCGACGAGGCCCGCATTCATGCCCGCAATCTGGCCCTCCCACGTCACCTGGCCGTAGGCGGCCCAGATCTTTTCCTTGACGCGGTTGTCCTCGTTGGTGGTGATGCCCACCGCATTGCCGAGATCCGCATAATGCGGTGAGAGGATCGAGTAGATTTCGGCCGCGTCGCCGCGATAGGCGACCTGCGATTCGGGATCGTTGCCCGGGTTGAAATGATCGAACTTGCAGACGAGGCAGAACGCCTCCACCGCGCCGGGGGCGAGCTGCTCGACGTCGCCGGGCACCTTGATGCCCCAGTCGCCCAGCGTCTGCTGGGTCGCGACGCGGGTCTGGTGCATGTCCGAATCGCGATAGTTCGCACCGAAGTCGAACCGGCTGCCATTGCCGAGATCCCAGCCGAAATCGGCCCTCAATTCCTTCACCGTCTGCGACTGGCTCGATGCGTAAGTGCGGCCGACCTGCGACCCGACATCGTTGATGTCCATCGTGCCGTCGCCGCCGAACGTGACGTCCTGAACGGGAATGCCGCCCGAATAATCGACCGAGTGCGAGCCGACCACGTTGGCGCCCAGCCCGACCAGCGTGGAGCTGTTGCCGTTGGGATTGTCCGGGCGGCTCGACGCCTTGCTGTAATGGCCGTCGAGGTTGAACGAGAAATTGTCGGTGAAATCGTATTTGGCGTTGAGGCCGTAATCCTGAAGGCGCCCCTTCTGCGCGCGATTCTGCTGCTCGAAGCCGTAATCCTTCACGCCGTTGGTCGTCTCGTGGAGATAAACCGCGGTCGCGACCGGCTCGTTGCCGTCGAAATGCACTTCGTCGAACGGCCGGCTGAACCAGTTGGAAAGGTCCGAGCGCACCTCCTGCTGCTTGTTCTGTGCGAACAGCGCGTCGGCGGTCAACAGCAGCGAGTCGGTCGGCCGGAATTGCAGGACGGCCTGGCCGTTGATCCGCTCGCGGCTGCCCTCGGCATAGTGATAGCGGCTGTCGTTGGGCACCGCGACGAGCTGGTTCGGATCGTCCGGCGCGTTCTCGATCACCGTGGTGCCGTCGCTCTTGGCGAAGCCACCGGTCAGGAAGGTGCTGTAAGGGATGATGTTCCAGTCGTTCGAGGTCGCGCTGATCGAGGTGAAATTGCGCTTCTGATAGCTGCCGAACAGCGCGACGCCGAAGGTGTTCGCCTCGTTCGACCAGTTGAGCACGCCCGACAGCTCGGGCGTGATCTTGTCGCCGCAATCGAGGCAGTTGTCGACGCTGGTGTCATAGACCGCCTTGGCGCCGATGCTGCCGGTGAGCCCGCTTTCGTAGCTGTCCAGCGGCCGCCGGGTGACGACGTTGATCGTCGCGCCGATCCCGCCCGAGGGCACCGCCGCGCGGCCCGTCTTGTACACCTCGAGCGTGCGCACGCCTTCCGAGGCGAGATTCGAGAAGTCGAACGACCGGCTCGATCCCTGCGCCGAATCCGCATTCTCGTCGCCGCCGACCACCGCGACGTTCGATGTCGCGAGCGTGCGGCCGTTGAGCGTGACCAGATTGTAGCTCGGCCCGAAGCCGCGCACGGTGACGAGCGCGCCTTCGCCGTTGGAGCGGTTGATCGACACGCCGGTGATGCGCTGGAGCGATTCGGCGAGGTTGGTGTCGGGGAACTTGCCGATATCCTCGGCCGAGATCGCATCGACCACACCATGCGACTCGCGCTTGATCGCGATCGACCGCTCGAGGCTCGCGCGGATGCCGGTGACGATGATCTCGTTGCCCGCGTCCTGCGCGTCCGCCGCGCCTTCGGCGGCCGTGCCGGCGGCCTGATCGGCCCCGGCATCCTGCGCGAAGGCCGGCGTCGCCGCCGATCCGACCGCGAGCGCCGACGCGCCGAGCAGCAGCGCCGCCCTCATCCCGAATGCGTGCTCCCGAGACGCACGTCGAGTCCGTAAGTTGCCCATGCACCCATCCCCTTTTCATCCCGGCCGACACCTGTGGTCGGCATTTATGTTGTTCGTGACGCCGTGCCGTTTGCGCGGCGTGTGGTAGCGGTATCATTAGCCGACGAATTGTCAAGGCGGAGCCCGTTCCAGGTTGGGTAAGTGAAAATCACCAGTAATTATAATTATATCACGGGACACCCCAGCTCGGCGCTTGACGCGACTCGGCAATGTTTGTTGCGCTATAGCCACATTCGGAGAAGCATACTTGCTTTACGAAAAGGGCGATCTCCCATAGTGGTAGCGAAAACATGGGTTTGCACAGGAGAGATGCGTGAGGCCATCGGTTCGGGCATGCAGCATGATCGCGCTTGCGTTCACGGCGTTCGGGGCGCCGGGGACGGCGCTTGCGCAGCAGCATATGGCGGGTTCCGCCGCGAAGGGCGAGACCGCGCTCTCGCTCACCGACTCGGAAACCCTGGCCGCACCCGCGGCCGAGTGGCTCGTTTTCAGCAACTGGTATGACGGGCTGTTCGCCGACGCGAAGATCAGCGGCGTCGAGCTGATCCAGCAGGGGGAGCGGATCGCGACCAACGGCGACGTGCGCCTCTCGGCCACGCCGGGCCAGTGGGATCCGATCGGCCGCCTCATCGATCGCAAGGTCGATCCCGCGACGGGCGCGATCGTCGCCACGCTCGAATATCCCGAATACGATTTCCGGTACGTCATCCGCGCCGTTCCCAAGGGCGACGCGCTCGCGCTCAGCATCGAGCTGCCCGAGGCGCTGCCGCCCGCGCTGGCGGGGCAGGCGGGGCTCAACCTCGAATTCCTGCCCGCCGCCTATTTCCACAAGACCTTCCTCGCCGACGGCCGCCCCGGCCTGTTCCCGCTCCATCCGGCGAGCGCGATGGAGGCGACGCCTGAGCGCAACGCGGCGAGCGGCCGCAGCCACGGCCCCGGCGCCGAGCCGCTGCCGATCGCGCAGGGGCGGCATTTCGTGCTCGCGCCCGCCGATGCCGCGCGCCGGGTGGCGATTACGTCCGCAGGCGCTCCGATCGCGCTCTATGACGGCCGCAATCAGGCGCAGAACGGCTGGTTCGTGCTGCGCTCGCTGCTCCCCGCGAACAAGACCGGCACCGTGCTCACCTGGACGCTGAACGCGACCGTCGTTCCGGGCTGGCTACGCGCGCCGGTGATCGGCCATTCGCAGCTCGGCTATGCGCCCGATCAGGCGAAAATCGCGACGATCGAGCTCGATCGCGCCGATACGCGCCGCCCGCCGGTTCGCCTGCTGCGCATCGGCGCCGACGGCAGCGAGACGGTGGCGAAGCAGGCCGAAGCGACCGAGTGGGGCGATTACCTGCGCTATCATTATCTGCGCTTCGATTTCAGCGAGGTGCGCACGCCGGGCATCTACGTGCTTGCCTATGGCGACACGCGCACCGCGCCCTTCCGCATCGCCGAAGGGCTCTATGCGGACGCCTGGCACCCGACGCTCGACGTCTATTTTCCGGTCGCGATGGACCATATGTTCGTCAACGAGGCGTATCGCGTCTGGCACGGTGAGGCGCATCGCGACGACGCGCGCCAGGCCTCGCCGAACCACGAGCATCTCGATCTCTACGCGCAAGGCCCGACGACCGACACGGCGTTCGCGGCGGGGGAGCATATTCCCGGCCTCAATGTGGGTGGCTGGTTCGATGCGGGCGATTTCGACATCCGCACGCAATCGCAATATGCCGTCGTCCGCTCGATGGTGCGAAGCTGGGAGGCGTTCCGCCTCACCCGCGACACGACCAGCATCGACGAGGCGGTCCGCCGTACCGAGATGCACGTTCCCGACGGCGCGCCCGACCTGCTCCAGCAGATCCGCCACGGCACGCTCCAGCTCGTCGCGCAGTTCGACGCGGTGGGGCACGCGATCAACGGCATCGTCGCGCCCGATGTGGGGGAATATACGCATCTCGGCGATGCCGGCTCGAAGACCGACGGCAAGATCTACGATCCCTCGCTCGCGCTCTACGAAGTGCGAGGGGACCGGAGCGGCACGCCCGACGATCGCTGGGCGTTCACCAGCAAGTCCTCGGCGCTCAATTACGGCTCGATCGCGGGGCTCGCGGCGGCGGCGCGCGCGCTGAAGGGCTTCGACGACGCGCTCGCCACGAAGGCGCTCGGCATCGCGACGCGCGTCTGGGCCGAGGAGCAGGGCCACGCGCCCGACCTCTTCCGCCACGGCAACACCACCGGCGGCCCGCTGGAGGCGGAGCGCTTCGCCGCCGCGGTCGAATTGCTCAAGGCGACGGGCGACCAACGCTACGCCGACGCGGTGACGGCGCTATGGCCCCGGATCGCCGAGCATTTCGCGTTCAACGCCGTCACCGCGGCCGCGGCGATCCCCTATATGCCGCCCGCCTATCGCACATCGATGGAGCCCGCGGTGCGCGCCTGGGCGGCCGAGGCGGAGAAGGTCGCCGCCGCCAATCCCTACGGCGTACCCGTTACCACCGGCGGCTGGGCGGGGAGCGGGGCGGTGCTCGAATATGGCCTCGCCACCTATGCGCTGCACGCGGCGTTTCCCGAGATCGTGAAGTCCGACGCGGTGTTCCGCAGCCTCGCCTTCCTGCTCGGCAACCATCCCGGCTCGGACATTTCGTTCGTCTCGGGGGTGGGCACGCGCTCGAAAGAGGTCGCCTATGGCAACAACCGCGCCGATTTCAGCTATATCGCGGGTGGCGTCGTGCCCGGCGTGCTGATCGTCAAGCCCGATTTCCCTGAAAATCACGAGGATTGGCCGTATTTCTGGGGCGAGAACGAATATGTCATCCCCGAAGGCTCGGCCTTCATCGAACTGGTCAATGCGGCGAATGCGCTATCGAGGGAGTGATGTGGTCCGGCTGGCGTCCGGGAAGTTGGCGAAGGTTGCGCGGAAAAGGGGGTGAGGGTTCAAGAATTTCCATATAAATCAAATACTTATAACAAAAGCCCCGCACCCATTTCGAGAAATCCGGCGTTTTGCGCAACGCTGCCGGCGGGGCAACCCGGGTTCGGATGGGGCGTTGCAGCCTTCGGTGGGAAGGGGAACGCCTTGATCGACATCATTTACTCGGACGGACCGAATGACGATTGCCGAGTGCGCGTGGGCGCGGGATAACGGTTCCTGAACGGATTCGTCGTCGATGTGTCGTGCTCCCGTCAGGGAAGGGAGCGAAAGAGGGGTCACCGTGAACAGGGGTCGGCTTCTGATCGCCGGATTGTGCGCGGTGGCGGGAACGCCGCCCGCGCACGCCCAATCGATCGAGGACTTGAGGTCGTTGTCGATCGCGGACCTCGCCGACATCGACGTTTCCTCGGTGAGCAAGATCAGCCAGCCGCTTGCCGAGGCGCCGGCGGCGGTTTTCGTCATCACGCACGACATGATCGTTCGATCGGGCGCGACGACGGTGCCCGAGATGCTGCGGCTCGCGCCCAACATCCAGGTCTATCGCATGAACGCGAACGAATATGCGGTGACGGCGCGGGGGTTGAACGGCAGCAGTCAGGCGCAGAATTTCGCCAACAAGCTGCTCGTCCTGATCGACGGGCGCAGCGTCTACACACCGCTCTATTCCGGCGTCTATTGGGACATGCAGGGCGTCCTTCCCGAAGATGTCGACAGGATCGAGGTCATCAGCGGCCCCGGCGCGACCTTGTGGGGTGCCAACGCGGTCAACGGGGTCGTCAACATCATCACGCGCGAGGCGCGGCAGACCCAAGGCCTCTATGCGAGCGCGCAGGGCGGTGCGTTCGAGCGTGCGGCGGGCCTTCGCTACGGCGGCCGGATCGGCGATTCGATCGCCTATCGCGTCTATGCGCGCGCCAACGACATCGATCAGACGAAGACCGTATCGGGGCTGGACGGCGGTAATGGTTGGCGCCGGCTGCAGGGCGGTTTCCGCATCGACTGGACGCCGCCCGACGCCGCCGACGCGGTGACGGTGCAGGGCGACGTATATGACGGCCGACGCAACCAATTGGAGGGGCCGGGCGAGGATTTCTCGGGCGCCAACCTGCTCGTGCGCTGGACGCACCAGGCCGAGAACGGAAACGAGCTGCGGGTTCAGGCCTATGCCGACAGCGCGGGCCGCCGATCGCGCGACGGCGACGACGCCAGCCGCTTTCGGGTCCATACGTTCGATCTGGACGTTCAGCACACCATCCCGTTCGGCGACAGCGACACGCTCGTCTGGGGCGGCGACTTGCGCGCGAGCCGCGTTCGCATCGTGAGCGGCCCTCCGCTCGAGTTCGTTCCGGCGCGCCGGACGCTGTGGCTGGGGAGCGTCTATGCCCAGAACACGCTCGCGCTGACGGACCGGCTCGATGTCGCGACAGGGCTCAAGCTCGAGGATGATCCCTATGCCGGCACGAGCCTGCTCCCCGATGTGGTGCTGTCGTGGCGGCCGCGCGACAATGCGATGATCTGGGGCTCGGTGTCGCGCGCGGTGCGTTCGCCGACGCCGTTCGATACCGATGTCCGCGAATATTTCGGGGGCATCCTCTATCTCCAGGGCAACGCCGATTTCAGGAAGGAAAAGCTCACCGCCTTCGAGCTCGGCACGCGTCTCCAGCCGAGCGACAAGGTCTCCTTCTCGATCTCGGGTTATTACAATCTCTATGACGACCTTCGCAGCGTCGAATTCTCGCCGACCCTGCTTCCGCTCACCTGGGGCAACAAGCTCGAAGGCGATACTTACGGGGTCGAAATCTGGGGTTCGTATCGGCCATTCGACTGGTGGAGGCTGTCGGCGAGCCTGAACCTGTTCGGTGACGATTTCCGCACCGATCCCGGGGCGAGCGCGATTCTCGGCAGCGAGCAGCTCGGCGCCGATCCGCGCCGGCAGGCGTCGCTGTCGTCGTCGATCACGCTCGACGAGGGGATTACGATCGACGCCCATCTGCGCCATATCGGGGCGCTGCCGGAACCGCATGTGCCTGCGTATACCGAACTGGACGGTCGGATCGGCTGGATCATCGGGCGGAACGTCCAGCTCTCGGTGATCGGGGAGAACCTGCTGCACGACGATCATCAGGAATATCCGGGCGGCGCGGTTATTCCGCGGCAGGTGCGTGTGGGCCTGCAATGGTGGTTCTGAGCGGCCGCCGCTGGGCCTTGTGCGCGATCGGCGCCGCCGGCGCGCTGCTCTGCACGACCGTCAGCCGCGCGGCGATGCCGGGCAACGAGCTCGAGCTTGCGGTCAAGGCCAGTTATCTCACCAAGTTCGGGCCCTTCGTCCAATGGCCGCCCGCGGCCATGCCTGCGGGCGCGGCGCCGATGCGCCTGTGCGTGGTCGGCGTCGATCCGTTCGGCCAGATGCTCGAGGAAGCGGTGCGTGGGCTTCAGGTACAGGGCCATGGCGTGGCGGTCGTTCGGATGCGCGCGGTCGATCGGCCGTCGGCGGCATCGTGCCAGATCATGTTCGTGGGCAAGCCCACCGCGCAGCCGACCGCGGTCACGCTGCGCGCCGTCGCCGATCTCCCGGTGCTCACCGTCACCGATCGGAGCCGGGGGGTCAGGGGCGGGATCATCGAGTTCGTGCTCGATCACGATCGCGTGCGCTTCGCGGTGGATGAGGCCGGCGCGCGCCGGAGCGGGCTCCAGATCAGCTCGAAGCTGCTCGCGCTGGCCGTCGGAGCGCGGCGATGACCGACGGGGCGACCAACCTGCTCGCGCTCCATCGGCGCCTGGCGGCACGACCTGGCGGTGCGATCGCCGTCGCCGCGGCCTTGCTCATCGCCAGCCTCCTCCTCGCGTTCCACAATGAAAGCATCACGCGCCGCCAGCATATGCAGCAGCTCACCGTCCAGGCGGACATTCTGGCGGGTAGCGTCGCCGGAGCGCTCGCCTTCGACGATCGCATCGCGGCGCAGGAATATATCGGCGCCCTGCGCGCCAATCCGGAGATCGAGGCCGCCGGCGCTTATGACCTCGACGGCACGCTCGTCGCCGGATTCGCCCTGCCCGGCAACGAGCTGCCCCGCATCAACCGCCTGCAACCGCCGCGCATGGGCAGCGGCGAAGCGATCATCACCGCGCCGGTGGTGCAAAACGGCACACGGCTCGGCTCGGTATTTCTGCGTGCCTCGACCGAACCGTGGACGCGCCGCATCTCGCGCTATTTGGGGATCGGCATCATCCTCGTCATGGCGGCGCTTCTCGTCGCCGCCCTGGGTCTGTCCTATGCCGGTGCGACCGAGGCCAACCGGCGGCTCAAGGACGAGATGGACGCGCGCCACGAAGCCGAGGCGGCGCTGCGCCAGTCGCAGAAGATGGAGGCGATGGGGCAGCTCACGGGCGGCGTCGCGCACGATTTCAACAACCTGCTCATGGCGGCATCGAGCGGGCTCGAGCTGCTCGACCGGACCAGTGATGCGAAGCGGCGCGAGCGGCTCAGGGAAGGAATACGCCAGGCGATCGATCGCGGCGCCAAGCTCACCCAGCAATTGCTCACCTTCGCGCGGCGCTCGCCGGTCAACCCGGAGGTGATCGATCTCGCCGATCGGATCGCCGAGCTGCGCACGCTGCTCGACCATTCATTGCGCGAGGACATCGCGGTCGAGATCGACATGGCGCCCGATCTATGGCCGGTAGAGGTTGACGTGTCGCAGTTCGAGGTCGCCGTGCTCAACGTGGCGGTGAACGCGCGCGACGCGATGCCGACGGGCGGCACGATTCGCATCGAAGGCCGCAACGTGCCGGACGAGGGCGAAGAAGGGGGCATGGTCCACCTCTCGGTCCAGGATCAAGGCACCGGGATGTCGTCCGACCTGATCGACAAGGTGTTCGAACCCTTCTTCACCACCAAAAGTGTGGGCCAGGGCACCGGGTTGGGGCTGAGCCAGGTATACGGATTCGCGCGCGGCGCAGGCGGCACGGTGCGGATTTCGAGCGAAGAGGGGCAGGGCACGACAGTGACGCTGGTGCTTCCGCGCTCGCGAAAGCCGCTGCCGGACACGGCGCGCGCGGCCGATGGTCTTTACGAAGAAACGACGCGGCAATGTCGAATCCTGCTGGTCGAGGATGACGCGCAGGTCGGCGACATGGTCGAGCAGATGCTCGATGACCTGGGCTACGAAACGACGCGCGCCACCGATGCGCCCGGCGCGCTCGCGACGCTCGACGGCGGCTTCGTGCCCGATGCGATTCTTTCCGACATGGTGATGCCCGGCGAGATGGGCGGACTCGATCTGGCGCGCGCCGCGCGCGCGCGCCGGGCCGATCTTCCCGTGCTGCTGATGACCGGCTACAGCGCGGCCGCCTCGGCGGCGGCACGAGAGGATTTCGAGCTGCTGACCAAGCCTTTCACGCTCGCCGCGCTCCGTCGCGAGCTCGCGAAGGTGCTGCGCAACCAGGAACGCGCGGAGGGCGGCGGCGCTTCTTGATGACGGCCGCCATGGCTGTGCCGCCCGATGGGCGCGCCAGCTCAACAGGCGTTGCGGTGGAGAATCACGCGGGAGGTCTGGAGGATGATCTTGATGTCCCGCCAGATCGACCACTGGTCGACGTGGCTCGGTAGCAGCGCTCAAATCGGAGACGCTAAAGAGCACCGGCCGCTCACGAGCGAAGAAGGCGTGACAACGCTCCGCCGGCGGGTTGCCGAGCGTCGCGCATGGGACACCGTTCAATCCCAGCGTCAGATAATCCACCATTCCCACCATCGTAACGGCCGCCCGTCCATTGCGCGAGCAAAGCCGATAAGTGCGCGGATCATTTCCCGTTCGATCCGGCGCACACTCGTTCCTGTGTTCTCGGCGATTTCCGCGTAGCTGAGGTCGTCGATCCGGTGCGCCAAGAACACCTCACGGGTGAACGGGGGCAGCGTTTGAAGCGCCGCTTCGGCGCGGGCGAGACGTTCCGTGTCGATCGCCTCGTCGTCCTGCGTCTGCGCGCCGGCTGCGGGGGAGCTACTCATGGCCGCATCCTCCACCATTTGGGACGTGCGTGGCCGGTCACGCGGCGCACATGGTTCAGCAGCGCGCGCGTCAGACGGCAAACGTCGTCAGGACTGAACGGGCCGTCGTCGGGCCGGCTTCCGCTCTCCTTCGCTCGGAGCCGGGACAGGCTGTTCCATTTCCAATACGGCGTCAGGATCGCGGCGAGCAGCTCGATTTCCGGTCCCTCATACCCCAGCCCGGTCGCATTGGCGTAGGCGAGCGATTTGGCGACGCGGTGCCCGACAAAGCGCGCGCACCATTGGTCGTCGAACCCCACATCGAGAAGATGGGCGCTCAAGCCCAACTGCATCACGATGCCGGTCTGATAGAGCAGGTTGTATCGATCTCGATGGAAACCCTCCTCGACGGACGCGAAGAACTCCTCGGCATTGTGATAGCGGGCCTCGCTGTCGCTCCGCCCTTCCGGTGTTCGCCGCAGGCGGGTCGGTTCATCGCCCCACGCTGCGAATTGCCGATCGAGCGCCTTCATCGTGGAGGGAGCGGCGGCAACGGCGGATGACGTGGCGACGAATGCACCCAGGACACCGCGCCGCAAGGGCGGGGCAATGCTCGAAGGTGGTGATGTCAGCTCGATGCCTTCCGGCCGTTGTCGGTGAGCAAAACCGCTCACGTCGGGAAGCTGGTTGTTCTTACGCATGGCGCGCCCTCCCTTGATACGGGCGCGGGTGGCCGGTCACGCGCTGCACATGATCCAGCAATGCGCGGGTGATTTTGCGCATTTCATCCGTCGTGAACGGACCATCATCATGATCGTCCCAAGGCGCTGGGGCTCGCCATTTGCCGTAAGGCGTCAGAACCGCAGCGAGCAGGTTGGTATCGGGATCGCGATAGTCGAAGCCGGTCGCGTTGGCGTAACCCAGCGACTTGGCGATCCTCAGGCCGATATAGTCGCGGCACCAGTCATCCGTGAAGCCGACATCGAACAGATGGGCGCTCAAGCCCAACTGCATCACGATTCCGGTTTGATAGAGAAAATCGAAGCGATCGACGATGAACCCGTTCTCGATGCTGAGAAAGAAATGTTCGGAGTGCTCATAGCGGAACCTGCTGTCGCGTTGGCCTTGCCTGGTCCGCTTGAGGATGATCGGTCGATCATCCCACGCGTCGAACTCCCGCTGCAATGTCTCCCGTGTCGGCGAAGCGGGGACGAGCGCGGCAGATGTGGCAACGAAAGCGCCCATCAATGTGCGCCGTGTGGGAGTGGGACTGGTCTCGCCCATATGCACCTCCGTAACCGCATCGATGCGGATCAGCGGAAGTGGTGGGATGGATGCGGCACAGTCCCGAACTCCCGCGCGCTAGGCGCGGGAGCCGCCGGAGCTGGTAACATGTCGAGCATGCGCCGCCGCCTTTAACCCGAAGGTCTGGACATGCGCGACGGCACCCCGGACAATACTGTCCAGGTCGGTTCTCGACGGGATTACCAGTCCCGGCGCTGCCCTTTGCGCAGCGCGTCGCGAATCTAAGCCCATGCCGAACTTGAAACAAGGGCGATCCGGGTAGTCGCGTGACGGGCGAACGGCACCAAAAGGAAAAAATATTTTGTCGTGCTGTATCGTGCGCTGCTGTCGGTAGTCGTGCCAAGCCGTACCGGCGGCGGTTTGACACCGTTTTCGGCACTCTTGCGCGCGCTTGATTTATCCCCATTCCTACTCGGGGACCGTCAGAAAGGAGGAGGAATATCCATGTCCGAACAGCCCGACCGCGTCCTCCGTCTCCTCGTCGTGCTTGACCGCACCCGCCTCAGCCGCGCGACGCTTTACCGCAAGGTTCGGGCCGGCACTTTGGCCTGCTGCCGGTTTGGTGGACAGCGAGATAAGGTGGTTTCACCTATCGGAGGTCGCTGACGGCCATGGTCGCCACCGCCTCGACGAACTCATGCCGTGGAATCACCTCGCCACCGTGGCGTGAGAACAGCGCTTACGCATGATTTAGCCTATCTCGGTGCCCACCCAAACCGACGGCAGGTCACACATAGGCTCCTGGCGAGAACGCCTCGGTCAGGATCTTTAGAGCATCGTGCCTGAAATCTGAATCGGGGGGATTCACGCGGGGTGTGATTTGTGATTCACCGTTGCTGGAGGTGGATCATGGGCAAAGCGCATTCTGGCGATCTTCGCGAGCGGGTATATGGTGAGATAGCGGGTGGCGGATCGCGGCGTGCGGCGGCGCGGCGGTTCGGGGTGAGCGCGAGCACGGGGGTGCGGCTGGCGCGCCGGATGGCGGAGACGGGCTCGCTGGAGCCGGCGCGGCAGGGTCGCCCGCCCGGTGGAGGCAAGCTGGCGGCGCACCGGGATGTCCTGATCGGCTGGGTCGAGGCCCAGTGCGACATCACGATGCCCGAGCTCGCCGCCCGGCTGGCCGAGGAGCGGCAGGTGATCGTGCACCCGGCGTCGCTGTCGCGGTTCCTGCGGGCGGCCGGCTATACCGTCAAAAAAAACGCTGCTGGCGAACGAAGCCGGACGCGAGGACGTGGCCCGGGCACGCCGGACGTGGCGAACCGGCCGCCAGCCGCGGATGCGCCGTGAGCCGCACCGGCTGGTGTTCGTCGACGAGACTGGCACGACCACCAAGATGACCCGGCTACGCGGGCGGGCGCGGCGTGGCCAGCGCCTGAAAGCGCGCGCGCCGTTCGGCCACTGGGGCACCCAGACGTTCGTCGCCGCCTTGCGCTGCGACGGCCTGACCGCGCCGTGGATCATCGACAGACCGATGAACCGCCAAATCTTCGAGACCTGGGTCGAGACCCAGCTCGCGCCAACGCTCGAGCCCGGCGACGTCGTGATCCTCGACAATCTCTCCAGCCACAAAAGCGAAAAGGCCAAGGCGATCCTCAAGGAGCGCGGTGCATGGTTCCTGTTCCTGCCGCCCTACAGCCCCGACCTCAACCCGATCGAGATGGCCTTCGCCAAACTCAAGGCGCACCTCCGCCGCATCGGCGCCCGAACCATAGACGCGCTTTGGAAGGCCGTCGGCAGCATCTGCGACCTCTACTCGCCAGACGAATGCTGGAACTACCTCAAGGCCGCAGGATATCCACCAGATTAAACGCTCGACGCTCTAAACGCTCTTCCTTGCTCCACCGGCGATGCTCGGGTCCCGAAAACAACGTGGTCTGGCCCACCAATCGCTCTCAAGCGCGCTTTCAAGAGCACGCTTAAAGCCGCTCGTTCACCTTCTCAGCAACGTGGAGCACGACGGATCGATAGGACGGCACCTTGTTCGCGGCATGAGATATGACGTGACCCCCAGCTTTCCCCCAGCTGGGATTAGAGCCTGGCGGTTGTTTTGC
>CAZXFY010000014.1:0-72461 GCA_964639855.1 uncultured Stakelama sp. | reverse complement strand
AAACAACCGCCAGGCTCTAATCCCAGCTGGGGGAAAGCTGGGGGTCACGTCACGTTTTGGCGATTCGATCCTCACGCGGCCAGAGAAGCGCACAAGGCTTATTCTAGGTGATTACGTAGTTTACAAACCAGCGCGGCAAGGGTGTGACCCGCGTAACCAGCCGCCCGCTATTCCGACGACTCGCCTTCCGGCTTCTCCACCGGCTTATGCTTCACCAGCTTGCCGCCTGAACGGCACGCCAACACTACAATGACTGAAGGGCGGCTTTCGACGAACTCACGGGGATCCCGGAACGGCCGCGATGTTCGCGTTTCCTGCCGTTCACCGAGCGACTTCTCTGGCCGTAGATGGGGAAATCGCATGGGAAGCGGGCCGCGATCACGTGACCTGCTGTCAGATCGCCATCAAACCAGGCGTTCTGGTCATCCGTTGAAGACGAGGGCGCCTGTGAGATCGCCTGGTGGCGGGCCGCCGGCGGCGATCATAGCGCGCTCGCGTTCGATCAGTCCTGGCAGCTTTCTCAACCCGAAGCGTCGTGTGATGAAGCGCGCGATCGAACCTGTGTCATAGATCGTGTGATCGACCTCCCCGTGGCGCGCATGCGGGGAGATGATGATCGCGGGAATGCGTGTTCCCGGTCCCCAGCGATCCCCCCTGGGCGGCGCGACATGGTCCCACCATCCGCCATTTTCGTCGAAAGTGACGACGACGAGCATTTTTCCCCATTGCGGGCTGTTGCGTAACGCGTTGATGACGCCCGCGATATGGCGGTCGCCGGCATCGACATCCGAATAACCCGCATGCATGTTGAGATTGCCCTGCGGCTTGTAATAGCTCACCTTGGGCAAGCGCCCAGCCTCGACGTCCGCGAGGAACTTGTTGGTCCGCGCCGTTTCGCCTGTGCCGCCATCGCGCAAATGCCGATCTCGCGCCGCCGTGCCGGGGGCGAACTGCGCGAAATAGTTGAGCGGTTGGTGGTGAGGCTGGAAGTTGGGCCGCGAAGGGAATTGAGCGCCGGTGCCGTGCCCGGCGAGCGCCGCATTCCAACCGCCCGCATACCAGGCCCAGTCGATCCCGCGTGCCGAAAGCATGTCGCCGATCGTGTCGTGATGTTGAGGTAGAAGCGTCTTGGCGTTCGACCAGTCCGTATAGCCCGGTCGCCCGGCATCGAGATCGTAGCTCGGGGCGTAAGGCGGCAACATCGTGTTGACCGCGTAGAAATCGGGCGTCAGTGAATTGGGCACGAAGCGCACGGGGCCGTCCATCGCGCTGGCTGGAGACTGGGCGATCTGCCTGGGTCGGATGCCTCGGGGATCGCTTCCTTCCAGCACGGTGATACGCCCCTTCGCAGGGCTCTTGTCGGCGTTCGGGTAATAAGGCGGGCGAGCGGCGATCAGATATTGATGGTTGAGGAACGAGCCGCCGAATGCACCCATGAAGAAATTGTCGCACAACGTGAATTCGCGCGCGATCTGCCACAGCCGAAGATTGGTGGCATTGTCCGCATAATGGCCCATGACGAGCGCGCCGCTATTGCCCCATGCGACGAAGCCATCATTGCGGCCGCCGTTGATCTGCAATTGGTTATTGTAGAAGGTGTGGACGAGGTCGCGGGTGACGAGACCATGCGGCAGCGGATCGCCCTCCGGTGTCCTGAGCGCGAACGGCGCGTTGGCGAGCGGCGCGATGTCCTTCTCGCCGATCAGGTATTCGCGATGTTCGACGATCTGCCGGTGCGGCACCAGCCCTTCCCAGATCGGCGGCAATCGCTTCAGTACGCTGCCGTCGCGGTCGCGCTGGATAGAGCGCCCGGATGATACGCCGGAAAGCGGCTGCTCGACCCCGGGAAAGTCGCCGAACAGATTATTGAAGCTGCGATTCTCGGCATAGATTATCACCACGGTCTCGATCGCATCGCGTAGCGCCGCATCGATGGCCTGCTCGCCGATTGGCGCCGCATATGCGGATGTCGCTCCCGCATCACCGATTGCCGCCGCGCCCACCATCGCAGCGAGCCCGCCAAGCAACAAACGGCGCTCTCGAGAAAGAGGCTCGTCCGAACTTGCCGGATTCTCGTTCATATCGCCTTCCTCATCCTGGAGCGCAGCGCCCTGCCCGCCGCTCGCCCGAAATGTCTATCGAATCCGTTTGCGTCCGCCTCGCTCCTGCACCGGAGCTCGCTGATTCGAAGCCGGAATTGGGGGATCGGGCAACGTCGCCACGTTATTCCCGGCGAGCGTCAGCGACTCCTTTGTTCCCGGCAGGATCGGCGGTCTTGCCGCGGGCTGATCGAAGCGAAAAACGGATGTGAGATCACCGAAGGTCTTGCGGCGCCAGTCACTGATATTGGGTTCGCGCACGCCTGTGATCCGCTCCAGAAATTGTAGGATCGACGTGTGATCGAACGGCTGGCTCGATACCCAGCCACCAACCGTCCAGGGCGAGACGATGATGCATGGCACGCGAAAACCGGCGCCGATCGGCACGCCGTCGACGAATTCATGCGGCGTACCGACGGCGGGCACGGGCGGCGCGACATGATCGAACAGGCCGTCATTCTCGTCATAGTTGAGGATGAAGACCGTCTTGGCCCAGACATCCGGGTTGGCGGCGAGTTCGTTGAGCCGGCGAGCGATGAAATCGGCGCCGGCGGCCGGCATGTAATCGGGATGCTCGCACCCCTCGGCGGAGGGCATCAGCCACGAGACGGTCGGCAGGCGATCGTGACGCACGTCATAGGCGAACCGGCCCTCGTCGGCGTCCGGCAACCCGCGCAGGGCCAGTTGCGAACCGGCCGCGGCGTTTCGATACTGTGCGATATATTTGAATATGTTGTTGGGGCGCTTCCCCATCTCGCCATATTGATAGATGCGCCAGTCGATCCCGGCATCCTGCAATCGTTCGGGGTAGGTTTTCCAGCGAAATCCGCCGGGCGGCATGATGTTTTCGATCACCGGCCCGCCGCTCGTCGCCTCCGGATCGAGCATGCCGGTCATATAATAGAACCGGTTCGGCCAGGTCGGCCCGATCACTGAGCAGTGATAGGCGTCGCAAATCGTGAACGCCTCTGCCAGCGCATAGTGAAACGGGATATCCTCGCGCTTGAAATAGCCCATCGTGTAGGGGCCGTTCACCCCGTCAGCGGCGCGGTGTGCCGGTAGCCACTGATCCATCCTGCCGCCGTTCCATGCCTGATGCTGCACCGTCCAGGCATGGCTGGTGGAAGGCAGCTTCTGCGCATTGGTCGAAAAGGTGTCGAGGTGGAACGGCAGCAGATAGCCGTCCGGGTTCGCGGGATCGGGCTGGTGAAAGACGGTTCTGCCGCTCGAAAGCATCAGCGGATCGGGATCGCCGAAGCCGCGGACACCCGAAAGCATGCCGAAATAATGATCGAACGACCGGTTCTCCTGCATCAGCAGAACGACGTGCTTGATGTCCTTGAGCGTGCCGGCGCGTCGGGGCGGCTGCGCCATCAGCTTTTGCACATTGGCCGGCATCAGCATCGACGCGGCGGTTACTGACGCGACTTGCGCGGTGTTGGTGAGAAGACGGCGGCGGGTGAACACCGGTTCAATCGACATCGACGGGCAGCTTACCGGTATGTTCTGAACGGATCGTCGACGCACCAGGCGCTTGCGAACTCGGAACGCGCGATTGCGCCGGCCCGGTCGCCAGCGTCGGCCACTTGACCCCAAGCTGTTCCAGATACGATCCATAACGCTGCGGATCGTAATAATGCTTGGCCAGTTCGGGCTTGTACCGCGCCATGGTTTCGGCGTTCAGCCACGTCGGCGGCGTATCGTCCTCCGGCAGCATAGAGACGTAGTGCTGATCCTTGGTCTGCACCTCGCGGAAATAGCGCTTCGCGTCGGCCAACAGCTTGGGCTTGGTCAGCAGGTCGACGACCGTCATCGCCATCACCTTGGCCCCGGCCTGAATGCCCTTGTGCGCGATCGGCGTCGCCATCGCGATGGCGTTTGCCCAATTGTGCCCCGGCAGCCCGGGGATATTGGCGGGATAGCGGATCGTGATCGTGGGCACTGTCCAGCTTACGTCGCCGATGTCGTCCGACCCGGCCGATTTCGGCTCCTTCGGCGGCGGGCCGAACGCCGCCAGTTTCGTCGGCAGCCCGGTTTTCACCGTTGCGCCGACATTCTCCTGCACCGTGCGCGCGAACGCCTGATCGTCGGCATCCCACTTGGGCAAGCCGACCGCGACGATATTCGCCTGGGCGGCCTCCGCCATCGGCCGGTTGAAATGCTGGGTCGCCGCCACGCCCAGAATCCGCCGGCTGACGGTTGTGCTCGTCATCTCGGCGGCCCCGTCGGCAATGGCGTCGGCGGTCGTGAGCATCTTTTTGACGGCATCGAAATTCATCTGGCGCAAATAGAACCAGATTTTCGCCTCGGACGGCACCACATTGGGCTGGTCGCCGCCTTCGCTGATGACGTAGTGCGATCGTTGTTCGGGGCGCAGATGCTCGCGCCGCATCTCCCATCCGTCCGCCATCGCTATGACACCGTCGAGTGCGGAACGTCCCCGCCAGGGGGCGGCCGCCGCATGCGCGCTCTCGCCCTTGAACGTATATTCGACGCTGACCATGCCGGTGCCATTGGGTTGGCCCCAACTGGTGGCGAGTTGGCTGCTGACATGGCTGAAGATCACCGCGTCGACATCCTTGAACACGTCGGCGCGGACGAAACGGGCCTTGCCGCCGAGCAATTCCTCGGCGACGCCGGGCCAGATCACCAGCGTGCCCGGCGTGTGCGTTCGGACCATCCAGTCCTTTACCGCCAGCGCCGCGACGATGTTCATCGCCTGCCCGCTGTTATGCCCCTCGCCGTGCCCCGGCGCGCCTTCGACCATCGGCCGGCGCCACGGGATGCCGGGCGTCTGACTTGCCTTCGGGATGCCGTCGATGTCGCTGCCCAGCGCGATCACCGGGCCGTCCGCGCCGTTCGTCCACCGCGCCACCCAACCGGTCGGCAGGCCCGCGACGTTGCGCTCGACCTTGAAGCCTTCCTTCTCGAGCAGCGCCGTCAGATAGCGTTCGGTCTCATGCTCCTGGAAACCAATCTCGGCATAGCTGAACAATTGATCGTTGATGACCTGTGACAGCTTGGCCCGCGCTTCCACCCCGCGCACGACCTCGGCTTTGGCGCCCCGCGGCACGGTCTGCGAAACGGCGGGGAAAGCGAGCGCCAGTGCCCCCGCAACGGCGATGGCGGATCGGATCATACCTCTGCTCCCCTCGTTCGAAATGACAAGCGAGGGGCGCCCCTCGCTTGTCATTCCAGTCTCCAGATCAGAAATTCAACTTTACCGTAGTGAAGAAATACCGGCCGACGACACCGTATATTCTATCATCTCGATAAACCGTCGGCATATAGGTTGGCATGATGTCGAGGATATTGTTCACGCCGAAGCCGACCTGGTATTTCTCTCCGATATCATATTGCAAGGACAAGTCGTTATAGACCTTGGCCGGAATATGCTGGCGCGGATAGGCTTCGTCGGTATCGACGTTCAGGTCATACGTCGCAGCGCTGATGAAGCGCGTGTTGAGCGCGATATTGACATCACCGATCTTGTATGCCGTCAGCAGGTTGGCCCGGAATCGGGGGTTTTCCCAGGCACCATCGTAGGTGACGTCGCCTTCCGGAATCCCCGGCGTGGTTTCCGTCACCTTGTCGAGCAGGTAGGTCCCCTTGAACGACAGGTTGAGTGCGCCGCCGCCCAGCGGCCGACGATACGCCACCCCGACATCGATACCGCGCGCGTAGAGCCGTGCGGCGTTCAACTGGTTCGATTCGACCCGCGTCGCATAACCGGTGGTCGGATCGCGTGTCACTCGCGCGCAATAGGGATTGTCGATCGTCGGCGCATCGACGCAAAGCCTGATGAGGGTGGCGTAGGAGAATTGGGTGATGACGTTCTTGATGTCGATATCCCAATAATCCACCGTCACATCGAGGCCCGGCAGGAAGCTCGGTTGCAGGATGACGCCAAGCGTCAGGCTGTTCGAGGTTTCCGGCTTGAGATCGGGGTTGCCGCCGGTGACGACGACCGGCCCGATCCTGGGCGTCTCGAACGGGGTGTCGATTCCCAGCGCCTTGCAGTTCGCCGCCCGCGTCGTGGAGGCGTAATACAGCGCCAGCGAGCAGGCGTCGGTATAGGCGCCCGTGAGCGTTTCGACCTTCGCTTCGTAAAGCTCGCCGAAATTCGGCGTGCGAACGCTGCGTGAGCGAACGCCGCGGAAGCTGATCCCGTCGACCGGCGACCACATGGCCCCCGCTTTCCAGGCATGCGTGACGCCGACGCTGCTGTAATCCGAATAGCGATACGCGCCTTCGACCTCGAGCCGCCGGGCGAACGGCAGATCGCTCAGGAGCGGGACGACCACCTCTCCATAAGCCTCGTTCACGCTGAACGATTCGTCGAGCTCGGGATGCGCGGACGGGCCGCCGCCGTAAACCAGTTCGCCGGCGAGCGCGAGCGGATCGTCCGTCGTCCTGAGCGTTTCCTTGCGGTGCTCGGCACCCACCGCGATCGAGACATCGCCATACGGGAGAGCGAACAGCGGGCCGTTGATATTCGCGCCGTAAATCTGCTGCGTATTGATCCGCTTTTCATGGCGATCGGCCATCGCCCACTTGATCTGCGCTTCGGTCGCCGGCGCCGTGCTGAAAATGTCGAACGGCACACAGCCCTGGGCACGCGCCGCCTCGTCGCGACAGACGGGCTCGCCGGTCACCGGATCGGCGATGGCATCGCGCGCGGCGATCCAGTGCGATTTCCAGGGAGCGTTCGCTTCGGTGACGTTGTCGGTCACGCGGCCATATTGCCAAAAGGCTTCCCATTTGAACCTGGAACCCAGCTTGCCGCCAAGCGAGGAGCCGATGGTGTAGCTTTCCCGGTCGTGATCCTCTTCCCGCTCGGGGAAGTTGCCATAGGTCCGGTCGATATACAGCGACGTCAGGTTGTTATCGAGCATCACCTGCCGGACCGAGTCGGGCAGATAGGGATTGTCCAACTGCGCGACGGCGCCGCGTCCGCCCGGCACCGGGCCGGAGAAATAGGTCGCCCGGCTGTCATCGCGCCAATAAGTGTATGTCCCGTCGTATTTCTGGCGGGCGTAGGAAAAGTGCGTGGCGAAATCGATCGCGTCGGTCACCTGGTAATCGATCCGCCCCATCAGGGCCAATGACTTCAGGCCGCCCCGGAATTGATCGCGGTCGCTCAGATTCCTGCCGTCGCCGCCGTCGCAGACGGCATATTGGCCGGGGCTGTATTCGATGTCGCAGCGCGATTCGCGGACGTTGCCGTTCTCGACCATGTAGCGTTGGCCGTTCAGCCAATAGGTCGGGACGTAATCATAGTATAGCTGCCGGGTATGCGGCGAGTATACCCGATCGGGAATGCCGTCGTTGACACCGGTATTTTCGGGGCTCGCCCGGTACGTCGGCCAATCCCGCCAGTCGAAGCGGTCGGTATAGATCAGCGGATCGCTCTGGGAGTAGGTGCCGCCGATCGAAAAGGAGCCGCGGCCATCGGCAAACTTGCCGCCGGTGGCGAGCGAGACCAGGTATTTCGCGGCGTCGCCTTGCCCCGAAATGCCGGTCAGTCCCGAAATGTGCAGGCCCTCGATGTCGCGCTTGGTGATGATGTTGACGGCACCCGTCACCGCGTCCGCACCGTAAATCGCCGCGGCGCCGCCGGTCACGATTTCGATCCGGTCGATCATGCTCACCGGGATCATGCCGATATCGACGGCAGAGGATCGCGCCGACCCGGACACGCGACGCTGTCCGTCGATCAGGGTCAGGCTTCGGTTGGTGCCGAGATCGCGCAGATTGACCGCCGCGATTCCCGCGTCCCAGCCCCGGACGTCGCTGCTGAGATTTTGGTTGGTGCCCAGCGCCGGATCGAGTTCCAGCGCCTCGATGGCGCTGATCCGACCGATTTCGAGCGCCTGCTCCATGTTGGTGACGCTGACCGGCATCGGCGATTCGAGTTCGGGCCGGGCGATGCGAGAGCCGGTGACGACGATCGTCCCGCCGCCGCTCGCCTGCACATCATCTCCATCGCTGGAGAGTGCGCCGTCGGGAGACGACGCCTGCTGGGCAAATGCGGGCGCGGCGAATGCCATCAACATCGAAACAGTCGACGTCGCGAGAAACAAACTTGCCTTCGATCCCATTACGTCCTCCACCAAAATATTGTGTTTATTGAATAATCGGCGTGCCCCATGTCGGCGCTCATGCGGCCCGAAAACCCTTTCCGCATGATACCGCGCCGAGACCACAATATCGTTAATGTAGAACTGCCAGAAGGAACGCCAATAGTCAATGATTTTGCTATCTCATTGATTTATTATAGATTTGTGTAATTTTATCGGCGACGAATCACCCTATGGACAGACCGATGACGCTAATTTACGATAACGCTAATGTTTTAGAGGGAGGTGAGGACGGTTGGCTGACAACACGCACGCTTTCCCACCGACGCCGCCCGGCTGCATCGCGGCGGCCGTTCGACACGCGCATGTCCTTGAGGCGGTGCGCTCCTGCCGTTCTTCGAGCGAGCGCGACGTCTTGACGTCGTGGTTGCGCTTCGCGGCGCCGAATGGTGCGACGATGAACGCTCCGTCGTCTGTCGGGCTGCGTGCCATGACGTTCAGTGCGCCGGCCTCGGTGCGTCGATCGTTCGAACGGCACCGGACCGACCCCAAGACCGGGCGGACGCGCGACAGACGCCGCCTCGGCAACGCAAAACCCGTAATCATCTCCAGCATGGTCAAAATCGCGGCCGCGTTCATTGCTCGATCGCTCGACCTGAACGATGAAATCGCAACCCGCGTCGTGCACAAGCCCAGCGCTCAGGCACGTCACTCCCAATCGATTGGACCAGTCAGTTGACCCAAGCCCCGACTGCAACCGCCGACACCGCACCGGCGAAGAAAATGCCGCGAAAAGCGTGGTTCATTATCGGACTTGCGATGGCGCTGCTGGTGCTCAACTATTTCGACCGGCAAACGCTGGCTATCCTCAAGCCGATCATGAAGGTGCAGCTCGCATTCGATGACGAGGCGTATTCGCTGCTGACCTTCGCGTTCATGTTGCCCTACATCGCCATGTACGTCGTGAGCGGGCGGCTGATCGACCGGGTGGGCACGCGGGTGTGCATGACGGTGTTCGCGATCGGCTGGTCCATCGCGAACATCGCCTCGGGCCTGTCTCATACTTTCGGACATCTCGCCGCGTCGCGCGTATTGATGGGCGCCGCAGAACCGGGAGCATTTCCGGTCGTTCAGCGCGCTATCCTGAACTGGGTTCCCGTCGAACGGCGCGCGCTCGCGATCAGCATCGCCACACCTGCCGGAAATATCGGCGCCATCCTCGCGCCGCCGCTGATCGCTTTGCTGGCGACGGGCATCAATTGGCGCGCGGCCTTCGTGATCCCCGGACTGATCGGGATCATTATCGCGATCCTGTGGTGGTTCACCGACACCAAGCGCACGTCGCCCTCCCGGCCCGTGGTGGCCGCTCCGTCACCCTTGCCCGAAGCCGTCGACGAGAATTCCGCATCCGTCAGGACGTTGCTCAGGGACAAAAGATTCCTGTCGATCGTCGCGGTGCGCATGATCAGCGATCCAGTTTGGTATTTCTATCTTTTCTGGAGCGCCGGCTATTTGCAGGAGCGCGCCGGATTGTCATTGACCGAACTGGGTTTCGTCGGCGGCATCCCGTACATCGTCGCGGTGCTGGTCTGCATCATGCTCGGCCGCCTCGTCGACCGCTATGCCGAGCGCGGACATGATCCCATTCGCGTTCAGCTTCGCATCTTCGCGCTCAGCGCCGCGCTGATGCCCTTGGGCGCCCTCATCACCCTGGCCTCGAGCGCGTTCGTCGCAGTCGCCATCATCACCGTTGTCGTTGCGGTCTGCCAGGCCTGGTTTGTGGGATACAATGTACTTCTGGCCGGCCTGTTCCCCGTCAAAGTCAATGCATCCGCGGTCGGAATACTCGGCGCGGTCGGCGCGAGTACGTCGCTCATTCTCAATCTGTTAGCCGGATCGATTCTCGCCCAGTTCGATTATATCGCGCTCTTCGCCGGACTGGCGATCCTGCACCCGATCTCGGCGGCGATCCTGATCATGGTGATCGGGCGGAGCAGGTCCAAGCGCAAGATCGCGGCCGGCGGCTGACCAGGGCCGCGATCGCCCACGCGAAGGCCGGCCGGTTCCGGGGCGATGTCGGGTTCGGCGGCTGTTTGCGCCTGACGGCGATCAGCGCGCGGTAGACGCGCGGATGACAAGCTCGGGAACAATGCGATCGGTGACGATCCGATCGTCGGCGGTGCCTTGAATATGGTCCAGAAGGCGGCGCGTGGCCCGGCGCGCGACCTCCTCGAAGGGCAAGAGCAGCGTGGAAAGCGGCGGTTCCATGAACCGCGTGAAGGGAAGGTTTCCCCATCCCATCACCATCACATCGTCGGGGATACGGATGTTGCGCTCGCGCAGCGCACGGTAGAGGCCGAGGGCATAATAATCATCCCCGACGACGAAGGCATCGGGCCGTCGACCGCGATCCAGCAAGTCGCCGGCGACGCGATATGCATCGTCGGCATGCCATGACTGGGAAACGCGAAACGAGCGCGCAGGCGGGATGAGCGCGAGATTGCTTCGAGGGTCGAATGCAAACCCGTGCCGTTCGAGCGAGTGCCGGAAACCCTCGCTCCGAAGTCGAATGGTGGAAAAAGGCATGTCCTCGTCGATCAGCACGACGTCGCTCGCTCCCCGGGCCAGGACGGCATCGGTCGTGAGTTCGATGCCCGCTTCGTTGTCCGTGGAGTAAAAGTCCACACCGAGTTCGGGCAGTTCGCGGCTGACGAGGACTAACGGAATGCCTGCCTTGATCAGCGGTGTCCAGGCGGTCGAACGCTCCTGCACAGGCGCCGCGATGAGACCGTCCAGGCCGGATCGCAGCGCCCGGTCGATGGCATCCTGCTCCCGTTCCGCGGATTCGTAGGAGAGGAGCAGCAGGACCGTGTAACCGGCATGTTGCGCCTGAAGCTCGACCTCGCTGACCAGATCCGAAAAGAACGGGTTGGAGATATTGGAAACGATCACGCCGATCGTTTTGCGCGCGCCAAGCACGAGCGAGCGCGCGTGGATATTGGGAACATAGCCCAGACGCTCGGCTTCCGCCTTGATCAGGGCGCGCGTCGTTGTGCTGACGCCCGGCCGGTCGTTGAGCGCTCGTGATACCGTGTTCGCGGTCAACCCGACGACCTTCGCCAGATCCTGTAGGGTTGGCTGGCGCCGCCCCCTGTTTCCATCCGCCATGCCCGCGCCCCTTGCTGTGGTTCTTGATTCTAGCCTCCAATGCTCGAAGCGCCAAATCAACATTATCGTTATCGAAAAACGATTGGATCAACCGAACCACGAATTATGAAGCCCCAGTATTTTTCGCGTGGAAAATTACGCTAAATCAATCAGATAAGATCACCGTTGACCGCAACTTTGGCCTATGGCAGAGATGCATTATCGATATCTAACATGCGGTAAATGAAAAAGGTGAGGCGAATGGAGCGGAATCGGACAACGCGGTTGTCGCGTACGCATCGCTGACATGCGCCCGGATCGCAGCGCTTTCGTTGTTGGTCGCTGCGTTCGCCCTCGACCGAACGCGCCGTGATGCAATCGCCGTTCCTTTCGAGCGCCAACACAACTACAGGAAGAAGTGTATCCGTGATGCCCAAGCACAATGCGTCGATCAGCGTCCCCAGCCGCGAGGTACCCGTCGTCGGCAGCTACGACATCATCATCTGCGGGGGTGGTCCGGCGGGGCTGGTCGCAGCGGTCGCCGCCGCACGCAACGGCGCGAAAACCCTGTTGATCGAGCGCTACGGCTTCGTCGGCGGTATGTCGACCAGCGCGCTGGTGACGCCGATCAGCGAATTTCGTCACTTCGGCAAGCAGCATATCGGTGGAATCCCCTTCGAGCTTCTGCAAAAGGCCGCCGAGCTGGGCGGCGCGGACGTGTCGCGCGAAAGCGGTAATTTCCCGGTCAATGACGAAATCCTGAAGCTCGCCGCCCAGCGGCTTCTGCTCGAAAGCGGGGTGACGCTGCTTTACCATTCCTGGTTTTCGGACTGCGCCATGGACGGCGATCGCGTCACCCATGTGATTGTGCAGAACAAGGCGGGTCGCGTCGCCTACGAGGCGGACGTGTTCGTCGATTGCACCGGTGACGCGGACCTTGTGCGCGCGGCGGGCTTCCCGACGACCAAGGGCGACGTGTTGCAACCGGCGACGCTGTGGTTCCAGTTGGGTGGCGTCGATACTGATGCGCTCGATTATCTGTTTCGCGATGCGGTGGACGGGATGTTGCCGGTGTCCGAGGCGATCCGCGGCCGGTTGCTCGATCTCAATGAGCGGGGTGATATCCCCATTTTCGGCGGTCCCTGGATCAACAAGTTCTTCCACGACGGCATGGTCAGTATCAACGTGCTGCGCGAGGCGACGGATGCCAGCGACCCGGAATGGTTCACCAAGACCGAATGCAGCCTGCGCGAGAATTTGCAGCTCATCATCGACGTCCTGCGCCGGGAATTCCCGGAATTTCGAGACTGCTGGCTGGCGAAATCCGGCATCCAGACAGGAGTGCGCGAATCGTACCACATCGTCGGCCTCTACGAATTGCAGCGTGACGACATTCTGTTTCCCAAGGCTTTTCCCGATACAATCGCGAAGGGCGCGCACGTGATCGATATCCATGCGAGCGACAGCAACGATCAGAACGGTCTCGTCGTCCCGCGGCAGGAATATAATGTTCCCTTCCGCTGCCTGGTGCCGCGCGGCAGCGTCAACCTCGTCACGGCGGGCCGCTGCCTGAGCGCGGACGGCCCCGGCTTCGGCTCGGTTCGCGTCATGGCGACCTGCATGGCGATGGGGCAGGGCGCGGGGACGGCGGCCGCGTTGAGCGTCAAGCACGGCTACAGCATGTCGGCGATGGACTTCGAGCATCTGCGCGAAACGCTGATCGCGCAGGGTGCGGTGGTCGATTTCGACAATGTCGTCGCCCCCGCAGCGCCGATTGAGCTGACCACCTATCCCGCGGTCAACGCTGCCCCGTGACGGTGAAGGGACCACGCCATGAGGCTTGAGGACCAAACCGCGCTCTTCATCGGCGCGGCACGCGGCATCGTTCGCGTGGCCAAGACGCCGGATCTGACCGGTATGGCGATCTTCCCGGCCAGTTCCGACGCGGATTACATCGTGGCCCGGACCTATGGCGTCGACGGCCGCAATTGGATAGCATGAGATGAGCGTCGCCCAGCCCCGATATGACCGCGCCCGATTGACGCCGGGGATCGTTCATATCGGGCTGGGCAATTTTCACCGCGCCCATATGGCGACTTATCTCGACGACCTTTTCGCTTTGGGCGAGGATCGCGACTGGGCGATTCTGGGCGCAGGCGTGCGCCCGGCCGATGCTCGAATGCGCGAGGCGCTCAAGGCGCAGGACTGGCTGTCGACGGTGATCGAGCTGGACCCTCGCGGCAAGCGCGCTCGCCGGGTCGGCGCCATGATCGATTTCGTGGAGGTCGATTCCGCGAACGGTCCGCTGATCGCCGCGATGCGCCGGCCGGAAATCCGCATCGTCTCGCTGACGGTTACCGAAGGTGGCTATTTCATCGATCCGGCGACCGGTCGCTTTGATCCGACGGCGCCCGAGATCGTCGCGGACAGCGTCGGCCCCGATCGCCCGGCGACCGCCTTCGGGGCGATCGTCGCGGCGCTGAGGGCGCGTCGCGACGCCGGCATCGTGCCCTTCACGGTGTTGTCGTGCGACAACCTGCCCGGCAACGGCGATGTCGCGCGCGCCGCCGTGGTGGGGCTGGCCCGCCTGTCCGATCCCGGTCTCGCCGACTGGATCGACGCACACGTCGCCTTTCCGAACGCCATGGTCGACCGCATCGCACCGGCGACCGGCCCGCGCGAGCGCGCGATGGCGGCGGCGTTCGGCATCGGTGACGATCCGGTGCCGGTGACGTGCGAGCCGTTTCGCCAGTGGGTGATCGAAGACAGCTTCTCGGCAGGTCGGCCCGCCCTTGAGAAGGTCGGCGTTACCTTTAGTCCGCGCGTGCACGATTTCGAAACGATGAAGATCCGCATTCTCAATGGTGGCCACGCGATCATCGGCTATCCGGCGGCACTCTCGGGGATCGAGCATGTCCACAAAGCGATGGCCGACGACACGATCGCGGCCTTCGTCGACAAAATCGAGACCGACGAGATCGTGCCGATCGTCCCGCCCGTTCCGGGTCATGATCTGGGCGACTATAAGCAACTCGTCCTCCGACGCTTCTCGAATCCCGAGATCGCCGACACCGCGCACCGCTTGTGCTTCGACGGGTCGAACCGGCAGCCGAAGTTCATCATCCCGTCAATCCGGGACAATATCGCCAGAGGCGTCATGCCGACAGGGCTGATCCTCGCCAGCGCCTTGTGGTGCCGCTATTGCTACGGCACCGACTCCAAAGGCGGCACGATCGCCTCGAACGATCCCGATTGGGCAATGCTGAGGGCGACGGCGCGCGCGGCGAGACAGAATCCGGCGAAATGGGTGGGAATGCGCGCGATCTACGGCGACCTTGCAGACGATAGCGCGTTCGTCGACGCGTTCGCGCAGGCGCTGCGCGTCACCTGGAACGAAGGGGTGGGCGTTGCGATGGCGCGCTACATAGAAGGCTGGCCGATGCGGCGCGCGCGCTCAGCGTTCGATAAGGACCATACGCCCCCCGCGCGTCCGTCAAGATGATCAGAGCGAACACTGCCATATGACAGGATATCCATTCAGCCGCCGTACCCTTCTTCGCGCCGGCGGACACGCAGCGCTGTTGGCAGCGCTGGCGCGCGCACCCGCGCTCGCCGCGCCGAAATTCCTGGACGATCCGTTCACGCTGGGCGTCGCCTCGGGAGATCCAACGCCCGACGGCTTCGTAATTTGGACCCGTCTCGCGCCAAAACCGCTCGAACGCCATGGCGGCATGCCGGCCGAGGCGCTGCCGGTCGGCTGGGAAGTGGCCGAGGACGAGACCTTTCACAGGATCGTGCGCAGCGGCAGGGCGGTGGCGCGACCGGAACTGGCGCATTCCGTTCATGTCGAGGTCGAAGGCCTGCGCAATCATCGCCGTTACTGGTATCGCTTCGTCGTCGACGGAATTGCGAGCGACATCGGCACCGTCCGCACGGCGCCCGCCGCCGGAGCAGCGCTGGACCGGTTGCGAATGGCGGTCGCCGGATGTCAGCATTACGAACGCGGGCTCTTCACGGCATGGCGCCATATCAGCCAGGAAGCCGACCTGGATCTCGTCTATCATTATGGCGACTATATCTATGAGGGAAAAGCCGCGAGCGCGGCAGCAGCCGCCAAAGCGCCGCTCGTGCGTCACCACAAGAGCGACGAGATCTACAGCCTCGACGACTATCGGCAGCGTTATGCGCTCTACAAGGTCGATCCCGACCTGAAGGCCGCCCACGCCGCCGCGGCGTTCGTATCGACTTTCGACGATCACGAGGTCGAGAATGACTGGGCGGGCGACCTGGATGACGGCACCACGCCCTCGGAGGTGTTCCTGCTGCGCCGGGCCGCCGCGATGCAAGCTTGGTACGAGCATATGCCCGTACGGATGAGTCAGTTTCCGAACCGGGGGTCGCCGCGGGCGTACCGGCGGCTCGATTTCGGCCGGCTGATGCGTCTCCACGTCCTCGACAAGCGCAGTTATCGCAGCATCCGTTTGTGTGAGAAACCCGGCAACGGCAATTGCGTCGATACGCGCGACATGCCTGACACTATGCTGGGCGATGTACAGGAACGCTGGCTAAGCGACGGTCTGACGTCCGCTTTCGCTTGGAATCTACTGGGGCTCGGGGGCCTCGTCATGCCGTTTGACCGGTCGGCACAGAAGGTTCCCTCGAACGGCTACGACAACTGGACGGGCTATCCCGACGCACGCGAGCGGCTGATCGAGATGATCCGGGAACGCGGCAAGAATGTTGTCATCACCGGGGGCGACAGCCATATGTTCTTCATCGGCAACGTGCCGTCGCGTCGCGGAGATCTCGAAAGCCCCCCGGTCGCGCCTGAGTTTCACGGAACGTCGGTCAGTTCGATCAGCACCAACGGACTGCCCATTGGGCCCGATCCGCGAGCCGCGACCAACCCGCACATGTCGATGATCCACGACCAGCGCGGCTATCTGCTGTTCGATATCGATGCACAGGCTTGTCGCGTCAGCGTCCGCGCGATCGATCAGGTTTTCACGCCGGGCGGCACGATCGACACGCTGGCACGCTATGTCGTCCAGCCTGGCAGACCCGAGGCTATCAGGGTCTGATGGCCGCCAGGAGCCTTGTCGTCACCACAAACCAGAGGATCGCATGGCACGTTCTCCGTTGATTGCCGGGCTCGAACTGGGTGGCACGAAATGCGTGGCCATTCTGGGCACCGGACCCGACGATGTTCGGGCGTGCGAAACGGTGCCGACGACCGATCCGATGACGACGTTGGCAGCGCTGGAGAAACTGCTCGACGGCTGGCACTTCGACGCACTGGGCATCGCATCGTTTGGCCCGCTTGATCTCGATCCGAACAGCCCCGGTTTTGGATCGGTGAGCGCGACTCCGAAACCCGGCTGGGCAGGAACCGACCTCACGCGCCGACTTGCGGCTCGCTACGGCAAAGCGCTGGCGATCCAGACCGATGTGGTGGGCGCCGCGCTTGCGGAGCAGCGTTGGGGCGCGGCGCGGGGTCTGACGAGCCATTGCTATATCACGGTCGGCACCGGAGTTGGTGTCGGACTGATCTCGGCCAGCCGGCCGGTGCAGGGCGCGGCGCATGGCGAAGCTGGACATATGCGCGTACCTCGCGCGCCCGGCGATGATTTTGTCGGCTCGTGTCCGTTTCACGGCGATTGTATCGAAGGCCTGATCTCGGGGCCGGCGCTCGCGAAGCGGTTCGGCCGACCGGCGCATGAGCTTCCCGACGAGGGCTGCGAATGGGATTTGTTCGTCCACGATCTCGCCGGACTGCTACATAATCTGGTCGTCGCCGCGGCGCCCGAGCGGATCGCGATCGGCGGCGGCGTGATAGCCTCGCGCGAACGGCTGTTTCCGAAGCTGCGCGCGACACTCGCCGCGAGTATCGCCGCCTACGGATCACTGGCTCCTTATGTTGAGCAGCTCGACTACCGCCTGGGCCCGCCCGGACTGGGCACGATGGCTGGCCCCTTGGGCGGGCTCGCCGTGGGGCTCGAAGCATTGGATGTGGGTGGATAAGCAACGATCAGACGATCGCAGCTATTTCGAACAACGTGCAGAAACGGAGCTGGAACTGGCGCAAAAGGCCACGCAACGGCCGGACGGCTCGCAATTTCCGTTTATTCCGTATCCGATCCCGATCTTTGACGACGCGGGCACGCTCGTCGGTGCCGTCGATATCCTTCTCGATATCAGCGACCGCAAGAAGTACGAGCAGGCGGCCCAGTATCTCGCCGCCATCGTTGCGTCGTCGGATGCGGTGATCGCGTCGAGCATTTTGAGACGACGTGCCTGCACGAGGACGGCTCGCCTATCGACGTGTCGCTGACGATATCACCCGATCCGACGCACTGACGGCGCGATGATCAAGGTCTCGAAGATCGCGCGCGACATTTCGGAACGAAAACGCGCGTTGGAAATGGAACTGCTCGTTAACGAGCGGCGGCACCGCGTCAAGAACACGCTGGCGATGGTTCAGGCGATCGCGACCCAGACATTCCGCAACACGCCCGTCGAAGAGCGCGAGAGCTTCATCGCCCGCGTCCAGGCGCTCGCCCAAGCCCATAATCTGCTCACCAACGAGAGTTGCGGAAGGGTGAGCATTGAAGACGTGGTCGAGCGCGCTTCGGCCGTTCATGGAGCAAAACCATCGCCGCATCAGCCTCTCCGGGCCAGAAGCCACTCTGTCCTCGAATAAGGCGCTGATCATGGCGATGCGCTGCACGAACTCGCCACCAATGCCGTCAAATATATGGCGCGCTCTCAAACGATTCAGGCATCGTGGACGCGCGATGGAATCTCATCGACACGGATGGGTGGACAGCGGCGCGATCCATGCTGGCGCGAGCGCAGGGAGCCGCCCGTCGCGCCGCCGACGCGCACCGGCTTCGGATCACGCATGTTGGATCGGGCGTTTCGGTCCGAAGGCGGGAACGCCGGGTTTCCTATTTGCCCGAAGGCATCGCCTGTACGACCGGCCGCCAGAATGCTAGCGCACGTAACACGAACAATTTAGCGATTTTGGCTGGTTTCGCTGCCGCTAAATCGGGCGTCATCACGGGTTTCCGTGTAACATCGGTGTAACAAGGATCTGCCGGGACATCAGCAAAAATGGCGTAAATTCAAGGGAGTACCAGGAACCCGACGGAATCGAAAATGCACACGGCACGCCCGGCCGTCTCTTGCGTAACTGCTTGATTTTCAGGTGTTTCTCCTGGATGCCCCGCGTGGATTCGAACCACGATTGACGGAGTCAGAGTCCGTAGTCTTGCCGTTAGACGACGGGGCAACGCAGCGGCGCGAAATAAGCAGCGGTTTTGCGCGGGTCAAGTCCCGCCGGACGCCATGTCCCGGCGCTCGCTTGCCGGGCGGGCCCGGTTACGCTACCGTTCGGCCAAGCACCGAACGGCGCCTTTTGCGCCGCGACGGAAAGAACATAATGAAGTGAGTGACGGCATGGGGGATAGACCCGCCAGCGTGCCGCACCGGCAAGGGCCCGCCCCTCGCTCGTCCGGCAGACCGATGCGACCGCGCTTCAACGGATCGCACCCGCGGCGCTATGCCGCGCTCGACCTCGGCACCAACAATTGTCGGTTGTTGATCGCTCGCCCCCAAGGCGACGGTTTCGCCGTCATCGATGCGTTCTCGCGCATCGTGCGGCTGGGGGAAGGGCTCGCGACCACGGGGCGGATCAGCGATGCGGCGATCGAGCGGACGCTCGCGGCGCTCGCCGTCTGCGCCGACAAGCTGCGTCATCGTCGGGTCACCCTCGCCCGCTCGGTCGCGACCGAGGCGTGCCGGCGCGCCGCCAACGGGGCGGAGTTCATCGCGCGCGCGGCGGCCGAAACGGGAATCGTGCTCGACGTGATCTCGGCCGAGGAGGAGGCGCGGCTCGCGGTGCTCGGCTGCCATGTGCTGCTCGAGCCGGGCGACGACCCCGCGCTCGTCTTCGATATCGGGGGCGGCTCGACCGAGCTCGTGCTGATCGATACCGGCGGCCCCGTGCCGCGCGTGCTCGACTGGCATTCGTCGCCATGGGGCGTCGTGTCGCTGACCGAGCATATCGGCCATGCCGACGGCCACGCGGCGCGGCGCAGCGCCTACGCCCGCATGCGCGAGACCGTCGCCGAGACGATGGCGCCTTTCGCCGACCGGCTGCCGAAGGACGTCGCATACCCGCGCCTCCTCGGCACCAGCGGCACCGTGACCACGCTCGCCAGCGTGCATCTGAAGCTCGATCGCTACGATCGCTCGGCGGTGGACGGGCTGATCGTGCCTTCGCACGCGATGCGGCGGATCAGCACCGATCTGTCGGGCATGTCACTCGCCGAACGCGGCACGGTCGCGTGCATCGGGCAGGAGCGTGCCGACCTGGTCGTCGCGGGCTGCGCGATCCTGGAGACGATCCTCGACCTTTGGCCCGCCGAACGGCTCGGAGTCGCCGATCGCGGCATTCGCGAGGGCATATTGCGCCGCCTGATGCGGAACGAGCGCCTGTGAGCAGGGGTGGAGGCCGCCAGCGCGTGCGCACCGCGCGCGGGCGCAGCGCGCAATCGACGCGCTGGCTCGAGCGGCAGCTCAACGATCCCTATGTCCGCCGCGCCAAGACGGAGGGCTATCGCAGCCGCGCCGCCTACAAGCTGCTCGAACTGGACGAAAGGTTCGGGCTGCTGAGGGGCGTGCACCGCGTCGTCGATCTCGGCATCGCGCCGGGTGGGTGGAGCCAGGTGGTGCGCAGGAAGCGCCCCGATGCCGTGGTCGTCGGAATCGACCTGCTGCCGGTCGATCCGATCGAGGGCGTCACCATCCTCCAGATGGACTTCATGGACGAGCGTGCGCCGGCGCTGCTCACCGACGCGCTGGGCGGCGAGGCCGATCTCGTGCTTTCGGACATGGCGGCGAATACGGTGGGCCACCAGCAGACCGACCACCTGCGCACGATGGCGCTGGTCGAGGCGGGGGCGTGGTTCGCAGCCGACGTGCTGCGCCCCGGCGGCGCGTTCGTCGCCAAGGTGCTCGCAGGCGGCGCCGACAGCGCCCTCGTTGCCGAGCTCAAGCGCAATTTCGCCACCGTCAAGCACGCCAAGCCTCCGGCGAGCCGCAAGGAATCGTCCGAATGGTACGTGATCGCGCAGGGCTTCAAGGGGCGGCGCGAGAGCGATGCCTGATCGCGCTCGCAAGGAGAAAGGAGATGCGGCGTAATGCACGTCACCCCAGCGAAAGCTGGGGTCTCCACATCGTCGAGCGCTGTCCTGAAAGACCCCGGGCTTTGCTGGCGTGACGAATAAGGGCGGCGCGATCTCCGCGTCTCCGCGCGACATTATTCATTTTCTCGTCGCGACTTCGCGCTTTGGCCTGCTCAGCGAGCGGCGGCTACGATCCCGCCTTGACGGCCAGCAGCGACGCGACCTTTGCCTTGAAGGCGCGCAGCGCCTTGCCCGAAAGCTCGGTGACCGAGGGAATCGAGATCGTCCGCGGATTGACCGCGCGGCCGTTCTTGGTGACCTCGTAATGGACGTGCGGGCCGGTCGAGAGGCCCGTCGAGCCGACATAGCCGATCACCTCGCCCGCATGGACGCGCTCGCCGGCATGCACCGCGATCCGGCTCATATGGCCGTAGCCCGAGCCGAGGCCGTGCTTGTGCTTCAAGCGCACGAAATTGCCATAACCGCCGTTGCGGCCCGCGAAGGTGACGACCCCGTCCGCCGCGGCGTGGATCGGCGAACCGTAGGGCGCGCCGATATCGAGGCCCTTGTGCATGCGGGTGTAGCCGAGGATCGGGTGCTTTCGCATGCCGAACGAGGAGGTGATGTGCCCCGCGACGGGAAGCCCGCCGCTGCGGGTCGTGCGCTTGCCCTTGCCACGCGCGTCGAGCCACTCGGCACGCCCGCCCACCTCCCAGCGGACGAGTTCGATATCCTTCTTGCCGCGATCGAGCCCGGCAAAGACGAGGCTGCCCAGCTTTTCCTCGCCGGTCGCCGCGCGCTGGCGCTCGACGATGATGTCGAATCTGTCGTCGGCAACGACATCGCGCCCGATCGACAGCCGCGTCGCGAGCGCCTTGATATAGGCCTCGACCGCACGTGCGGGCACGCCGGCCGCGCGCGCGGAGCGATAGAGGCTCGCGCCCACACGCCCCTGAACACGGAGCGGCGTGTGATCGATCGCGATCTTCTGCTCATCGAGCGTCAGCCCGCTTTCGGTGCGGTTGACCGCGAGCGCGAGATCGAAGCGCGCGCGGAAGGCGAGCTTTTCGAGCGGGCGGGGCACATCCTTCGTCGGGCGGCGGCCTAGCGTGAGGTTGATCCGCGTCCCCGGCTTGATCTCGGTGAGGTCGATCGCCTGACGGACGAGATCGGCCGCGCGAACCGCATCGTTCCTGCCGACCCCGGCACGCCGGAGCACGCCGCCGAACGTGTCCCCGCTCGCGAAGGTCGCGGTCAGATCGATGATCGGGCGCTCGGGGGTGGCGGCGAGCGGCGCGACGAGATCGGTCGCGGCCATGTGCCGCCCAGTCGCGGCGCCCCAGGCGAGCGGCGCGATCGATTGCGCGCGCGCCTCGTCCCATCGCGCGCCGGTGAGCGCAGGCGGGACGGCGCCGATGATGGGCGCATGCAGGCTCGGCCCCAGCATCCAGGAGACGGTGCACAGCGCGAGGCAGGTCGCGGCGCCGCGAAACCATTCGGGCGAACCGATCCGCGCACCGAGATCGGGGGTCCAGTCGATGTCGCGCAGCCAGTCGCGCACGGCATCGAGGCGGCCCGGCGCGGGAATCGGGTGCGCGCGCGCGAGCGCCGTCGCGCCGCCACCGCCGAACAGATCAGAATCACTGCGCAGAAACAAGGTGCGCGTCCCCGCTCGATATGCCGCGCAAAACCCCCGGCATCAGGCCCGAATCGTTGTGGCGCGCACATGCTAAAGTCAAATTAACCCACGCCGGCCCGAGTCCCGCGTGCGGCGAACCGTTGCGGGGCAAAGACGGAATGATTGCAGCGGCCTGGACCCGCTTTCCCGCTTGCGCTCGGCGGGGCCGGCCCCGACATTGGCGGCGCCATGTCCATCATTCCCAGTGCGGTCACGGCGGTGCTCGGGCCGACCAACACGGGCAAGACCCATCTCGCGATCGAACGAATGTGCGGCCATTCGAGCGGGATGATCGGCTTTCCGCTACGGCTGCTCGCGCGCGAGGTCTATGATCGCGTCGTCGCGATCAAGGGCGCGGGGCAGGTCGCACTGATCACCGGCGAGGAAAAGATCCTGCCGCCGGACGCGCGCTGGTTCCTCTGCACGGCGGAATCGATGCCGCTGCGCGCAGGCCGGCAGGCCGGAAGCGCAGACGAAAGCGGACGGGAGGTTGCGTTCGTCGCGCTCGACGAGGCGCAGCTCGCCGCCGATCCCGAGCGCGGGCATGTCTTCACCGACCGGCTGCTCCACGCCCGCGGGCGCGAGGAGACGATGATCCTGGGATCGGAGGCGCTGCGCCCGATCGTCCGCTCGCTGGTGCCCGAGGCGGAGATCGTTGATCGGCCGCGTTTCTCGACGCTCTCCTATGCGGACGCGAAGAAGATCTCGCGTCTGCCCAGGCGCTCGGCGATTGTCGCCTTCTCGGCCGAGGAAGTCTATGCCGTCGCCGAGATGCTGCGGCGGCTTCGCGGCGGCGCGGCGGTGGTGATGGGCGCGCTCAGCCCGCGCACGCGCAACGCGCAGGTCGCGATGTTCCAGGCGGGCGACGTCGATTATCTCGTCGCGACCGACGCGATCGGCATGGGGCTCAACATGGACGTGGCGCACGTCGCCTTCGCGAGTCTCTCAAAATTCGACGGCCGCCGCCGGCGCCGGCTCACCGTCCCCGAAATGGCGCAGATCGCCGGGCGCGCGGGCCGCCACCAGCGCGACGGCACGTTCGGCGCGATCACCGAGGAAGGGCCGGGCGCGTTCACCCCCGAGGAGATCGGGCGAATCGAGGAGCACCGTTTCCCGCCGCTCGACCGGGTTTATTGGCGCGAGGGCGCGCCCGACATGGCGAGCATCGGTGCGCTGATCGCGAGCCTCGAAGCGAGGCCCGACCATGGGCGACTGCGCCCGGCGCCCGAAGCGGTCGATCTCGCCGTGCTCAAGCGGCTTGCCGAAGAGGAGTGGGTTCGCGATCGCGCGCGGCATCCCGCAATGGTCGCGCGGCTGTGGGCGGCATCCGGACTGCCGGACTTTCGCAAGGTCGGTGTCGAACCGCATGCCCGTTTCGTCGCGCGCGTCTTCCGGCATCTTTCCGAAGGCCACGGTCATGTGCCGCACGACTGGTTCGCCGCCGAGATCGCGCGGCTCGACAACGTGCAGGGCGATGTCGAGACGCTTGCCGGCCGGATCGCGGCGGCGCGAAGCTGGGCCTATATCGCGCACCGCGCCGACTGGCTCGCCGATCCCGTGCATTGGGCCGAGCGGACGCGCGATATCGAGGAGAGGTTGTCGGACGCGCTCCACGCCTCGCTGACGCAGCGCTTCGTGGACAAGCGCACGACGATGCTGCTGCGGCAGATCGGCGCCGACGTCTCCGCGCTGCCGGTGGTGGTGGGCGAGGAAGGCGAGGTGCTGGTGGAGGACCATCCCATCGGCCGTCTCGACGGCTTCCGCTTCAGCGTCGCGGCGGATGCGCGCCATGCCGACAAGAAGCTGCTTCTCGCCGCCGCCGAGAAGCGCCTCGCGAGCGAACGCGCGCGGCGCGGCAAGGCGCTCGCCGAGGCGCCCGACACGGCGCTTGCGCTCGTCGCCGATGCGGATACGGCGCCGGTGATCGCATGGGACGGCCTGCTGGTGGCGGCACTGGGCGCGGGATCGTCCCTCGCGCGCCCGCGCGTGGTGCTCGATCGCGCGCTCGACTGCCTCGATCGACCGCTGCGAGAAGCGATCGGCGATCGGCTCGCCCGCTGGGTCGAAACGCAGATCGCCCGCCGTGCCGCGGCGCTGCCCCGTCTCGAAACGCTCGCGCGCGATGCCGGCGCCTCTCCGTCGCTTCGCGCGGTCGCGGCGGCGCTCGCCGACGCGGGCGGGATTGTTGCACGCCAGCCGGTCGCGCAGCCGCTCGACGCGCTCGATCCGGCCGAGCGCAAGCGGCTGCGGCAAGCAGGAATTACCGTCGGCACGCTCGACCTGTTCGATGCGCGATTGCTCAAGCCCGCCGCCGCGCGCTGGCGTCAGGCGCTGCTCGCCGCGCGCGACGGCACACCCGTCGCCGAACTGCCGCCTGCCGGCGCCACCGTGCTGCCGCGGCAGGAAGTACCCGGCTTCCGCACGATCGGCGCGCAGGCGGTGCGGGTCGATCTGGTCGAGAAGCTCGCGCGCGCCGCGCACGACACGCGCAAGGGCCGCGCGCCCTTCGCTCCCGATCCGGCGCTCGCGACCTCGATGGGCGTCACCCCGGAAACGCTCGCTAGGCTGATGGCGCAGCTCGGTTTCCGCGCGGCGCCGGCGAAGGACGGCAGCCCGCGCTGGGCATGGCGCGGCCGCCCGCGCGCTGCTCCCCGCGCCCCGGCTCGGCCGCGGCCGGACAATGCCTTCGCCGCGCTCGCCGAATGGGGAACGCATGGCGGCTGAACCGGGCGCGAGCATGCGGCTCGACCGCTTCCTGTGGTTCGCGAGGCTCGCCAGAACGCGCGCCGTCGCGCAGGCGCTGGCGGGCGCGGGGCATCTGCGCATCGACGGCCGCCCCGCCGATCGCCCCGCCGCGCCGGTGCGCGTCGGCAGCGTGCTCACCTTCGCGACGTATCGCGGCGAGGTGCGCGCCATCCGCGTGCTCGCGCTCCCTGCCCGCCGCGGCCCGGCGCCCGAGGCGCGCGGCTGCTACGAAGACCTTGCGAACGTGTCGCACCAAGGCGCAGGGTGATTGACGCGCGCGCGACGCGGGCATAGCAGCGGGTCGTAACCGAGCCCGAGGGAGTGATCCGGCAATGACCTACGTCGTCACCGACGCCTGCATCCGCTGCAAATACATGGATTGCGTCGAGGTGTGTCCGGTCGATTGCTTCTACGAAGGCGAGAACATGCTGGTGATCAATCCCAGCGAATGCATCGACTGCGGCGTGTGCGAGCCCGAATGCCCCGCCGAGGCGATCCTGCCCGATACCGAGAGCGGGCTCGAAAAATGGCTGGAACTCAACAACACCTTCTCCGCGCAGTGGCCCAACGTCACGCGCAAGAACGACCAGACCCCGCCCGATGCCGACGAGCACAAGGGCGAGGAAGGCAAATACGACAAATATTTCTCGCCCGAGCCGGGCACCGGCGACTGAGCCGCGGCCGGTTGGGCGTCACCACGGAGGGGAAGTCATGCCGGCACCGACACTTCTGACAGCCCGCACGCCGATCGCGCTCAGCATCCTGCGCATCGTCACCGGGCTCATCTTCCTCGAGCACGGAACGCAGAAATTCCTGGGCTTCCCCGGCGGCGACCATGCGGGCTCGGGGCTCGCGCTCGACAATATGGGCGCGTTTGCCGGCATCATCGAGGGTGTGGCCGGATTGCTGATCGCGCTGGGGCTCTTCACGCGCCCGGCGGCGTTCATCGCGTCGGGCACGATGGCGGTCGCTTACTGGATGGTCCACGCGCCGCAGAATTTCTTTCCGGTCAACAACGGCGGCGATGCGGCGATCCTCTATTGTTTCGTCTTCCTCTATCTCTTCTTCGCCGGGCCGGGGCCGTGGAGCATCGATGCGGTGCGCGGCGGCGGCCTGAAGCTGGATGCGGCGCGCGAATAGGCGTTATTTGCAGCGGCACCAGCCACGAATCCGGAATCCAACCCACACGCACGAGCCGCGCCGGCCGCACGGCCCATCGGGTCGGCCGGGCGCGAACCCCGCTGTTCGGATATATGGCGCACTGGTAATAATATTGCGGATGTGCTATAAAGCGAGTCAACGGAGCCGGTCTGTTCCGCGCTCCGCCTGGAGACGTTCATACCCCTCCCCGCCCACGCCGACCGGCCTTGCCCGTCGGGCCGCCTCGCGCGGGGACGAATCCACGGAAAGGCTTGCATAATATGGTCGCCAAGGCGCTGTCCTTCGATGTCGGAGATTATGTCGTTTACCCCAAGCACGGCGTGGGCCGTGTCGTCGAGCTCCAGAAACAGGAGATCGCCGGCATGCAGCTCGAACTCTACGTGCTGCGTTTCGAGAAGGAGAAGATGACTCTCCGCGTGCCGACGAACAAGGCCGAGAGCATCGGCATGCGCAAGCTGTCGAGCGACAAGACGCTCAAGGAAGCGCTCGATACGCTCAAGGGCAAGCCCAAGGTCAAGCGCACCATGTGGTCGCGCCGCGCGCAGGAATATGAGGCGAAGATCAATTCGGGCGACCTCGTGTCGATCGCCGAAGTGGTCCGCGACCTGTTCCGCGCCGAGGACCAGCCCGAGCAGAGCTATTCGGAGCGGCAGATCTTCGAAGGCGCCACCAGCCGCCTCGCGCGCGAGCTTGCCGCGATGGAGGAGGTCGACGAGCCGACCGCGCAGGAGAAGATCCTCGACATTCTCCGCGCGGCCGCCGCGATCCACAACAAGGCCAAGGAAAAGGAAGCTGCCGACGCCTGACGCGTCCCTGCTTTCGAAGGAACGAGGGCGGTCCTGCGGGGCCGCCCTTTTTCATTTGCGCGTTCCGACATGGTGTATTATTCATCCAATACACGATAGCCTGCGGAGGATTAATCATGCGCCTGCTCCCGCTTCTTGCCATGCTGCCGCTCATCGCGTGTTCGGGCAATTCGGATGCGAACGGCACGACGGGCACCGGCGAACCCGCCGCGGCCGAGGGGACGGGCACGTCGCGCAGCTACGCCGTCACCGGATTCGACCAGATCGACGTGCGGGGGTCCGACAATGTCGATGTCCGTGTCGGCGGCGATTTCGCGATCCAGGCAACGGGCCCGGCGGACATGCTCGACAAGCTCGACGTGGTGAAGGACGGCGACACGCTCAAGATCGGCCGCAAGGGCAACAGCTTCAGTTGGAGCGGGGACGGCGGCCGCGCGATCAAGGTCATGGTGACGATGCCCGCGATCCGCGGCGCGGCGATCTCCGGCTCGGGCGACCTGTCGGTCGATCGCGTCGAGGGCGACGATTTCGCGGCCTCGACCTCGGGGTCGGGCGATATGACGATCGGCGGCATGGCGGTGAAGACGGCGCATTTCTCAATCGCCGGATCGGGCACGATCGCGGCTTCGGGCACCGCGCAGGCCGCCGATATGAAGATATCGGGCTCGGGCGACATCGACGCCGAAGGGCTCACGGCCTCACGCACGAAGGTCTCGGTGATGGGCTCGGGCGACGTGTCGGCGACGGTCAATGGCCCGGCCGATGTCTCCGTAATGGGGTCGGGCGATGCCGAGATCGGCGGCAACCCCGTCTGCAACGTCTCGAAGATGGGCTCGGGCGAGGTCCGCTGCGGCTGATCGCGCTTGCACGCATGGGCACGAAGGTGCGATGCCCTCGCGCATGCGCCTTCTCCTGACACTCGCTTTGTTCGTCGCGGCCTGGCCCGCCGCGGCCGCCGAGCGTACCTACACGATCGGCAGCTTCGATCGCGTGCGCGTCTCCGGCCCGTTCGAGGTGCGGCTCGTCGTCGGCGACTCGCCCGCCGCGCGCGTGACCGGCGATCGCGAGTTGCTCGATCAGGTCGAGGTCGACGTCAACGGCGGCACGCTGGTTGTGTCGATGGGTCCCAACGGCTGGGGCGAGCGCGGTGCCGCCCCGTCGGCGGTGCCGGTCGTCACCTTGTCGACCCCGCGACTCGAGAACGCGACCGTCAACGGCGGCGGACGGCTCGTGATCGAACATATGGAGGGTCAGGCGCTCCGGCTGATGGTCACCGGATCGGGCAGCATCGAGGCGATCGGGCTCGACGCGCGCCAACTCGATGCGACCGTGATCGGCACCGGCGCGCTTCGTCTTTCGGGCGAAGCCGCCAAGGCGCGGCTGACGAGCAACGGCCCCGCGTCGATCGAGGCGGAGGACCTTGTCGTCGACGATCTCGACATCCGCACCGACGGCGCGGGCGAGGCGCATGTCGCGGCGCGCTACACCGCCGATGTGAACGCGATCGGCGTCGGCCGGGTGATCGTCGAGGGCACGCCCTCCTGCACCATCCGCCCCGCACAAGGCCATGCGCCGGTGGTCTGCGGCCGGAATGCCGGGCCGATGCCGTAATCAGAACAACCGCGCGCCGTCGGGAACCTCATGATCGGGCGCGACCAGCACGATCGCGCCGGCCGCATCGGGAATCCGAGCGTCAGCACCTCCGACATCATCGGCCCGATCTGGCGCGGCGGAAAGTTGACGACCGCCGCCACCTGCCGCCCGATCAGGGCCTCGGGCACATAGTGATCGGTGATCTGCGCGGAGGAGCGCTTGCGCCCGATCTCCGGCCCGAAATCGATCACGAGCCTGAGCGCGGGTTTGCGCGCCTCGGGAAAGGGCTCCGCCGCGACGACGGTGCCAACGCGGATATCGACCTTGAGGAAATCGTCGATCGTGATCGTCGGCGCCGTCATCAGAAATCGTGCACCGCATAGTGCGCGGGCGGGCCGATCCCCTCCATCCGCTCGGCGAGCAGCGGCTGAAAGCTCGGCCGGCTCTTGAAGCCGCGATACCAGCCGGCGGTGCCCTCATGCCCCTTCCAGTCGATCCCGCCCAGATAATCGGCGACCGAAATCTGCGCGGCGGCGGCGAGGTCCGCGAGCGTCATCGTCGCGCCGCCGAGCCAGTTACGGTGATCGAGCAGGTAATCGGTGTAATCGAGGTGGCGCAGCGCCGCCTTCATCGCCTCGCGCAGCACCTTGGCGTCGGGCGCGGCACGATGGACGATGCGCTTGATCATCCGCTCGTGAAGCAGCGGCGCGACGATATCGGCGTAGAAATGCGTGTCGAACCAGGTGACGAGCCGGCGGGTTTCCGCGCGGTTCGCCGCGGTGCCGCTGATCATCGACGCCTTTTCGACCGTCTCCTCGAAATATTCGCAGATCGCCATCGAATCGACGAGCAGCAGGCCGCGTTCGGGATCGGCCATCACCGGTGTCTGCCCGGCCGGGTTCATGTCGATGAACTCGTCGCGCCGCGCCCAGGGCGATTCGCGCACCAGCTCGGTGCCCACCCCCTTTTCGCCGAGCAGGAGCCGCACCTTGCGCGAGAAGGGGCACAAGGGGAATTGATAAAGTTGCCACATGACAAGAACTGTTAGAGTCCCGCGCGGCTCTAGGGAAGCACCGCCGCGACGAAGGCGATGGCGCGGTGCGGAATCGGTCGAGCGCGCTCCCGTTGACACGAGGCTTGTCGATCGGACATGCCGGACGCCCGATGGCCGAGAGCGTCAATCTGCATCCGAGCTGGCTCACGCCGCTCAAAACCGAGTTCGAGCAGCCATATATGGCCGCGCTCAAATCGTTCCTCGTGGGCGAAAGGGAAGCCGGCAAGCGCATCTTTCCCAAGGGCGGCGAGTGGTTCCGCGCGCTCGATCTGACGCCGATCGACACGGTGCGTGTCGTCATTCTGGGGCAGGATCCCTATCACGGCCCCGGCCAGGCGCATGGGCTTTGCTTTTCGGTGCGCCCCGGCGTGCGCGTGCCGCCCAGCCTCGTCAACATCTACAAGGAGCTTCAGGCCGATCTCGGCATCGCGCCCGCACGCCACGGCTTCCTGGAGCATTGGGCGAAACAGGGCGTGCTGCTGCTCAATTCGGTGCTGACGGTCGAGGCGGGTGCCGCCGCCTCGCATCAGGGCCGCGGCTGGGAGCGGTTCACCGACGCGGTGATCCGCCACGTTGCCGCGCGGCCGGAGCCGGTCGCGTTTCTGCTATGGGGCAGCTACGCGCAGAAGAAGGCGGCCTTCGTCGATTCGATCGACAAGGGCGGGCGCCACCTCGTCCTGAAGGCCGCACACCCGTCACCGCTCTCGGCGCATAACGGCTTCTTCGGCTGCCGGCATTTCTCCAAGGCCAATGTGTTTCTCGAAGCGAACGGCCAGCCGCCGATCGACTGGACACTGCCCGACGCCGGCTGAGGCTCTCGGAGACCGTTTGAGAGATTGCGACGGGGCGATTTCAGAAGCGGCACCGGCGAGCATCGGATGAACGGTGCAGCGATGCGCCGAAAGGCGCATTCTCGAACAGCCTCTCAGGCAGGCGCCGGTTCGGGCAATCCCGCGACGCGCCGCCAATAGTCGCGGATCGGCTCGGGCAGTACGCCCTGGATTTTCGCGATCTGGCCGGGATCGACATGGCGCGACAGCACGCCGAATATCGCGCGGATCGCCGTCTCGGGGTCGACCGCTCGCGCATCCGCCAGCCATTCGGCGACCTCGGCGGTGAAATCCTCCATCCGGCGGCAGTCGCCCGGCTGGCGTGCGGGCACATATTGATCGTAATAGACGCCGCGCACGAGCAGCGGGAGCTGCGCGCCGAGATGCGCCGCCGCGTCGACCGGCAACCGATCGCGCAGCTTGTGGAGCACGGTGCCGAGCACCTTCCAGGCAAGCTGCCGGTCGGGGCCGATCCCGGCCATGATCTCGTCGAGCCAGATGTTGGCCGTCTGGACCGTCTTGTCGAAGACGGCGAGGCCGTTCGTCGTCATGGTATCCTCCGCCGCGTCACGCGCGCTGCGAATGCTGCACGCTCGGCCGGGCGATGTCGCGCAGCGCGCGGCCGGCGCGTTCCGCCTCGCCGCCGTTCGTGAGATCGCTGATCGAGACGATCCCCACCAGCCTCTTGTCCTGATCGACTACGGGCAGGCGCCGCACCTGGATGTCGCCCATATTGTCGAGCACGTCCTCGCTGTCGTCGTCCGAATAGCAATAGAGGACTTCGCCCGACATCACGTCGCGCACATGGGCATCGGGCGGGCATCGCCTGCCGACGCCGCGGATCGCGATGTCGCGATCGGTGACGAAGCCGACCAGCCGGTCGCCATCGCCCACCGGCAGCACGCCCGCGTCGATCCGGGCCATCTCCTGTGCGGCGTGTTCCAGCGTCTCGTCGGGATCGACGATCCGCACGTCGCGCGTCATGCATTCGCTGATCTTCATGGCTTGCCTCCCATTGGCATCCATGCCGGCGGTCCGGGCGCGGCGACGCGCCGGCGAAGGGGTCGCCGAGGCATGGGCCGGCCGGAATCGAGATCGGGCTCGAGGAGCCGCCGCGTGCCGCATGCCTCGATGGCGTTGATACGAACGACACGCGCCCCGGTTCCTCCGCCTCGGCCAGGATGCCCGCGAGGGAAGACGGAAAGGGATGAGGAAGGCAAACGGTCCGCGCTCCCTCGCTCTCGATCTTCCGCGCTCCGGGAAGGGTGCGCGGTGGCGATCGGCGGCGGACGCGCCTACATCCTGCGCGATGCCGCCCGATCCCGCCTCGCACACCCGCGCCGACCAGCCGCTCTGGCCGACGCTCCGGCGCTTCCTGCCCTATCTCTGGCCGGCGGGGGAAGCGCGGCTCAAGCTGCGAATCATCGGGGCGATGCTGTTCGTGCTCGCCTCGAAGCTCGTGCAGGTGTTCGGCGCGGCCTATACGCTCAAATATGCCGTCGACCGGATGGCGGCGGGGGATCGCGGCGTTGCGACACTCGTGATCCTGCTCGTCATCGGCTATGCCGCCGCGCGCTTCTCGACGACGCTCTTCGACAATCTGCGCAACGTCGTGTTCGAGCGCGTCGGGCAGGAGGCGACGCGGCGGCTCGCCTCCGGCGTGTTTCGCCACCTCCACCAGCTTTCGCTGCGCTTCCATCTCGAACGCCGCACCGGCGCCGTCACCCGCGTGGTCGAGCGCGGCACCAAGAGCATCGACACGATGCTCTATTTCATGTTGTTCAACATCGCGCCGACGATGCTCGAACTGGCGCTGGTGCTGGGCATCTTCTGGATCGATTTCGGGCTGTGGCTGGTCGCCTCGACGGTGGTGATGGTCGCGGTCTATATCGTCTTCACGCAGAAGGTGACCGACTGGCGCAACGCCCTGCGCGCGCGGATGAACGATCTCGATACCGGCGCGGTCGCGCATGCGGTCGATTCGCTGCTCAACTTCGAGACGGTGAAATATTTCGGCGCCGAGGCTCGCGAAGCAAGGCGCTACGACGCGGCGGTCGAGGCCTATGCGGCGGCCGCCGTCAAATCGGAAAACTCGCTCGCGCTGCTCAATGTCGGCCAGGCGCTCGTCACCAACGCGATGCTGGGCTTCGGCATGGCGTTCGTCGCCTGGGGCTGGAGCCAGGGGCGCTTTTCGGCGGGCGACGTGGTGTTCGTCTCGACCCTGCTGTCGCAGCTTTTCCGGCCGCTCGACCTGCTGGGCATGGTCTATCGCACGATCCGGCAAGGCGTGATCGACATGGCCGCGATGTTCGACCTGATCGACACGCCGAGCGAAGTGACCGACGCGCCCGGCGCGGCCGCGCTCGTCGTCGGCAAGGGCCATGTGCGCTTCGAGGACGTGTGCTTCGGCTACGAGGATGCGCGCCCGATCCTGCACGGGATCGACCTCGACATTCCCGCGGGGCACACGATCGCGGTGGTCGGCCCCTCGGGCGCGGGCAAATCGACGCTCGCGCGCCTGCTCTACCGCTTCTACGACCTGACCGGCGGGCGGATCACGATCGACGGGCAGGATATCGCGCAGGTGACGCAGGCGAGCCTGCGCGCCGCGATCGGGATCGTCCCGCAGGATACCGTGCTGTTCAACGACACGATCGGCTACAACATCGCCTATGGCCGCGAGGGCGCCACCCATGACGAGATCGTCGCCGCCGCGCGCGGGGCGGCGATCGCCGATTTCATCGAGCGCCAGCCCGAAGGCTATGACACGCGCGTCGGCGAGCGGGGCCTCAAGCTCTCGGGCGGCGAGAAACAGCGCGTGGCGATCGCGCGCACGCTCCTCAAGAACCCGCCGATCCTGATCCTCGACGAGGCGACGAGCGCGCTCGACAGCCGCACCGAGGCCGAGATCCAGGCGACGCTCGAACGCATCGAGCGTGGGCGCACCACAATCGTCATCGCGCACCGGCTCTCGACGATCGTGGACGCCGACGAGATCGTCGTGCTCGACGAAGGCCGCGTCGCCGAGCGCGGCACGCATGCCGCGTTGCTGCGCAGGAACGGCCTCTATGCCGAGATGTGGCGCCGCCAGGCGCAGGAGCGCGAGGAAGCGGCGATCGCGGCCGAGTAATCGCCTTCATGAATAGTTCCCGCAACTTTCGTTCATCGCCGCGACAGAAAGGTTAAGCCGAGCCGAATCCATCGGCGAGCCGAAGAACGATTTGCGCCGTCATTCGCTTCTAGGCGCCTCACCCGCAGCGAGGGGTGAAGCACCGAAGGAGTAAATGGTATGCGTATCGGTACGATGATGGCGACGGTTGCGGCCGCGGGGCTGCTCGGCACGGGCGCGATGGCGCAGGTGACGACGGGCGGCGGCCAGACGACCTCGACCGCCCAGGGCTCGACCGCGGTCGGCGACACGATGGGCAAGGCGCAGCAGATGCGCGAAGAGCAACAGCAGCGCCGTGAGGATCGCCGCGACCGCCGCGACCGCCGCGACGATGATCAGAGCGCGAACTCGGCATCGACCTACGGTTCGGGCACGATCTACACCGATCGTGATCATGCGACCGGCGGTGTGACCGCCGGCGCCAGCGCCTCGGGCACCGGTGACCAGTCGGCCGGGACCTCGATCGACGCCTATGGCTCGACCACGCCGCAGGGCTCGGACGCCGAGGTCTATGGCGATGCGGCCGCCGGCTCGACGACGACCGACGATTCGTCGCAGCAGTAAGGAGGAGGCGGGGCGGAGCCATCCGCCCCGCCGCCCGTCATGATCATTCCCATTTTCATCGCGCTCGCGGCCACCCCTGCACCGCAGCAATGCCGCGAAGTTCATTATGCGGCCGATGGCACCGTGACCGAGCGGATGGTCGATGCGTCGGCAGCGGACAATGCGGCATCCGCCTCCGCGCACAGCGAAGGCGTCGGCCGGGCACACAGTTCGGTCTCGGTGTCGTCGCACGGCGATAGCAACGGCCGCTCGACCGCATCGTCGAGCAGCGACGGGCGCGGCGTCACGGTGACGCGCGGGCCGGACGGCTGCACGATCACCATCGACGAGCGCGCGCCACAGCAAAGGAACGAGCAATGAAGAAGTTTCTCATCACCGCGGCCGGCGCGGCGCTGATGCTGCCGCTCGCGGCCCAGGCACAGACGACGCCCGACCAGCAGACCGCGAGTTCGTCGTCGAGTTCGCCGACCACCGGCGACGTCTCCGCCTCGACCTACGGTTCGGGCACGACCGATGCGGACAGTCTCGAAGTCTCGGGCGGCGGCACCGCCGAGGCTACGGACGGCGGCACCGCGAGCAGCGACTCGCGCGCCAGGTTCAACGAGAACACCGCGCATGCGCGCACCGTCGCCAAGGCGAAGGATGACGACGAGCGCGCGCGCTCGATGACCAACACGCACGTCCGCCGCGACGGCCAGGTTCGGTCGCGCTCGATGACGATCTACAAGGAACGCGGCGAAAAGCCGGTGATCGATCGCGACGCCTCGACCAGCGAATGACGCGGAACCGATTGCACCGCTGGAGGGCCGGGCAGGATCGTCCGGCCCTTTTTCGTATCAGCGCAGCAGGTCCCGATATTCGGGGTGGCGCTTGATATAGGCCGCGACGAACGGGCATTGCGCGACGACCTTGAGCCCTTCATCGCGCGCGGCGTCGAGTGCCGCGCGCACCAGCTTGCTCCCGACGCCGCGCCCTTCGATTTGCTTGGGTACGTGCGTGTGGGTGAAGGTGATCGTGCCGCCCTCGCGCTGATAGGCCGCGATCGCGCGATGGCCGTCGAGCTCGAGCTCGAATTCCTGCTCGGCACGATTGTCACGCACATTTCCGTCGGGCATCGTCGCGTTCCTTTCTCGCACAATGGGTTGCATGAAATACGGGAGCGAGCGCAAGAGCGATTGCGATGACCGACCCGCTTTCCGTCCTTCGTTCGACCTTCGGCTTTTCCGATTTTCGCGGCGTCCAGCGCGACGTGGTGTCACGCGTGCTCGCGGGGGAGCGGACGCTGGCGGTGATGCCGACGGGCGCAGGCAAGTCGCTCTGCTACCAGCTTCCGGCGGTGATGCGCGAGGGGACGTGCGTCGTCGTCAGCCCGCTGATCGCGCTGATGCACGATCAGCTTCGCGCGGCGGAAGCGATCGGCATCCGTGCGGCGACGCTCACATCGGTGGACGACAACCGCGCAGAAACGCGCGAACGGCTGGTGCGCGGCGCGCTGGACCTGCTCTATGTCGCGCCCGAACGCGCCTCGTCGGGCCATTTCCGTGACCTGCTCGCCCGTACCAGGCTCGGCCTGTTCGCGATCGACGAGGCGCATTGCGTTTCCGAATGGGGCCACGATTTCCGGCCCGATTACCGCCTCCTCCGCCCGCTGCTCGATAGTTTCCCGGACGTGCCCCGCCTCGCGCTCACCGCGACGGCGGACGCGCATACCCGCGCCGACATCCTCGATCAGCTCGGGATTCCGGCCGAGGGCCTGATCGTCGCCGGGTTCGACCGGCCAAACATCCGCTACGCGATCAGCCCCAAGGCGGGAACGACGCAGCAGCTCGCCGATCTGATCCGCGAGACGCCCGGCCCCGGCATCGTCTACGCGCCCACCCGCGCGGCGACCGAGAAGCTCGCCGAGGCGCTCGCGAAGACCGGCCGGCCGACGCGCGCTTATCATGCCGGGCTCGATCCCGCCGTCCGCGCGCGCAATCAGGCCGATTTCGTCGCGTCGGAGGATATGGTGATCTGCGCCACGGTCGCGTTCGGGATGGGGATCGACAAGCCCGACGTGCGCTTCGTCGCGCATGCCGCGCTCCCCAAGTCGATCGAGGCCTATTATCAGGAAACCGGCCGCGCGGGCCGCGACGGCGACCCGGCGGTAGCGCATCTTTTCTGGGGCGCGGAGGATTTCGCGAAGGCACGGCTGCGGATCGGCGAGGTCGAGCCCGAGCGCCAGCCGGGCGAGCGCGCGCGGCTGACCGCCTTGGGCGCGCTGGTCGAGACGGCGGGGTGCCGCCGCGCGATCCTGCTCAAGCATTTCGGCGAAAGCCCACCCGAACGCTGCGGCAATTGCGACAATTGCCTCAGCCCGCCCGCCGCGATCGACGCGACCGAGACCGCGCGGAAATTCCTCTCCGCGGTGTTTCGCACCGGGCAGATGTTCGGAGTCGGCTATATCGAAAGCGTGCTTACCGGCGCGTCGAGCGAACGCAGCCTGATGAACGGGCACGAGCGGCTGTCGGTCTGGGGCATCGTCGACGGCGAGGAGGCGGCACTCCTGAAACCCGTCTCGCGCGCGCTGCTGCTGCGCGACGCGCTGCGCACCAACGCGCATGGCGGCCTCGAATTCGGCCCCGGCGCGCGGGCGCTCCTCAAAGGAGAGGCCAGCCTCGAGCTGGTGCTCCCGCCGAAGCGTCAGCGGCGGCGGCGGCGCGACACCTCGCCCAACCCGGTCGACGATCCGCTGTTCGAGGCGCTGCGGGCGCGGCGCCGCGAGTTGGCCGCCGAGGCGCAGGTGCCGCCCTATATCGTCTTTCCCGATTCGGTGCTGCGCGAGATGGCCGCGCTTCGGCCCGGCAGCCTTGCGCAACTCAGCAACATTTCGGGCGTTGGCGCGAAGAAGCTGGAGGCTTATGGCGACGCCTTCCTGGCGGTGATTCGAGGGGCGGCATGATGGATATTCGCGCGATCGACGGCCGCGTCTCGGTCTCGCCGCAGATCGACCCGGCGGACGTGGCGGTGCTTGCCGCGCAAGGCTTCGCCGCCGTCATCAACAACCGCCCCGACGGCGAGGAAGCCGGCCAGCCCGAGAGCGCCGCCGTCGCGGCCGCCGTCGAAGCGCAGGGCCTTACCTATACCGAGATTCCCGTCGCGCACGGCTTTTCGCTTGCGCAGATCGAGGCGATGCGCGCCGCGCTCGATGCGGCGGACGGCCCGGTGCTCGCCTTCTGCCGCTCGGGCACGCGCTCATGCAACCTGTGGGCGCTCGCCGAAGCGAAAGCAGGCGGCGATCCCGAGGCGATCACGGCAAAGGCGGCGGCGGCCGGTTACGATCTTTCGGGCATCCGGCCGGTGCTCGATGCGTTGTCGGCTGAGGCATGAACTGGTTTCTACTCGCGGGATCATTGGTGGCAGTATTGGGATTGGCAGGCTTCGCACGGCTGTTGAAGCTGGGCGGTGACGGCAAGGTGGAGGATGCGGGCGCGGCGGCGAAGGCGGCCGAGGATGCGCTTGCGGGCTTTCGCGCGGAAGGCGCGATGGTCTCCGAAGACGATCGCGCGGCGATCGTCGCGGGGGCGCACGGCCGCGTCGCGGTGGTCAAGTGCCACGGCGCCAATCTCGCGGTGCGCGAGGTTGCATGGTCGGCGGTGCGCTCGACGCACGAGGGGCTGGAGATCGAGACCGGCGACCGGCGCTTCGGCATCGTGCCGCTGAAGGGCATCGACGTGCTCGACGTCCGGCGTATGGCGCGCTCGCTGACATCGGTGTAAGCAAGCGGGCATGGAGCTGCCCGATCCCGTCGATCTCGCGATTCCCGCCTTCGTCGTGCTGGTGCTGGCGGAGATGGTGGTCGCCTGGGCGAAGGACCGGCGCCGCTACGAGCCGAAGGACACGCTCACGTCCCTGAGCCTCGGCCTCGGCAGCACGATCGCCGGGCTGCTGTCGGGCGGGCTGATCTTCGCGCTGGCAAGCTGGGTATGGCAATTTCGCCTGTTCGATATCGGCTGGCAATGGTGGTGGTTCGTCCTGTGCTTCGTGCTCGACGACCTCGCTTATTACGTCTTCCACCGCAGCGCGCATCGCGTCCGCTGGTTCTGGGCCAGCCACGTCATCCACCATTCGAGCCAGCATTATAACCTCTCGACCGCGCTCAGGCAGACATGGACGGGCTTCTTCAGCCTGTCCTTCGCCTTCCGCCTGCCGCTGTTCCTGATCGGCTTCCCGCCGGCACAAGTCTTCTTCGTCGCGGGCGTGAACCTCGTCTACCAGTTCTGGATCCATACCGAGGTGATCGGGCGGATGCCCCGCTGGTTCGAGGCGGTGATGAACACCCCTTCGCACCACCGCGTCCACCACGCCACCAATGCGCGCTATCTCGACCGCAATTATGCGGGCGTGTTCATCGTGTGGGACAAGATGTTCGGCACGTTCGAGCCCGAGCGCGACGACGACAAGCCGCGCTACGGCATCGTCAGGAATCTCGGCAGCTTCAACCTGCTCTGGGCCGCGTGCCACGAATGGGTGGGAATCGCCAAAGACGTCTGGGCCGCACCGGGGCTCGTGAACAAGCTCAATTACATCATCCGCGAGCCGGGCTGGAGCCATGACGGCAGTCGCGAGACGAGCGCGACGATCCGCGCGCGCTGGCAACGGGAGAGGGGAGAGGCCGAGTGGAGGAAGCCGATATCGTCGTCGTCGGGGGCGGATCGGGAGGCAGCGTCGCCGCGGGCCGCCTGAGCGAAAACGGCACATACAGCGTCGCATTGCTGGAGGCGGGCGGCGCCAATGCCGGGATGCGCACGCTCTGCCCCGGCTTCATGGCGTTCCAGACGCCCGCGACCAACTGGCAGTTCGAGACGGTGCCGCAAGAGGGGCTGGGCGGCCGTCGCGGCTATCAGCCCCGCGGAAAGGGCATGGGCGGATCGTCCGCGATCAACGCGATGCTCTACATTCGCGGCAACAAGTGGGATTACGACAATTGGGAGCGGCTCGGCGCGACCGGCTGGGGCTGGGACGACGTGCTGCCGGTGTTCAAACGCGCCGAGCACAACGTCAACGGCGCCGACGACTATCACGGCGCGGACGGGCCGCTCTGGGTGAGCAATCAGGACTGGGCGCATCCCGGCAGCCGCGATTTCGTCGAGGCGGCGCGGCGGCTCCAGATTCCGGTCAATCGGGATTTCAACGGCGAACGCCAGGAAGGCGTCGGTCTCTATCAGGTGACGCAGAAGGGCGGCGAGCGCTGGACGGCCGCGCGCGCCTATCTGGGCGACGCGAAGGCGCGCCCCAATCTCTCGATCCTCACCAACATCCTCGCCGAGCGCGTGCTGTTCGAGGACGGCCGCGCGGTCGGCGTCGCTTATACGCGCGGCGGTGCGCAGCACACGATCCGCGCGCGCCGGGCGGTGGTGCTCGCGGGCGGCGTGTTCGGCACGCCGCAATTGCTGATGCTCTCCGGCATCGGCCCGGCGGCGCATCTGGCGGAGCACGGCATCCCCGTCCGCCTGCCGCGCACGCAGGTCGGCAGGAACCTTCAGGATCATGTGGATTACGTCGCCAGCTTCGAGACGCCCGGAAAGGCCTTCATGGGCCGCTCGCTCAAGGGCAGCCTCGCGATGCTCAAGGCGATCGCGCACTGGAAATGGTCGCGCTCGGGGCTGATGACGACGCCCTATGCCGAGGCGGGCGGATTCCTGACGGTGACGCCCGGCGCGCCCGCGCCCGACGTCCAGCTCCATTTCGTCATCGCCCCGCTCGAGGATCATGGGCGGGTGCCGGTCAAGGCGCACGGCTATAGCTGCCACGTCTGCGTGCTTCGGCCCGAAAGCGCCGGGACCGTGACGCTCGCCTCGCCCGATCCGCACGCCGCGCCGCTGATCGACCCGGCCTTCCTCACCGACGAGCGCGACATGGCCGTGATGAAGGCGGGCGTGCGCGCCATGTATCGCATCCTCGAAACGCCCCCGCTCGCCGACCATCACGGCCGCGACCGCTACCCTATCGACCGCGACGACGAGGCCGCGCTCGAAACGCTGATCCGCGCCCGCGCCGACACGGTCTATCACCCGGTCGGCACCTGCCGCATGGGCTCGGACGAAGATGCGGTCTGTGATCCGAAGCTACGCGTGCGCGGGGTCGAAGGGCTCTACGTCGCCGACGCCTCGGTAATGCCCAGGCTCGTCTCGGGCAACACCAACGCCCCCTCGATCATGATCGGCGAGCGCTGCGCCGATTTCGTGGCGGCGGATGTGAAATAGCGGTTTCGCGAGCGAAACGCTCGAATACGTATTCATCGGACCCCTGACTTCTCGGCACGAGTCACACGCCATATCGTGCCCGCATCGCGAATAGGGCGGGAGCGGAATGGTGGTACTCGATCATCTCGAAGGCGCCGTCGTGCGCCGGATATCCCTTTTCGTCGTCGCCCTGATCATTCTCGTCGGAATGGTCGTGCCCGCCCCGGCATCCGCGGAGGCGAAGCTCGTCCGCTACCCCGCGTTCGGCTCGAGCCTCGTCCCCGCACGCGACGTCGTCGTGTGGCTGCCCGACGGCTACGAGGACGGCACCGAGCGGCTCCCCGTGGTCTACATGCAGGACGGCGAGAACCTGTTCGACGCGCGCCGCTCGCTGAGCGGCGCGAGCTGGAACGTCGCCGAAACGGTGTTGAGCCTCATCCGCGAGCGCAAAATCCCGCCGGTGATCATCGTCGGCATCGCGAGCACGGACGCACGGGGCCGCGAATATCTGCCGCGGAAGATCGTCGACCTGCTGCCCGAGCCAACCCGACAGCTGATCGCGCAGGGCTGGCACGGACCGCCCGAATCGGACCGCTATCTCCAATTCCTCGTGAACGAACTCAAGCCGTTCATCGACGCGCATTACCGCACCGAATCGGGTCGCGAGACCACCTTCGTCATGGGCTCGTCGATGGGCGGGCTGATCGCCTTTTACGCGCAGATGGAATATCCCGAAATCTTCGGGGGCTCGGCGTCGCTCTCGATGCATTGGCTGCTCGGCGATCCGGCGCAGCCGCTGCCGCCGCCGTCGCTTTATCCCGATCAGGTGCTGCGCGCGTTCGAGACATTGGTGTCGCTGCGCAACCTCTCGCCGAAACGGCACCGTATCTATGTCGATCGCGGTACCGAGGCGCTCGATGCCCGCTATGCGCCCTTCGCGCCCGAATTCGAGCGCTTCATGGCCGATGCGGGATGGGCGCCGGGTAAGAATTTCGAAAGTCTCAAATTTCCGGGCGCCGGACACAGCGAGAAAGCGTGGGCCGATCGGCTGGCGACCCCGATGACCTTCCTGCTCGGCCCGCTGGTCGGCCGGCACGCGGACGAGGATGCCGCCCGACTGGCACAGGTGCGGCACGCCGCCTCGCCCGCCGATTATCTGATCTCCAAGTTCGACACCGCCGATCTCGTGCTTCTGGGCGAGGACCATGCGGTGAAGCAGAATCTCGATTTCGTCGCCGGATTGATCCCGAAGCTCTACGCCGCGGGCGTCACCAACCTCGTGATGGAATTCGGCGCCGAGGAGGACCAGGCCGCGCTCGACGCGCTGGTGACGGCGCCGACCTACGATGCCGAGACAGCGAAGCGCCTGATGTTCCACTACAACGTGATGTGGAGCTGGAAGGAGTATCGCGCGCTCTACAGGGCGGCCTGGGGGTTCAACCGTACGCTACCCGTGGGCAGCCCGCGGTTCCGCATCGTCAACATGAGCTACGTCTATCGCTGGAACACGTTCACCGGCCTGCGCACCCCGGCGACGCTGCGGCGCGTCTTCTGGCGCGACATGGTCGATGCGTTCCGCGCGAACCTGATCGAGCGCGAGGTGCTGGAACGGCACCAGAAAGCGCTGGTGCTGACCGGGACGCTCCACGCCTTCACGCGCTTCGCGATGCCCGAGACGCACAGCGACAGCGACGGCTTCTGCCTCACGACGTCGAACGCGCTCGGCAACCGGCTGTTTGCCGCCCATGGCGCACGCGTCACCAACGTCCTGCTGCACCAGTCGCTGCCGTCGCTACCCGGCGCGACGAACCCGTTCGAACAGCCCGGCGGCGGCGAGGTCGAGCGGGTGATGCACCTGAACGGCGACCGTCCCGTCGGCTTCGACCTTGTCGGCACGCCGATGGGGACGATCCCCGACCGCAGCATCTATGCCCTGTGCGACCGCGACTTCACGCTTTCGCACCTGTTCGACGGCTATGTTTTCCTGGCGCCGTTCGATGCATTGCGCGCGGCGACGATCGATCCAGATTTCGTGAATGAGACCAATATCGATGAAGCGATCCGGGACTATCCCGATCCCGACTGGTCCGATCGACCCGCGACCCTCGCCGAGGCGCGCGCGCACCTGCGCGACATGGCGACACGGATCGACGAGCGCTATGCGGGGCTCGCGCGCCATTTCTGAGCCCTGCGGCTCATCGGGCGTTCAGCTTTTCCGGCTATCCCGGCATTATGAACCGCACCGCCCTGAACCGCCTCGGTCTTGCTGCCGTCATCCTTCTCGCACCCGGCGGGTTCGTGCTCGGCGCGGCGCTCGCGGCGAAGACGTGGCGCGACCGCCGCACGGTCGACGATCTCGATGCGGCGGGAGCCTGAACGCTGTTCGGATCGGATTTAGTTGCTTCCATGTGCTCCTGCGAAAGCAGGAGCACGTTTTCCATCAGGTCCCGACGGACCGGAACGACGAGGCCCCCGCTTTCGCGGGGGCTGCGCGTCTGATCGCCTCCGGCGAGCAGACGCTTGAAAAGAGGCCGGCACGTCGCCGCGCCGGCCAGGATGTTCGCAGGAGGAACCTCTTTCAATAGGTATAGGCGCGCTCACCATGCTCGCCGAGATCGAGCCCTTCGCGCTCGATTTCGGGGGAGACGCGCAAACCGGTGACGGCTTTCGCCACATAGATCGCTATCGTGGTGCCGACCGCCGCCCAGACAATCGTGGTCGCGACCGTCTGAAGCTGCACCCAGAGCTGATGCCCCATGCTCCAGTCGGCTCCGCCCGGCCCGCCGAGCGCCGGCGCATAGACGATGCCGGTGCCGATCGCGCCCACCATGCCACCGATGCCGTGGATGCCGAACGCATCGAGCGAATCGTCATAGCCGAGGCGCGGCTTCACCACCGACACCGCGTAGAAGCACACCACGCTCGCCACCGCGCCGAGCACGATCGCGCCGAACGGCCCCGAATTGCCCGCCGCCGGCGTCACCGCGACCAGCCCGGCAATGATGCCCGAGCAGAAACCAAGCGCCGATCCCTTGTGGCCGTTGAGGCGTTCGGCGAGCATCCAGGCGAGCCCGGCCGCCGCCGTCGCGACGAAGGTGTTCATCATCGCCAGCGCCGCCGACCCGTTCGCCTCGAGCGCGCTTCCCGCATTGAACCCGAACCAGCCGACCCACAGCAGGCCGGTGCCGATCCCCGTCATCGTCAGCGAATGCGGCGCCATGTAATCGGTCGGAAAGCCGATCCTCTTGCCCAGGATCAGCGCCGCGACCAGCGCCGAGACGCCGGCATTGATGTGCACCACCGTGCCGCCCGCGAAATCGAGCGCGCCCTTCATGAAGAACAGCCCGTTCGCCGCCCACACCATATGCGCGATGGGGAAATAGACGATCGTCAGCCACACGGCGGCGAACACCATCACCGCCGCGAACCGCATCCGCTCGACCACCGCGCCCAGCACGAGCGCGACGGTGATCGCCGCGAAGGTCATCTGGAAGCAGACGAAGACATATTCGGGGATTGCAACCCCGTCGGTGAAGGTCGCCGCGGTCGAGGCGGCGGTGACGCCAGCCAGGAACACCTTGCCGAACCCGGCGATCACGGCATTCCCGCCGTCGCCGAACGCCATCGTATAGCCCCACATCACCCAGATCAGCATCGCCAGCGCCGCCACCGCGCCCACCTGCGTCATCACCGACAGCATGTTCTTGGTGCGCACCAGCCCGCCGTAGAACAGCGCAAGGCCGGGCAGGATCATCATCAGCACGAGCAGGGTCGCGGTCATCATCCAGGCGGTGTCGCCCTTGTTCACCACCGCCGAGGCTGCCGCCGGCGCCTGCAATGCGGCGTCCTGCGCCCAGGCGGGCAATGCCGCCATCATCGCCGCGCCCGTTCCGGCCAGTCCAATCGCCTTCACGCCATGCTTCATCGCGTCCCCCTCGGCTGTTCGCGCAACGAAGCGTCGCAAGCGGCGTGCCAGAGTCGAGAGGGCGCACAATAGGCCGCGCTTTGGAGTAACAAGATGTCGCGAGCGGGCGAATTTTTGTGCAGATGCGAAGCGCTGCCCAAAAATCAGGCAGCGGGCGGCGGCATCTCTAGAACGGCGTGCGCGGCGGCGAGGTCGTCCTCATCGACCATCACGCGCGAGGGCACGAGCAGCCAGCCGCCGCCCGCAATGCTCGCATCCGCATCGAACGCGACCGCCGGAATCCCCGCCGCCTCCAGCCGCCCGACGATGATAAGCGCCTCGTTGCGATCCGTGCGGAGGAGTTCGGCGAGCGCCATCAGTCGAGCGCGTCCCACGCGGGAATGCCGTCCTGCACGCGAAGCGGCAGGCCGTCGATGCTCTCGGTCCGGTCCGCGATCTTCGCCAGCCGCGCCGCCGGATCCTGCTGGGCATGATATTTGACGAGCGTCTCGCGCTCCTTCTCCAGCGTCATCCGCGGCACGCCCCAGCCGCAGCTCGACATCGCACTCTCGACCGCGATGTCGAACACCTGGCGCACGCCCGGCAGTCGCGGAAAGTGCGCGGCAAGCGCGGCGAAACCCTCGTCCTGGGGAAGGATCGCGATGCCGCGGCCGTAGAGGCGCAGGATGCGCGCGGGATTGTCGAACGCACAGAACATGATCGTGATGCGTCCTTCGGCCGCAAGATGCGCCTGTGTCTCGTTCCCTGATCCGCCGAGATCGAGATAGGCGACGCGGTTCGGGCCGAGCACGCGGAACGTGTCCATCCCCTTGGGGCTGAGATTGACCCGTCCCGCGGCGGCGGCGGTCGCGACGAAGAAGACGGGCTGCCGCGCGATGAAATCGCGATGCTCGTCGCCGATCCTGTCGAAGAAGTCGGCCATGAAGGGGGCCTCACATTGACGCGCATTCATTATGCGCATATCTTATGCGCATGGCAAGCCGCGCCGTCCGCTCATCCGATTCCCGCCGCCGCGCGACCAACGTGTCGCTCCCGGCCGATACCGTCGCCGCCGCGAAGGAACTCGGCATCAATGTATCGCAAGCGTGTGAGGCGGGCTTGGCCGCCGCGGTCAAGAAGGAACGCGAGCGGCGCTGGAAGGAGGAGCATTGGGAAGCGATCCAGGCGAATAATGCCTGGGTAGAAAAGAATGGGCTGCCGCTTGAGAAATATCGTCTCTTCTGATGGCGAAATTCGATGTCTACCGGGCGCCGGAAGGGGGCTATTGGCTGGATTGTCAGGCCGATCTCCTCAGGTACCTGAATAGCCGCTTCGTCGTTCCTCTCAGATCGGCCTCGGAGGCCGTTCAGGTTGCCCCACGTCTCAACCCGATCTTCGAAATCGAGGGCGAGCGCGTGATAATGCAGACCCATTTTGCCGCAGCGATCAGCGCAAAGGCGCTACGGGAACGGGTCACGTCCGTCATCGAGCACGACATGGCCATTTCTGCCGCGCTCGACATGCTGATCTCCGGCTATTGAGCCTTCACACCGCCGTCCCGCCGACCGTCAGCCCTTCGACCAGCAGCGTCGGCTGCCCCACGCCCGCGGGCACGCCCTGCCCGGCCTTGCCGCACATGCCGATGCCCTCGTCGAGGCAGAAATCGTTGCCGATGCCCGTCACCCTGGTCAGCACGGTCGGCCCGTCGCCGATCAGCGTCGCGCCCTTGATCGGCGCGCCCAGCCTGCCGTTCTCGATTGCGTACGCCTCGGTGCACGAGAAGACGAACTTGCCCGAGACGATATCGACCTGCCCGCCGCCGAACGACTTGGCGTAGATGCCCTTCTTCACGCGCGCCATCAGTTCGGCCGGATCGTCGCTGCCGCCGCGCATGAAGGTGTTGGTCATGCGCGGCATCGGCGCATGCTCGAAGCTCTCGCGGCGGCCGTTGCCGGTCGGCGCCACCCCCATCAGTCGCGCGTTGAGGCGGTCCTGCATATAGCTTTTGAGGATACCGTCCTCGATCAGCACGTTCTCCTGCGTCGGCGTCCCCTCGTCGTCGATGCTGAGTGACCCACGCCTGTCGAGAATCGCGCCGTCGTCCACCACCGTCACCCCCGGCGTCGCGACGCGTTCGCCGATCCGTCCCGAAAAGGCGCTGGTCCCCTTGCGATTGAAATCGCCCTCGAGCCCATGCCCCACCGCCTCGTGGAGCAGAACGCCCGGCCAGCCGGGGCCGAGCAGCACCGTCATCTCGCCCGCCGGCGCATCGACCGATTCGAGGTTGACCAGCGCCTGCGCCAGCGCCTCGTCCACCGCGCGGTTCCACACCTCTTCGCCCATCAGGCGCTCGTAGAGATAGCGCCCGCCGATCCCGAAGCTCCCGGTCTCGCGCCGCCCATTCGTCTCGACGGTGATCGCGACGTTCAACCGCACCAGCGGCCGGATATCGGTCGCGACGAAGCCGTCCGGCCGGACGATCTCGACCATGCTCCACGATCCCTGCAGCCCCACCGAAACCTGCGCCACCCGCGGGTCGCGCGCCCGCGCGGCGGCGTCGATCGCTTGGCACAGATTCACCTTGGCGGCGAAGGGGACGAGGTCGATCGGATCGGCGTCGGTATAAAGGTGCCGGTTGGTGCGCTGCGGCGCCGGCGCCTTGGCGTGGGCTGAGGGATCGATCAGCGCCATCGTCTCCGCGGCGCGCCTTATCGCGGCGGCCGACAGCTCGTTGGCGTGCGCGAAAGCGGTCGTCTCGCCCGAAACGGCGCGCAGGCCGAAGCCCGAATTGGTGTCGTAGCTCGCGGTCTTGAGCCGTCCGTCATCGAAGCCGAACGCCTCGGCCTTGCGATATTGGAGGTAGAGTTCGCCGTCATCGACCTTGCCGAGCGCGTCCGCGGTGAGGCGAAGCGCCGCGTCGGGATCGAGGCCGCGGCCGTAGAGGAAGCTGCGCGGATCGGCGGGAATGGTCATGCCCGCCGATATAGGGGCCGTGCGGGCTTTGTCTAAGGTGGCGCGATCAGCTCGCGTCGCCGGATGGGCTCCCGCCCGCGGCGATGTCGGGGAGCTGCGCGTGATCGGCCCCGTCGGCCGGCCCGTTCGCGAGCACGAAACGCCGGTCGCAATAGCCGCAATCGACATAGCCGTGCTCGTCGATCTCGAGGAACACGCGCGGATGGCCGAGCGCGGCGGGCAAGCCCTGCCCGGTGCCGTCGCACGCGATGCGGCGCTGGGTGACTCGGATCGTTTCGGGCGGCGGAATCATGGCGGAGCGGATAGCAGCGGGTGATATGAGGAGCAATGGCCAACCCCGTCGTCATGCCAGCAACCGCTGGCATCTCTCGAAACAGCGAGACCCCGGCTTTCGCCGGGGTGACGACAAGGCTTGGCGCGGCCCCGCGCGCACCCTAGATGCCCCCACCATGACCGACGCCGCGATCGCCATCGACCAGCTCTCGAAAACCTATGAAGGCGGCAAGCAGGCGCTCGACGACGTGACGTTCACCGTCCCGCGCGGCAGCATCTTCGGGCTGCTCGGCCCCAACGGCGCGGGCAAATCGACGCTGATCAACATCCTCGCCGGGCTGGTCAACAAGACGAGCGGCTGCGCCTCGATCTGGGGCTTCGACATCGACGCGCACCCGCGCAACGCCAAGGTCTCGATCGGCATCGTCAACCAGGAAATCCTGTTCGATCCCTTCTTCACCCCGTTCGAGACGCTCGAGATCCAGGCCGGCCTCTACGGCGTGCCCAAAAACAGGCGCCGCTCGATGGAGCTGCTCCGCGCGGTCCACCTGGAGGACAAGGCCAACGCCTATGCCCGCACGCTGTCGGGCGGCATGAAGCGGCGGCTGATGGTGGCGAAGGCGATGGTCCACTCACCCCCCGTGCTCGTCCTCGACGAGCCGACCGCGGGCGTCGATATCGAGCTTCGCCAGCAGCTTTGGACCTATGTGCGCTCCTTGAACGAGGCGGGCGTCACGGTGGTGCTCACCACGCACTATCTGGAGGAGGCCGAGGAACTGTGCGATCGCATCGCGATCATCAACCACGGCAAGCTCATCGCCAACGAGCCGACGCGCACGCTCGTCGGCATGACGCAGGAGAAACTGGTCGAGGTGACGGTCGATCGCGACGTCGCCGCCCCGCCCGTCAACCGCTGCTTCGAGAAGATCGAACTCAAGGGCGACCGCATCCTCGCGATCACCTACGCCAAGGACAAGGTCAATGCCGGAGAAGTCTTCGCGGCGGTCCGGGCGGGCGGCTACGGCATCGTCGATGTCTCGACGAGGGAGGCCGATCTGGAAGACGTGTTCCTCAACCTCACCCGCGCGACGAACGGGTGAAGCACTCCCTTGGAGCCCCTCCCATTCAAGGGAGAGGGGCATCAGGTCGATCCTCTCCCCGGAATGACCTCAACGGGCGCTGTTCACCCCGACGCTGGTGGGTGAGCGACGACCGCACCACGCTCAATGTGCCCGTTGCTGCTATGACGATCGCAACTCCACAAAACAGCGCGATCTCCGCCGAGCCAATCCACGGATAACAATATGAGCGGACCGCAACTGATCGTCACCCAGGTCAGCAGACGATCCGCCAGGATCGCTGCCACACAGAGCGCGGTCCACGCAAAAAACCAGCTAAACCCGGCTGGCAGCGACTGCGTTGATACGAATAAGGGCAAGACAAATAACAACGCCGCTATGGCACATGCGATTTTCGCGCCTGTTCCCTGTGCCAGGGCGCGATACATCTTATTCCCGATCCCGCATCCGCGCGAGGTTCACCTGTTCACGCAGCACCTCGGCCCGCGTCCGAAGCTCGGCCATTTCGTCTGCCGACAATCCGTCCCGGCCGAACCGCGCCTGCATCGACCCGATCTGGCGATTGTCGCGCCGCAGCACCTTGGCCTCGCGCTTGGTGAGCTGCCCGCTGTCGCGTCCATCATCGATATTGTCGTCGATCTGGCGGAGCTGGGGGCCGACGCCCGGCGTCACCGGCACGATCCGGCGGCTGCCCCCCTCCTCGTTGGGGCTGCCGACGATCCCGCCGAGATGTTGGGCGGACGCCGGAGCGGCGAGGATGAACACAGCGGCAATCGAGAGTACAAGCATACGCATGAGCTGTCTCCTCTCGGGGAGACTCCTACCACGTCACGCCTCGGATAACCAACGCTCCCCTTCCCTGAAAGGGAAGGGCTCGGGGTGGGGGCAGCCCGCGCGAGCGAGGCGCTCGACGCACTGCGGTGATCGGGCACCGCGCCGCCGAAAGTTCGCATCTGTCCTACACCCCCGCTTTCGTGCCAAAGGAAGCCGATGGCCCCGCTCCTCCTCCTCGCTGCCGCGCCGGTGTCGCGTCCCCGTCGCCGGGGTGTCGCGTCTCGGTTGCCGGGGTGGCGCGTCGTGTTGCCGGGGCGTCGCGTCGCGGGCGCAATTCCGGCAAAGCCCGGCGGCACGGTCAATTTCGTCAACTTCGCTCCCGGATGGCGCGCATGAACACCAGTGATATCCTCATCATCGGCTCGGGCGCGGCGGGGTTGACGGCGGCGCTCAACCTTGCCGAGCGCTTCGACGTCACCGTGCTCGCCAAGGGCGCGCTCAACGAAGGCTCCACCGCATGGGCGCAGGGCGGGATCGCCGCCGTGCTCGAACCGGGCGACACGTTCGAGAGCCATATCGAGGATACGATGATCGCCGGCGCCGGCCTCAACGACCGCGCCGTCGTCGAATTCGTTGTCGAGAACGCACCGCGCGCGATCCAGCGGCTGGTCGATCTCGGCGTGCCTTTCAACACCGACGGCCCGGAAAACAATGGGGCGCTCCACCTCACCCGCGAGGGCGGCCACAGCCATCGCCGCATCGTCCATGTCAACGACGCGACCGGCTGGGCGGTGCAGGAGGCGCTCCAGCGCGCGGCCGAGGCGCACCCCAACATCACGCTCGTCCCCAACCGGGTCGCGATCGATCTCGCCACCTCGCGCCACGAGACGCGCTATTCGGGCGCGGGCAATGTCTGGGGCGTCTATGCGGTGAACCGCGACACCGGCGATGTCGAGCTGTTCACCGCGCGCGCGACCGTTCTGGCGACCGGCGGCGCCGGGCGCACCTATCTCTTCTCCACCGCCCCCAAGGGCGCGACCGGGGACGGGATCGCGATGGCATGGCGCGCGGGCGCCCGCATCTCGAACATGGAGATGATGCAGTTCCACCCGACCTGCCTCTACAACACCGAGGTCAAGAACTTCCTCATCACCGAGGCGGTGCGCGGCGAAGGCGGGCAACTCGAATTGCCGACAAATGGCTATCGCTTCATGCCCGATTTCGATTCGCGCGCCGAACTGGCGCCGCGCGATATCGTCGCCCGCGCGATCGACCATGAGATCAAGCGCCTCGGCCTCGATTACGTCCATCTCGACATCAGCGCGCGCGGCCCCGATTTCGTGAAGGCGCATTTCCCGACCATCTACGACAAGCTGATGAGCCTCGGCATCGACATGACGGCCGGGCCGATCCCCGTCGTTCCCGCCCAGCATTACACCTGCGGCGGCGTGGTGATCGACCGCGACGGCCGCACCGATCTGCCCGGCCTCTATGCTGCGGGAGAGGTGACGCAATCGGGCCTCCACGGCGCCAACCGGCTTGCCTCCAACTCGCTGCTCGAATGCTTCGTCTTCGGAGAGGCGTGCGCCAGCCACATCGCCGCGCGCTGGGGCGATCTGCCGCCCCCGCCCGCGATCCGCGCGTGGGACGAAAGCCGCGTCACCAATTCGGACGAGGAAGTCGTCATCAAGCAGAACTGGACCGAGATCCGCCGCTTCATGTGGAATTATGTCGGCATCGTGCGCACCACCAAGCGGCTCGAACGCGCGGCGCACCGGATCAAGATGCTCACCGACGAGGTCGCCGATTATTACGGCCATTTCCGCGTGACGCCCGATCTGATCGAACTACGCAACCTCCTCCAGACCGCCGACCTGATCGTCCGCTCGGCGCTCCACAGGAAGGAGAGCCGCGGCCTCCATTACACGCTCGATTACCCCGAGACGCTGCCGCACGCGGTCGATACCGTGCTGGTGCCGTGAACCGACCGGCAGAGGTTCCGCTGGAATGACAAAGCTATGGCGCCATTCATCGCATAAATGAACGCATTCATCGCAGCATTAACCGTCTTCTATATCGCCATGCCGCAGGAATGCGCATGATTCCGGGCGGAAAACGGGTGTCGGGGCGCAGAGTTGATCGGATGTTCGAGAGCTTGAGGATGATGCGGCCGGCGGTGATCGCCGCGGCGGTGCTCGCCGTGCTCGCGGGCTGCCGGTCGGACGATCCCGGTGCCGCCGCGGTGGCGAGCGCCGGCCGCGTCGCGCTGCCGAGCTACAGCGTCTCGATCCCCGTGCCGCCACCACCACCGCCGCGTGTCGCGCCGCCACAGCCGCTGGTCGCCGCCGTGCAGGCGCTCGCCGACCAGTTCGGCGGCAAGGTCGGCATCGCCATCCAGAGCGTCAATCAGGGCTGGACGGTCTCCGCCAACGGGGACACGCTGATGCCGCAGCAGAGCGTCAGCAAGCTCTGGGTCGCCATCACGATGCTCGATCTGCGCGATCAGGGGCGGCTCCAGCTCGACGATCCGATCACGATCAGGAAAGCGGATCTCACCTTGTTTCATCAGCCGGTGGTGAGCCTGGTCGACGAGGACGGCTACACCACGACGGTCGGCGATCTCGAGCATCGCGCGATCACCACCAGCGACAACACCGCGAACGATCGCCTGCTCCATTATGTCGGCGGGCCGGAGGCGGTGCGCGCGATGATCGCACGAAAGCGGTTGGGGGACATCCGCTTCGGCCCCGGCGAGCGGCTGCTCCAGAGCCGCACCGCGGGGCTCACCTGGCGCCAGGAATATTCGCGCGGCTGGGCATTCCAGAAGGCGCGGGCGGCGCTGCCTCGTGATGTGCGCGCGGCGGCGTTCAACGCCTATGTCGCCGATCCGATGGACGGCGCCTCGGCCAACGCGATCGTCGATGCGCTGGCGCGGCTGGTGAAGGGGGAATTGCTCTCGCCGTCGTCGACCCAATGGCTCATCAAGACCATGTCCGAAACGCGTACCGGCCGGGCGCGGCTGCGCGCCTTGCTGCCCGACGACTGGACGATCGCCCACAAGACGGGCACGGGGCAGGATTTCGACGGCCGCACCGCCGGGTTCAACGATGTCGGCATCCTGACCGCGCCCGACGGCCGTATCTACACCGTCGCGGTGCTGATCGGCGACACCAGCCGTTCGGTGCGCGAGCGCCAGCGCCTCATTCAATCGGTCGCGGGCGCTGTGATCGCCGACGATGTGCACCGTTCGGATATGGTCGTGGCGCAACAGCCGGCGATGTTGTCGATGCTGCGGGCCGCAAACTAGTTTCGCCCGGCGCCTCGCTGCGGTAGGCGGGGCGGGCAATGGCCAATCATCTCTATCTGGTCGACGGCTCGGGCTACATCTTCCGCGCCTATCATCGGCTCCCTCCGCTCACCAACATCCGCGGCGAGCCGGTCGGCGCGGTCTACGGTTATACGACGATGCTGTGGAAGCTCGCGGACGAGCTCCACAAATCGGACGGGCCGACGCATCTCGCGGTGATTCTCGACAAGTCCTCCAAGTCGTTCCGGAACGACATGTACGATCAGTACAAGGCGAACCGCCCGCCCCCGCCCGAGGATCTCGTCCCCCAATTCCCGATGATCCGCGATGCGACCCGCGCCTTCTCGCTGCCATGCATCGAGGAAGACGGCTGGGAAGCGGACGACCTCATCGCGAGCTACGCCAAGGCCGCGCTGGCGCAAGGCTGGCAAGTGACGATCGTCAGCTCCGACAAGGATCTGATGCAGCTCATCGAGCCGGGGCTGGACCTCTACGACACGATGAACAACCGCCGTCTGGGCGCCGAATACGTCGTCGAGAAATTCGGCGTCGAGCCGGCGAAGCTCGGCGAGGTGCTGGCGTTGATGGGCGACAGCGTGGACAACGTGCCCGGTGTCCCCGGCATCGGCCCCAAGCGCGCATCGGACCTGATCCGCGAGCACGGCACGGTCGAGGCGGTGCTCGCCGCCGCGCCGACTATGAAGCCGTCGAAGATGCGCGACAACCTGATCGACCATGCCGAGATGGCGCGGCTGTCGCGCAAGCTGGTCGAGCTCGCCTGCGACGTGCCGCTCGAGCATCCGCTCGAGGAGCTGACACTCCAGGGCATTCCCGAAGCGCCCTTGCGCGCCTTCCTCGAACACCATGGCTTCAAGTCGCTGCTGCTGCGCCTCGGCCAGGTCGCCGACGCACCCGCGCCGCAGCCGGCGGCCGCCGTCCCGCAGGAGGACGAGCCGCCTTGCGACCACGATTCCTATGAAACGGTGGTGGATGAAGCGGCGCTCGACCGCTGGATCGCCGAAGCGCGCCACCAGGGCTTCGTCGCGATCGACACCGAGACGACGAGCAAGGACGCGACCCGGGCGGAGCTGGTCGGCGTCAGCATGGCGCTCGCACCCAACCGCGCCTGCTACATCCCCCTCGCCCACGGCGGCACCGACATGTTCGCCGAGCGCCCGCCGCAGATCGCCCGCGATGCCGCGCTCGCGAAATTGAAGCCGCTGCTGGAGGACGAAAGCGTCCTCAAGATCGGACACAATCTCAAATATGACAGCATCGTACTCGGCCGATGCGGGATCGCGGTCGCGCCGTTCGACGACACGATCCTGATGAGCTTCGATCTCGACGCCGGGCTGCACGGCCACAAGATGGACGAACTCGCCGCGACGCATCTGTCGCACACCTGCATCGCCTACAAGGACGTGACCGGCACGGGGAAGAAGCAGCTCGGCTTCCACGAGGTCGATCTGAAGGCCGCCACCCGCTACGCCGCCGAGGATGCCGACGTGACGCTGCGGCTATGGCGCCGCTTCAGGGCACGACTGCCGATCGAGGGTGCGACGCGCATCTACGAGATGGTCGATCGCCCGCTCGTGCCGGTGATCGCGGCGATGGAGCGCGCAGGCGTCAAGGTCGACGCCGAGGCGCTGTCGCGGCTCTCGACCGAGTTCGCGCACCAGATCGCCGGGCTCGAAGACCGCATCCACGCGGCCGCGGGCGGACCGTTCACGATCGGCAGCCCCAAGCAACTGGGCGACGTGCTGTTCGACCGCCTCGGCCTGAAAGGCGGGCGCAAGGGCAAATCGGGCGTCTATTCGACGGACGTCAACGAGATGGAGCGGCTCGCGGCGAACAAGGATCAGCCGCTCGGCGCGGAGATCGCGCGCCTCGTGCTCGACTGGCGCCAGCTCAGCAAATTGAAGTCCACCTATACCGACGCGCTCCAGGCGCAGATCAATCCCGAAACGGGCCGCGTCCACACCAGCTATTCGCTCACCGGCGCGCAGACGGGACGGCTGAGTTCGACCGACCCCAACCTCCAGAACATTCCGATCCGCACCGAGATCGGCCGCCAGATCCGCGACGCCTTCGTGGCGGGACCGGGCAACGTCATCCTCGCGGCGGATTATTCGCAGATCGAGCTGCGCCTCGCCGCGCACATGGCCGACGTGCCCGCACTCAAACAGGCCTTTGCCGAGGGAGCAGACATTCACGGCCTCACCGCGACCGAATTGTTCGGCGAGGTCAATCGCGATACCCGCGCGCGCGCCAAGACGATCAACTTCGCGATCCTCTACGGCATTTCGCGCTGGGGCCTTGCCGGCCGGCTCGAAGTCTCGGTCGAGGAAGCGCAGGCGATGATCGACCGCTATTTCGAGCGCTTCCCCGGCATCAACCGCTACATCGCCGAAACGTTGACGACGGTGCGCGAGCGCGGCTTCACCGAGACCCTGTTCGGCCGCAAGACGCATTTCCCCCGGATCAAGTCGCGCGTCCAGCACGAGCGCCAGGGGGCGGAGCGCGCCGCGATCAACGCGCCGATCCAGGGCACCAGCGCCGACATCATCAAGCGCGCGATGGCCCGCATGCCGAGGGCGCTCGCCGACGTGGGGCTGCCCAACGTCCGCATGCTCCTTCAGGTGCACGACGAGCTGGTGTTCGAACTGCCTGAGGGGGATGCGGAGAAGGCGCGCGAGGTGATCGGCGCGGTGATGGCGGGCGCGGCGGAGCCGGCCGTGAAGCTGTCGGTGCCGCTGGGGATCGACATCGGCATCGGGCCGAGCTGGGGAGCGGCCCACTAAAATCTCATGATTTCCTATTTAAACTCAATACTATAAGCCACATTGCACAGTTAGATAAAGAGCGTTATCACAAACTATGCTGACGATTTCCGAGGGTGACATCCGTGCGCGTGTCCGCCGCGACAACCCTTGGTGGAGGGCCGACGCCAAGGTTCCCGAATGGCAGCTCCGACGAAGGACATATTTCGAATCGTTCGCCGCCCTGGCGCTAAATCGGAGTGTCCGACGCGCGGCCGTATTGCTCGGGCCGCGACGTGTCGGCAAAACCGTGCTCATCAAACAAACCGTTGCAAGGGCTATCGAACAAGGATTCGACGCCCGGCGAATTCTGTATGCCAGCATCGATACGCCGATCTACTCGGGTATCGGGCTCGAGCGCTTCGTCGGTATGTTGCCCGAATCCGAGACGCCGGCGCTGATCGTCTTCGATGAAATTCAGTATCTCAAGGACTGGGAACGACATCTCAAGGATTTGGTGGATAGCTATCCCGCGATCAAATTCATCGCCACCGGCTCCGCGGCCGCCGCGCTGAGGCTGAAGTCCCGCGAATCGGGCGCGGGACGTTTTTCGGAATTCATGCTTCCGCCCCTAACGTTTCATGAGTTTCTCTGTTTCGTCGGCCTCGACGACGAGCTGGTCGAGGTGCAGGCAGGGTCCGAATATCGATTTATTGATATCGAACGGCTCAACGCCGCGTTCATCGATTACATCAATCACGGCGGCTATCCCGAGGCGGTCCTCAACCCGGAAATCAGGAACGATCCCGATCGATTCGTACGCGACGACATCATCGACAAGGTTCTTCTCAAGGATCTGCCCGCGCTCTACGGCATCAACGATATTCCGGAATTGAACCGGCTGTTCTCCTTTCTCGCATATAATGCCGGAAACGAGGCCAGTCTGGAGAATATCTCCCGCGAGTCGGGGCTGACCAAGCCGACCATCAAACGCTATATCGAATATCTCGAAAGCGCGTTCCTGATCATCAAGGTCCAGACCGTCGATCAGAACGGTCGCAAGATGCAGCGCGAGCGCAACTTCAAGGTGTATCTCAACAATCCTTCGATGCGGTCGGCATTGTTCACGCCGGTCAGGTCCGACGACACCGGGCTGATCGGCCGGTTGGCGGAATCGGCGATCTTCTCGCAATGGCAGCACTCTCCGGCATCGCGAAATCTGCGCTATGCCAGGTGGCGCGACGGCGAGGTCGACGTCGTCCATCTTGGTCCGACGTTGAAACCCGAATGGGCGGTGGAGCTCAAATGGTCCGATCGTCCGGTGCACCAACCGTCCGAACGAAACGCGCTGCGCACCTTCATCGCCAACAATCCCTCGATCGAAGAATGCCGAATGACGAGCCGAACTGTCCAGACGACGCTCGACATCGATCGACTGGAAGTCCCTGTCATGCCGACCGCCGCCTATTGTTACGCGCTCGGCCGAAACATCACTCGAACAGCGCTGCCTGATATGGGCAAGGCGAACGATGAGCAGCCGATGCTCGATCTCGAATGACCGACAAGGCCGACATTGCCGCGCTCGCCAAGGGCGGCCGTACCAATGTCGCGGGCTTCGCGCTTCGGCTGATCGCGCGGCTGCCGTTCCTGTTCATCGCGGGGCGACTCTACGGGCCGGAGCTGGTCGGCCGGTTCGCGCTCGCCGTCGTCGTGGTCGAGCTGGCGGCGCTACTCGCCACCCTCGGTCTCAAGCGCGGGCTGGCGCAGGCGCTCGCCACCACCAAGCGGCCGCACGTCCATGTCGTGTGGGATGCGATGGCGCTCGCCTTCGTCATGTCGCTGATCGCGAGCGTCATCCTGATCGCCTTTCCACAGGTGATGTATCCCGACAGCAATATCCGCGGGCTCGACCGCTTCCTGCCGTGCATCATCTTCGCGACGGCCTGGTCCGACGTCAGCCTCGCCGCGCTCGCTTACCGGCTCGACATCAAATCGACCGTGCGTGCGCGGGCGGTGGTCGAGCCTTGGACGATCAGCATCGCCGCCTGGGCAATGTCCTACGTCTCCTATCATGACGGCCTCGTCCTCGCTTATGTCGCCTCGATGGCGGCGGCGATGATCGCCTCGCTCATCCCCTTCGTGAAGAGCTACGGCCTTCCCCACGGCTGGAGCCCGGAGCTGTCGGAGCTGTTCCGGCTCGCCCGCCGCAACATGCCGCTCGCGGGTGCCGACGCGATCGAATGGGGCACGCGCAACGTCGATCGTTTCATCCTCGGCCTGCTCTTCGCGCCGGGCGTGGTCGGCATCTATTACATGGCGCAGCAGGTCGCCTCGCTGCCGCAAAAACTGAAGACCAGCTTCGAGCCGGTGATGGGGCCGGTGATCACGCGGAGCCTCGCAGACAATGACCTGAAGGCGGTCGCCAACCAGGTGCGCCAGGTCGGCTTCTGGACGATGGCGGCACAGGCGGGGATCGCGCTGATGGGGGCGATACCCGGCGAAGCGGTGATGGGCATCGTCGGCCCCGAATTCGTCGCGGGCACCGCCGCGCTCGGCTTCCTGCTGACGGCGGAGGTGCTGGCGTCGACGGGAACGGTGTGCGAATCGGCGCTCGTCTATGTCGCGCGGCATCGCAACCTGATGATCTCGCTGACGATGCTGGGCGTGCAGATCGCGCTCAGCTTCGGCCTAGTCGTCGCGATGCGCGAGGCGGGCTGGCCGACCGCCTATCAGGCCGCGGGACCGGCGGTGGCGCTTATGGTGTCGGTGACGATCACCTCGGGGATCAAGGCGCTGCTGCTGCGCGGCATCTTGAAGGCGCCCGTCACCGGCTATCGCTGGCCGCTCCTCTGGGCGGCGCTGACGGCCATCCTGGTTGGCACCGTCTTTACCTCGCTGCCGCACCGCTATGAATGGACCGAATTGGTGATCGGTATCCCCGCGATCGCGGCGAGCTATCTGTTCGTGCTGTGGAAATGGGCGTTCGGCCCCGAGGACCGGACGCTGTTTCGCAAGCTGCCCAGTGCCGACGACGCGACGCTGCCGGTGATCGAAGGTACGCGCTGACGCAGCGGCGCCCCGCCGCTCAATGCCGGAAGTGGCGCATTCCGGTGAAGACCATCGCCAGCCCCGCCTCGTCGGCCGCGGCGATCACCTTGTCGTCGTTGACCGAGCCGCCCGGCTGGATCACCGCGCTCGCGCCCGCCTCGGCTGCGGTCAGCAGGCCATCGGGGAAGGGGAAGAACGCGTCCGACGCCACCGCCGAGCCGATCGTGCGCGGCTCGGCCCAGCCTGCTTTCTCGGCCGCATCCTTCGCCTTCCATGCGGCGATGCGCGCCGATTCGACGCGGCTCATCTGCCCGGCGCCGATCCCCGCCGTGCTGCCGCCTTTGGCATAGACGATCGCGTTCGACTTGACGTGCTTGGCCACCGTCCAGGCGAAGCGGCAATCGGCAAGCTCCTGCTCGGTCGGCACGCGTTTGGTGACGACGCGAAGATCGCCCTCGATCAGCGCCGCATCGCGCGACTGGACGAGCATCCCGCCCGCGATCGACTTCATCGTCAGGCCCGGCCGCGCCGGATCGGGCAGATCCCCGGTGAGCAGCAGCCGCAAATTCTTCTTGGCCGCGAAGATCGTGCGCGCCTCCTCGTCCGCATCGGGGGCGATCACCACTTCGGTGAAGATCGACGTGATCGCGCGCGCGGTTGCTGCGTCGAGCGGCCGGTTGAGCGCGACGATCCCGCCGAACGCCGACACGGTATCGCACGCGAACGCGGCGTTATAGGCATCGAGGAGGCTCGCGCCCGTGGCGACGCCGCACGGATTGGCATGCTTGACGATGACGGCGCTCGGCTCTGCGTCGCGAAATTCGGCGAGCAATTCGAGCGCCGCATCGGCATCGTTGTAATTATTGTAGCTTAGCGCCTTGCCCTGCACCTGTTCGGCCTGCGCGATTCCGTGCACGCCGCCGCCAGTGGCGAGATAGAGCGCCGCCGACTGGTGCGGATTCTCGCCGTAGCGCAACTCCTGCCCCTTGGTGAGCGGCACCGAAAGCGATTGCGGGAAGCATTCGCCCTGATCGGCGAAGGCGAACCAGGAGGCGATCGTCGCGTCATAGGCGGCGGTCGCGGCGAATGCCTTGGCGGCGAGCCGCTTGCGGTCGTCGAGCGTGGTCGCGCCGCCGGCAACCAGGGCATAATCGGCCGGATCGGTGACGATCGCGACATAAGCGTGGTTCTTCGCCGCCGAGCGCACCATCGAGGGGCCGCCGATATCGATATTCTCGATCACTTCGTCGCGGCCGGCGCCCTTCGCGACGGTCTGCGCGAACGGATAGAGGTTCACCACCACGAGATCGATCGCGCCGATATCGTGCTCGGCCATCGCGGCGGCGTGCGCTTCATCGTCGCGCACCGCGAGGAGGCCGCCATGGACCTTGGGGTGAAGCGTCTTGACGCGGCCGTCCATCATCTCCGGAAAACCGGTGAGATCCGAAATGTCGCGCACCGCGAGCCCGGCGTCGCGCAGCGCCTTCGCGGTGCCGCCGGTCGAGACCAGCTCGACGCCGTTGGCCGCGAGCGCCTTGCCCAGATCGCCGATGCCGGTCTTGTCCGATACCGAGAGGAGGGCGCGCTTGATGGGGATGGCGGTCATAATGTCTTTCCGTTCGCCCTGAGCTTGTCGAAGGGCCGTTCTTGATTGCGGACGAAGAAGAGCGGTGCTTCGACAAGCTCAGCACGAACGGTCTTCAGGATCGACTTCCCTTAACCCTCAGCCCGCGCGCTTCAAGGCCCAGCTCACATGCGCGCCGCCCGCCGCGGCCTCGCCCGACACCACGAGTTGCTGCGTGCGCACCGGGCGGCCCTCGCCGTCGATCCACAGGCTCGGCTCGATCGCGAGCGCGCCGCCCTTGCAGCGGAACTGCCACACCGCGCCGCCGGGAAGCCGGAGCAAGGCGGCCTGCCCGTCGGCGGTCTGCGTCACCTCGACCCGCGCGCCGAGGTGAAAGCGGATCGCGAACGGCGTCTGCACGCGCTTCGGCGCCCGGCGCCCGGCGGGGAGGAGCATGTCCTCGCCCTTCAACTCGCGCCCGTCGCCCGCGAGCACGAGCTGGCGGCGGTGGATGAAGCCCAACCGCCGCGCATAGCCGTCATGGCTCGCTTCGAGCCGGCTCGCGGCCTCGCTCTCCTGCCGCGCCAGCTCGATCTCGGCGACACCGCGCCCGAGCGTTCCGTCGGGCAGGATTGCGGTCGAATTAGCGTCGGCGAGCGTCAGCGTCGAATGTGCCGCGGTCGTGCGCAGGCCCTCGGTGAGTTCCTTGGGAAGCTGCGCCACGCTGGCGCGCGCGCCGCCGCAATTGACGACGAGGCGCACCGGCCCGTCGGACATCTCGAAGGCGAGCGTCGAGGCGCAGCCGCCCTCGACCAGCCGTGAGACGGGCGGGGGCGCGGCATCGACGATCACCACCGCCTTGCCCGCGGCCATCCGCTGATAGCCCCATTCGCGCGCCTGACGCAGCGGGCGCGTGCGGATGCCGGTGCCCTCGACCAGACGGTCGATCGATTCGGCGCCGACCGGGCCGCCGCCCTGCCAGCTCGACAGGCCATGGTCGCCGTGGGTGAGGCCGAGGAGCGCAGGCACCATCTGCGCGAGCGTCGCCTCGATCGCAGCGGGAACGGACGTCCGCCGCACCTCATAGGCCTTGGTGAGCATCGCGAGGATGCGGATCAGCGCGATCTGATCCTGCGGGCTGCGCGAGACGATGCCGCCGTCGTCGAACACCGATTGGCCGAGCGCCCTGGCGATTCCCGCCTCGCCCACCGCGCGGCGCGCCTCGCCGCCGGGGATGAGCAGCCCCGCGGTGAGAATTCCCGCCCAGGTCGCGACGCGCCGCACGCCCACCGGCTGCTTGTCGGCGACGCGATCGATGTGGCGCGTGCCGCGGGCGAGGGTGTTGAGGACGCTCGATCGATAGATGAGATCGGCGCTCGACAGGATCAGCGGCGCATGCGCGGTCCAGAATTGCAGGCGTTGGCCCCAAAGGTCCGGTCGCCACGCCGGATCGGCGACGGTATCGGCATGGGCGGCGAGCCAGCGGCGCATGATGTCCTCTGCCACCGGCGCGGCTTGCGCGCGCGGCGCGACCGAGGAGAGATCGCGCAGCCAGGCGAAGCTGTGGAGATAGTCCTGAAAGGCGGGCGACACGTTCGGCCGCGCGACATCGAGCCGGTCGATCCGGCGATCCTCGTCACGGAAGGCGATCCGGCCGTCGAGTAGCGCCCGGCCGCGCTCGACATCGCCGAAAAAGGGGTCTTCGGGCACCGCGATCAGCTTGAGCGGATGGCGGCCGCGCAGCCGCAGCGTGTGGATCGGCGTGCGCCAGGTGAGCCGGTGGAAGCGGTCCTGCAAGCGCTCGGCGAGCGAGAGGCCCTTCTCGCCGCCCAACCGGATCAGCCGCTTGCCTTCCTCGATACCGTCGGCGGCGGGATCGTTTTCGCCCCGGCTCACCCGCCCCTGAGCGCCCGGATATTGTCGGCATAGGCGGCCGGACCGCCCTTGAAGGTGGCGGTGCCGGCGACGAGCACGTTGGCGCCCGCGGCGATCGCGCGCGGCGCCGTCTCGCGATCGATTCCGCCATCGACTTCGAGATCAACCGACAGGCCGCGCTTCTCGATCATCGTGCGGATCGCTTCGATCTTGCGGAGCTGGCTTTCGATGAAGCGCTGCCCGCCGAACCCCGGATTGACGCTCATCACCAGCACCAGATCGACCTCCTCGATCAGATAATCGAGCATCTTGGCCGGGGTTCCCGGATTGAGCACCACGCCCGCGCGCTTGCCGAGCCGCTTGATCTCCTGGATCGTGCGGTGGACGTGCGGCCCCGCCTCGGGATGGACGGTGATCGTGTCCGCGCCCGCCTGGGCGAACGCCTCCAGGAACGGATCGACCGGCGAGATCATCAGATGGACGTCGAAGGGCTTGGCGGTGTGCGGCCTGAGCGCCTTCACCACGGCGGGGCCGATCGTGATGTTGGGCACGAAATGGCCGTCCATCACATCGACATGGATCCAGTCCGCGCCCGCTTCGTCGATGGCGCGGATTTCCTCGCCGAGCCGCGCGAAGTCGGCGCTGAGGATCGAAGGGGCGATACGGATGTCGGCCATGAGATGCGCATGTAGCATGTGACGGTATAGCCGCAAGCAATGGGGCACTCGTCTCACCGCCGTTCGCCCTGAGCTTGTCGAAGGGCCGCTCTTGCCCATGGCGACAGAAAAAACGATGCTTCGACAGGCTCAGCACGAACGGGAATCAGCCGACCCGCATCATCCGCGCGATGAAGAAGCCGTCGCAGCCGCCCGCATCGGCGAGCGTGCCGGGGAGCGTGCGTAGCCAGCCGCGCGGGTGAGGCGGAAGATCGTCGGGAAGCTCATCGGCGAGCGCCGGATCGATCGCGAAATCGGCATGATCGGCGAGGAAGCGATCGACCTGGGCTTCGCCCTCCTGCGGTTCGAGCGAGCAGGTGGCATAGACGAGCAGCCCGCCGGGGCGCACCATCGTCGCGGCGCGGGCGAGGAGCCGCGCCTGGAGCGCCGCCATGTCCTCAATGACCGCCGGGCGGACGCGGTGGAGCACGTCCGGGTGGCGGCGGAAGATGCCCGTCGCGCTGCACGGCGCATCGAGCAGCACCGTATCGGCGGGTTCCGCCGGGGACCAGTCGAGCGCGTCGGCGGCGATCACCTCGGCGGTAAGATGCGTGCGCGCCAGATTGTCGCGAAGTCGCGCGAGACGACTTTCCGAACTGTCGATCGCGCTGGTGCGCCAGCCCGCGGCGGCGAGCTGCATCGTCTTGCCGCCGGGCGCGGCGCACAGATCGATGGCGCGGCCCTCGCCATGCCCGATCAGCCGCGCGGGGAGCGAGGCGGCAATATCCTGCACCCACCAGCGGCCCTCGTCGAAGCCGGGGAGCGCGGTGACGGGGCCCGATTCGGCGAGCCGGAGATGGCCGGGCATCAGGCTGATGCCATCGAGTCCGGCGATCAGCGGGTCTTGCGGGTCGGCGAAGGTCAGATCGAGCGGCGGCGGCGCGGCGATCGCCCGCGCGGCGGCCGCGACGGCGCGCTCCCCCCAGGCGGCGCGCCAGCGCGACGCCACACCCTCGGGCAGCACGGGCACTTCGGCGAGCCGCGCCTCGCGCCGCATCAGCGTGCCGAACACGCCATGGACGAGCTTGCGCGGACCGCCATCGACCAAGGGCAGCACGGTCGAGATCGCGGCGTGCGGCGGGGTGCCGAGCGCGAGCGCCTGGGCGAGGCTGATGCGGAGCGCGGCGCGCGCCTTGGCGTCGCCTGGGAGTGGCGTTCGCGTCGCCGAATCGATCAGCGAGTCAAGTTCGGGAAGCCGCCGCAACACCTCTGCCGCGATGGCGTGCGCGAGCGCACGGTCGTCCGCCCGGTCGAGCCCGCGCGTGGCGGGGCCGAGCGCGGATTCGAGCGCTTCTCCGCGCCGCAGCACGCCATCGAGAACGCGCAGCGCGGCGCGCCGGGCGGGGACGCCGGGGGCATCCATGGGGCGACGCGGGGGCCGGGTCATGCGCGTGAAACGGATCGCGCGAAGTTGACGAAATTGACGGTGCTTCGGGTGTAGGCGCTCGCCGGCCTCGTGTCGCGGACGGGAAAGAAGCGCGCGCAAGGGGGATTATCGGTCATCGCGCCATTCTGCCACAGGTCGGGGGCTGTAGGACAGGCCGGAGAAAACGTGCCGCGCGGCCTGACGATGCTTGGCAAGGCGCCGCCGCGGCACCAATGTAGAGGCCGAGTGCTCGCAACGAGGATATCGCCATGGGCCAGCGCCCGCCGCATGTGAAACCGCCTGCCTATCTTTCGAAGAGCCCGCCGGTGCCCGAGCCCCGGGCCGCGAAGGCCGTCGCGGACCCGCTCGGCACGAATCCGGTGCGCTACGGCGATTGGGCGCTCAAGGGGATCGCGGTTGATTTCTGACGCGGATCAGCGCGCGTCGCGGCGGAGCGCCTCGGCCAGCGTATCGCGGATCGTCCGCAGCCGCGCGATATCGGCAGGGGCAGACGCCGGGGCCGCGGATGCGGGGCGCGCGGTCTTTTTCGCCAGCACCTGCTGGACACCCTTGATCGTATAGCCCTCGCGGTTGAGCAGCGCGTCGATGCGGCGCACCAGCGCGACATCCTCGGGGCGGTAATAGCGGCGTTTGCCCGCGCGCTGGAGCGGGCGAAGCTGGGAAAAGCGCGTTTCCCAATAGCGCAGGACGTGCTGGGGAAGCCCGGTCTCGCGCGAAAGCTCGCCGATCGTGCGGAACGCGGTGTCGGCCTTTTCGGGACCGCCGGGCACGCTGCTGCTACCCCGCTTCGACGATGCGGTCACGCATCATCTGGCTGGCGCGGAAGGTGAGCACGCGGCGCGGCGCGATCGGCACCTCGACGCCGGTCTTGGGGTTGCGGCCGATCCGCTCCCCCTTGTCGCGCAGCACGAAGGTGCCGAAGCCCGAAATCTTGACGTTCTCGCCATCGGCCAGCGCGCTGCACATGTGGCGCAGGACGCCTTCGACCATCTTGCCCGAATCGGCGCGCGACAGCCCGACCCGGCGATGAATCGCCTCGGCGAGATCGGCTCTCGTCATCGTTCCTGCGTCGCTCATGGTCTTCGTGTCTCCCGACTACCTTCTCAGGAGAGTAACATATTGCGCGAGCGGCCGGAAAGAGCCTTTGTTACGCTGAAGTCGCAACGCGTCGCGCGTCAGAAGCGGACGATCGCGGCGCCCCAGGTGAAGCCGCCGCCCATCGCCTCGAGCACGACGACGTCGCCGGGCTTGATCCGGCCGTCCTTCACCGCCGTATCGAGCGCCAGCGGGACGGAAGCGGCCGAGGTGTTTGCATGCTCATCGACGGTGACGACCACCTTCTCGGGCGCGAGCCCCAGCTTGCGTGCGGTCGCGTCGAGAATGCGGGCATTGGCCTGGTGCGGCACCACCCAATCGACATCGCCCGAATCGAGCCCCGCCGCGCCGAGCGATTCCTCCATCACCGCGGCGAGATTGACGACGGCGTGGCGGAACACCTCACGCCCCTTCATGCGCAGCTTGCCGACCGTGCCCGTGGTCGAGGGGCCGCCATCGACATAGAGCAATTCGTTGTGCCGTCCGTCGGCATGGAGCCGCGTCGCGAGGATGCCGCGGCCGCCCGCGTCGGGCGCGTCCTGCGCTTCGAGCACGATCGCGCCCGCGCCGTCGCCGAACAGCACGCAGGTCGCGCGGTCCTCCCAGTCGAGGATGCGGCTGAACGTCTCGGCACCGATCACCAGCGCGCGCGCATGGCTTCCCGCGCGCAGCATCGAATCGGCGACCTGTAGCGCGTAGAGGAAGCCCGAGCAGACCGCGGCGACGTCGAACGCGACGCAATCGTCGATGCCCAGCATCGCCTGCACCTTGGTGGCAGACGAGGGGAAGGTCTGGTCCGGCGTCGCGGTCGCCAGGACGATCAGGTCCACGTCCTCAGCCGGCACGCCGGCAGCGGCAAGCGCGGCCCTTGCGGCGTCACAGGCGAGCGTCGCGGTGGTTTCGTCCGGCCCGGCGATGTGGCGAAAGCGGATGCCGGTGCGCTCGACGATCCATTCGTCCGTCGTATCGACGGTCTGCGCGAGTTCGTCGTTCGACACGCGCCGCCCGGGCAGCGCCGAGCCGGTGCCGGTGATGACCGACCGGCGCGTCACGCCGCCTCGGCCCGGACGTTGCCGAGATCGTCGATGATGCGGCGGGTGAGGTCGTCACGCACCATCTTCGCCGCGGCGCCGATCGCGGTGGCGACGCCCAGCTCGGTCGCGCCGCCATGGCTCTTCACGACGAGGCCGTTGAGCCCGAGAAAAACCGCACCATTATGGTTGTTGGGATCGAGATGGTGGCGCAGCAGCTCGGTCGCGGGCCGCGAGATCAGGAAGCCGATCTTCGAGCGGGCCGAGCTCCGGAACGCGCGCCGCAGCAGATCGGCGACGAAGCGCGCGGTACCCTCGGCGGTCTTGAGCGCGATATTGCCCGAAAAGCCGTCGCATACGATCACGTCGACCTCGCCGCGCGACAGCCGGTCGCCCTCGATGAAGCCGGTGAAATCGAGCGGCAGGTGGTCCGCGCCGCGCAGCACGGCCGCCGCCTCGCGGATCGTGTCGGTGCCCTTCTGGTCCTCGGTGCCGATATTGAGCAAGGCGACGCGCGGGTTCGCAAGCTCCATCGCGGTGCGCGCATAGGCCGCGCCCATCACCGCGAACTGGACGAGGTTGCGCGCGTCGCACTCGGTATTGGCGCCGAGATCGAGCACGCAGACGTCGTTGTCGCCCAGCGTCGGCAGCAGGGCGGCGAGCGCGGGCCGATCGATGCCGGGCATCGTGCGCAGCGCGAGCTTCGCCATCGCCATCAGCGCGCCGGTATTGCCCGAGGAGACGGCGGCGCCCGCGCGGCCCTGCTTCACCATGTCGATGGCAATGCCCATCGAGGTCGTCTTGGCGCGGCGGATCGCCTGGCTCGGCTTCTCGCTCGATCCGATCGTGTCGGGCGCGTGGACGATTTCGGAATGCGCAGTGAGGTTGGGGTGACTCTCCAGCCCCTCGCGGATCGCGGTCTCGTCACCGACCAGGATGAACTGCATCCCCTCGAACCGGCGCCGCGCGCGCGCGACACCGGCGAGCATCACCGCCAGCCCCTCGTCGCCGCCCATCGCATCGACGGCAATCCGGGGGCTGGTCGGCACGCGCGCTGAACTCCTGTTCGGGCTGGTCTGGCTCAGCCTTCGACCGAGACGATCTCGCGGCCGTTATAATGGCCGCAGGCGGAGCAGAGATTGTGCGGCCGCTTCAGCTCGCCGCAATTCGGGCATTCCTGGAACGCTTCCGCCTTCAGCGAATCGTGGGCCCGGCGCATGCCGCGCTTCGAGGGCGTAGTCTTTCTCTTGGGGACGGCCATTTCGGCACCTTGTCTCGACTGGAATTAAGAAGGCGCGATAGGCCCGAACGCGGTGGGAAGCAACCGACAGCCCCGCAAGGCCGCGGAAGGCACCACGGCCAGACGCATCGCGAAGCGTGGCGCTATAGCGATTTCGCGCGCCGTTGCAAGCGGCGCGGCGGCCTGTGATCCGCTATACGCTGCGAACGAGAGTCGGGAGGGCGGCACGGAGGAGCCGTACGAGCGCTCCGCGATCCTGCCTACCTCGCCATCGCCGCGTCGCCGACGAACGGATTGTGCCGCCGCTCATGCGCGAAATTGCTGGTCGGGCCGTGGCCGGGGATGAAGGCAGTGTCGTCGCCCAGCGGCCAAAGCTTCTCGACCACCGACCGGAGCAGCGCCTGGTGGTTGCCGAGCGGGAAATCGGTGCGCCCGATCGATCCGGCGAACAGCACGTCGCCGACCAGCGCCAGCGCCGATTCGCGATGGTGGAAGATGACGTGCCCCGGCGTGTGGCCGGGCGTGTGATAGACGTCGAGCGTGAGATTGCCGACCGTCACCTGATCGCCCTCCAGCAGCCACCGGTCGGGCTCGAAGGGCACGCCGCTTATGCCGTAATTGCGCCCGTCCTCATCGAGCCGGGAAATCCAGAACCGGTCCTCCTCGTGCGGCCCTTCGATCGGCACGCCGAGCTCGTCGGCAAGCGGCTTGGCCTCGCCGCAATGATCGATATGGCCGTGGGTCAGGATGATCTTCTCGATATCGACGCCGTGATGCGCGGCCGCCGCCTTCAGCCTGGGCAGATCGCCGCCGGGATCGGCGAAGGCGCCCTTCATCGTTTCGGTGCACCACAACAGGGTGCAATTCTGCTGAAGCGGCGTGACGGGCAGAATCGCAGCGCGCAAGGGAGGCTGAGGCATACGGCCGAAATAGGCGGGGCGGCCAGGCGCCACAAGCCGTTCCTCCCGGCCGTCATGCCAGCGAAAGCCGGCATCTCCGGAGATCGAAAGACCCCAGCTTTCGCTGGGGTGGCGGATGATGGCCAGGCATGAGGGTTGCCCGACCCCGCTCTTGGCGTGCATCTGGTGCACAGATGCTCGCCGACGATACTCCCTTCGTCCTGCTCGATGACGCCGGCGCCGGCAGCGCGGGCGCGACGCTCTATCGCGCGCCGGTGCGGATCGTCGAGGCGCGCGCGCCCGGCGAGGTGCGGCCCGCGCTCGCCGCGCTGCGCGCGGCACAGCGCGAGGGGCTGCACGTGGCGGGCTATCTCGCTTATGCCGCCGGCGCGGGGATCGAGCCGCGCATCGCCGCGCGCGCCGACGATCGCCCGCTCCTCTGGTTCGGCCTGTTCGAGCGCGTCGAGACGCTTGCGGCCGAGGAGGTGGCGGCGCTGCTCCCCGATCCGGCAGGTGCATGGTGCACGGCGCCGAAGCCCATGATCGACAGCCGGGACTACGACCGGCGCCTCGCGCGCGTGCTCGATTACATCGCGGCGGGCGATATCTATCAGGCCAATCTCACCTTCGCCGCCGAGGTGAAGATCGCGGGCGATCCGCTTGCCCTCTATGCCCGCCTGCGTGCCCGGGCGCGCGCGCATTACGGCGCGATCGTGCGGACGGACGAGACGCTGCTCCTCTCGCTCTCGCCCGAACTTTTCTTTCGTCTCGATGAAGGCAAGCTGCTCGCGCGCCCGATGAAGGGCACCGCGGCGCGCGGCGACGGCGACGATCGCGCCGCCGCCGAACGGCTCGCGGCCGACCCCAAGCAGCGCGCCGAGAATCTGATGATCGTCGATCTGCTGCGCAACGACCTCACCCGCGTCGCGCGGCCGGGCAGCGTCGCGGCGCCGCGCCTGTTCGCGGTCGAGACCTATCCGACGATCCACCAGATGGTGTCCGACGTCACCGCCGAGATCGCCGACGGGCGCGATGCGGTGGATGTGATCGAGGCGCTGTTCCCGTGCGGCTCGATCACCGGCACCCCCAAGATCCGCGCGAGCGAGGTGATCGCCGAGATCGAAGACCATGCAAGGGGCGTCTATACCGGCGCGATCGGGCGGATTTCGGCGGACGGCGACGCGATCTTCAACGTCGCGATCCGCACGCTAGAGCTGGCCCATGGCGAGGAGACGGCGCGGCTCGGCCTCGGCTCGGGGGTGGTCGCCGATTCGACCGCGGCCGAGGAATGGGCCGAATGCCTCGCCAAGGGCGCGTTCGTCTCCGCGGGGCAGCGGCGCTTCGACCTCGTCGAGACGATGGCGTTCGATCCCGACGCGGGCATCGCCTTGCTCGACCGGCATCTCGCGCGGATGAAGGCGAGCGCGCTCACCTTCGGTTTCCCTTTCGATCGGCACGAGGCGCGCAACGAGCTTCAGGCCGCGACCTTCCGCCTGCGCGAGCCGCGCCGTATCCGGCTGCTGCTCGCACCCGGGGGCGCGATTGCGATCCAGGTCTCGCCGATGCCGCCCGCGCCCGTTTTGCCGGTAGAGGTCGCGATCGTGCCGCGCCCGGTGGGCCCGCGCGACATGCGCCTCGCGCACAAGACGAGCGATCGCGGCCTTTACGATCGCGCGCGGGCGGCGGCGGGCGCGGCCGAAATCGCCTTCGTCGATGCCCAAGGGTTCCTCACCGAAGGCAGCTTCACCACCCTCTTCGTCGAACGCGACGGCCGGCTCGTGACGCCGCCGCTCTCGTGCGGGCTGCTGCCCGGCGTGCTGCGTGCCGACCTTATCGAAAGCGGCCGCGCGGTGGAGGGCGATCTGATGCCCGGGGACCTCGCCGGCGGCTTCTTCATCGGCAACGCACTGCGCGGCCTCATTCCCGCTGTTGCAGTTGCGAACGAGGCGGGTCTATAGCGCCCCCGCTTTCCTCGAGGGGACATTTCGCTCATGCAACCTTCCGCCGCGCTCGGCCGCATCAAGCCTTCGCCCACGCTCGCGATCACCAGCAAGGTGCTGGAGCTGAAGCGCGCCGGGGTGGATGTGATCGGGCTGGGCGCGGGCGAGCCCGATTTCGACACGCCCGATTTCATCAAGGACGCCGCGATCGAGGCGATCCGCGCGGGGCGCACCAAATACACCAATGTCGACGGCACGCCCGAATTGAAGGCCGCGGTCGCCGCCAAGTTCAAGCGCGACAACGATCTCGCCTATGAGGCGAACCAGATCACCGTCAATGTCGGCGGCAAGCACACCTTGTTCAACGCGATGGTCGCGACGCTCGATCCGGGCGACGAGGTGGTGATCCCCGCGCCCTATTGGGTGAGCTATCCCGATGTCGTCCTGTTCGCGGGCGGCGTGCCGTGCTTCGCCGAGGCGGGGGCCGAGCAGGGCTACAAGCTTTCTCCCGAGGCGCTCGAAGCGGCGATCACCGACAAGACCAAATGGGTGATCCTCAATTCGCCCTCCAACCCCACCGGCGCCGCCTATACCGCCGACGAGTTGAAGGCGCTCGGCGCGGTGATCGAGCGGCACCCCGATATCTGGGTGTTCGCCGACGATATGTACGAGCATATCGTCTATGACGACTTTGAGTTCGCGACGATCGCGCAGGTCTGCCCGTCGCTCTACGAGCGCACGCTGACGGTCAACGGCTGCTCGAAAGCCTATGCGATGACCGGCTGGCGGATCGGCTTCGCGGGCGGCGCGCCGTGGCTGATCAAGGCGATGGCGAAGCTCCAGTCGCAATCGACATCGAACCCCTGCTCGATCGCGCAGGCGGCGGCGGTGGCGGCGCTCACCGGCGACCAGAGCTTCCTCAAGGAACGCGCGCAGGCGTTCCAGGGGCGGCGCGATCTCGTCGTCTCGATGCTCAACCAGGCCGACGGCATCACCTGCCCGCGGCCGGAGGGCGCCTTCTACGTCTATCCCGAACTCTCGCAGCTCATCGGCAAGGCGAGCCCGAGCGGCAAGACGATCGACAGCGATTCGGCCTTCGCCGAATATCTGCTGGAGGACGCGAAGGTCGCGGTGGTGCCGGGTGTCGCATTCGGCCTATCGCCCGCAATGCGGATCAGCTACGCGACCTCGGACGCGCTGCTCCTCGAAGCATGCGAGCGTATCCAGGCAGCTTGTGCTGCGCTGAGATGAACGGGCCGCCCAGCATTCGTTAAGCGCCGCCACATTACCAGCGTGCGTCTGAAACCGACCGACGGGTTTTCGAACCCCTGTCGGTCCGTCGTGAATTTGCGGTTTGCGCCGCAGGATGGAAACAAAGGTCGAGAACAATGCGGACCATCCTGAAGTCCGATTTTTTCTGGCAGTTCCTGGGCGGTTTCGCGATCGGCGCGATCGGCCTCGCGGGCGTCCACCTCACCGATCCGGCGAGCACGCCGGTCGAAACGCCCGCGCCCCCGCCCGCCGCCGACTGACCCGCTCACGCGCCGGCCTCCCTATGTTCCCGCTTACATGAGACGGCGACCAACGCGCCGTCACTCGTCAGCACGGGGTGAAAGGCGCGCACGCCGACAGCAAGCGCAGGCATGAAAAAAGCGGCGCCGATCGCCCGGCGCCGCTTCTTTTGCTTGTGAGGGCTGGGTTTACGCCCCCAGCGGTTTCGGCGTGCCGAACGGGCCCTTCGGGCGGCGCGTCTTGGGAATCGAGGTGCCGGCGGTCGTCACCGGCTGCGCGGTCGGGCCGTCGTCGAAGCGGCCGATCTCCTCGCCCGCGATCAGCTTCTTGATCTCATCGCCGCTCAGCGTCTCATATTCGAGCAACGCGCCCGCGAGCGCGTGGAGCTGATCGATATGCTCGGTCAGCACCGCCTTGGCCTTGGCGAGGCCGCCCTCGACGATATGCTTGATCTCGTCGTCGATGAGCTGCTGCGTCTGGTTCGACATGCGCACCGGCTGCGAGGCCGAATAGCCGAGGAAGCTCTCGCCCTCGGGCTGCGAATATTCGACCGGCCCGACCTTGTCGGACATACCCCATTTGGTGACCATGTCGCGCGCGAGGCCGGTGGCGTACTGGATGTCGCCGCTCGCACCGCTCGAAACCTTGTCGTAGCCGAAGATGATCTCCTCGGCGACGCGGCCGCCCATGCTGACGGCGAGGTTCGCGTACATCTTGTCGCGGTGATAGCTGTAGCTGTCCCGCTCG
>CAZXFY010000013.1:0-73252 GCA_964639855.1 uncultured Stakelama sp. | reverse complement strand
GAAGCTGCCGTCGCTCTCGTCGGCCTCGACCACCATCCAGTCGCTCGCGCCCAGCCGCGCGTTCGAGCCGTAGCTGTTGATGATCCCGCCGTTGATCACCGTGGGATCGATCCCGCCCGCATCGAGCAACGCCGCGATCATCGAGGTCGTCGTCGTCTTGCCGTGCGTCCCCGCCACCGCGACGGTCGATTTCAGGCGCATCAGCTCGGCCAGCATCTCGGCGCGCCGCACCACCGGAATGCGCCGTTCGAGCGCCGCCTCGACCTCGGGATTGCCGCGCTTCACCGCCGTCGAAACGACCACTACCGCCGCGCCGTCGACATTCTCGGGCCGGTGCCCGATCTCCACCGGAATGCCGTGATCGCGCAGCCCCTGGACGACATAGCCGTCCGTAACGTCGGACCCCTGCACGCTATAGCCGAGATTGTGCATCACCTCGGCGATGCCGGACATGCCGATCCCGCCGATGCCGACGAAATGGATCATGCCGATATCGGTCCCGACGCACTTCATGCGAAGGCCGGCTTTCCGTCGGCGGCCGCGGGCAACGGCACGCCGATCTCTGCCGGCCGTTTGGGCGCGCCGAGGCTCTCGACCAGATCGGCGAGATCGTGCGCCGCGTCGGGCCGCCCGCAGCGCCGCGCCCGCGCCGCCGCATTGGTGAGCGCCGCCGGATCGAGGCCCAGCTTCTGCATCTGCTTGGCCAGCTCGACCGGCGTGAACCTGTCCTGCCGGATCGTCCGCGCGCCGCCGGCCCGCGTGATCTCCTCGGCATTGGCGGTCTGATGGTCGTCGGTGGCCGACGGAAGCGGCACGAGGATCGCCGGCCGCCCCGCCGCGGTCAGCTCCGCGATCGTCGAGGCACCCGCGCGCGCGATCACGAGATGCGCCCAGGCGAGCTGCTCCGGCATGTCGGGAAGATAGGTCGCAAGCTCCGCCGCGATCCCCAGCTCGGCATATTTGGCGCGGGCGGCGTCGATATCCTCGATCCGCGCCTGATGCGTCACCTGGAGCCGGCGACGGAACGCGACCGGCAGCATCGCGAGCCCGTCCGGCACGACCTGGCTCAGCACGCTCGCTCCCTGGCTGCCGCCGGTAACGAGCACGCGGAAGATCCCGTCCTCCTCGAGCACGGGATAGGGCCGGTCGCGCAGCGCCAGCACCGCCTCGCGCACCGGATTGCCGACGAGGCGCACCTTGGGCGCGAGCTTCTCGTCGAGCCGCTCGACCTCGGCATAGGAGGTGGCGATCGCATCGACCTTGCGCGCGACCAGCCGGTTGACGCGGCCGAGCACCGCATTCTGCTCGTGCACCGCCGTCGGAATGCCCGCCTTGAACGCCGCCAGCAACGCGGGCAGCGCCGGATAGCCGCCGAAGCCGATCACCGCCTCGGGCTGGAACGTCCTGTACAGCTCGCGCGCCATCGTACGGCCGGTCAGGATATTCCTCCCCGCCTTCAGCCACCCCATCGGGCCACCCGACAGCCGCCCGGCGGGCAGCACGTGCGTCTGCACCTCCTCGAACAAGCCGGGGAAGCGCACGCCGCGATCATCGCTCACCAAAGCGACGCGATGCCCGCGCCGCCCCAACTCGGCCGCGAGCGCGGCAGCGGGGACCATGTGCCCGCCGGTGCCGCCGGCGGCGAGGACGAAATGGCGTTCGCGTGTCATGCTCCGCTCCATCGCACGCTATAGGGCGAGCGCGTCAAGAAGGGATTGCGCCGGGTGAAGGCGAGCAGCAGCCCCATGCCGATCGAGAGCGCGATCATCGACGACCCGCCATAGCTGATGAAGGGCAAGGTCATGCCCTTGGACGGCGCCATGCCGGTGTTGACGAGCATGTTGATCATCGCCTGCACGCCGAATTGCGTCGCCAGCCCCGCCGCGGCGAGCAGCCGGAACTCGTCCTGCTCGTCGAGCAGCTTGACGAACACCCGCGCCACCAGCGCCACGAACAGCAGCGCGACGATCGCGCAGGAAATCAGCCCGAACTCCTCGCCGATCACCGAGAAGATATAGTCGGTATGCGCCTCGGGCAGCCGGAATTTCATCACCCCGCCGCCCGGCCCCGTGCCGAACAGCCCGCCGCCGGTCAGCGTCGCATGGGCCATGTCGGTCTGATAATGATCGATCATCGCGTTCGGATCGGAGGTCGGGAAGAGGAACGCGTCGATCCTGAGCCGCGCGGTATCGTAGAACATATAGGCGGCGATCAGCCCGACCGGCACGCAGCCGACCACCGCCGCGAGCGTCCGCATCGGCGTGCCCGCGATCATCAGCAGCGCCATCCACACCGCGCCGAAGATGATCGTCTGCCCGAAATCGGGCTCGAGCATCAGCAGGAAGCCGATCGTCCCGGTCAGCAGCATCGTCAGCGGCAGCACCGGCAGATCCTTGTCCTTGCTGCGCAGCGAGAACAGCCACGCGGTCGTCACGATGAAGAAAGGCTTCAGGAACTCGGACGGCTGGAACTGGCCGATTCCGACCGAAAACCAGCGCCGCGCGCCGTTCGTCTCGGCGCCGATGAACGGCACCAGCGCGAGCAGCACGAAGCAGATGACGGTGCCCGCGAGCGCAAGGCGCTTGGCCGTCTGGACGGGCAGCATCGACACCACGAACATCACCGGCAGCGAGATCGCGACCCAGGCGAGCTGCCGCCAGAAATAATAAAGCGGCGCGATATGATGGTGCGCGCCCGAATAGCGCACGGCGCTCGCCGGCGAGGCGGCCGCTACCGCGATCAACCCGATCGCGATCAGGCACAGCGCGATCAGCAGCAGCACACGATCGATGTCCCAGAACCAGAGCGCGAGCGGGGTCGCGTCGCCGCGCCCGGCGCGCGGCCTCATCCGCTTCCACAATCCCGAATGATCGGCTCGAATGTCGGTCATGCCAACCCCTCCACGGCCATGCGGAATGCGTCGCCGCGCGCTTCATAGTCGCGGAACTGGTCGAACGAGGCGCAGGCCGGCGACAGCAGCACCGTCTCCCCCGGCGTCGCGACCTCGGCCGCCCGCCGCACCGCGACGTCGAGCGTGCCGCTTTCGTCCACCGCCATATGCGGCCGCAAAATGTCGGCGAAGCGCGGCCCCGCCTCGCCGATCGTATAGGCGCGCGCAACACGATCGAACCAGGGCGCGCAGGCATCGAGATCGTCCGACTTGGCGAGCCCGCCGAGAATCCAGTGAATCCGGTCGAACGCGGCGAGCGCGGGGGCGGCGGACTCCGGATTGGTCGCCTTGCTGTCGTCGATATAGGCGACGCCGTTCACCGCGCCGATGCGCTGCATCCGGTGCGGCAGCCCCGCAAAGCTCGCAAGCCCGCGATCGATCGCCTCGGCCGGCATCCCCAGCGCTTCGCACGCCGCAATCGCCGCGAGCGCGTTCTGCGCATTGTGCGGCCCCTGCAATGCGGGCCAGCGCGATTGATCGAGGCACACGCCCGGCGCGATCCTGGTGAGATGCTCGCCCCGCCCCGAAAGCGCGCGCGCGATCGCCGCCGATACGGCATCGCCGATCCCGACGATGGCGGCGTGATCGGCCGACTGCATCGCGAACAACCGCGCCTTCGACGCGGCATAGCCCTCGAATCCTTCGTACCGATCGAGGTGATCCGGCGTGATGTTGAGCAGGATCGCGACGTCGCAATCGAGGCTTTCCGTCAGGTCGATCTGGTAACTCGACAGCTCCAGCACATAGACGCCGCCTTCCGGCAGCGGCGCCTGCGCCAGAATCGGCAACCCGATATTGCCGCCCATCAACGACGGCACGCCCGCGGCCTGGAGGATGTGATGGATCAGCGCCGTCGTGGTGGACTTCCCGTTGGTGCCCGTAATCCCGACAACCTTGTGCGGCGGCAACCCGGCCCGCGCCTCGGCGAACAGCTCGATATCGCCGATGATCGGCACGCCCGCGCCCCGCGCCTTCGCCGCCAGCGGATGCCGGTTGAGCGGCACCCCCGGCGAGACGACCAGCGCGTCGAAACCGGCGAGGTCGAGCCCGTCGGGATCGGCGACAACCAACTCCTCCCCGGCACGGGGAGGGGGACCAAGACGCGACGCGGGTGGGTGGCGGGGCCCCCCCTAAATCGTGCCGCTCGTGGCGGGGCCCCCTCCACCATCGGCTGCGCCGACGGTCCCCCTCCCCGTGCCGGGGAGGAGTTGAGAGCGCCGCCCTTCATCCGCATCCCACGCCGTCACCTCGGCACCGCTTGTCAGCAGCGCGCGGACCGTCGCCGCGCCCGAGCGTGCCAGCCCGAGCACCGCATAGCGTCTGCCGCGCCAGGCGTCGCAGGTGATCATGCCAATGGATCCCCGCCTGCGCGGGGATGCGGTGAAGGTGCTGCGTGCCGCATCCCCATCACCGCAATTTCAGCGTCGAAAGCCCGGCCAGCGCGAGCACCAACGCGATGATCCAGAAGCGGATCACCACGGTCGGCTCGCTCCAGCCCAGTTGCTCGAAATGGTGGTGGATCGGCGCCATCTTGAACACGCGCTTGCCGGTTCGCTTGAAGAAGAAGACCTGGATGATGACGCTGAGCGCCTCGACGACGAACAGCCCGCCGACGATCGCGAGCACGATCTCGTGATGCGCCGTCACCGCGATCGCGCCCAGGGCGCCGCCCAGCGCAAGGCTGCCGGTATCGCCCATGAAAACCGCCGCGGGCGGCGCGTTGAACCACAGGAAGGCGAGCCCGCCCCCCACCATCGCGCCGCAGAAGATCGCCAGCTCGCCCGCGCCGGCGACATGCGGGATGCCGAGATAACCGGCGAACTTCACGTTGCCGACCAGATAGACGATGATCATGAACGTCACCGAGGCGATGATGACGGGCATGGTCGCCAACCCGTCCAGCCCGTCGGTCAGGTTCACGGCATTGCCGAACGACACGATCACGAACGCGGCAAAGACGATGTAGAACCAGCCGAGATCGATCGACACGCCCATCAGGAACGGCAGATAGAGATGGGTGCCGTTCTGGAGCACGATCAGCCAGCTCGCGATGCCGGCGATCAGGAATTCGCCCAAAAGCCGCATCCTGCCCGATACACCCGCGCTGCTCGCTTTGCGCACCTTGTCGTAATCGTCGAGGAAGCCGATCGCACCGAAGCCCAGCGTCACGCACAAACACGCCCAGACATAGGGATTCTTGAGGTCCATCCACAGCAGGATCGACAGCGTCATGCTGGTGAGGATCATCAGCCCGCCCATGGTCGGCGTGCCGCGCTTGGCGAGGTGCGATTGCGGCCCGTCGCTGCGGATCGGCTGGCCCTTGCCCTGCCGCACACGCAGCCAGCCGATGAATTTCGGCCCGATGATGAGGCCGATGAACAAGGCGGTCGCCACCGCCCCGCCCGAACGGAAGCTCAGATAGCGGATGAGGTTGAGGATGCCGGGGAAGCCCAGATGCTCGGCGATGAGGTACAGCATTACGATTTCCTGCCCGCGAGCGCGGCAACCACGCTTGCGAGCCCCACCCCGTTCGATCCCTTGACAAGCACCGCGTCGCCCGGCGCCAGCATCGTCGCCAGCCGGTCGCGCGCAGCCGCGGCGTCGGGCACATGAACGAAATCGATCCGCCCCTCAAGCGCGTTCGCAAGCGGCGCCATCGCTTTGCCGACGAGCAGCACCGCCTCGGCGCCCGAAGCCAGCAGCGGCTCGGCGAGATCGGCGTGATACGCGTCGCTTTTGTCGCCCAGCTCGCGCATCTCGCCCAGCACCGCGATCTTGCGCGACGCGGTTTCGGCCGCGAGCACCGCCAGCGTCGCGCGCATCGATGAAGGATTGGCGTTGTAGCTCTCGTCGATGACGAGCGCCTCGCCGCCATCGACCGGCGCCACGAACCGCGCGCCGCGCCCCGGCAGCCCGCCCAGTTCGGCGAGCGCCAGCCCCGCCATCGCGAGATCGCCGCCCGCCGCCTGCACCGCCGCGAGCACCGCGAGGCTGTTCGACACCCAATGCGCGCCCGGTTGCGACAGCGTGTAGCTCAGCTCCTCCTCGCCCAACCGCGCCGAGACGAAGGTGCCGCCGGTCGGCGTGCGCATTGTCTCGATCGCATACACGTCGGCGCCGCGGTCGAGCCCGAACGTGACGATGCGGCCGGCATGAGGCTTGGCGGCGGCGATCAGCCGATCGCGATGCGGGCTGTCATAGGGCACGATCGCGGTGCCACCGGGCTCCAGACCCTGAAAGATTTCTCCCTTGGCGTCCGCGATTGCCGATTCGTCGGGGAAGAACGCCGTGTGCGCGGGCGCGATCGCGGTGATGATCGCGATATGCGGCCGCACCAATCGGGCCAGCACCGCAAGCTCGCCGGCATGGTTCATCCCCATCTCGAACACGCCGAAGCGGCACTCCGCCGGCATCCGCGCGAGAGAGAGCGGCACGCCGGTATGATTGTTGTAGCTCTTGACCGATCGGTGCGCCTGCCCCGGCTCGGGCCGGTCGAGCGCGGCGAACAGCGCCTCCTTGGTTCCGGTCTTGCCGACCGAGCCGGTGACGCCGATGATCGTCGCGCCCGTCCGCGCCCGCGCCGCGCGGCCGAGATCGTCGAGCGCGGCGGCGGTGTCGCCGACCAGCACATGCGGGTGCGGGGTCGGCGTGCCCACCACCGCACCCGCTGCTCCCCGCTCGAACGCCGAATCGAGGAACCGATGCCCGTCGGTCGTCTCGCCCTCGAGCGCGATGAAGAGATCGCCCGGCCCCACCTCGCGCGAATCGAAGGTGACGCCGCCGGCCGCAAAGTCCGTCGAGGCCGTGCCGCCGGTTGCGGCGGCAACCTCGGCAGAGGTCCAGAGAGTCATGCCGCCGCCTCGCGCGCGACGGTGACATCGTCGAACGGCAGCACCAGATCGCCGACCACCTGCCCCTGCTCGTGCCCCTTGCCCGCGAGCAGCACGATATCCTCCGGCCCCGCGCGCCGGATCGCCTCGGCGATCGCGGCGCGGCGCCCGTCGATCTCGATCGCGCCCGGCGCTCCCTTGATCACATCGGCGCGGATCGCCGCCGGGTCTTCGGTGCGCGGATTGTCGTCGGTGACGATGACGAGATCGGCGCTTGCCGCCGCGACCTGCCCCATCGGCTCGCGCTTGCCCACGTCGCGATCGCCGCCTGCCCCGAACACGACGATCAGCCGCCCGCGCGCGTGCGGCTTCAACGCCGCGATCGCCGCTTCCAGCGCATCGGCCGTATGCGCGTAATCGACATAGACCGGCGCGCCGCTACGCGTGATGACCGCGCGCTCCAACCGCCCGCGCACCGGCTGGAGCCGTGCGAGGTTGGCGATCGTCGTCGCCACGTCGCCGCCGGTGGCGATCACCAGCCCGGCGGCGGTCAGCGCGTTCGCCGCCTGATACGCGCCGATCACGGGCAGGTTCACCTTATGCTCGCGCCCTTCCGCCTCGACGACGAGCCCCTGCCCGAGCAGCGTCGGCGAACGCGAGACGAGACGCAGCGCTTCGCCGTGGACGCCGACCGTGACGATCGGGTTGCGCCGCTCCCGCGCCAGATCGATCACCCGCGCCGCATTGGGATCGTCCACCCACACGACCGCGGTTCCGTCGGGATCGAGCACCTCGGCGAACAGCCTGAGCTTGGCGGTGAAATATTCCGCCATGTCCTTGTGATAATCGAGATGGTCGCGGCTCAGATTGGTGAACGCCGCGGCCCGCACCGGAAGCCCCTCGGTGCGATATTGGGAGAGGCCGTGGCTCGACGCCTCGAACGCGACATGCGTCACGCCCTCGCGTCCCAGCCCCGCGACATTGGAAAGGAAGGTCACGATGTCGGGCGTCGTCAGCCCGGTCGAAACGCTGTCGTCGGCGGTCGTTACACCCAACGTGCCGATCGAGGCGGCGTGATGCCCCGCCATCCGCCAGAGCTGACGCGTCATCTCGACCGTCGAGGTCTTGCCGTTGGTCCCCGTCACCGCCACCGTCACCGGCGGGAACGGCGCGAAGAAGCTTGCCGCCAGCCGCGCGAACAGCGCGCGCGGATTGTGATCGGCGATATGCACAGCCCGCTCGACGCGCGCCTCCGGCCGCGCCACCACGGCGATCGCCCCCGCCGCGACCGCGGCCGGGATGAAGTCCTCGCCATTGGCTCGCATCCCCTGGAACGCGCCGAACACGGTGCCCGGCGCCACCTTGCGGTGGTCGATCGCGAAGCCGGTCACCGTGGCGCTCTCGTCTCCGCCGGTGAGCGCGCCGAGCCTCATTGCGCCGCCTCTTTTTCCGCCGGCGACTGCCACAGGAGCGGCAGCAGCTCGGAAACGTCGATGTCCTTGTTCGGATCGGGGATCACGCCCAGTTGCGGCCCGGCTCGCTGGATCACGCGGCTCACCACGGGCGCCGCGTTCCAGGCGGCGGTGGTGAAGCCGTAGGTCTCCTTCGTCCCGTGCGGCGCCACCAACGTCGCGACCACCACATATTGCGGATTGTCCATCGGAAAGGCCGCCGCGAAGGTCGATACGTTCCGGTGCGCCGAATAGCCGCCCGCCTGCGCGATCTCGGCGGTGCCCGTCTTGCCGCCGACGCGATAGCCCGGCGCGGCGCCCTTGCGCCCCGTGCCCTTCATCACGATCAGGCGGAGGAGCTGGCGCATCCGGTCACTCGTCGATTGCTTCAACACGCGCCGACCCTGCACCGCCTCGCCCTCGGGCACCTTGAGCAGCGTCGCCGGCCGCCAGATACCGCCATTGACCAGCGCCGCATAGGCGTTCGCGAGCTGCAGCGGCGTCACCGCGATGCCATGGCCGTACGCGGCCGTCATCACCGTCACCCGTGCCCAGTAATCGGGCCAGAGCGGCGTAGCCTTCTCCCTGAGTTCGATATGAGGCCTGGTGTCGAACGACAGCCTGCGGAACATCGCCTGGAGACGATCGGCGCCCAGTTCATCCGCGATCCGCGCGGTCGCGATATTGGACGAATAGATCAGCGTCTCGGGGATGTTGAGCCAGCGGAACTGCTCGTCGCCGGGATCGTCGTGGATCGTGAAGCGCCCGACCTTGAGCGGCTTGGTCGCGTCGAACCGCTTCGACATCGAGGTCTCGACCCCCATGTCGATCGCCGCCGCGACGGTGATCGGCTTGAAGGTCGATCCCAGCTCGAACACACTCTGCGTCACGTTGTTGCGCAGTTCGTCGTCGGTCGCGTCCTTGATCCGGTTGGGGTTGAACTGCGGCAGCGAGACCATCGCCAGCACCTCGCCGGTATGGACGTCGAGCACGATCCCCGCCCCGGCCCGCGCCTGGAAGGTGGCGACCGCCGCCCCCAGCTCGCTTTCCATCGCGGCCTGGACACGGCTGTCGATCGACAACGCCACGGGCGCGCCCCGCAGCGCCGGATCGGTCAGCCGCTCGTCGAGCGCGCGCTCCATTCCGCGCGCGCCATGCCCCGAATAATCGATGAAGCCCAGCGCATGCGCCGCGAGCGTCGATTGCGGATAGAGCCGCTCGGGCTCGCGATCGAACACGATCGCCGGCTCACCCAGCGCATTCACCTTCTCGACCAGATCGGGCAATGCGCGCCGCTGGATATAGGTAAAGTTGACGTCCGAACGAAGCTTTTCCGAGAAATAGGCCTCGTCATGCGCCGGAATCAGCTCGGCCAGCTCGCGGGCCAGTTGATCGCGGTCGCCGATGATCTTGCGCGGATGCACGCCGATCGACCAGGCATCGATCGTGCGCGCCAGCGGCTCGCCGTTACGATCGACGATATCGGCGCGCAACGGCACCAATGCGGCTGCCCCGTCGCGGCTCGTCGCGGGATCGGTGAAGGCGGCGAGATAGGCGAGCCGCATGACGATCAGCAGCGCGCCCGCGGCGAACAGCATCAGCAGCATCACCAGCCGCTGGTGCGACGTGACGACCAGCGCGTGGCGCTGGCCGGTCAGCCGCCGCTGCGGCAGCGGTCGGGCAAGGAGGACGCTCAACGGCGCCGGCGCTCGGCGCGCGCACCCGCCAGAAGGTCGCCGAGCGTGGCATCGCTCAGCAGCGTATTGTCGAGCATCGCCATCGCCTCGATCTTGGCCTTGGTGCGGTGCGATGCGGACTTGGCCGGCGCCTTCTGCTCCGCGACGATGCGAACCGGCTCCGACGCCTTCGTCTCATGCACGCGCGCCGGGGTCGGGGCGACCGCTACCGGCGCGGCCGCCGCCATCACGATCGGTGCGGGCGTCTTCTTCTCGACAGGCTCGGGCGCGCGGCCGTCGAGCGGCGGCGCGGCCGGAATGACGAGCGCCGCCGTCTGAATCTCGGGGCCGGCCGCGCCATTGAAATCGAGCGACGCGAGTTGCGCCTCGCTCGAGATGAACTGCGCGGACGTCGGCGCCGTAAGCGCAAGCACCTCGCCGTTCCAGCGCTCCAGCTGGGCGAGGTTGGAGCGGGTCGCGAATTCGGTCTGGAGCGCGCGGATATCGCGATGCGCCTGGGCGATGTCGTGATTGAGGTCCTCGAGCTTCTTGCGCTCGGTCGCGACCTGGAGCGACATCAGATAGCATCCGAGCGCACCGATCACGACGACAAGGAACCATCCCATGCCCTTGAGCCGATAGGTCGCGGTCATGCTGCTTCTCCCGTCCAGGCGGCGTTGGCGGTCCGCCGCGCCACGCGTAATGTCGCCGAGCGCGCGCGTGGATTGCGCTCGACCTCGTCGTTGCCGGGCCGCACCGCGCGCCCGACCTGCTCGAAGCTCGGCGCCGCCTCGGGCCGCGCTTGCGGCAGATGCCGCGAGCCGCCGGGCGCCGCGCCGCTGCGCACGCGCAGGAACCGCTTCACCAGCCGGTCCTCGAGGCTGTGAAAGGTGACGACCGCAAGCCGCCCGCCGGGCTTCAGCACCCGCTCCGCCGCCGCCAGCCCCTGCTCCAGCTCGTCCAGCTCGCGGTTGAGATGGATGCGGATCGCCTGAAAGGTCCGCGTCGCCGGGTCCTTCTTGTCATGCGGTTTGTGGCCGAGCGCCTTGCGCACCGCCCTTGCCAGCTCGGACGTGCGCGTGATCGGCCGTGCGGCGACGATCGCGCGCGCCACGCGGCGCGACTGGCGCTCCTCGCCGTAGAGATAGAGCACGTCCGCGATCTCGCCCTCGTCGGCGGTGTTGACGAAATCGGCCGCCGTCGGCCCTTCCCGGCTCATCCGCATGTCGAGCGGCCCGTCCGCCTGGAACGAGAAGCCGCGCTCGGCGCGATCGAGCTGCATCGAGGAGACGCCGATATCCATCGTGACGCCATCGACGGGCGCGAGGCCGCGCGCCGCGATCTCGCCGTCGAGCGCGGAGAAGGGCGCTTCCACAAGGATCAACGCGCCATCGGCCTCGTCCGCCAGCACTTGCCCTTCCGCGATCGCGTCGGGATCGCGGTCGAACGCGATCACCTCGGCGCCGCGGGCGAGCATCGCGCGCGTGTAGCCGCCCGCACCGAAGGTCGCATCGACGTGGCGCTCGCCCGGCGTGATGGCGAGCGCGTCGAGCACCTCGTCGAGCAGCACCGGAACATGGGGCGCGGCCGCGGTCATAGCTGGATGCCCTTTTCGGCCATGAAGAAGCGTGCGGCGCGCTTCTGCACGTCGGTCGCGGTCGGGCATTCGATCAGCGTCTTGGGGTTCCAGATCTCGAAGAAATCCATCACGCCCCAGAAGAAGGCGAAATTCTCGATTCCCGCCTCGAAGCGCGGGAACGGCGGCAGGATGAAGCGCCCGCTGCCGTCGAACGGCACCGCCTCGGCCGCGCCCGAACCGCGCCGCTTGATGTTGTAATCGACCTCGCCCTGCGCATCGGTGTGCGCCAGCTCGCGCGCGGTCAGCCGTTCCTTGAGCTCGGTTACGTAGGCGAGATCATAGCCGATCAGGCAGGTTTCCTTGGGATGCGTCGAGATGATGACGCGGCGCACATCCTTGCCGTTGTCGCCCGGCGGGGTGTTGGCCTCGATCGTGGCGCGCAGGGCAGCCGGGATGGCGACGCGACCTTTGTCGTCCACCTGCGCCAGCCCGTAGCCCTGATAATTACCCCGATCCAACACGCCCACCTCGACGCGGAGCACAAACCTCCCTGCTCCTCTGTTGGAAAATCAATATCAGGGGATAGCTGGGGTGCCAAGGGGATTATCGGGGATTTCACGGGCATATTGTGGTTGAAAGCGGCGATTCATGGAATGTTCCTCGGTCGAACGACAAGCCTTCAATCACTTGAAGACATCAAAAGACGCGGCCCGTGCGAATGCCGGCCGTGAACGCTGAGGCTGAATTCAAGTCGGGGATCAGTGGAAAGCGGATATTCCGCCAGCTATGATCAAGCCATGATCGACCGCATTATTCTTGGAGCAGAATATGACGTCAGGCGAACATGAAACACTATCCCCGATGGCAGCGGCGGTCCGGCGCAAACGCACGAACTGAACGGTGGTGCAAGCCGCCATTCGCGCCCGCATTCCCCTTTCGTCACCCCGGCCTCGAGCCGGGGTCGCGCTTCTACCATCCTCGAACAAGCGTCCGCTCGGCACAAAGAACAACGGGACTCCGACGTGAGACCGGGATGACGATGCGTTGCAGCTAAGGCGGAGGCCGTCATGCGGATCGCTACGGCCAATCAGGGACGACCCGATGACCTGCCTCCAGAGCAACGTGCCTTAAATCAGGACCGTTCGTCCCCGGACTTGATCCGGGGTTGTCGAAGCACCGTCCTTTTCCCGCCGTGGAAAAGAAAAACGGCCCTTCGACAAGCTCAGAGCCTGCCCCGGCGAAGGCCGGGGGCGAACGGTGTCGGGTCAGATTAAACGCACGTTGCCCTAGCGCCGCGGCTGCCGTGCCGAAGGGGCGGCAGGCTCGACCGTGTTGGTCGGCGGCGGCGTGACCGGCGTCGTCGTGCTCGGCGCGACGCCGAGTTCGGCGAGCGGCTCGGTCGAGACCGCCTCGTCCGGCTCGGGTCCGTTGGTGAGCGACAGGTTGGCGACGACATCGGGCTGCGCGGCCCCCGCGACGTCGACCGCCTTATCCTCGCTCGCGGAACTGAAGATCACGCTCGCCAGCCCGATGAGCAGCAGCACCAGCGCCAGCCCGGTCATCGCGACCTTCACGCGCTGCACCGTCTGGCTTGAATCCTCGGTCGTCTTCATGCCGCCGCGAGATGTAGCGGCGCCTCGCCGCCTTGTCGATGCGCGCGGCTTCACCCCGACGCGCGGGGCGGCAGCCCCTTCGCCGCGAGCCATTCGGGATTGTAGAGCGTGGAGAGATAGCGGAACCCCGTATCGGCGAGGATCGTCGCGATCCGCTTGCCCGGCCCCAATTCCTTCGCGAGCCGCACCGCGCCCGCGACGTTGATTCCCGAGGAAAGTCCCAGGCACAGCCCCTCCTTGTCGAGCAGCCGCCGCACCCATTCGAGTCCTTCCTCGTCGGAGATGCGGAATTGCGTATCGATCGGCGCGCCCTCTAGGTTGGCGGTGATCCGGCCCTGCCCGATCCCTTCGGCAACCGACGAGCCTTCGGCCTTCAATTCGCCATGGGCATAATATTCGTAGAGTGCGGCGCCGTGGGGGTCGCTGAGCGCGATCGTCACGGCCTCGTCCTTCGCCTTGAGGCCGAGCGCGATGCCCGCGAGCGTCCCGCCGGTGCCGACCGCACAGGCGAACCCGTCCACCCGCCCTTCCATCTGCGCCCAGATCTCCTCCGCGGTTCCGTGGATGTGCGCGCGGCGATTGGCGATGTTGTCGAACTGGTTGGCCCAGATCGCGTTCTCCGTCTCCTCGGCGATGCGGCGCGAGGTGTGGACGAAGTGGCAGGGAGACGAATAGGGCGCCGCGGGTACGAGCACCAGCTCGGCGCCCAATGCGGTCAGCGTATCCATCTTCTCGCGGCTCTGCGTCTCGGGCATGACGATGATCGTCTTGTAGCCCTTGGCATTGCCGACGAGCGCGAGCCCGATTCCCGTATTGCCCGCGGTGCCCTCGACGATCGTGCCGCCGGGCGTGAGCTGGCCCTTCGCCTCGGCGTCCTCGACGATGAACAATGCGGCGCGATCCTTGACCGAGGCGCCGGGGTTCATGAACTCGCACTTGGCGTATATGTCGCAGCCGCTCGCCGCGCTCGGCCCTTCGAGCCGCACGAGCGGGGTATTGCCGATCAGCGCGAGCGTATCCTTGGTGATGTGCATGGCCTTCAGATAAGCCTCGACGACCAGTGCCGACAACCGAGGATATTGTTGATGGCACGCAAGCTTTCGCTCGCTCCGTTCCGAAACGGCCGCACGGCGCGGCGAAACGGCCGCAAGAGAGGAATACCGGGTTGATCCATCTTTCGGTCGCGGTCGCGCGCTTCATCGAAACATTGCTGCTGGCGCTGCTTCGCGCGGGGTTGTCGCTCGCCGGCGTGATCGTGCTGGCGCTCGTCGCGCTCGCCCTCGGCTATGTCGTCGTGCGTCGCGCGCTCCGACGATCGCGCGACGGCTGAGCGGGCCGCGTATCGAGTGGTCGCGGCGGGCCTGCCGATATGCGGATAATATTCATTATACGCCCCTTGACGAACGGGTTCGCGTGCGCGAAGCACCGCGCCGCTATGAAGACCCTTCCCCTTGCTACCGCCGTCATCGCGATGCTGGCACTCGCCGGCTGCGAACAAAAGACCGAAACCGTCAGCACCACCGCCCCCGATCCGATGGCGGCCGCGCTCGCCAACGCCGCGCCCGTCGAGTTGCCCCCGGCGATGACCGCATCGGTCAGCTATCGCTGCGAAGACAACAGCCTCGCCTATGTCGATTTCTTCGCGGGCGACAAGATGGCCAACCTGCGCACCGAAAAGGGCGGCGACATCATTCGCCTCACCGCCGAGAATGCGGGCGATCCGCTGACCGCCGAGGGCGGCTACAAGCTCGAAGGCGATCAGAAGAAGATCACGCTGACGACGCCCGAGGGCACGCAAACCTGCAAGCACTGATCAACGTCGCATACCAGTTACCAAAGGGGGTCGGCATCGCGCCGGCCCCTTTTTGCATCGGCCTATCGTCGCTTCGTCCAACGTGGCACAATCGCCGGCGATGGAGATGCTCGATCCGCACCTGGTGCTCGGCGCCTATGCGACCGGCGTGTTCCCGATGGCCGACGGGCGAGACGCACCCGGCGTGTTCTGGGTCGAACCGCGCCGGCGCGCGATCCTGCCGCTCGACGGCCTGTGCGTCTCTCGCTCGCTCCGCAAGACGATCGCGTCGGACAGGTTCCGCGTCACCGCCGACACCGCCTTTGCCGATGTCGTCGCGCTCTGTGCCGAATCGGTCGAGGATCGGCCCGACACCTGGATCAACCGCCCGATCGAGCGCGTCTTCACCGCGCTCAACGGCATGGGCTTCGCGCATTCGATCGAATGCTGGGCGGGCGATCGGCTCGCGGGCGGCCTCTACGGCCTCGCGCTCGGCCGCGCATTCTTCGGCGAGAGCATGGTGAGCCGCGCGACCGACGCCTCGAAGGTCGCGCTCGCCTGGCTCGTCGCACGGCTCAAGGCGGGCGGCTTCACCTTGCTCGATTGCCAGTTCCAGACCGACCACCTCGCCTCATTAGGCACCATTGAAGTGTCGCGTGCCGATTACCTCACCCTATTAGCCTCAGCGCTCGGCGAATTAGCGGGCGCGGGCCGTGCGGGAGCGGTCGCTTCCGCCGTCGGCGTCGGTTCGGGCGCCGAGTTCTCGACAGCCTCGTCGCCGCCCGATTTCTTCGCGCTCGAATCGCTCGCCCCGCCCGAACGCACCGATGAAAGGGAAACCGTCTCCGGCCCGCTATCCGGTCGCGACATCTTGCAGCTCTTGGTCCATACGTCATAGATCGGGTGCTGGACGACGTTGAGCGCCGGACGTTCCTTGTAGAGCCAGCCCGAAAAGACGCGCCGCCAGCTCTGGTCGGTCTGCCGCACGTCGAGCTGAACGAACGCGCCGGTCAACTCCTGCGGCTCCCATGGCGCCGTCTTCTCGCACGCGCGTAGCCGCACGATCGCGTCGCCCACGCGCACCGCCTGACCAGGCCTGAGCGTGACGTCGCGGCTCTCTCCGTTGCGCTTGTTGAGCAGACCGAGCACGGCGACGCGCTCGGCCATCGGGGTCGCGCCCGCCTCGCTGACACTCGCCTGCGGCACGTCGATCGTGACGATGTCGGAGGCCGGCTCAGTCCCTTCTTCGACCGCCGGGATGGCGGTCGAGCCCGGCGTCGGCACCGCGGGCGAGCGCATTGCCTCGATACCCTGCCACGCACCCACGCCGAGCGCGATCGCGATCGCGATCGCCGCCCCGCCGAGGAGCCGCATGCTCGTCATTATTCGGGAGTCCAGGCTTCGTAGTCGCCGGTCGCGGCCGCGCGGTGCCCACCTTTTTCGAGCGCACCCGGCGGGCGATAGGCGAGCGCGGTGCCGGTCATGTTGGGCACGGCAGGCTTCTCCCAGCGCCGCACCGGTGGCAGCGCGCGATCGGGCACATCGTCGATCTGGTGGTGCAGCCAGGAAAACCATTCGGGCGGGACGCGGCTGGCATCGTTCGACCCCTCATAGATCACCCAGCGGCGCGGCCGCCCCGCCGTATCGCGTCCGCCCTGGTAATAGATATTACCGAGCGCGTCCTCGCCGACCCTTGATTTGCCGCCGAGGCCCATCCACGTGCCGAAGGTCGCGCCTTCCCACCAGGTGAAGATCGATTTCAGGATGCCCATGGCCTCGCGCTTAGCTCTTGCCGGAGAGCCGGGCAACACTCGTGTCGGCGCATCCGCGTGGGCGGGACCCGGTATGTCAGGCGCCGGGCCAGCTTACCGCGTCGTTCTCGGCGATCCCCAGCTCGGCGGCCTTGCCGCCCCGGAGCTCAAGCACCGCACTCACAGGCTCGCCCGAAACGACCGGCGTCGTCGAATAAGGCGTGGTGTTCTCGGCGATCCGCGCGATCGTGTGATCGGGGCGGATGAAGATGATGTCGAGCGCGCTCGGCGTGTTCTTCATCCAGAAGCTCGCCATACGCGGCACCCCGCCCCCCGCCGGATAGGGCCAGAAGAGCATGCCCCCGTTTTCGGGGATGTCGGTGCGGAACATCAGGCCGCGTTCCTGCTCGGCCGCAGTCTTGGCGATCTCGACATCGAAGCGGTGCGTGCCCGATGCGCTGGTGATCGTCACGGGAATCGTCTGCGCCTCCGCTGCCTCGTTCGAAGCGCTCTGCGCGGCGTTGCCGCCGGTGCACGCGGCCGGGATCGCCAGCGCCGCGGCACTCATGGCGACGATGATACGAGCGTTCATGATGGTTCAGCCTTCCTGTTCGACCACAATCGCGAGCGGCCCCTTGTCGGTCTCCACAACGCGCGCACGAAGCAACTGATCCGGCTCGATGTCGGCAATATCCGCGCGGCGCAAGGTCTCGATATGGACGAAGATGTCCGCCGATTCGTCGTCGCGCACCAGGAACCCGTACCCTTTGAGCCGGTTGAACCACTTTACGCGAACGACCTCGAACGGTCCTGCGAGATGCACGAGCGCGTCGAGATCGGCATGTCCGCCCGATCCGCGGCGGGGCGCAGGCTCGACCGCATCGGACAGGTCGATCGACACTATCTCGCGTGCCTGAAGGCCCCGCTGGCGCTGCACCGCGATGCATTCGACGCGCGCGCCTTCGGGCAGGCTGCGGCGGCCGTGCGGCTGCAGGACGGCGAAATGGATCAGGATGTCGCCGACGCCGGGCTCGTCCGCGACCAGAAAACCGAAGCCGCGCGTCACATCGAACCATTTGAGCGTGCCCGAATAGGCGCGACCGACCGTTTCCAGGTCGTCACCCTCGTCTTGATGATCCGGCGCGCACGATGCCGCCTGCGGACTCACACTCATCACGAACTCCCCCACCCGACGCCCTGTATCACAAGAATACGCCGAGTCGAAAAGGGTTGATCGCGCGTTTACCTTTGTATCGATTCGGGCCACTCGGTCTCGTCGCCCGGCTGCATCGCCACGATCCGTTTGGCGAGCGCGAGCTCATGCCCGCCGCGAATCATCGCCGCGAGCTGCTTCTCGCGCACGGCACGGTCCGGGTCACCGTCGCCATAAGGCCCGATTCGGCGCCGTCGTGCGAACGCGAGCGCCGCCTCGACCGCGCCCGCCTCGACGATCGGCGCCGCCGCCTCGGCATCGTCCGCCTCTATACCCGCCGCGCGCAGCGCGCCTGCGACTCGGCGTCCGCCCAGGCCCCGCCGCGTCATCGATCGCGCGCGCGCCTCGGCGAAGGCCCGATCGTCCACATAGCCGAGCCCCGCGAGCCGCGCCGCGACCGCCGCCGGATCGACCGGCACTCCTTCCCATCCTCGTTCGCGGATCTTGCGGGCAAGATACGCCGTGAGCCGCGCACGCGTGGTTGCGAATCGCTCGACATAGCGCAAAGCGAGCCGGTCGAGCGCGGCCGCGTCGAGCGGTCTTGTGGATCGTCGCGAGCAGGCCATGGCGCCATCATTGTGCCACACTCGCAACGGAATTTGAACGCCAGCGCGGGGCAGAGCGAGCTTGGCCGCTTTGTGCGGCCCATAGTTTTGCGAAACACTGCGCGACGATGAGGGGCGCGAAAGAATGATGGCCAACGAACTCGATACGATCGAGCCCGTCGCCGCGACGGCGCCGGTCGCCACGCCGACCGAGGACGCGCTGCCGCGGCGCTGCGCGGATTTCGCGACGCTGGGCGATGCGCTCGATTATGCCGCCAAGGGCGCGCGCGGCCTTAATTTCCACGATCCGCGCGGCAATCTCGTGCGTGCCTATTCCTTCGCCGAGCTGCGCCGCGACGCGCTTGAGTCGGCCTATCGGTTGATCGCCGCGGGCATCGCGCCCGAAGACCGAGTCGCGCTCGTCGCCGAAACGGGCGCCGAATTCGCCGCGCTCTTCTTCGGCACGGTCTATGCCGGCGCCTGGCCCGTGCCGCTGCCGCTGCCAACCTCGTTCGGCGGCAAGGAATCGTACGTCGAGCAACTCCGCGTCCAGCTCGCGAGTTGTGATCCCAGGCTGCTCGTCTTCCCGCCCGAGCTTGCGCAAATGGCAAGCGAGGCAGCACAGCTTACCGGCGTCGAGGGACTCGATTGGGACACGCTTGCCGCACGCGAGGCGCCCGAAGCCCCGCTTCCGCAAGCCAAGAGCGACGACATCGCTTATCTGCAATATTCGAGTGGCTCGACGCGCTTCCCGCACGGCGTCGTCATCACGCACCGCGCGCTGCTCAACAACCTCGCCGCGCACTCCGCGGGGATGAAACTCGTCGACACCGACCGCTGCGTGTCGTGGCTGCCCTGGTATCACGACATGGGACTGGTCGGCTGCTTCCTCTCGCCGGTCGCGAACCAGGTCTCGACCGATTACCTCAAGACCGAGGACTTCGCCCGCCGCCCGCTCGCCTGGCTCGATCTGATCAGCCGCAATCGGGGCACCACCCTCTCCTACTCGCCGACCTTCGGCTACGATATCTGCGCGCGCCGCATGTCGAGCCAGACCAAGGCGTCGGAGCGTTTCGACCTCTCCCGCTGGCGCGTCGCCGGCAACGGCGCCGACATGATCCGGCCCGACGTGATGCAGAATTTCGTCGATGCCTTCGCCGACGCAGGCTTCCAGGCCTCCGCGTTCCTGCCGAGCTACGGCCTCGCCGAGGCGACGCTCGCCGTCTCGATCATGCCGCCGGGCGAAGGCATCCGCGTCGAGCTGGTCGAGGAAACGCAGCTTTCGGGCGTGCCCGCCGGCGAGGATCGGCCGCAGCGCTATCGCGCGATCGTCAATTGCGGCAAGCCGGTCAACGACATGCTCATCGAGATTCGCGAGGAGGACGGCACCCCGCTTCCCGACGGCGCGATCGGCAAGGTCTGGTGCAAGGGCGTGTCGGTGATGAGCGGCTATTTCCGCGATCCCGAGGCGACCGCGGCATGCATGGCCGACGGTTGGCTCGATACCGGCGACATGGGCTACATGTCGGACGGCTACGTCTATATCGTCGGCCGCGCCAAGGACATGATCATCGTCAACGGCCGCAACCACTGGCCGCAGGACATCGAATGGGCGGTCGAGCAGCTTCCCGGCTTCAAGGCGGGCGACATCGCCGCCTTCGCGATTCAAACACCGGGCGGTGAGGAAACCCCCGCCGTGCTCGTCCAGTGCCGTACCTCCGACGATGCCGAGCGCCAGCGTCTGCGCGACGAAATCCGCGAGCGCGTCCGCTCGGTGACGGGCATGAACTGCGTGATCGAACTCGTGCCCCCGCGCACGCTGCCGCGTACCAGCTCGGGCAAGCTGAGCCGCACCAAGGCACGCAACCTTTATCTCGCCGGCGAGATAAAGCCCTACGCCATCGCGGCGTGAGCACGCCGCTACGGTTACGCTCCCGCGGAAAGCACGTCACCCTGGGTTTGTTCCGGGGTCTCGGACGCCCGGGCGAACCCGCCTGGGTTCGTGCGCAACTATGAGCGCCGGAATCGTACCGGCGCACCGATGCCTTCGCCTTCTCTCCGCCGCATGGCCAAAATTGATTTCCGGCCGCCCCTTCTAACCTTCCGCTAACCAGACGCGCCTATGTGTGCGTGCGTGAGCAGCCAGACTTCAGAATTCGCGACGCCGCGGATCGATGCCCGCGCGTTGCTGGGCCTGTACGATCCGGAGGATTCGACCGACTGGGGTCCGATCCGGGCCGCCCAGCTCCATGCCGGCGCGCAGCTCGCGTTGTTCCTGCTCGGCGTCAACGTGATCAGCGCAGCGATCGTCACCCTGCTCGCGACCACGCTGATGCCGGCGTGGGTGCTCGCCGCCTGGGCGGGGCTGGTCACGCTGGTGAGCACGATCGTTGCGCTCCGCAGGCTTTCGTCGCGGCATCGCGGCGCCACCACCGCAAGCGTACGCGACGTACGCGACACGGTGCTGGACGGTATCGGCCTCGCCGCCATCTGGTCCGCGGTTCCCTTCGCGATCGGCCCGCAGGCGACGAATGGTGCGGCGCTCGGGCTGTGGGTGGTGATCTCGCTGCTGATGACCGCCTCGGCGGTGGCGCTCGCCGCACTGCCGCTTGCGACGCTCGCTTTTCTCGGCCTGCTCGGCGGCGCGGTCACGGCGGTGGCGGCGCTGGTCAGCGGCCCATTGCTGGCGATGGGCACCGCACTGTTCACGATCCTGCTCATGCTCGGCTGCTTCACCCGCGGCCGCGCGCTCGTCGTGATCCGTGCCGGCGAGATTGCGCTTGCCGAGCGCGACGAGACCGTACGGCTGCTGCTGCGCGATTTCGAGGACCAGGGCGCCGACTGGCTGTGGGAGATCGATGCGGCACGCCGGGTCGTGCGCGCCAGCCCGCGCTTCTGCCATGCGGTCGGGCTCGATCCGCTGAAGATCAACGGCATGTCGTTCCTCCAGATCCTCGCCGGCCCGACATGGGAGGCGGGCGATTTCTCCAACGGCCTGCGCAATCTCTCCGACAGGCTCAAGCAGCGCGAGGCGTTTCGCGATCTGCTGCTTCCGGTCCATGTCCGCGGCGAAGAGCGGTGGTGGGAGATGACGGCGAGCCCGCGCTTCGACGAGGATGGGCGCTTTTGCGGTTTTCGCGGTGTCGGCTCGGACGTGACCGAGCAGCGCGCCTCCGCGGACCGGATCAACCGGATGGCGCGGTTCGACACGCTCACGGGGCTGCCCAACCGGCTCCACATCAACGAGACGCTCGGCAAGGCGATGGCCGAGGCGGAGAAATGGGGCTCGCGCTGCGCCTTCATGATGATCGATCTCGATCGCTTCAAGGCAGTCAACGATACGCTCGGCCACCCGATCGGCGATCGCTTGCTGCGCCGCGTGTCCGAGCGGCTCGGCCAGTTGATGAGCGACAACGAGATGTGCGGGCGCCTCGGCGGTGACGAGTTCGCGGTCGTGATGCGCGATGCGGGCGACACGCACCGCATCGAAAAGCTCGCGCTGTCGATCATCGAGACGCTCTCGCGACCCTATGAGGTCGATCAGAACACGCTCTATATCGGCGCGTCGGTGGGCGTCGCGATCGGCCCCCGCGACGGGCGCACCGCCGAAATGCTGATCCGTTCGGCCGACCTCGCGCTCTACCGCACCAAGGACGGCGGCGGCGCGGGCTTCCACATCTACGAGCCCCAGCTCCACGTCCAGGCCGAGGAGCGGCGCGTCCTCGAAATGGCGCTTCGCGCGGCGCTCGCGAACGAGGAGATGCACCTCCAATACCAGCCCGTCGTCGATGCCGAGACCGGCTCGTTGACGGGCTTCGAAGCCCTGTTGCGCTGGACCCACCCCGAATTCGGCATCGTGCCTCCCGACAAGTTCGTGCCGCTCGCGGAGGAAGCGCGCCTGATCGCACCGATCGGCGAATGGGTGCTGCGCGCCGCGTGCGAGGAAGCGGCGCGCTGGCCCTCGGACATTCGCGTCGCGGTCAACGTTTCGGCCGAGCAGCTTCACAACCCGCAATTCGTGACGACCGTCGCGCAGGCACTCTCGCAAAGCGGGCTCTCGCCTGACCGGCTCGAGCTCGAGGTGACCGAGAGCGTCTTCCTCCACGAAGGCACCTGCGCGACCACCGTGCTCGAACGGCTGCTCGATCTCGGCATCCGCCTCAGCCTCGACGATTTCGGCACCGGCTATTCCTCGCTCGCCTATCTCTCGCGCACGCGCTTCTCGACGATCAAGATCGACCGCAGCTTCGTCCAGGGCGCGTCCAAGGAGAAGAAGGAGGCGATCGCGATCATCCGCGCGGTGGTCGCGCTCGCGCAGAGCCTCGACATGGCGACCACCGCAGAGGGTGTAGAGACCGCCGAGGAGCACGAAATGGTGCAGGAATTCGGCTGCACGAAGGTACAGGGCTATTATTTCGGCCGCCCGCTTCCGGTCGAGGAAGCCCGCGAGATCGCCTGCCGCCGCTACGGCGATCCGGCCGCCGCCGTCGCCTGATCCACACTATCTTGCCCGCGCAAAAACATGTGAGTAGAGGGGCGGGGATAGGGGCGTAGCTCAGCTGGTTAGAGCGTCGGTCTCCAAAACCGAAGGCCCTCGGTTCGAATCCGAGCGCCCCTGCCATCACCCGCCTTGTCATCCGCGCCCGCGAGCGCTATCTCGCGCGCTTTCCGGACATTTCGAGAAGTAGCAAGCCCGTGGCGAAGACGACCCCGATCGAGTTCATCCGGCAGGTACAGGCCGAGACCAGAAAAGTGGTGTGGCCCGACCGCCGCCAGACGGTGATGACGTCGGTGATGGTGATCATCATGACGTCGCTGCTCGCGCTCTTCTTCCTCGCCACCGATTCGGTTTTCGACGCGATCGTCAAGGCGCTGCTCTCGCTCGCGGGCTGACCCGGGACCGACGGACAAGAAGGACACACCAAACACATGTCGCGCTGGTACATCATTCACGCTTATTCGGGCTTCGAAGGCAAGGTCCGCGATGCGATCATGGCCGAGGCCGAGCGGATGGGCCTCGAAAGCCTCGTCGAGCAAATCGAGGTGCCGACCGAGACGGTGACGGAGGCGCGCCGCGGCAAGAAGGTGCAGGTCGAGCGCAAGTTCATGCCCGGCTACGTGCTCGCCAAGCTCGCCATGAACGACGACGTCTATCACCTCGTCAAGAACACGCCGAAGGTGACGGGCTTCCTGGGCGCGAGCGGCAAGCCGCAGCCGATCAGCGACAAGGAAGCCGCGCGGATGCTCAATTCCAAGGAGGAAGCCGCCGCCGCGCCCAAGACGCAGATCAAGGTCGATTACGAGATCGGCGACGCGGTGAAGGTGCTGGAAGGCCCGTTCGCGAGCTTCAACGGCGTGGTCGAGGAGCTCGATTTCGACAAGGCCAAGGTGAAGGTTTCCGTCAGCATCTTCGGCCGCGCGACCCCCGTTGAATTGGACTTTGAACAAGTCGAGCGCAGCAAGTAGAACAGAGCCAGCGCCGCCCGGCCGATAACCGGGAGGATGAGACCCGCCGAACGGGGCGGGCAGGACGGCGGGTAAAAGGCGCTAGCCCCCGTCCACCACGACGCGAAATTTATTCCCGCGTCGGGCTCCCCATCCCCACCGTCACCCTGAACTCGTTTCAGGGCCCATGGCGCACCATTCGCGTCACGCGCAACGGCGGCTGTTGCGCCATGGATGCTGAACCAAGTTCAGCATGACGGAGAAAGGGACCCGGGCTCGATAACGGGGTGGCGAGGGGTAGACACCGGGAGATTACCTCTCGCGTCGGGCTGCCCTCACACCACCTTCCCCGCCGGGATCAGCGGCCCGTCCACCACGCGCTTCAGCAGGTCGGCCTGCTTCGGCTCGAGGTCGATCAGCAGGCCGAGCACGTTGAGAACGTTGAGCAGTTCCTCGGTATATTCGGGGAGCCAGGTTTCGGGCTGGATATCGCCGAGTTCTGAAGGCTTGCGGCGGTCACCGATCTGCGGGCGGGTGCGGTCCTTCTTGCGATAGCTGAACCACTGGCGCAGCACCTGCTTGCCCGAGACCTGATAGGCCCACATCGCCGGCGTCACCGGGCCGATCCGCCCCGTCCCGATGATGAGCTGCCGCGCCGCCGCGTCATAGTCGATGCTGTCGGGGAAACCCTCGGGCGTCGCCGGAATACCGTGGCCGTCGATCACGCGCGGGCGGCGGCCGTCGGGCAGGCGCGGCGGACCGGCGGGACGGCCGCCCCCCACCTGAGCACCGAAGCGATCGCCGAAGGTCATCAGCCAGATCACCTCACGCCCGAGCGCCGCCGCTTCGTCGAACAACGGCTTGCTGGCGGTGAGCGGCACGCGCAGGCCGGGGCGGATCAGGTCGTCGCGGAACGTCTCGGTATAGGCGGGGCAAGCGAGCAAGGCGGCGACATAGGCGAACACGTCGACCGGATCGGGCGCCGCGCCGTAAGCGCGCGCCAGCGCGGCGAGCGCCGGCGCGGTGACATTGGTTTGGGTGGCGGCAGCGTCTTTCCAGAGAGCGAATGCGCGGCCGCCGAACGAACCCTTGTATTGATGGAGGTCGGGTATTTGCGCTGTGAAAGTTGCAGCGGGTCCGTCTGTCGGACTGTGCGCCATTAATGCCGTGAGATATATCTGCTGGTCGCCATACGCCGCCCATAGGTTGGGATTGGGACGATTGATGAGCCGGTTGTCGGGAATGATCCATTGGCGATCGAACGATCGAAAGCCGTAGCGCACCGGCTGCTGAAGTGAGCGCGCCTTCGCCGCGTCGCTGGCCTCCTTCGGATCGGTGCTATCGCCTTTGGTCAGCGCAAAGTCGATTGAGGCGAGCGCCTCATGTTTGCCGGAGAGCGCCTTGCTGGGTTTGGCGGTCGTGCGATCGCCGCCTTCGTGTGGGTGAAACAACGCCGCCCGCTTCGCCGTATCCTTCTCGCCGAGCAGCCTTTCCCATCGCCTTTGTAACGATCTTTCGTCGGGTGCGATGATCCACGTCCGCCCCGGCATCACGCCCGATCCGCTATCGCCGATCACCGCATCTAGCGGGACGAAATCGGCCCAGCCACCGGTGAACTCCGGCAGAAAGGGCGCGCGCCAGTCGCGCGCGGCGTCGCTCCAGCCCGCGCCGCCGAGCGCGATCCCCGCCAGCTCGGCGAACTTGTCCTTGCGGTTGCCCTTGGCGAGCGAGCGAAAGCGGACCTTGGCCGGCACGTTCGGATCGTTGCCCGGCGAGCGCGAGGCGAGGACGATGCACACCGGATGCTGGACGCCTTCGAAGATGCGCGTCGCCACTTCGGGCTGGTGCCCCTCGGGCGAGCAATCGATCACCCAGATCTCGTCGCAGTCGCGGCGCAGATCGGATCGCATCTTCTGGAAACCGGGGCCGTTCAGGAATCCGGCGACGGTGATGTAGCAGACCAGCCCCGACCTTTTCTCCTCGACCGGCGGCTCGCGGTCGCGCCCGCCGGCGCCCTGTTCGAACACCTTCCACGCCGCCCAGCGCCAGAAATAGACGTAGAGGTTGCGCAAATGCTTGGCGTGGGCGCCGACGCCCCATTTCCGGGGCGGCTGCCAATCGTCGAGCGGCGCGGCCTTGTTGCCGCTGCCGCTCTCGATCCAGCTCCCCTTGCCCTTCGCCTTTTCCTTGTAGGGCGGGTTGCCGATGACCACCGTGATCGGTTCGGCGCGCTTCACCTCGGCGGCGGCGGCGTGCTGTTTGGAAATCTCCTTGTAGATGCCCTGCCCCGCCTCGATCGGCGCGTAGGGATCGCTCAGCGTATCGGTGACGAACAGCCGCGGGCTGCCGGCAGCCTTGAGGTCGATCATCTCGGCGAGCAGCCGAAGCTCGGCGACGGCATAGGCGCCGAATTGCAGCTCGAAGCCGAACAGCCGTTTGGCGACCTCCGCGATGGCGGGGCCGACCGCGTCCTTGCCCTGATCCTCTTCGATCGCGCGCGCGATGTGGCGGAGCAGCGCGAGCAGGAAGGTGCCCGAGCCCACCGCCGGATCGGCGATTTCGATGCCGCTATCGGCCAGCCCCTTGTGCCGGTTGAAGCGGGCGGGGCTTTTCAGCGCCTCGTCGCACAGCCGCACCATCGCCTGCACCACCTCGGGCGGGGTGTAATAGCTGCCGGTCAGCTTCCTGAGCTTGTTGTCGTACACCTCCAGGAACTGTTCGTAGAAATAGAGCCACGCTTCGGGATCGCCGTTGGCGATCACGGCCCAATCGACCACGTCGAGCACGCGCACCAGCGTATCGAGCGAGGGGCCGAGCACCTCCTGCTCGGTCAGCAGGCGCAGCGCCGCGCCGATCAGCGTGTCGGTCTTGCCCAGCTCCTTCGCGACGCGATCGAGCCCGTCGCTCAGCGCCAGCCCGCGCGATTTCGCCATCAGCAGCCCGAAGGTGACGGCCTGCGCATAGCCGTCGGCGAAGCGCTCGTCGCTCGCGTCCGGGAACAGCAGTGCGCGCCAATCGCCGGCGAGCCCCTTCAGATCGGCATTGTCGCGCTCGAGCTGCTCCAGCACCTCGTCGCGCAGAAAGCGGCAGAGCCGGGCCGCCGTCACCGCCAGCTCGCCCGGCTTCTTGGGCGCGATCGGCGTCCAGGTCAGGAAATCGTGGATCAGCGGCAGCAACGCGGCCGGCGCGGCGAGCGCGGCGCCCGATATTTCGACATCGCCATCGAGCGCGACGGGGGCGCCGACGATCTCGCCATTGCGCCACAGCGAGACACCGTTGCCGTCGGTATAGATCAGATTGGGCAGCGCCTTGAGCTTCGCCCATTGCGCCTTGTCGTGCTCGTCCTTGAACTTGCGCGGGTCGAAGCCCTTGCCGGGCGCCTTCACCTCGATGAAGCCGATCAGCGCCTTGGCTTTCCCCGCGCCGCTCGTCACCGAATAATCGGGCCGCGTCTTGAGATCGGCGAGCGAGGTTTCGCCGACCAGCACGGTCGCGCCTGCGGGTTGGCCGGCGGCCTCGGCAAGCGCGGCGAACAGCGTTTCCAGCGGCCCGCGAAGCTGGTCCTCGGGCTGGCCCGTGGCGGCGGGGTTGGCGAGCTTGACCTTCGCCGCCGCGCCAAACTTGCTCACAGCCGCTTGAACACGCTCGTCTTGCGTCATCGCTCCCCCGTCATCGGAACGCTGGTCGCATGGGCAAGCTTTTCCTGCAAGTGAGAGGGCGCCGGGCGGTGTCGATCACCGTTCACCGCATTTCCGACTCTTACCCCCGATTTCCCCGTTTTCCACAGACACCCTTTTGGGCAGTCGCGTGGCATGGAACGCGCATGGGCGATCAAGACGATCTTTTTGGACCGGCGCAGCTCGGATTAGGGCTGGAGGACACGCGGCCGGACCCGACTCATGTCGATCCGCAGAGCATTCGCGAGGAGTTGAACGCGATCCTCGCCGTTGCGCGGGCCGCGCGCGACACCGCGCCGTGGGACCGGCGGACGCACCAATATCATCAGGTCGTGTTTCCGCAGATGGCCAATTGGTTGCCGCCCGAGGAAGCCGAGTTCCTGCGCCGGCAGTTCGAGCTGGAGCTGGAGCGGATCGAGCCGTTGCTGGCGGCGGCGTAAGAGGCACGACGGCGCCTGAATACGCGGCCGATCACTCCTCACCCTTCTCCCAATCCTCGATCCGCCAGCCGCCGAACAGCGCCCGGTCCTCATTATGCGGCGGCTTGTTCGGATCGGCCTCGCTCCACCCCGTCACCTGATCGAGCGCGGGGAGCGTCGGGGGATCGGGCTCGAAGGGGGACGGCCAGCCGCGCTCGCGGCGGGCGGCTTCGGCCAGGGCGAAGGCCTCGCGGTCGCGCTGGAGGCGGGCCTCGTACATGGCGCCGAGGCGGATCGAATGCGCCTCCTTGCTCTCGCCGCGGCGGCGCTTGATGTAGTCGGGCTCGGTCCACAGGCGCGCCTCCTTCTGGTGGAGGTAGAGGAGCTGGAGCGCCTGGCCCGGACTCATCTTCGGGATCGGCGGGGGATCGTTGTGGCGCCAGCCATCGTCCTCATACGCGTCGGGGCGGAAGCCTTCGAGGAGCGCGGCCTCGATCCGATCATAGCCGATCTGGAGCGCGAGGCGCCATTCGCGGGCGAAGCCGGGATTGCGGCGGCGGTGGGCGTAGAAAGCGCCGTGGGTGAAGCCGGCCGCGGCGGCGCTCAAGCGGATGTTGGCGGTGGCGCTGAGCGCGGCGAGGAAGGCCTGCTCGGCCGCTCGGCCGAGGCGTCGGCGCCCGCCGGGGCGGCGGAGCTGGAGGCGGCCGGAGGGGGTGCGGTGGACGGTTTCGCGGAGGGAGGATTGTGGCGCGGGGCCCCCTCCACCAAGCCGCTTTGCGGCTTGGCCCCCCTCCCTCCCCGCCTTCGCGGGGACAGGCTGGGGAGGATTTTGGAGCGTTGCGTGGGCGAGCGCGAGGGCGGCGTCCCATTGGGTGGCGAAATCGGGGTGATTGGCGCGGCGGCGGGTGAATTTGGCGCGGTGGGCGCCGACGCGGCGCGCGGCCTCGCGGGCGTTGCCGGTGCGGGCGAGCGCGGCCAGGAAGGCGCGATTCTCCAGACGCTGGGCGCGGGTGAGCTTGCGGGGCATCGTTCCTGGTTTGTTTCGCACTATCTCCAACATTGCAAGGGGGGCGCGGGCGCGGGTGTTGCCGGGGCGCGGCGGATGCGCTATGGGCGCGCGCTTCCAACGCATCGGCAATGGAAACCCTGCGGGAGCCGCGGATCACGTCCGGGGCGTTCGGACCGCTAAACTTGAAATAGAGTGAGTCATGGCAAAGAAGATTACCGGCTATATCAAGCTGCAGGTGCCGGCCGGCACCGCCAACCCCTCGCCGCCGATCGGCCCTGCTTTGGGCCAGCGCGGCGTGAACATCATGGAATTCTGCAAGGCGTTCAACGCCGCGACCGGGGACCTCGAAAAAGGCTCGCCGATCCCGACGATCATCACCGTCTATGCGGACCGTTCCTTCTCGTTCACCACCAAGACGGCGCCGGCGACCTATCTGATCAAGAAGGCCGCGAAGCTGAAGGCAGGATCGAAGGAGCCGGGCAAGGTTTCCGCGGGGCAGATCAAGCGCTCGCAGCTTCAGGAGATCGCCGAGACCAAGATGAAGGACCTCAACGCGAACGACATCGAGGCGGCGACCCGCATCATCGAAGGCAGCGCCCGCGCGATGGGCCTCGACGTGGTGGAGGGCTGAGATCATGGCGAAGCTGACCAAGAAGCAGAAGGCCTGGACGGTCGACGGCGACAAGCTCCACGGCGTGGACGAGGCGATTCTGCTCGCCAAGGAGAACGCGACCGCGAAGTTCGACGAGACGATCGAGATCGCGCTCAACCTGGGCGTCGATCCGCGCCATGCCGACCAGATGGTGCGCGGCGTCGTCACGCTGCCCAAGGGCACCGGCAAGACGGTGCGCGTGGGCGTGTTCGCCAAGGGCGCCAAGGCCGACGAGGCGCGTGAAGCGGGCGCGGATGTCGTGGGCGCGGAGGATCTGATGGAGACGATCCAGGGCGGCACGATCGATTTCGACCGCTGCATCGCGACCCCGGACATGATGGGCGTGGTCGGGCGGCTGGGCAAGGTGCTCGGCCCCAAGGGGCTGATGCCGAACCCGAAGCTGGGCACGGTGACGATGGACGTCGCGGCGGCCGTGAAGGCGGCCAAGGGCGGCCAGGTCGAATATCGCGTCGAGAAGGCGGGGATCATCCACTCGGGCATCGGCAAGGCGAGCTTCGCGGCGGAGGACCTGCGCGCGAACTTCGACGCGCTGGTCGACGCGGTGGTGAAGGCCAAGCCGAGCGGAGCGAAGGGCAAGTATGTGAAAAAGGTGGCGATCAGCTCCTCGATGGGGCCGGGGATCAAGATCGACACGAGCGAGGTCGCGGGGGCCTGAGCCTCAGCCATCCGATGAATTGAACGAAGGGGGCCGGGAGAGGCGTTTCTCCCGGCCCCTTTCTTGTGTCGGTTATGCTAATGAGAGTCTGTTGCATTAGCGATAAGAATGGGTATGAGGGCGCGGTCGTCAACGCCCGCAACAAGGATCGCCCGTGTCGCTAACGCTCGCCTTCTGCCTCGCCGCCGCCGCTGCTCCGGGAGCGATCGATCCGGCGAGCGACGCATCGACGGCCCCGGGCATCGCCGGCACGGGCACTGGGCCGACGGTCGAGGGTGAGGTTGCGGCCGGTGGGACGCGCGCGGCCGGGGCGGCGGTCGAGGGTGGGGCTGCGACCGGTGGGACGAGCGAGGCCGAAGACCCGCAGGCGCGGCCGGAGATCCTCGTCACCGGAGAGCGCGATGCGGACGATTTCGGCGTCAGGGCGACGAGCGCGGCGACGCGGCTGTCGCTGAGCCAGCGCGAGACGCCGCAATCGGTGAGCATCGTGACGCGCGCGCAGATCGACACGTTCAACCTCGACGACGTCAACACGCTGCTCGCGACCACCACCGGCGTCAACGTCCAGCAGGTCGAGACCGACCGCACCTATTATTCGGCGCGCGGGTTCGACATCACCAATTTCCAGATCGACGGGATCGGGCTGCCCTTCCCCTATGGGTTGCAGAACGGCGCGCTCGACACCGCGAGCTACGACCGGGTCGAGGTGCTGCGCGGGGCGAACGGGCTGCTCTCCTCGACGGGCAACCCCTCGGCGACGATCAACTTCGTCCACAAGCGGCCGACGCGCGATCCGGCCGCCGCGATGAGCGTGCTGTTCGGCTCGTTCGACCAGGTGCGGCTCGACGGCGACGTCTCGATGCCGCTGACGCGCGACGGCAGCATTCGTGCGCGCGGCGTGGGGGCGTATCTCGACACGGACAGCTATCTCGACCGCTATCACACCAAGCGATCGGTGCTGTACGGCATCATCGAGGCGGACGTAACGCCGACGACGCTGGTGAGCGCGGGCTATCAGCGGCAGGACAACCGCACCGCGGGGAGCCTGTGGGGGGCGCTGCCGCTGTTCTACACCGACGGCACGCCGACCGATTACGCGCGATCGGCCAGCACGGGCACCGACTGGTCGCACTGGAACATCAAGGATCAGCAGATCTTCGGCGACGTGACGCAGCAGCTTGGCGGCGGCTGGATCGCCAAGATCTCCGCGCTGCGCCACGCGATCGACGAGGAGGACCGGCTGTTCTACGTCTATGGCACACCCGACCGCGAGACGGGCGACGGGCTGTTCAGCTATCCGGGCGCATTCAGGGGCCCGACGCGCGACCTGACGCTGGATGCCTATGTCAGCGGCCCGTTCGCGCTGTTCGGGCGCCGCCACGAGCTGGTCGTCGGCGTCAACCGCGGCGCCGCGCGCGTGAAGCAATATTCGAGCTATCCCGCCGGGATCGGCACGCCGCTGCCCGGCGACAGCGCGTTCGACGGCAGCTATCCGCTGCCCGATTTTCCCGAGTTCGACCTGTCGGCCGACTTCCACCAGCGGCGCGAATCGGCCTATGCGCTGGTGCGGCTCGACCCCGCCGACGGGGTGAAGCTGATGCTGGGCGGCAACGTGACCCACGCAATGAGCGATGGCTATTCATACGGGGTGGCGAGCGATTTTTCGAAGACCAAGGCGCTGCCCTTCGTCGGCGCGACCGCCGACCTGACGCCACACCTGACCGCCTATGCCAGCTTCGCGACCATCTTCAACCCGCAGACCGAGACCGATGTCGCACACCGCGTGCTGCCGCCGATCGAGGGCGACAATCTGGAGGCGGGCATCAAGGGCGCGTGGCATGACGGCAAGCTCAACGCAAGCCTCTCGATCTTCCGCGCGCGGCAGCGGAACACCGCCGAGGCGACGGGCTTCGATCCGGAGACGGGCCAGACCTATTACACCACGATCGACGCGACCTCCGAAGGCATCGAGGCGGATATCGGCGGCGAGCTGTTGCCCGGATTGCAGGTGACGGCGGGCTACACCCTGCTGCGCATCGAGAGCCCCGAGGGCGATCCGGTGCGCACCTATGTGCCGCGCAATACGGCGCGACTGAACCTCAGCTACACGCCCCCTGCCCTGCCCGCACTGACGATCGGCGGCGCGGTGCAATATCAGAGCCGGATCAAGCGGCTGCAGAGCGTGGTCGCGACCGACGGCAGCGAAATCGTGACGCGGCAGGACGGCTATGCGCTGATCGACCTGCAGGCGCGCTGGCGCTTCGACCCGCATTGGTACATCGCAGGCAACCTGCGAAACGTGACCAACAAGAAGGTTCTCACCAGCCTTTATTGGGACCAGGCCTATTACGGCGCGCCGCGCACCGCGATGGTGACGCTGGGGTGGTCGCTGTGATCGAGATCGCGCTGCCGGGGCTGGGCGCCGCGCTGGGCGTCGCGGCACTGCGACGCGGCTGGGGCGGGCGGCGCGGCTGGATCATCGCGGGCTGGACGCTGATCGGCGCCGCCTTGATCGCGCTGGCCGTGACCGCGGGGGCGTGGGGGCTGGCGATCGGCAGCTCCGCCGCGATGGCGGCGGCGATGGCGATCCTCGCGCGCGCCGGGATCGCCGAGCCGGCCCGCGACAAGCGCAGCCCCCGCGCCATCCCCACCGTCACCCCGCCGCGCTGGCGCTGGCGCGGGCTCGCGCGGCGGATCGCCGTTTTCCTGCTGATCGTGCCGGTCGGCCTCGTCGCGAGCGCGGTGCTGGCGTTCGGCGCGGACGCGCTGGCGCGCCGCGCGGGGTGGGTCGAGGCCGACAGCCTCGCGCTCGCGCTGTTCGTGCAGCCCGTCGCCTGGGCCATCCTCGCCGCGATCCAGAGCATGAAGCCCGGCCCGGCACGAATGATCGCGCCCGCGCTGATCTGCGCCGCGATCGGCCTCGTCATGTGGTGGCCGCTGTGAGCGCGCCGCGCCGCGGCGTCGCGCGGCTGATCGATTCGGCGCTGGCGGGGCACGCGGCGATCGGGCTGATCGCGGGCGCGCTGATGTATGTGATCGCGCTCTCCGGCACGCTCGCGGTGGTGTTCGAGCATTGGCAGCGCTGGGAACAGCCGCTGGTCGCCGAGACGCCGGTGATCTCGCCGCAGGCGGTGCAGCGCACGGTCGAATCGGCGCTCGCCGCCGATGCCGGCAAGCCCGCGTCCGAGCACCTCTTCGTCCATCTGCCCACCGACGACCTGCCGCGCACGGTCGTCACCACCGATCACGGCGCGCATTATGTCGATGTGGCGGGCAACATCGTCGCGCCCGAGGCGCACGGCTGGACCGAGTTCCTGCTGGCGCTTCACATCAACCTCAACCTGCCGATCACGATCGGCATCCTGATCGTCGGCGCGCTGGGGAGTATGCTGGCGGCGCTCGCGATCACCGGCGTGATCGCGCACCCGCGCATCTTCCGCGACGCCTTCCGGATGCGCGTGCGCGGCGGGCGGCAGCTCGCGCAGGCCGATTGGCACAACCGGCTGGGGGTGTGGACCCTGCCCTTCACGCTGGCGATCGCGATCACGGGGGCGGCGATCGGGCTGTCGTCGATCGGCGCGACGATGATCGCCAAGGCCTATCACGGCGGCGACCTGATCGAGACATACGGCGCGATCTTCGGCGGCGAGCCCAAGGCCGATCCCACGCCCGCGCCGGTCGCCGATGTCGCGGCCGCGCTCGAGGTGATGCAGGCCCGCTTTCCGAGCGTGCGCCCGACCTATGTAACGATCGAGGAGCCGGGCACCGCGGGGCAGCGCGTGCTGGTGCTCGCCGATCATGCGCGGCGGCTGATCTATGGCGAGACCTATCGGTTCGACGCGGCGGGCCATTATCTGGACAAGGTGGGGCTTTCCGACGGGCCGCTGGGGCGGCAGGCGGCGGCATCGACCTACAAGCTGCATTTCGGCAATTTCGGCGGGATTCCGGTAGAACTGGCCTATGTGCTGTTCGGGCTGGCGATGTGCGTGGTCAGCGCGACGGGCATGTCGCTGTGGCTGCAGAAGCGCGCGCGGCGCGGGCTGCCGAGCCCGCGGCTCGAGGGCTTCTGGAAGGCGGTGGTGTGGGGCGTGCCGATCCTGATCGTCGCCGCCTGCTGGATGCGCTTCGCGATCGGGCCCAAGGCGCCGTTCGCGGCACTGTTCTGGATCGGGCTGGCAGTGGCGATCGTCGGATGCATGGTGCGGCCCGATGCGCTGTCGCCGGTGACGCTGCGGCGGGTGCTGGGGGCGATGATCGGCGCAACCGCGATCCTCCACCTGCTGCTGGCGCTGACGGCGCCGGCGGCGGTGCTGGTAATCGACGCGACGCTGATCGCGCTCGCGCTGGTGCTGATCGGCATCGACGGCGTCACGCACCGGCGAAGCGAGCCGGACGTGCAGCCGCTGCCCGCCGGAGCCTAGACTCTGTTTCAGCAGAGCTGAAACAGTATCGGCACCACCCTCCAGCGCTATTCCAACGATGCTGCGCATCGCCGGAACCTTGGGCGCTTCCGCCCACTCCCCCACCCGACCACCCATATGATACTGCCGTGGGTGGTCGGGTGGGGGAGCGGGCCGGTGCCGCTTCAGCTTAGCTGAAAACGACTCTAACGCCCGACGCGCGGCGGGGGGCTGCGGGTGAGGAGCTCGGCGAACCAGCGGGTGCGCTCGGATTGTTCGCACACGATGATGATCGCGGCGGTGAGCGGCACCGCGAGCAGCGCGCCGGCAATGCCCCACAGCCAGCTCCAGAACGCCATCGCGAGCACGATCACCAGCGGCGAGATGGCGAGCCGGCGCCCCTGGAGCAGCGGATAGACGATGTTGCTGATGACGAGCTGGAGCACGGCGAAGGCGATGAAGACGACGAGCGGCATCGTGATCCCGTCGAACTGGAGGATCGCGTAGAGCGCCGGCGGGACGATGCCGACGATGTTGCCGATCACCGGCACGAAGTTGAGCACGAAGTTGAGCAGCCCCCAGACGAGCGCGAGATCGAGCCCGGTGGCCCAGGCGACGGCGGCGGAGCCGAGGCCGGTGAGCACGCTGGTGAACAGCGTCACCGCGAAATAGCTGCGGATCTGGCGCGACGATTCGGCCGCGATTCCGACCAGCTCGTGCCGCGTGCCCTTGTCGAACGCGGCCGAGAGCCGCGCGCGCAGCCGCGGCACTTCCGGCAGGCCGAAGATGACGAGGATGCCGATGAAGCCGATATAGGTGACGATGCCGTAGATCGCGCTCGCGACCGGCCGGGCGACGCCGGTCACCTGCTCGCGCGCCGCCGCGCCGTCGAGCCGCGGCGGCGGCACGCCGAGCCGATCGGCGACGGCCGCGCCGCGGCGCTGGATGTCGGGCCACTTGTCCGCGAGCACTTCCACCGTCTCGCGGCTCGCGAGGAACAACGCCCAGCCGAAGCCGGCGAGCAGGGCGACGAGCACGAGGATGGTGAGCATCGTCGCGATCCAGCCGGGCAGCCATCGCCTGAGCAGCGCGTCGAGCGGCCACGCGCCCAGCACGATGACGAGCGCGAACAAGGCGGGCATCGCGACCGGGTAGCTCGCCTTGAGCGCGGCGAACACCGCCACCAGCGCGATCGCGGCGAGCATCCTGTCGCGCAGACGGTTGGAGGAGGCGGGTGCGGTCATCCGGGATCGTTTCGTTGGCGGCGTGGTGCCAACCCGTGGAAGGGAGCGGTGTTCCGCGCTTCTGCCGCCGGCCGATTCGGATCAGATCGGAATCGGGTCCCTGTGCTCCTGCGGAGGCAGGAGCTGCGAAATCCGAGAGTCCATCTCCTCCGCCGTCATACCGGACTCGTTCCGGCATCCACCGTTGCGCACGATCAATGGCTTGCCGTTTGTGTGCTCCGGTTGACCCCGGAACACGTCCGGGGTGACGGGACGTTAATACCGATACAGCCGCACGCGCTGGATCGAGAAGCCGTCGGGCGGGAGACGAAGGTGGCGGCCCTGATGGCTTTCGTCGCCGTTGAGGCGGCGGCCGGGATTCCAGCGGCCGTCTTCGTAGCGGCCCTCGTCGATCGCGAGGATGCCCGTCTTCCCCTCCCCGTCCGCGGGGGCGAAGGTGAAGGTGACGCCGCGGCCGGCCATCAGATAGGCGTCGGGTCCGAGCTGGAGGACGATCGCGCCGTGGGTTTCGGGGTGCTGCGCGTCGCGCGGGGTCCATGGATCGATCAGGTGCGCGGTGATCCGCGTTTCGCCCATCGTGAACACCTGGTTGGCGAGATCGGCGGTGCCGTCGAAGGCGACGGGCGCGCGGACGGCGGCGAGGCGGCCGGTGCCCTGGCGATCGAGGATCAGCGGGGCGATGCCCGCGAGCATGGCGTAGCATTCGGCGAGGCCGGCGTCCTTCCCAGGCGCGAGGCTGTCGATCGAGAAGGGGCTGAAGCCGAACGCATCCAGCGCGCCGATCGCGTAGAGCGCGTTCGCGCACGCCTCGGGTGCGCCGGCGCGGTTCGCTTCGGGGATGAACCAGGGCCCGCCGAGCGCGGCGTAACGCGTCGTCCATTCGACGAAATTGGGGAAATAGATGTCGGGTGCGAGGAAATCGATCGAGGGCGCCGCCGCGCGCCAGATCGCCGCGAGCTTCGGGAGCGGGCCGGCGGCGGGATAGCCGCTGCCGGGCGCGGCGCCGGGGCGCGGAAGCGCGGCGTTGACGTACATCGGGAGCGGATAGGCGCGCTTGCCCGCGGCGGCGACCTGCCCTGTATAGCGGGCATAGGCCCAGGCCATGAACGCCTCGTCCGCCTCGCCGCCATAGGCTTCCGCCCAGCTCTTGCCCGCGCCGGGCAGCCCCTCGGGCACGGGCTTCGCCCAGGCGGCGCGCGCGAGCGGGGAGCGATCGCGCGGTTCGGGGATCATGCCGATCTCGTTCTCGACCTGGACCATCAGCACCGTGCGGCCGGGATCGGTTCGGGCGAGGTGCGCCATCAAGGCGGCAAAGGCGCGGGCGTCCGCCTGTCGGTTCGCGGGGGCGAAGGGGGAGAGCATCTCGATCGGCGCCCCGTCCGCGGTGCGCGCGCGGGGAAAGCGCGCGGTATCGCGCTTCACCCAGGCGGGAACGTAGCTCGACATCGAATTCTTCCAGCTTCCGAACCAGAGCAGCACGACGCGCAGATCGTGCGCGCGGGCATCGGCGAGGAGGCCATCGACAGCGGCGAAATCGAAGCGGCCTTCCTCGGGCTCGATCAGCTCCCAGCTCACCGGCATCAGCACGGTGTTGAGGTGAAGCGCCGCGAGCCGGGCCCAGCGCGGCGCCATCCAGGCGCGGCTCGATGCGCTCGAATTGGCAAGCTCGCCGCCCAGCAGCAGCCAGGGCGCGCCGTCCACGATCAGGTGGCGCCCATCGAGGCGCGGCAGCGGCTTCTCCGCCTGCACGGCACCCGCGAACAGCAGCGCGGCGAGCGCGAAGAGCATCGTTCGGATCATCGGCCCCCTCTCCTTCTTCGCGTTCGACGGTGCGGGGGAAGGCGCGTGCGCGTCAAGCGCGTCGCGTCAGTCGAGCGGCTGCGTGCGGCTCTCGATCCACTGGGGCACGATCGGGCGCGGGCCGTCGGGCGGGATCAGCGCCGCCTCGCGCTCGACCAGCGCGATCCGGTCCTCGAGGTCGAGATGCGTCGTGCCCGCGAGCAGGCCGCCGTCGCCCAGCGCCTCGCCGTGGCGGCGCCACAATCGCACGGCGGCGCGCGGATCGTAGCCCGCATTGGCGAGCAGCACGACGCTCAGCCGGTCGGCCTCGATCTCGGTCCTGCGGATCAGCCGCGCGTTGCGGCCGAAGATGCTGAACATGCCGCGCGAGACATGCGCCGCGGTGAGCCGCTCGGGATGGCGGAGCACAATATGCGCGAGCTCGTGCGCGACGAGCGCGGCGAGCTCGTCATCCTCGCCGATCACGTTGAGCATCGCCGAATTGACCTGGAGCACGAGCCCGTCGGTCGCGGCGTTGAGGTCGTCGGTGAGCTTGAGCTCGGCGCGGCCGGCGCAGGCGGGAACCGCGGCGATCGTCAGCCGGTGCGCGCGCCCGCCGCTCGTCACCGCGAGCGAGAGCGCGCCCCGCGGCGGAATCGCGGCCAGGCGGGCGCGGACCTCGTCGAGCGACAGCCCGCCCTCGCGCGTGGAGGCGCCGTCGATCGCGGCGACCGACTGGTCGGCGGCGGCACCGGCGCGCGCGGCCGGGCTTCCCGCAACGACAGCCTCGATCGCGATCGGCGTTTCGAATCGGAAATAGCGCCGTGCATCGGCCCGGACATCCGAATCGTACGAATCGAGCGCGTGGAGAACGAGGCCGGTCGCGCCCGCGCGCCGATCGCAGAGCGCGACATTGGCGACCATCAGCCGATAGGCGATCGTCGCCAGCCGCAGGTCCGCGGCGCGCAACCCGGCGAACAGCGCCTGCCGATCGCGCTCGGGCGGATGCGCGCGGGCGCCGCCACCGACCGGCGCGACCATCACGCATACGCCCAGAAGGCAGACGAACAGGCGAACTCGACCCCTCTTCATGCCGTGCCGGCTATCATCGACGCCCGCCGCCCTGCAATGCGGAAGAGCGGTTTGCCCGAGCGACGGGGGGACGTTGCGGATGTGACATGACTGCACCGGTGGTTTGCCAAATCGATGGCGCACAAGCAGAAACCCCTTGCGTCCGCCGCCGAGACGAGTATCCCGCCATCCAATATATTCAAGAAAAGGGGAAACCAAATGACTCGGATGAAGTACGCGGCCGGGCTCGGTGCGATCGCGTGTCTGCTCACCTCGACGGCGGCCTTTGCGGCCGACGCCACGCGGTCGGCCAGCGCGCTGCCCGCCCCGGCGGCACAGGTTCAGGCGGCGCCGACCAGCAGCGTCCGGACCGCGACCAAGCTCGAGAAGAAGAGCAAGCTCACCGGAAACGAATGGATCGGCGTCGGCCTCATCGGCGCGGTCGTCGTGGGAGGCGGGATTCTGGTCGCGACGCAGGACGACGAGCCCGACAGCGCGGGCTGATCGGTCCACGAGCGAATTCAAGGGGCCCCGCTGTCGGAAGATCGCGGGGCCTTTTTCGTATTCCTGCGCCTCCCGCCGCGGCATTCCGGCAATGACGCCGCGCGGGATCGCACGAACCGAAGGGTCGTTTTCGTCGCGAAACGAGGTGGAACCACCGAAAACCCTTCGCGTTTACGTGGGGATGAACTAGGCTCTGGAGCCAACCAACGGGAGACGACGATGACCCTTACAAAGTACGCCGCCGGCCTGGGAGCGATCACGTGCCTGCTCGCCTCCACCGCAGCCTTCGCTGCCGATGCGACGCGATCGGGCAGCGCGCTCCTCAATCCGGTTGCGCAACCGGGGACGCATGCGCCGACGCAAGGGCTTCGGTCTTCGACCACGCTCAAGAAGAAGAGCAACGCGCTGAACCGGGATGCGATGATCGCCGTCGGCATCCTGGGCGCGGTGGCGGTCGGGGCCGCGATCGTCGTCGTGGCCGACGACGACGATGCCGACAGCCCCGGCTGATCGGGCGCAAGCGATTCTCAAGGGCCCTGCGGTGGCGCCATCGCAGGGCTTTTTACACCCTGATCGCGTGGAACAAGCCTGGACTCATCGCGTTATCGCGATCAGGAGTTCCGCCCGACGACCCCATCGGAAAGGGAGACGATGATGATTCGCACGACGAGAATGTATGCCGCCGGCCTTGGAGCGATTGCTTGCCTGCTCACCTCGACGGCGGCCTTCGCGGCCGACGCCACGCGGTCGAGCAGCGCGCTCCCCGTCCCGATCGCGCAGACGGCGCCCGCGCCGGTCAACGGTCTTCGGACCGCGACCAAGCTCAAGAAGAAGAGCAACGCATTGGGCCAGGACGGCGTGATCGCGCTCAGCATCATCGGGATCGCCGCGGTCGGAACGGGCGTCTACGTCGCACTCGATGACGACGACGACGGACCCGACAGCCCGGGCTGATCCGACGCACAGGCACCGGTCGGAAAACGCTGGCCCTGCGATCCACGCGATCGCAGGGCCTTTCGCATCCGTTCGAGCCGGGCGCCGAAGAACGACGCTGCGCAGCCCCGCCGATCGGTAATTGATCGTTCTGACGATGCGCGCGACGTGCTGGTCCCGAATGCCCGCCGGAGCATGCCGCCCGTTGACGTTGCGCGTTGCGATGCCGCGCCTCTCGGCATGTGGCCCGGGCGCACCGATTCATCCCATATGGATGGGGAACAAGCAAAAACCCCTTGCGTTTACCGGCCAGAGGAGTATTTCGCCCTGCAACCTATCCAAAGGGAGACGACGATGACTCGGAGAAAGTACGCCGCCGGCCTTGGTGCTATTGCCTGCCTGCTCACCTCGACGGCGGCCTTCGCGGCCGACGCCACGCGGTCGAGCAGCGCGCTCCCCGTCGCGGGAGTGCAGACGGCTCAGGCACCGACCAACGGCCTCCGGACCGCGACCAAGCTCAAGAAGAAGAGCAACGCGATCAGCCAGGGCGCTGCGATCGGCGTCGGCGTGCTCGCAGCCGGTGCGGTTATCGCCGGCGTCATCGTCGCGACCGACGGCGACGACGAGCCCGACAGCGCGGGCTGATCGACGCGCAACCGATATGGAAGCCCCGCGATCGATGATCGCGGGGCTTTTTTTTCGTGCTCGCCGCAGATGGCAAAAAGCAATGCGATCGTCGTTCGAGGATCGCTCCTGCCTTTCTCGGCCCGTGCGTTTCGCGTGCTGCGCGGCAGATCGCAAGCGATCGCGGTTGACTTGCCGGCCGAACGCGCTAGAGGGCTGCGCTCGACCGGGACGCTGATTCCGGTCGCCGTCCGAGACAGCGGGTGCCCTTCACAGGCTTAATTTCCCGCCGAGACGGGGAAAAGGATTTCACCGGCCGCCCCGCGCGCCGGTCTGCCGCTGCCATGCGGCGCCCATTCCCCATCGCTGGACAAACCGGGTGCAGGGCCCTTGCCCTTTGCCCGGCGTGTAACCGGTGATCCTTCGGGATCGCCAAACGTGGAGAATGGCATGGATCGTGCTCAAAAGACCGAGGCCGTTGCCGAGCTGAACCGCACCTTCAACGAGGTCGGCGTGGTGGTCGTCACCCGCAACCTCGGGCTCACCGTCGCGCAATCGACCGAGCTTCGTAACAAGATGCGTGAGGCCGGCGCCAGCTACAAGGTCGCGAAGAACCGGCTTGCCAAGATCGCGCTCGAGGACACCGATTATGCCGGGATCAGCGACCTGCTGACCGGCCCGGTAGGCCTTGCAACCTCGTCCGATCCGGTCGCCGCCGCCAAGGTGGTGACGGATTTCGCGAAGACCAACGACAAGTTGGAAATCGTGGGCGGGGCGATGGGCGCGACGATCCTCGACGTCAAGGGTGTGAACGCACTCGCCTCGCTGCCGTCGCTCGACGAGCTGCGCGCCAAGATCATGGGCCTCGTCCAGGCGCCCGCGACCAAGATCGCCCAGCTTTCGACCGCTCCGGCATCGAAGCTCGCGCGCGTGTTCGCCGCCCAGGGCGCCAAGGAAGCGGCCTGAACTGAACAACCGTCACCCCAGCGAAAGCTGGGGTCTCGTTGAACTGAAAGACCCCAGCTTTCGCTGGGGTGACGATTTGAGGAATTGAACAATGGCAGACCTGAACAAGCTCGTTGACCAGCTTTCCGAACTGACCGTCCTCGAGGCGGCGGACCTTGCCAAGCTTCTCGAAGAGAAGTGGGGCGTTTCGGCCGCGGCTGCGGTCGCGGTTGCCGGCCCCGCGGCCGGCGGCGCCGGCGGTGGCGAGGCCGCTGCCGAGGCGAAGGACGAGTTCGACGTCATCCTGACCGGCGACGGCGGCAAGAAGATCAACGTCATCAAGGAGGTCCGCGCGATCACCGGCCTCGGCCTCACCGAGGCGAAGGCGCTGGTCGAGGGCGCGCCCAAGGCCGTCAAGGAAGGCGTGTCGAAGGACGAGGCCGAAAAGCTCAAGGCGCAGATCGAGGCCGCGGGCGGCACGGTCGAGCTGAAGTAAGCCGCAAGGCTTGCTTCGTCCCGGACCGATCCGGGAGCGAGAGCAAAAGAAGGGGCGGCTCCCGCGCGGGGGCCGCCCTTTTTTCTTGATGGTGGATTATACCCCCGCCGTCACCCTGAACTTGTTTCAAGGTCCATCCATGCTTCTTCCTTGGCATGGATGGAGGCGCAGCAACGACAACTCATTGCCCCAAAACCATGATGGATGCCGAAACACGCTCAGCATGACGGCGCTTGGTTCGATCTGTTGCCGTCTCACTCCTCCCCGATCACCGCAGCGGGATCGAGTGGCACGACCGGGAGCCACACTTTGCTCCCCTGCTCGCCCCCGCGCATCAGCGTGATCGTGGCCTTCTGATAATCCTCGGGCTTGGCGAAGAAGATGTTGGGCACGTATTTCTGCGGATTGCGGTCATAGACCGGGAACAGCGTCGACTGGATCTGCACCATGATCCGGTGGCCGGGCTGGAAGACGTGATTCACCGTCGGCAGGCGGAACTTGTATTCCTGAACCTCGCCCGCCGGGATCGGCGAGGGATGCTCGAAGCTGTCGCGGTAGCGGCCGCGGAAAATGTCCATGCTCATCGCGAGCTGATAGCCGCCCATTTTCGGATCGGTCGCGTTTTCGGGCGGGAAGACATCGATCACCTTGACGACGAAATCGCCGTCGGTGCCGGTCGTCCTGGCGAAGATGTCCGCGATCGGCGCACCCGAGACGCGCACAGGCCGGGTCAGCACCGGCGTCTGATAGGTCATCACGTCGGGGCGCCCGTCATAGCTGCGCTGATCCTGCACCAGCCAATCCCCCCAGCGGCCGTCGCGGAAATTGACCGGGCGCGGCAGATGCGGGACGGGCTTGGCGGGATCGGAGACGTAGCTGTCGCCGCCCGGCGCCGCGGGCGCGAAGCCCAGCCCGCCATCGGCCTGGAGATAGATCGGCTTCAACGGATTGGGGCAGCCTTCGAAACAGGCGAGCGGCCAGGTGCTCAACCGGTCCCAGTGGTTCTCGCCGGTATTGTAGATGATCGCCGGCGGCAGGTTCGGCGCCGGGCCGTCCTTCAGATAATGGTTGAAGAAGGGCAGCACCATATCCTCGCGGAATTGCGCGGCGGTGTCGCCATTCCATTCGAACGGGCCGAGGCTGCGGCCCTCGCGATTGATCTGGCTGTGCCGCCACGGGCCCATGACGATATGGTTGTTGCCCATGTGCCCCGCGGCCTTGAGCGCTTCCCAGCTATGGATCGCGCCGTACATGTCCTCCTGATCCCACAGGCCCTGTTCCCAGAGCGTGGGGACATTCGAGGGATTGGCGGCGACGAGCTTGTCGAGCGCCTGGCCCTGCCAATAGGCGTCGTAGGCCGGATGCTCGCTCGTCCGCTTCCAGAAGGGAAGCTGGTCGTAACCCGATTTCTTCGCCCAATCCCCGGCCGAGCCGTGGCGGAAATTGTCGTAATCGTCATAGCCGCCGGTGGACGGCGCCTTGCCCGGCCCCTTGTAGCCCGTCTGCCCGCCGATCCAGGCGATGTTGGCGAGGCGGAAGGCGCCGTAATGGAACCAGTCGTCGCCCATCCAGCCATCGACCATCGGGCTTTCGGGCACCGCGGCCTTCAATGCCGGGTGCGGGTGGAGCAGCGCCATGACGACGGTGAAGCCTTCGTAGGACGAGCCGATCATGCCGACCTTGCCGTTCGATTGCGGCAGGTTCTTCTTGTTCACCAGCCAGTCGATCGTGTCGTAAGCGTCGGTGACGTGATCGGTGTCGGTCGGATTGAGCGGCCCCTTCACCGGACGCGTCACGACATAGACGCCTTCCGATCCGTATTTGCCGCGCACGTCCTGATAGACGCGGATATAGCCCGCCTTCACGAACGGCTCGTCGGCGAGCGGCAGCGTCGCGAGCATCGAATCGGAGTCCGAGCGCTCGGCCCGGCCGGAGGCGTTGTAGGGCGTGCGCGTCAGGATGATCGGTGCATTGGTCGCCCCCTTGGGGATGACGATGACGGTGTGGAGCTTCACCCCGTCGCGCATCGGGATCATCACCTCGCGCTTGATGTAATCGCGGCCCTCGGTGGGCGGGGTGAAGTTTTCGGGGATGTCGCCCTTGGGCGGCCAGATGTCCGCCGGCACCTGCTGCGCGACCGCGAGGCCGCTCGCCCCCGCCAGAACCAGGGCGAGCGCCGCCCCACCAAGCCGAACCCGCATACCCGTTCTCCCGCTTCATGGTGTGATGCGCCCTGCTAGCACACCGATGCGGGAAGAGTGGAGAGCGCTTTTACTTCTTGTCCTCGTCGCGGCCCGTCATCCGGTTGAGCGTGTCGCGGCCGAAATTGGCGATCATCTCGCCGACCTCGCGCGCCTGGGCCATCGATCGGCTGCCCTGCTCGCGCAGATAGTCGCCCTGGACGTGCATCACCTCCGAAAGGTCGCGTGCCCTGGCCGCCTTGCGCATCGCCGCGAACGCCTCGCGCGTGTTCTGCTCGGCCTGGTCGAGCAGCTTCATGCCGAGTTCGGTGCCGCGTTCGGCCGCCCGCTCGCCCGAGGCGCGCATCTTCTCGCCCGCGTCGCGCATTCTGTCGGCGACGCCGCCCTTGTCTCCGCCCGTCTTCTTCGCTTGCGCCATGATCGTTCCTCCTTCGGCAATGCGACGCGCGAGACCCCGCCCCGGTTCCCCTTGATCCGCACCGCCATCGCCGCCACATGGCATATATGCTGATCGAGACCGAAACCACGCCCAATCCGGCGACGCTCAAGTTCCTGCCCGGCCGCAAGGTGATGGAGGCCGGCACGCGCGATTTCGCCAGTCCCGAGGAGGCCGAAGCGTCGCCGCTGGCCGAGGCATTGTTCGGCCTGGGCGATGTGACGGGCGTGTTCTTCGGCGGGAATTTCGTCTCGGTGACGGCGGCGCCGGGCGTCGCATGGACCACGCTCAAGCCCGACGTGCTTGCGATCCTGCTCGACCATTTCTCGGCCAACATGCCGCTGTTCAAGCCCGGCTCGGCCGCCGGCATCGCCGTCCCCGTCGAGGAGGCGAGTTTCGGCAACGATCCGGAAGACGAGGACATCATCGTCCAGATCAAGGATCTGATCGACACGCGCGTGCGCCCCGCGGTCGCCAATGACGGCGGCGACATCGTCTTTCGCGGGTTCGACAAGGGGAAGGTGTTCCTCACCATGCACGGCGCCTGCTCCGGCTGCCCCTCCTCGACCGCGACCCTGAAGAACGGCATCGAGCAATTGCTCAAATATTACGTGCCCGAGGTCACCGAGGTTCGCGCGGTCTGATCCGCGCCGCTGCCGACACGAAAAACAGGGAAAAGAATGGGCGAGAAGCTTTCCGACGCGGCGCTCGACACGATCTTCCGCACCGCGCGCACCTATAACGGCTATACCGACGAGCCCGTCACCGAAGCCGAAATCCGGCAGATCTACGACCTGCTCAAGATGGGGCCGACCTCGGCCAATCAGCAGCCCGCGCGCTTCGTCTGGCTGTTGTCGCAGGAGGCGAAGGACAAGCTCGCCGCGCTCGCGACCGGGACCAATCCCGACAAGATCAGGAAGGCGCCCGCCGCCGTGATCATCGGCATGGACGAGGAATTTCACGAGCACCTGCCCTTCCTGTTCCCGCATACCGACGCGAAGAGCTGGTTCGCGGGCGACGACAAGCTTGCGCTGCGGCGGGCGCATGCGTTCCGCAATTCCTCGCTCCAGGGCGCCTATTTCATCATCGCCGCCCGCGCGATCGGGCTCGACACGGGGCCGATGTCGGGGTTCGACAACGCCGCGGTCGACGCCGCCTTCTTCGCCGATACGCCGCATGTGACATCCAACTTCATCTCGACCCTGGGCCACGGCGATCCCGCCACGATCTTCGGCCGCAGCCCGCGGCCCGAGTTCGAGCGGTTCAACCGGATCGATTGACGCCTCGCGTCACCCCGGCGAAAGCTGGGGTCTCTTGAAACGGAAAGATGCCGGCTTTCGCCGGCATGACGGGTATATGGCCAGAACTCTCGTCATCGACACCGCCACCGCCGCCTGCTCGGTCGCGCTGATCGAGGGGGATGCCGTGCACGCCGAGCGCCACGAGATCGTGGGCCGGGGCCATGCCGAGCGGCTGCTGCCGATGATCGCCGCGCTGCCGGAAGGCGGGCGCGCCGGCGCGATCCTCGTCGATGTCGGGCCGGGCAGCTTCACCGGCGTTCGCGTCGGGATCGCCGCGGCGCGCGCGCTGGCGCTCGGCTGGGGTGTCGGGGCGCGCGGCTATTCCTCGACCGCGCTCGTCGCCGCCGCCGAATTCGCGCGCGATCCCGCGCTCGATCGCCTTGCGGTCGTGCTCGAGGGCGGGCATGGCGAGCTGTTCATGCAGCCCTTTTCGCAGCCCTTCGCGGACGACGGACCGCTCTTCTCGCTGAGGCCCGATGCGGCGCTGGCCGCGCTCGACGGGCGCCGCGCGGTCGGCAGCGGCATTCGCTGGCTCGGCGAGACAGGCGACGCGATCGAAGCGCTTCCGCGCGCCGCCGACGCCCGGCTGCTTCCGCCCGACTGCCGCGCGCTGCCGCCCAGCCCGATCTACGGCCGCGCGCCCGACGCGGTGCCGCTGAGCGCGCGCGCATGAGCACCGTGCTGACCCACGTCACGTTGCGCAGCGGCGGGATCGCCGATCTCGCGACCGTCGAGCCGATCATCCAGGCCGCGTTCGATCCGCGCTACGGCGAGGCATGGACACGCAGCCAATGCACGGGCGTGATGGCGATGCCCGGCGTCACGCTGACCATCGCCGAGCTGGACGGCGCCCCCGTCGGCTTCGCCATTACCCGCGCGATCCTCGACGAAGCCGAGCTGCTGCTGCTCGCGGTCGATCCGAAGAAGCGGCGGCGCGGAATCGGCAGCGCGCTGCTCCGCGCGGCGATCGCCGCATGCGAAACGCAAGGCGCCAGGAAGCTCCATCTCGAAGTGCGCGCGGGCAACGAAGCGGTGATGCTGTATCGCAAGGCGGGATTCGAGAAAATCGGTGAACGCCGAAATTACTATCGCGGCGCGGGCGGCAAGTTGTTCGACGCGCACACCTTTGCGCGCGCGCTCGGTTGATTCGCGACATCGCGGCCGAAACCCCCTTGCACTTGGGCCCGAACGGCTCGATAGACACCGCATGCCTGTTTTTTCCCGCAGGCGCAGTAAGGGTCGAAAGGAACGTCATGGATACCGACAACGACATGCAGGAAACACTGGTCACGCTGACCGCGGATATTGTCGCCGCGCACGTGAGCAACAACAGCGTCGCGGTTTCGGACCTTCCGCTCATCATCCAGAACGTCCACGGCGCGCTCGCCGGGCTCACCAAGCCCGTCGAAGAGCCCGAAGTGAAGCAAGAGCCCGCGGTTTCGATCCGTTCTTCTGTGAAACCCGACTACATCGTCTGCCTCGAGGACGGCAAGAAGCTCAAGATGCTCAAGCGGCATCTGATGACGCACTATCAGATGACGCCCGAACAATATCGGCAGAAATGGAACCTGCCCGTCGATTATCCGATGGTCGCCCCCAATTACGCCGAGCAGCGCCGCAACCTCGCCAAGAAGATCGGCCTGGGCACCAAGCGCCGCAAATCGCGGTAACATGCCGTCACCCTAGCGAAAGCCGGGGTCTCGCAACGACTGAACGATACCAGCTTTCGCTGGCATGACGTAATTGGGCGACCGCTTATTGCGAGTCGGTCGCCCTTGGCCCGCGCAGGATATCGCATTACATCGGGATCATGCCGCGCAAGATCGATCTCGAAGCCCTGTGCAACGAAAAGGGCCTGCGTATCACCGAGCAGCGCCGCGTGATCGCGCGCGTGCTCTCCGATGCCGACGACCATCCCGACGTCGAGAAGGTGTACGAGCGTGCCTCGGCGATCGATCCGGGCATCTCGATCGCGACCGTCTATCGCACGGTGCGGCTGTTCGAGGAGGCGGGCATTCTCGACCGCCACGATTTCGGCGACGGCCGCTCGCGCTACGAGCCCGCGCCCGAATCGCACCACGACCATCTGATCGACGTCGAGACGGGCAAGGTGCTCGAATTCGTCGATCCCGAGCTGGAGCAGCTCCAGAAGCAGATCGCCGAACGGCTGGGCTTCCGCCTCGTCGACCACCGCATGGAACTCTACGGCGTCGCGCTCGACCGCAAGAATTGACGCGGCCGCCCGGCTGCGGATCGGGCTGAGGCTGGCGGGGCTTGCCCTGGCGCTGCTCGGCTGTGTCGCCGGCCATGGCCTGTGGCGGCTGTTCCGGCTTCCCTCGCCCTGGCCGCGCTGGTTCCTGGGGACGGCGGCATGGGTGTGCGGCGTGCGGCGGCGCATGGTCGGGCGGCCGCTGCGGCGCGACGTGATCTTCCTCGCCAACCATACGAGCTGGCTCGACATCCTCGTGCTTGCGGGCGCGACGGGCACCGCGTTCGTCGCCAAGGCCGAGCTGAAGACCGTGCCGCTGATCGGTTGGCTGTGCACGCTCAACCACACGATCTTCGTCGCGCGCACCGACCGAATGGGGATCGCGCGCCAGATCGCCGACTTGAGGGACGCGCTCGCCCATGCCTGGCCGGTGACGATCTTCCCCGAGGGCACCACGAGCGGCGCGGGCGCGCTGCTGCCGTTCAAGGCGCCGCTGCTCGCCGTGCTCGAACCGCCGCCGCCCGGCGTGATGGTCCAGCCGGTGCTGCTCGATTACGGCGCGGGCGCGCACGACGTCGAATGGCTCGGCGACGAGCCGGGGCAGACGAACGCGCTCAAGATCCTCGCCCGGCCGGGGAGCTTCACGGTGACCGTCACCTGCCTCGCCCCGTTCGACCCCGCCGCCTGGCCCGACCGCAAAGCCATCGCCGCCGAAGCGCGTCGGAGAATCGCGGAGGCGATGCCCCAGATACCGTCGGTTGCGGCATTGATCGCCGATAATGAAACGATCCGGCACCGGTAATTGATCGCCGCGATTGCCGATCGCAAAGATAATCCAAAGCCGTTCTTCGACGACGAATAGTGCTGCCTTGGCGACAGGTCGCCGGTTATGTTAGCTTGTCTTTCCTGGATTCATGGAAATGGGGAACATGACGTGAACCACAATTGGCAGAGCAGCGTGGACTGGCCGGCAGTTCAGTCATGGGGGCTCAGGATAATCGCGGCATTGGCCATTCTGGTCGTGACTCATTTCATCGCCAAGGCGGTGCAATGGGGGGTCGCGCGCCTCGTCGACCGCATCCCCGTGCTGAAGCGCCACTGGAACGAGCAGGCAGGTGACACGATCGGCAAGCAAATCGGCGCGCTCGCTTATTGGGTGATCTGGCTCGTCGGTCTCGTCGCCGCGCTGGCGCCACTCGGGCTCAACCAGGTCGTCGCCCCGATCAACGACCTGACCAGCAGCGTCTTCGCGTTCATCCCGAATCTGGTCGGCGCGGGCCTGATCTTCTTTTTCGGCTTCATTCTGGCGACCATCACGCGCCGCGTGGTCGAGACCGGGCTGGCCGCAATCAACGCGGATGGCTGGCTCGCCCGCGCGGGCGCCGACGAGGTGACAGGCGCCGCGCACGAAGGAGCCCTCTCGCTCAGCAAGGCGATCGGGCTGATCGTCTTCATCCTCATCATCGTCCCGGTGGCGACCGCCGCGCTCCAGACGCTGCACCTGAACTCGCTTTCCGATCCGCTTGTCGGCATCCTCGACAGCGTCGCGCTGTTCCTGCCGAAGCTGGTGGCTGCCGCGCTCATCCTGGCCGGCGCCTATCTGATCGGCCGTTACGTCAGGCGCTGGACCGAACAATTGCTGTCGACGCTCGGCTTCGACAATGCGCTAGCCGGCTCGGGCCTGGTCGCCGAGGGAACCAACGGCTCGCGCGTTGCGGGCGCGATCGTGCTGACCGCGATCATGCTGGTCGCGGCGATGGCGGCGGTCGACGTGCTCGACATCCCCACGCTCGAAATGCTGATGGCGCGGCTGACCCTGCTCGGCGGCCACGTATTGTTCGGTGCCGTCATCATCGTTGTCGGGACGTTGCTGGCGCGCGTCCTCGCCGGCATCGTCGCCAATGCGTCGGGTGACAGCGGCTTCGCGCCGACCATCGTGCGCTATGCGATCATCGCGCTGGCCACCGCGATGGGCCTGCGTTTCATGGGGCTGGCGAACGAGATCGTGAACCTCGCCTTCGGCCTGATCCTGGGCTCGGCCGCGGTCGCCTGCGCGCTTGCCTTCGGCCTGGGCGGACGCGAAACCGCGCACAAGCTGCTTGAACGCTGGACGTCGCGCGGCCCCCGCCCGCCGCTCTGATCGGCAGGCGGATTCGCTTCAGGGCGCGCTTCGCATGACGAGGCGCGCCTTTTTTTGGCCACCTACGCGCCCTAGCCGCCCGCTGCGCATCCGCGTATAGGCACGCCCATGCCCAAGCCCGCTCCGAAAACCTTCGCCGTCAAGTCGTTCGGCTGCCAGATGAACGTCTATGACGGCGAGCGCATGGCCGAATTGATGACCGCGCAGGGCCTGATGCCGGCCGAGATCGGCGAGGCCGATCTGGTCGTGCTCAACACCTGCCACATCCGCGAGAAGGCGACCGAGAAGGTTTATTCGGACATCGGCCGGCTGCGGAAGAACGGCGATCCGATGATCGCGATCGCCGGCTGCGTCGCGCAGGCCGAGGGCGAGGAGATCGTCGACCGCGCGAAGGTGGACGTGGTGGTCGGCCCGCAGGCCTATCACAACCTGCCCAAACTCGTCGCCGACGCCGCCGCGGGCAAGGCTGCGCTCGACACCGACATGCCGATCGCGAGCAAGTTCGGGGCGCTCCCGGCCCGCCGCAAGGTCGGCCCGTCCGCCTTCCTCACCGTGCAGGAAGGGTGCGACAAGTTCTGCACCTATTGCGTCGTGCCCTATACGCGCGGCGCCGAGGTTTCGCGCCCCTTCGCCGCGATCCTGGACGAGGCAAAGGCGCTGGTCGATGCGGGCGCGAAGGAGATCACGCTGCTCGGCCAGAACGTCAACGCATGGGCCGACGGCGATCGCGGGTTCGATGCGCTGATCCGCGCGCTCGACCGGATCGAGGGACTGCACCGTATCCGCTACACGACGAGCCACCCCAACGACATGACGCAGGGCCTGATCGACGCGCACCGCGATGTCGAGAAGCTGATGCCCTTCCTTCATTTGCCGGTGCAATCGGGCAACAGCCGCATCCTGAAGGCGATGAACCGGTCGCACGGCCGCGATTCATATCTCCGCATCCTCGACAAGGTCCGCGCCGCGCGGCCCGACATCGCGCTGTCTGGCGATTTCATCGTCGGCTTTCCCAGCGAGACCGATGCCGAGTTCGAGGACACTTTGCGCCTGATCGACGAGGTCCGCTACGCTCAGGCGTTCAGCTTCAAATACTCCCCCCGCCCCGGCACCCCCGCCGCCGGGATGGATGGCCAGATCGCGCCCGAGGTCATGGACGAGCGCCTCCAGCGCCTCCAGGCCGCACTCAACCGCGATCAGGCCGCGTTCAACGAGGCGAGCGTCGGCCGCGCCTGCACGGTGCTGATCGAGCGGCAGGGCAGGCATCCGGGGCAGATGCTCGGCAAGTCGCCCTGGCTCCAATCGGTCCACCTCACGACCGACGCACGCGTGGGCGACATGATCGAGGTCGAACTGATCGCGGCCGGGCCGAATTCGCTTGGCGGCGTCGAGCGGGTGCGCGCGGCGGCCTGAACCCGCCGTCACCCCAGCGAAAGCCGGGGTCTCTCCGTTACAACGAGATGCCGGCTTTCGCCGGCATGACGAAATCGGGTGCGCCTTTTCCGCAACGCCCTTCGCGAAAGCCGCACCGGAATGGCGCAATCCCCCTGTCCTACACGCCCCCGCTCTGCCACACTCGCACCCGGATGAGTCTCGCCACTCCCCTTGCCGGCGCTCGCGGAACCAGTGTCCGCCCGCACCGTTCGGCCGTTGCGGCCGATGCGCGCCGGACCGTCAACTTCGTCAACTTCGCCGCTCCCGAAAGGACCGCATGAGCCGCAAGCCCGTTCCCGCCCAGCAAGGCGATCGCTCCCGCCTCGAGGTGACGTTCGACAAGCCGCAGCTCCTCAGCGTCCTTTTCGGGCAATACGACCAGAACCTGGCGGCGCTCGAAAACCGGCTCGGCGTCTATATCACCGCGCGCGGCAACCGCGTCGGCCTCGAAGGCACCGCCGAGAACGTGGCGCTCGCCCGCGACGTGCTGAGCGATCTCTACAAGCGCATCCAGCGCGGCGAGGAAATCGATCCCGGCCTGGTCGACGCCGCGATCGCGATGGCGTCCGAGCCCGAGCTGGACGGCATCGTGCGCGCCGAAGCGGGGGACCGCGCGCCGCAGATCATGATCCGCACGCGCCGCAAGACGATCGTGCCGCGCACGCCCGCCCAGGCGCATTACATGCGCGAGCTGGTGGGCAACGACATGATCTTCGCGCTCGGCCCCGCGGGCACGGGCAAAACCTATCTCGCGGTCGCACAGGCGGTGGCGCAGCTCATCACCGGATCGGTGCAGCGCCTCATCCTCTCGCGCCCCGCGGTCGAGGCGGGTGAGCGGCTGGGCTTCCTGCCGGGCGACATGAAGGAGAAGGTCGATCCCTATCTCCGTCCGCTCTACGACGCGCTCTACGATTGCATGCCGCCCGAGCAGGTCGAGCGGCGGATCGCGAGCGGCGAGATCGAGATCGCGCCGATCGCCTTCATGCGCGGCCGCACCCTCTCCGACGCCTTCGTGATCCTCGACGAGGCGCAGAACACGACGCCCGCGCAGATGAAGATGTTCCTGACGCGCTTCGGCCAGAACAGCCGCATGGTGGTCTGCGGCGATCCGCGCCAGGTCGATCTCCCCGGCGGCGTCGCCGCCTCGGGTTTGGCGGATGCCACCGCGCGGCTGGAGGGGATCGAGGGCATCGCCATGGTCCGCTTCACCGCCGCCGACGTCGTGCGCCACCCGATCGTCGGCCGCATCGTCGAGGCATATGAGGGGCGTGAGGCATGATCGAGATCGAACTCACCCGTGAGCCCCCCTGGCCGTCCGCCCCGGACTGGCCCGCGCTCGCCCGCAGCGCGGTGACGGCGGCGATCCGGCGGACACCGCAGGGGCCGCTGATCGACACGCCCGCGCGGATCGAGATTTCGGTGCGGCTGACGAGCGACGAGGACGTGCGCGTGCTCAACCGCGACTATCGCGGCAAGGACAAGCCCACCAACGTCCTCTCCTTCCCGATGGTACAGCCCGATCTGATCGAGGCGATCAGCGAGAATTCGGACGATGGCGAGGTGCTGCTGGGCGACATCGTGCTCGCGCATGGCGTGTGCACCGCCGAGGCCGGGGAGAAGGGCGTTTCGCCCGAGGATCACGCCGCGCACCTCGTCATCCACGGCACGCTCCACCTGCTCGGCTACGATCATATCGACGATACCGAAGCCGAGGCGATGGAGGAGATCGAGCGCCGCGCGATGGCCGATCTGGGCCTTGCCGATCCCTATCTCGCTCGCGAGGACGGGGCGTGAGCGCACGCGCCCTCTTAACTTGGGGGGGGCGCACACCCTATATGCCGCCGTTCAACAGGGATACGACAAGGAACGATGCCCGACGATTCGAGTACCACGCCCGCCGATAGCGGTGGGATTTGGAGGGGCCTGCGCGCCCTGCTCTTCGGCGAGGAAGGCGACGAGACGCTGCGCGCGCGCCTCGAGGAAGTAATCGACGAGCATGAAGGCGAGCCCGGCCCCGACGCCAAGGGCGACCTTACCCCGCTCGAGCGGCAGATGGTCCGCAACCTGCTCCATTTCGGCGAGCGCGACGCGGGCGATGTCGGCGTGCCGCGCGCGGACATGATCGCGGTCGAGGAAGGCATTCCGTTCGACGAACTCGTGAAGACCTTCGCCGAGGCGGGGCATAGCCGCCTGCCCGTCTATCGGGAGAATCTCGATACGATCATCGGCATGGTCCACGTCAAGGACGTGTTCGCGATCCTCGCCTCCGGCGCACCGCCGCCCGCGAGCATCACGCGCCTGATCCGCGAGCCGCTCTACGTGCCGCAATCGCGCGGTGCGCTCGATCTGCTCGCCGACATGCGCCAGCGCCGCGTCCACCTCGCGGTCGTGCTCGACGAATATTCGGGCACCGAGGGGCTGGTGACGATCGAAGACCTGATCGAGGAGATCGTCGGCGATATCGAGGACGAGCATGACGAGGCGCCCACCGCGCTGCTCGTTCCGATCGAAGGCGGCGGCTGGGAGGCCGATGCGCGCGCCGAGCTGGAGGACGTCGCCGACGCCATCGATCCCCGCCTCGCCGAGACCGAGGACGATATCGACACGATCGGCGGCCTTGCCGCGACGCTCGCGGGCCATGTGCCGCAGGCGGGCGAGTGTTTGCACCACGAATCGGGCTGGAAGCTCGAGGTGGTCGATGCCGACCCGCGCCGCGTCGCACGGCTGAGGCTGCATCCGCCCGAAAAGCACACCGAGGAGGAAGAAGTCTGACGCTCCTCCCCGGCACGGGGAGGATTTTTGCCCTTCCGCGCGACCCGTCAGGGGCTTACCTTCGCGCCCATGCGCAAACATATCCTGATCGTCCTTCTGATCGTCGTCGTCGTCGCGGCGGGCGTCCTGTTCTGGCTGAGCCGGCCCGACGAGGCTGAACTCAGCGTCGCGGCCGTGACCGGCCCCCGCCCGGAGATGACGACTCCCCGATCCGAGATCATCCCCACGACGAACGTTGCCGAGGCGGTCGGATGGGCGGACGGGGCGCACCCGACCGCCGCCGAGGGGCTGGCGGTCAATGCGTTCGCGACCGGGCTCGATCACCCGCGCTGGCTCTATCGCCTGCCCAATGGCGACGTGCTGGTCGCCGAGACCAACTCACCGCCGCGCGAAGGCGGCGGGATCGCGGGCTTCGTGATGGGACGGCTGATGAAGAAGGCCGGCGCGGGCGTCCCCTCGGCGAACCGCATCACGTTATTGCGCGACGCGAATCACGACGGCGTCGCCGAGGCGCGGTCGGTGTTCCTTTCCGGCCTCAATTCGCCGTTCGGCATGGCGCTGGTCGGCAACGACCTCTACGTCGCGAACACCGACGCGCTGCTGCGCTTTCCCTACCAGCCGGGGCAGACCAGGATCACCGCCAAGCCGGAGAAGATCGTCGACCTGCCCGGCGGCGGCAATCACTGGGCGCGCAACGTGCTCGCCACGCCCGACGGCAGCCGCCTCTACGTGACGGTCGGCTCGTCGAGCAACATCGCCGAGAACGGGCTCGACGCCGAGCGCAACCGCGCCAACATCCTCGAAGTCGATCCGAAGGCGAAGACCTTCCGCATCTACGCCGCGGGGATGCGCAACCCCAATGGCATGGATTTCGAGCCCGATACCGGCCGCCTGTGGGCCGTGGTCAACGAGCGCGACATGCTGGGATCGGACGTGCCGCCCGATTACCTCACCAGCATCGCGCTGGGCGATTTCTTCGGCTGGCCGTGGTATTATTGGGGCGGCTATCCCGACAATCGCGTCGAGCCCAAGAACCCCGCGATGCAGGAATATTCGAAGCGCCCCGATTATGCGCTGGGGCCGCACACCGCCGCATTGGGGCTCGCTTTCGCCCACGGGCCGGCCCTGGGCGAGCGGTTCGCGCGCGGGGCGTTCGTGGGGCTGCACGGCTCATGGAACCGTGAGCCCAAATCGGGCTACAAGGTGATCTTCATTCCCTTCGACGCGAACGGCTTCCCCGTGAAGGGCGTCAAGCCGATCGACGTGCTGACCGGTTTCCTCAGCAAGGACGAAGACGAGGCCTATGGCCGGCCCGTCGGCGTGATCGCGGGCGAGAGCGGGCTGCTTGTCGCCGACGACGTGGGCAACACGATCTGGCGGGTGAGCAAGGCCGGCAGGGCCGCCGCCGCGCGGTAAGCCGCGGCACGCAGCGAAAGATCAGTCGTCATACCCGGCGCGATAGCCGTCATAGTCGCCGCAGGTGTCGGGATGCTCCTGGCATTCTTCCGCCCATTCGCGGCGCTCGCGGCCTTCGCGGGCTTCCTTCTCGCGCATTTCGCGGCCGTAATTGCGATCGGCCTCGTCCTGGCTGGTGGTCGTCCAGTCGACCGTCTTGCCCACCGCCTTGACGGGAAGCGTCGCCACATTGGCGGCGGTCTTGACGAGGCAGCCACCCGCGAACAGCGGCAGCAGCGCGGCCGGCAGGATCAGGATTTTCCGCATCACTCGGCACTCCTTTGCGGCACGGCGGCGCGCGCCGCCTCACGCGCTTCTACCCCAATTTGCGGGAAATCGGTGAAAAAACCATCCACGCCGGCGTGCAACTGATCCCGTATCTCGCCCGAAAGGTCGCCATGGCCGCGCGGATTGAGCCCCTTGCGATATCGCGAAGGCAGGAAATAATTCTCCGCGCGAAACGTCCAGGGATGGACGCGCAGCCCCGCCGCATGGGCATCCGCCACAAGCCGCGTCGGCCGCCCGCCATCGATCACCATCGCCTTGGCGGGGCCGATTCCCCAGGCATAAGCGGCAACCGCCTTCAGCCCCTCGGGCGTCGTCATTTCGGCATAGCTTTCCACCGCGCCGTCGGCGGGGGCGCCGTCCTTGTCGATGAGCTGGATCAGGCGGACCGGGGTGCTCTCGTGCAGCGCCTTCAGGTTCGCGACCTCGAACGACTGGATGAAGACCGGCGCCTCGGCCGAATTCCATCCCGCCGCCTTCAGCGCCGCGATCAGCAGCGGCGCGATCGGATGGCCGATCGATGCGAAATAGCTCGGATGCTTGGTTTCGGGATAGATGCCGATCATCCGCCCGGTCTTCGCCGTCTCGCGCTTGGCGAGCGCGATGATCTCGGCGAGCGTCGCCACCTCGAAGCGGTCGTCATAGGCGGTGTTGTCGGGCCGGAGCAGCGGGATGCGTTCCTTCGCGCGCAGCGTCTTCAATTCGGCCAGCGTGAAATCCTCGGTGAACCAGCCGGTGATGCGCTTGCCGTCGATCGTCCTGGTCGTGCGGCGATCGGCGAATTCGGGATGATCGGCGACGTCGGTGGTGTCCGATATGTCGTTCTCGTGCCGGGCGACGAGCACGTCGTCTTTGGTCGGCACCAGATCGGGCTCGATGAAATCGGCGCCCTGCTCGATCGCGAGTTCATAGGCGGCGAGCGTATGCTCGGGGCGAAGGCCGCTCGCGCCGCGATGCGCGATGACGATCGGCGGCGAGAGCGAGGGCGTGGGTGGCGTCATCGGCGCAGTCTGCCCGCTGCCGCAGGCGGACGCCAGCGCGCACATGCCCGACAGCAGCCAGATCCGCACTCCCCCGCTCATCGACGCAAACGATAGACGCCCGCGGCGTTCCCCCCAAGCCGAAAGAGGTCTATCCCATGCATGCCATGATCGATCCTGCATCTTCATGATCAGCGCCGGCGACACCGTGCTCATCCTGCTCGCCGCGGGCGGATCGAAGCGGTTCGGGCCGCTCGACAAGCTCGAACAGCCCTATCTCGGCCATCGGCTCGCCTTCCATGTCGTCACCGCACTCGAAGGCGTGCCGTTCAAGCGGCGGATTGCCGTCGTTTCGAGGACACGGCTCGATTTCGGCGCGCGCGGCTTCGAGATGGTCGAGAATCCGCATCGCGGCGAGGGCCTCGCCAGCTCGGTCACGCGCGGCATCGAGGCGGCGCGCGGATGCGATCCCGAGGCCGTGCTGATCGCGCTCGCCGACATGCCGCGCGTCACCGCGACGCACGTCTATCGCCTGCTCGATTATGCCGACGGCGCAGACACGATTCTCGCCTCCAGCGACGGCGCGCGTCCGCGCCCGCCGGCATTGTTCGGCCGCAACCATTTCGACTGGCTGGTCAAGCTTACCGGCGACAAGGGCGCGCGCGATATGATCTTGAAGGCCCACCACGTCATCGCCGCCGCGCACGAACTGATGGACATCGACACGCCCGAGGATCTGGAGCGGCTGCGCGCGATGGTGTGATTCACTCGTGCCGCAGCGCATCGATGGGGTTGAGCGCGGCGGCGCGGCGGGCGGGGAAATAGCCGAACACCACACCGATCAGCGCGGAGATCGCGAAGGCGATAAAATTGATGCCGGGATAGAAGACCCAATCGACCTGCATCACGGGCGCGAGCGCGGCGACCGCGATCTGCGCGATCACGAGCCCGATCAGCCCGCCGAGGCACGAGAGCACCACCGCCTCGACGAGGAACTGCATCAGCACCTCGCGCGCGACCGCGCCGATCGCGAGGCGGATGCCGATCTCGCGCGTCCGCTCCGTCACCGAGACCAGCATGATGTTCATGATCCCGATCCCGCCGACGACGAGGCTGATCGCCGCGACCGCGGTGACGATACCGGTGAGCAAGCGCGTCGTGCCGGTCAGCGTGTCCGAAATCTGCTTGGTGTCGAAGATGTTGAAATCATCTTCCTCGCCCGGTTCGAGGTTGCGCCGCTCGCGCAGCAAACCGGTGAGCGAGGCCTGGACCTGCGTGGTATCGTATGCCTGATCGACGCCGACGAGCATCAGCCGGATGTCGCGGCTTCCGGTGAAGCGGCGCTGGACCGTCTTGATCGGCATGATGACGACGTCGTCCTGATCGCCGCCGAAGCCGCTCTGCCCCTTGCGCGCGAGCACGCCGATCACGTCGCAAGAGATATTGCCGACGCGCATCCGCTTGCCGATCGCGGGCGTGCCCTGGAACAGGTTGGCATCGACCGTCGCGCCGATGATGCACACCGATTTGCCTGCCTGCTCCTCGGCGGGCAGGAAATATCGGCCGGCGGTGAGATCCCACGGCTGGACGCGGAAATAGGCATTGGTGGTGCCGTTGATCGTCGTCTCCCAATTGGCGCCTTCGTAGATCGCGGTGACGCTGGTCTGCGCCTGCGGGGCGACGGCCGTGACGCCGGTGATCTGCTTCTCGATCGCCTCGACGTCCTCGGGCTTGAACTCGGGCGGCCGCGGCCCGCCGCCGCCGCGCCCGAAACCGCGGCTCGGCCGGACCTGGAGGATGTTGGTGCCGAGACTCGCGATCTGCTCCTGCACCGCCGCGGTGGTGGCGTTGCCGAGCGTCACCATCGTGACGACCGCGCCGACGCCGATGACGATGCCGAGGATCGTCAGGAACGAGCGCAGCAGATGCCGCCGGATCGACCGGATCGCGAGGACGAAGGTGGTGCCGAGCATCTCAGTGCGCCCCCACCCGTTCGCCCGGCCGGTGGCTCGTATCGATCCGCTCGACCAGTCCGTCCTTGAAGGTAACGATCGTGTGCGCGAAAGCGGCCATGTCGGGCTCGTGCGTCACCATCAGCACGGTGATCCCGCTCGACCGGTTGAGATCGGTGAGCAATTCCATGATCTCGATCGAGCGCTCGGAATCGAGGTTGCCGGTCGGCTCGTCGGCGAGCAGCACGTCGGGCTCGGTGACGATCGCGCGCGCGATCGCCACGCGCTGCTGCTGGCCGCCCGAAAGCTCGGCGGGGGTGTGATCCCACCAGTCCTTGAGGCCCACCTTGTCGAGCGCGGCCATCGCCTTGTCGTGACGGGTGGCGCGCGGTTCGCCGCGATAGAGGAGCGGCAGCTCGACATTCTCGAGCGCGCTGGTACGCGACAGGAGGTTGAATCCCTGAAAGACGAAGCCGAGATAGTTTCGGCGCACCAGCGCACGCTGGTCGCGGTCGAGCCGTTCGATATGGTGGCCGCGGAACAGGAATTCGCCCTCGGTGGGCACGTCAAGGCAGCCGAGAATGTTCATCGTCGTCGATTTGCCCGAACCCGACGGCCCCATCACCGCGACGAAATCGCCGCCCATGATGTCGAGATCGACGCCGCGCAGCGCCTGGAACGCGGTCGGCCCGGTCCCGTAGACCTTGGTGACGCCGCGCAGGCGAATCAGCGGCGCGGCGGTGCTGCTATCGGCCACGCCGCCCACCGCCCGAGACGCCCTGTTCGCCCGAAAGCTGGCCGACGATCACCTCCATGCCGGGCTTGAGATCGCCGGAGAGAACCGCCGTGCTCGTGCCGTTGGTCTTGCCCGTGGTGATCTGGATCGGCTTCGGCTGGCCGTTCTCGCCCTTGGCATAGACGGTCGCCTTGCCGCCGGCGGTCGAGGCGACCTCCTCATTGCCGCCGCCGCGGCGGCGACGGCGCGGGACGAGCGCGCCGGTGATGCCGCCGCTTTCCCGCGCGCTCGGCGCCGCATTCTTTTGAGGCGCGAAGCGGAGCGCGGCGTTGGGGACGAGCAGCACGTTATCCTGCTGCGAGGTGATGATGTCCGCGGTCGCGGTCATGCCCGGGCGGAGCTGGAGGTCGGGATTGGCGACGCTGAGTTCCGCCGCATAGGAGACGACCTGCCCCGTCGAGGAGGCCGTGCTCGTGCCCTGCGACGAACTGCTCGACTGCGCCGACAGGTTTGAGCCGAGATCGACGCGGGTGATCGTCGCGGGGAAGGTCTTGCCGGGAAAGGCATCGACGGTGAAGGTCGCCTTCTGGCCCTCTTTCACCTGCCCGACATCGGCTTCGTCGATCGCGACCTCGAGCTTCATCCGGCTGAGATCCTCGGCGATCACGAACAAGGTCGGCGTGTTGAACGAGGCCGCGACCGTCTGGCCCGGCTCGATCTGCCGCGCGAGCACGACGCCGTTCACCGGCGAACGGATCACGGCCTTGGTGCGCTCGGTCTGCGCGGAGGAAAGCTGTGCCTGCGCCGAGACGACATTGGCCTGTGCGGATTTGAGCCCGGCCGCCGCACGGTCGCGGTCGGCGCGCGCCTGTTCCAGCTCGACCTTCGAGGGCACGCGCCCGCCCGACAGGCGGCTCACCTCCAGCTCGCGATCGAGCTGCGCCTGCGCCTGCGCGAGCGTCGCCTGCGCCTGAGCCACCTGCGCGCGATTGGCGTTGAGCGACGCCTCGGCCTGCTTGATCGCATCGTCGTAGCGCGACGGATCGATCAGCGCGAGCGGCTGACCGGCGGTGACGCGATCGTTGACGTCGACCACGACCCTGGTGACGAGGCCGGACAGTTCCGAGCCGACATCGACCTGGTTGGTGGGCGCGAGCTTGCCGGTCGCCGAAACGCTGGTGGTGAGCGCGCCCCGGCGAACCGGCTCGGTCGCATAGGCCGCGCTCTCGCCGCCGCGCAGATAGTGCGAGAGCAGCAGCAGGACCAGCACCGCGCCGAGGCCGATCAGCCCCCATTTGAGCCAGCGCCGCCAGGCGGGCTTTTCCTCGACACCGAGGAAATCCTGCGTATCCGCGGGCGAAAGATCCTGATCTGCCATCACTGTTCCTCAGCGGGCTGGAAGACGGGGGGCGTATCGGGCGCGACGGGCACGGCCGCGCTGTCCCACCCGCCGCCGAGCGCCAGATAGAGCTGGACGAGCGCGTTCGCCCGGTCGGCATGCGCCTGGGTCAGCCCGTTGCGTGCCGAGATGAGCTGGCTCTCGGCGGTGTTGAGCGTGGTGAAATCGGTGAGCCCCGCGCGATACTGGCTGCGCGAGAGGATCGCCGAGTTGTTTGCGGCGTCGAGCGCGATGGCGAACTGCTTCTCGCGCTCCTGCGCGGTATCGAGCGCGACGATCGCATTTTCGACATCTTCGAGGCCGGTGAGCACCGTGCCCTTATAGGCCGCGAACGCCGCCTCGGCCGCGGCCTCGTTCGCGCGCACCTGCGAGCGCAGGCGACCGCCGTCGAAGATCGTCTGCGCCAGCCCTGCGAACACCCGCCCGGTGATGATGTCGAAGAGGTTGCCGATCGACGCGGCGTTCGCGCCGAGGCTGCCCGAGAACGACAGCCCCGGATAAAGCTGCGCCTCGGCGACGCCGATCCGGGCGGTCGCGGCGGCGAGCGCGCGTTCGGCGGCGCGCACGTCGGGGCGCTGGCGCAGCGTATCGGCCGGGATTCCGACGGCGACGTCGCCGGGCGCGGCCGGGATCGGCTTCACCGCCTCCATCTCGGCCTTGAGCGCGCCGGGCGCCTGCCCCGTCAGCACACCGAGCCGCGACACCGCCTGGTTGTAGGACTGCGCGATCGAGGGGATCGACGCCGCGGTCTGCGCCCGCGATGCGCGCGCCTGCTCCTGATCGAGCGAGGAGACGAGCCCCGCCTGAACGCGGAAACCGGCGATTTCGAGATTGTCGTCCTGAATGGCGAGCGACGCCTGCGCGTTGGCGAGCTGCGCCTGATAGGCGCGCGCAAGCACGTAGTTGCGCGCGATCTCGGCCTCGGTGGAGATGAGCACGGTGGCGTAATCGTAGCCCGCGCTCTCATATTGCGCGCGGCTCGCCTCGACGCCGCGGCGCACCTCGCCGAACAGCCCGGCCTGGTACGACACGTCGGCGCCGAGCGAGAAGCTGTCGTTCGAGCCGCGCGAGATCGTCGTGATCGTGCCGTCGGGCAGCGTGACCGTGCTCGCGCCGGTCACGTCGAACGAGCGCGAATAGCCGCCCGAGCCGCTCACCTGCGGCAGGAGCTGCGCACGCGACTGGATCAGCCCCTCATGCGCCTGCCGCAGCCGCGCGACCGCCTGCGCGATGTCGAGATTGTCGGTCCGCGCCTGTTCGACCAGCCGCGTGAGCAACGGATCGCCGAAACGCGTCCACCAACGCGACAGGTCCTCCTGCGCGCGCTGGTCCGCAGCGACCGAATAGTGCACGGGCACGCCGAGCGCCGCGGGCGATGCGGGGCGATAATCCGGCCCGACCGTGCACGCCGCGAGCGCTGTCGCGGGCAGCATCGCGCAAAGGACGCGCTTCATCGTCATGTAATTGAAATGGCGGCCGCTTGCGCAGCCGTCCATCGAAATATTGTCGCAATTTGTATCCGGGCCACCGCCGTCACGCCGGCGAACGCCGGCATTCCAGCGCTTTCGAAAGCCTTCACCGCTCGCCGGGGCGACGGCGTAAATGCTTATTCCAGCTCCAGAATGACTTCATCGACGGCGAGGCTGTCTCCAGCTTGCGCGTTCACCGCCTTCACCGTTCCCGCCTTCGCGGCGCGCAGGATGTTCTCCATCTTCATCGCCTCGACCACCGCAAGCGGCTGGCCGATCTCGACCACATCCCCTTCGCCCACGTCGAGCCGCACGAGCAGGCCGGGCATCGGACAGAGCAGGAATTTGGAGAGGTCGGGCGGCACCTTCTCGATCATGTGCGCCGCATAGGGCGCGATCCGGCCCGGCAGCACGCGGGCGACATGGCTGGCGCCGCGCGTAGTGAGGCGGAAGCCCGATCGGACGGGGGCGATACGGACGGTGAGTGTTTCCTCCACGCCCGTTTGGCCCGAGCCTGTCGAAGGCCGCTTCTCCGCGAGCGCATCGCTCTGGGCCTCTCGCCCATCGACAGGCTCAGGGCGACCGGAGGAAAGAAGCTCCGCCTCGATCATCCGGTCGCCCGGCGTATATTCGAGTCCCAGCGGCAATTCCTCGCCATCCACGATCAGCCCCTCGGTCGAGACCGACACCCGATGCTCGGCATCGCCGATCCTCACCGACCAGTCCGCCGGCGGGCGCAGGCGGCTGCCGAGCTGCCCGTCGATCCGCCGCGCGCGATCGGCCTCCGCAGTCGCCGCGAACGCCGCGATGCCCGCGAGCGCGCGCTCCAGTTCGGGCGAGGCGGGGGCGCCGGTGAAGCCGTCGGGATATTCCTCGGCGATGAAGCCGGTGGTGAGCTTGCCCGAGCGGAAACGCGGGTGCTGCATCAACGCCGAGAGGAAGTCGATATTGTGCCCCGGCCCCTCGATTTCGAACGCGTCGAGCGCCGCCACCTGCGCATCGGCGGCCTCCTCGCGGGTCGGCGCCCAGGTGATCAGCTTGGCGATCATGGGGTCGTAGAACATCGAGACCTCGCCCCCTTCGGCGACGCCGTCATCGACGCGGACAACCACGTCGTCACCCCGGACTTGATCCGGGGTCCCGCTGTATTCCCTGGGATGCGCTTCGTTAGGAAGCGGGACCCCGGCTCGGGGGCCGGGGTAACGAGGTGATTGGGACGGCGGATTATACCGCACGAGCCGCCCGATACTCGGCAGGAAGCCGCGATACGGGTCCTCCGCATAGACGCGCGTCTCGATCGCCCAGCCGTCGAGTTTCACGTCGGCCTGCGTGAAGCCCAGCTTCTCCCCCGCCGCGACGCGGATCATCTGCTCGACCAAATCAAGCCCGGTCACCTCCTCGGTGACGGGATGCTCGACCTGAAGCCGCGTGTTCATTTCGAGGAAGTAGAAGCTCTCGCCCGTCGGGTCCGCACCCGAGACGATCAGCTCGACCGTGCCCGCGCTATAATAGCCCACCGCCTTGGCCAGCGCGACCGCCTGCTCGCCCATCGCCTTGCGCATGTCCGGCGTGACGAAGGGCGACGGCGCCTCCTCGACCACCTTCTGGTGCCGCCGCTGGATCGAGCATTCGCGCTCGCCGAGATAGACGACATTGCCGTGCCGGTCGCCGAGCACCTGAATCTCGATGTGGCGCGGGCTTTCGATGAACTTCTCGATGAACACGCGGTCGTCGCCGAAGCTCGCCAGGCCTTCCCGTTTCGTGGCCTCGAACCCTTCGCGCACGTCCTGCTCGGACCAGGCGAGCCGCATTCCCTTGCCGCCGCCGCCGGCCGAGGCCTTCATCATCACCGGAAAGCCGATGTCCTTGGCGATTTTGACGGCTTCCTCGGTATCGGCGATCTCGCCGAGATAGCCGGGCACGACGTTGACGCCCGCTTCCTTGGCGAGCTTCTTCGATTGGATCTTGTCCCCCATCGCCGCGATCGCTTCCGGGGGCGGGCCGATGAACGCGATCCCCGCCTCGGCACACGCCCGCGCGAAGCTCTCGCGCTCGGAGAGGAAGCCGTAGCCGGGATGGATCGCATCGGCGCCGGTCTCCTTGGCGGCGAGCAGGATCTCGTCGGCCTTGAGATAGCTCTCGGCCGCAGGCGGCGGGCCGAGCCGCACGCTTTCGTCGGCCATCAGCACATGCGGCGCGCGGGCGTCGGCGTCCGAATAGACCGCGACCGTCGCGATCCCCATCTTCTTGGCGGTGCGCATCACGCGGCAGGCAATCTCGCCGCGATTGGCGACCAGGATTTTCTTGAACATCAACGGCTCCAGCGGCGGAGAAGGAAAAGAGAACCGGCATAACCAGCCGTCGCAAGCGCAAGCGCAACAATCAGCGCATACAAAACCGCATCTTGTCCGAGATCGCCCGCACCGACAGCAAACAGCAGCACCATTATTATTGGCGCACCAAGCAATCCCCAGAGCGTCGCTAGAAGGCTTCTGCCCAAAAGGGCGCTATTCGATTGCGGGCTCGGCAACATCACTCCACCGCCTCGCAGGGGCGCATCGGTTCTTCGCCTTGCAGCGGCGTCAGGCCGAGTTTGGCGAACAGCGCTGCGTCCTTGTCGTCGCCAGCGTTCGCGGCGGTGAGGAGCTTGTCGCCGGTGAAGATCGAGTTGGCGCCGGCGAGGAAGCACAAAGCCTGCGTCGCCTCCGACATGCTCTCGCGGCCGGCCGAGAGGCGGACCATCGAGCGCGGCATCGTGATCCGCGCGACCGCCACGGTGCGGACGAACTCGATATCGTCGATTCTTCCCATCGGCGTATCGGCGAGCATATCGCCGAGCGGCGTACCCTTGACCGGCACCAGCGCGTTGATCGGCACGCTTTCGGGGTGCCGCGGCAGCGTCGCGAGCGCGTGGACGAAACCGACCCGATGCTCCCGAGTCTCGCCCATGCCGACGATCCCGCCCGAGCAGACGTTGATCCCCGCCCCGCGCACATTCTCCAGCGTCTCGAGCCGCTCCTCGAAGCTGCGCGTGGTGATGACGTTGGCGTAATTCTCCGGCGCGGTGTCGATATTGTGGTTGTAGTAATCGAGCCCCGCTTCCTTGAGCTGCGCCGCCTGATCGGGGGTGAGCATGCCGAGCGTCATGCAGGTTTCCATCCCCATCGCGGCGACGCCCTTCACGATTTCGACGATCGCAGGCATGTCGCGGTCCTTGGGGTTGCGCCACGCCGCGCCCATGCAGAAACGCTGCGACCCTGCATCCTTCGCCTGCGCCGCCGATTGCAGCACGGCGCGCACGTCCATCAGCCTGGTCGCCTTGACGCCGCTGTCGGCATGCGCGGATTGCGAGCAATAGCCGCAATCCTCCGGGCACCCGCCGGTCTTGATCGAGAGCAACGTGCAGAGCTGCACCTCGTCGGGCGCGTGATGCTCGCGGTGGACCGAGGCGGCGCGGAAGACCAGTTCGGTGAAGGGCAGATCGAACAACGCCGCGATCTCGGCGCGGGTCCAGTCGCGCCGGGCACCATCGGCGCGCCCCTGCGAAAGCAGGGGTCCAGGGTTACATGCGTCGTGCCCGGTACTCTGGGCTCCTGCTTGCGCAGGAGCACTTTGTTCGATCAACGTCACTCGGCGATCTCCTCTATCAAGCCGCGTCCAGCGCCTGGGCCAGATCGGCGATGATGTCGTCGATATGCTCGATACCGACCGACACGCGCACCACTTTCGGCCCGGCACCCGCGCGTTCCTGCTCCTCCAGCGACAATTGGCGGTGGGTGGTCGAGCTGGGATGGATGATGAGCGAGCGCGTGTCGCCCATATTGGCGACGTGGCTGAACATCTTCACCGCGCTCACCAGCCGCACGCCCGCGTCGTAGCCGCCCTTCAGCCCGAAGGTGAACACCGCCCCGCCCTTGCCGCCGAGATAGCGCTGGGCGAGCGGGTGATAACGATCGCCCGGAAGCCCCGCATAGGAAACCCATTCGACCTTGGGATGCTGCTGAAGCCATTCGGCGAGCGCGAGCGCGTTGGCGCAATGCCGCTCCATGCGCAGCGCCAGCGTCTCCATGCCGGTGAGCGTCAGGAAGGCGTTCATCGGCGCCATCTGCGGGCCGAGATCGCGCATCCCCAGCGCGCGGCAGCCGAGGATGAAGGCGACGTTGCCGAACGCCTCGGTGAAAACCTTGCCGTGATAGGAAGGATTGGGCTGGCTGAGATAGGGATAATTGCCCGATTTGGCCCAATCGAACTTCCCCGAATCGACGATCACGCCGCCCACCGAATTGCCGTGCCCATTGAGGAACTTGGTCGACGATTGGACGACGATGTCCGCGCCATGCTCGATCGGGCGGCACAGAACGGGGCTGGCGAGCGTGTTGTCGACGATCAGCGGCACGCCGCGCGCATGGGCGGCATCGGCGATCGCGGCGAGATCGGAGACGACGCCGCCCGGATTGGCGAGGCTTTCGACGAAGACGGCGCGCGTCCTGTCGGTGATGGCGGCGGCGACATTGGCGGGATCGTCGGTATCGACGAAGCTCGCATCCCAATCCATCTTGCGGAAGCTGTGGCCGATCTGGTTGAGCGAGCCGCCGTAGAGCCGGGTCGACGCGACGATGTGGCAGTTCGGCTCCATCAGCGTGTGGAACGCGAGGAACTGCGCCGCATGGCCCGATGCCGTGGCGAGCGCCGCCGCGCCGCCTTCGAGCGCGGCGACCTTCGCCTCAAGCGCGCCGTTGGTGGGGTTCATCAGGCGCGTGTAGATGTTGCCCGGCACCTCCAGGTCGAACAGGCCGGCGGCATGATCGACATCGTCGAACACGAACGAGGTCGTCTGGTAGATCGGCGTGACGCGCGCCTTGGTCGTCGGGTCGGCCTCGCTGCCCGCATGCACCGCCAGCGTATCGATCTTCATCTCGCTCACTCGCTATCCTCCTCGATGGGCGGCAGGTTGTGGCCGAGCAGCTTGAGCACGTCGCCCGCCGCCTCGACCAGATTGGTGCCGGGGCCGAAAATGGCCTGCACCCCTGCCTTGCGTAGAAAATCGTAATCCTGCGGCGGGATCACCCCGCCGGCGACCACCTTGATGTCCGCCCGATCCGCTTCCTTCAGGAGCGCGATCAGCTCCGGGATCAACGTCTTGTGCCCCGCCGCGAGGCTGGAGGCGCCGACCACGTCCACCTCGCGCTCGATTGCAAGATCGCGCGCTTCGGCGGGAGTCTGGAACAATGGGCCGGAGATCACCTCGAACCCCATGTCGGCGAACGCACTCGCGACGACATTGGCGCCGCGATCATGCCCGTCCTGCCCCATCTTGGCGACGAGGATGCGGGGCTTGCGCCCCATCCGCTCGCCGACGGCGGCAATGCCCTCGATCGCGCGCCGCCAGCCGGCATCGTCGTGATGCGCGGGGCCATAGACGCCGGTGATCGGCGTGACGCCCACCGCATGACGGCCGAAGCCTTCTTCCAGCGCCGCCGATATCTCGCCGAGCGTGCAGCGCGCGCGGGCGGCCTCGATCGAAAGCGCGAGGAGGTTGGTCTCAATTCCTCCCCGGTACGGGGAGGAGGGCCGTCCCCGCGCAAGCGGGGATGGTGGAGGGGTCGCCGTCGAAGACGGCGGCTGCGCCGCCGCCCCTCCACCAGCCTGCGGCTGGTCCCCCTCCCCGTTCCGGGGAGGAATTTTAAGCGCTCCGTTGCGCAACGCTTCCAGCGCGGCTTGCGCCTTCGCCTCGTCGCGCTCGGCCTTCACCCGCTCGATCCGCCGGATCTGGTCGGCGCGGACCTTGGCGTTGTCGATGTCGAGGATATCGATCTCGTCCTCGTCCCCGAGGCGATATTTGTTCACCCCGACGATCACGTCCTCGCCGCGATCGACCCGCGCCTGCCGCGCGGCGGCGGCGCGTTCGATCTGCTCCTTGGGGAAGCCCTGCTCGACCGCGTGCGTCATCCCCCCGCGCGCCTCGACCTCCTCGATCAGCGCCCAGGTCTTGTCGGCAAGGTCCCTGGTCAACGCCTCGACATAATAGCTGCCGCCCAAGGGATCGACGACGTGCGTCATCCCCGTCTCTTCCTGGAGGATGAGTTGGGTGTTGCGGGCGATCCGCGCCGAGAAATCGGTCGGCAGCGCGATCGCCTCGTCGAAGCTGTTGGTGTGGAGGCTCTGCGTGCCCCCGAACGTCGCCGCCATCGCCTCGATCGTGGTGCGCACGACATTGTTGTATGGGTCCTGCTCGGTGAGCGACACGCCCGAGGTCTGGCAGTGCGTGCGCAGCATCTGCGATCGCGCATTGCCGCCGAACCCGGCGATGATCCTCGACCAGAGCGTGCGCGCCGCGCGCAGCTTCGCCACCTCCATGAAGAAGTTCATGCCGATGCCGAAGAAGAAGCTCAAACGCCCTGCAAACGCATCGATATCGAGCCCGCGTGTCAGCGCCGCGCGCACGTACGCCATGCCGTCGGCGAGCGTGAAGGCAAGCTCCTGCACCGCCGTCGCGCCGGCCTCGTGCATGTGATAGCCGCTGATCGAAATGCTGTTGAAGCGCGGCATGTGCGTCGAGGTGTAGGCGATGATGTCCGCGACGATCCGCATCGAGGGCTCGGGCGGATAGATATAGGTGTTGCGGACCATGAACTCCTTGAGGATGTCGTTCTGGATCGTCCCCGAAAGCCGGTCCTGCGCCACCCCCTGCTCTTCCGCCGCGACGATGTAGAAAGCCAGGCACGGCAGCACCGCCCCGTTCATCGTCATCGATACGCTCATCTGATCGAGCGGGATGCCGTCGAACAGAATCTTCATGTCGTCGATCGTGTCGATCGCCACCCCCGCCTTGCCGACATCGCCGACGACGCGGGGATGATCGCTGTCGTAGCCGCGATGCGTCGCCAGATCGAACGCGACCGACAGCCCCTTCTGCCCCGCCGCTAGGTTGCGGCGGTAGAAGGCGTTCGATTCCTCGGCGGTCGAAAAGCCCGCATATTGCCGGATCGTCCACGGGCGACCCGCATACATCGTCGCCTTCACGCCGCGCGTATAGGGCGCGAAGCCCGGCAGCCCCGGATCGCCCGCATCCTCGGCGGTATAGAGCGGCTTGACCGCGATCCCCTCGGGCGTGTGCCACGTGAGGTTGCGGCCCTTCACTTCCTTGCCCGCAAGCGCACGCCAATCGTCCATCGTGGGTTTGTCGGTCATCGGATTTCCCTACACCGTTCGGGCAGAGCTTGTCGAAGCCCTGCCCCGCTTTCAGCGCGACAAGAACGGCCCGTCGACAAGCTCGGGGCCGACGATTGATCGCGTCCTATTCCCCCCGGAAAACCGGCTTGCGCTTTTCCAGGAACGCGAGGCCGCCTTCCGTGGAATCGGCCGTTTCCCGTGCGATCCGCTGGTGTTCCGCCTCTCTGCGCAAGGCGCGCGCATAGTCGCAATCGAGGCTGTCGTGCAGGCCTTGCCGCATCAGGCCGAGCGCCGCCGTCGGCCCTGCCGCCAGCCGCTCGGCCAACGCCAGCGCCTCGCCGTCGAGCGCGCCGTCAGGCACGACCTTGTGGATCATGCCCCATTCGAGCGCCTTTTCCGCCGGCACCCGCTCGCCCAGCATCATCATCTCCGCCGCCCGCGCACGGCCGATGAGCCGCGGCAGCATCCAGCTCGCGCCGCCGTCCGGGACGAGGCCGATATTGACGAAGGCCTGGAGGAAATAGGCGGTCTCGCTCGCCACGCAGAAATCGGCCGCGAGCGCGAGGCTGCACCCGATCCCGGCAGCAGGCCCGCGAACCGCCGACACCACGGGAACCGCGAGCCTAGTCAGTGCCTCCATCAATGGATTGTAATGCTGGGTGAGCGCAAGGAATGTCGCCTCCCCCGGATCGGCCGCGCTCAACGCCCCGCCCGCGACATCGGCGCCGGAACAGAAGGCCCGCCCCGCCCCCGTCAGCATCACCGCGCGCGCGCCGCCGGGATCGCCGATCGCCGCACCGATCTCGTCGAACATGGCGGGCGGCGCGGCGTTGAGCCGGTCGGGCCGGTTGAGCGTGACGACAAGCACGTCGCCGCGCCGCTCGCTCAGGATATGATCGTAGCCGGGCATGGTCTTCCCCTACTCCTCTCCCACACGGCAGAGGATCAATGCGTCGGTGTCTCCATCAATTCGACGAGCACCCCGCCCATGTCCTTCGGATGGACGAAGATCACCGGCGTCCCGTGCGCGCCGATCCGCGGCGCGCCGAGCACGCGCGCGCCCTTGGCGGTCAGGTCGGTGACGGCGGCATGGATGTCGGGCACCTCGAAGCAGACATGGTGCTGCCCGCCCGCCGGATTCTTTTCGAGGAAGGTCGCGATGGGCGACTCCTCCCCCAGCGGCTCGAGCAATTCGATCTGGCTGTTGGGCGTATCGACGAAGCACACGCGCACCTTCTGCGCGGGCAGGTCGAACGCCTCGCCGATCGCGTCGGCGCCCAGCAACTCGCGATACACCGCCACCGCCGCCTCTATCGACGGCGTCGCGATACCGACATGGTTGAGCGGTCCGAGGGTCATTCTTCGATCCTCGGTTGGCCGGCGCCGGCCGGACGCGACATTTCGATCATCGTCTCGATCCGCAATACACGCTTGTCGATCTCGAAAACGTGCTCGGCCAAACTGCCCAAATCGTCGGCAATTCGCGCGTTGTCCTCTCGCAAACGATCGACACGCTCCTGCATGAGCATGACGTTTTTCAATGCTTTCATCGCGTCGCCGAAAGCACTCATTTGCGAGCGCCCATGTCGCGGAGCATCCGATCGACCTTTTCATGTGTAGAGCGCAGCGTCTCGATCATGCTGTCGAGCGACGCCGCCATTTTTGGAATCGCCTCGTTAGCCTGCTCGACCAGGGTGGCCAATTCAGCTTCCTGATCGGGCGTCAGCTCGTCATCATCCTCTTCCGTCCTGCGTCGGACATATTCACCAACAGAGATGCCCTGCGCGGCGGCGCGCGCGGCGAGCGCCGCCTTGTGATCGGGACTGGTGAGAAAGGTCACACGTTCGGTCTGCATCGCGATACTCCTTCACATGTGATTATAATGTTCAGGCGTGGACGGCGCAAGACCGCTCAGCACGCCGGCAGCGGTGAATTGCCCTGGAGCACGTAACGCCCGTCCTTCATCACATAGCGATCGTCGAAGCTCTTCGTGCCCGTGTAGCGGACGGTGAACCCCTGCCCTTTCGCGATGTCGGTGATCTCGCCTTCGTAGGTCTGCGCGCCCTCAAGCTTGGCGCCGCTATCGTCATAGACGGTCTGGATTTCGGCGATCGTTGCGGGGCCTTCCGCGCGCAGCTCGGTGAGCGTCGTCGTTCCGCACGTATAGCCCTGCCCGGTGAAGCCGCCCTCGGCGACGATCACCGGCAGGTCGGAAAAGGCGGTCGAGACCGACCAGTCGCCCATCCGCCCGAAGCTGCCCGCGCGGATCGCGGCGGGATAGCGCCTGACGACGGTGAAGCCGCCGTCGGCCGGCGCCAGATAGGCGATGTCGATCCGCCCCGCGGCGACATGCGGCGCATCGACCGCCTTGCCTTCGCTCACCAGCACCGGCCCGAAGGGCGCCTGCACCAGCCTGCGCGTGCCGAAGCGATAGCGCAGCCCGTCCTCATCGGTGAGCGCGGGGCCGCCCGGCCACACCGCCTTGGTCGCGGCCGCGAGCATTTCGGGCGAGGCGGCGGCGGGCGTCGGCGCCGGGCTCGGCTCGGTGAGCGGTGGCGGAGTGACGCTCGCGACGGGTGAAGGCGGCGCGGTCGGCGTCGCCCGCACGAACAGCGCCCAGATCGCGATACCGATCAGCACGAGCACGATCAGCGCTATCGCGATCGTCTTTCCGGGGCGGCGCTGGGGTCGGCGTATGTCAGTCATGCGCATCTCTCTCAGTCATTGTTTCGCTGCGCTCGCAACGACGAGGGTTAGAGAGGGATGTTGTCATGCTTCTTCCACGGATTCTCCAGCGCCTTGCCCCTCAGCTTGCGTAGCCCCAGCGCGATCCGGCGCCGCGTGGAGTGCGGCTGGATCACTTCGTCGATAAAGCCCTTGCTTGCCGCCACAAACGGATTTGCGAAGCGCGCTTCATATTCGCGGGTGCGTTCGGCGATCTTGTCCGGATCGCCGATGTCCGTGCGGAAGATGATCTCCACCGCGCCCTTGGCGCCCATCACGGCGATTTCGGCGGTTGGCCAGGCAGAGTTGAGG
>CAZXFY010000012.1:0-73890 GCA_964639855.1 uncultured Stakelama sp. | reverse complement strand
GGCGCGTTCGCCGGTCGCGGGATCGCGGGTGAAGGCGACGCCGGTGGCGCTCGTCTCTCCCATGTTGCCGAACACCATCGCCTGGACGTTGACCGCGGTGCCCCAGTCGCCGGGGATGTGGTTGAGGCGGCGATAGACCTTGGCCCGCTCCGATTGCCACGAGCCGAAGACGGCGCCGATCGCGCCCCAGAGCTGATCGTGCACGTCTTGCGGGAAGGGCTTGCCCCAAAGCCGCTCGACCAGCTTCTTGTAGTCGGCGACGAGCCCCTTCCAGTCGTCGGCCGACATTTCGGTGTCGAGCGTGTAGCCGCGATCTTCCTTGGCGATCTCCAGCGCTTCCTCGAAGCCGCCATGATCGAGGCCGAGCACCACGTCCGAATACATCTGGATGAAGCGGCGGTAGCTGTCCCACGCGAAGCGCTCGTCCCCCGCCTTGCCCGCGAGGCCCGCGACCGTCTCGTCGTTGAGGCCGAGATTGAGGACGGTATCCATCATGCCGGGCATCGAGACGCGCGCGCCGCTGCGGACCGAGACGAGCAGCGGATCGGCCGCATCGCCGAAGCGTTTGCCGGTGATGCCCTCGATATGGGCGATGCCGTCCGCGACTTCCCGGCGCAGGCTGTCGGGGAAGGTCTCGCCTTCCTCGTAATAACGCGTGCACATCTCGGTGGTGATCGTGAAGCCGGGGGGGACCGGCAGGCCGATCCCGGCCATTTCGGCAAGGTTCGCGCCCTTGCCGCCGAGGAGATTGCGGTCCCCCGCGCCGCCATCGGAATCACCGCCGCCGAAGCGGTACACGTAATGCGTCATTGCCTTCCCCAAGGTTGATGCGCCGGCCGATATTTCGGCTCGTTTCGCGCGGGTTTGTCGTCCGTTCCTTCTGTCTTCCGGCCAAGCGACGTTGACCAACTTGACCGTTCGGCGGATGTCGCCGTTCAGCCCTCGATTTTCGAAAAATCCGCAACTCCATGAACAGCCTCGCGAATTCGCGCCAGCAGCGCGAGACGGGCGGCGCGCTTTTCGGGATCGGCGTCGTTCACGGTCACATGCTCGAAGAACGCATCGATCGGCGCACGCAACGCGGCGAGCGCCGCCATCGCGCCTTCGAAATCCTCGCGCGCGACCGCCTCGGCCGCGGCGGGCGCGGCGGTGTCGAGCGCCGCGATGAGCGCGGCTTCCTCGGGCTCGGGGGTGTAGGGCAGCCCATCATTCGTCATGCCAGCGGACGCTGGTATCTCGTCGTCCGAAGAGACCCCAGCTTCCGCTGGGGTGACGGGCTTGGACGTTTCGTCCCACCCTTCCTTCTTGAGGATGTTCGCCGCGCGGCGATAGCCGGTGAGGAGGTTCGCGCCGTCCTCCGTGGTGATAAACGCCTGGAGCGCCTTTACGCGAGCCAGCAGGCGGACGAGATCATTCTCCCCGCCGAGCGCGAAAACCGCGTCGATCAGGTCGTGGCGGACACCGGCCTCGCGCTGCTGGACTTTGAGGCGGTCGGCGAAGAAGGCAGGAACCTCCCCATAAACGGCATCCGGATCACACTCGACATCGATCCGATAGCCTTCGAGTTTGTGGGTACCCGCTGCTGCAACGACTGCTTCGGGCGCCGGAATATCCGCCGCCTCTCCGACCTTTGCGCCCTCGATTCTCAGCCAAGCGGCAAAGTATGCCGCATCTCTAATGGGAAACCGAAGGTCGTTGTTCAAAATCAAGGCAATCATACTGATTGCCGCACGACGGAGCGCAAAGGGGTCTTTGGACCCTGTCGGTTTCTCACCAATCGAATAGAATGCGGCCAACGTATCCAGCTTGTCCGCCAGGCTCACCGCCACCGTCACCGGGTCGGTCGGCACCTCGTCGCCCTGGCCGACGGGCTTGTAGTGGTCGCGGATCGCGGCGGCGACGCGGGGGTCTTCGCCCTGCGCGGCGGCGTAATAGCCGCCCATCACGCCCTGCAATTCGGGGAACTCGCCGACCATCCCGGTGACGAGATCGGCCTTGGCGAGACGCGCGGCGCGCTCGGCGAGGGCGGCCAATTCCTCCCCTGCAAGGGGAGGGGGACCGCCGGCGCAGCCGGTGGTGGAGGGGCCGGCGGCGAAGCCGACGGAAGCACCCTCTGCTTCGCTCCGGGCCCCTCCACCATCGGCTGGCGCCGATGGTCCCCCTCCCCGTTCCGGGGAGGATTTTACGATCCCCTCCTCCACCAACCACCGCGCCAGCTTCGCGACGCGCTCCACCTTGTCGGCGAGGGTGCCGAGCTTTTCGTGGAAGACGATCTGACCGAGCTTTTCCGCCTGCTTCTCCAGCGGGGTCTTGAGGTCGGTTTCGTAGAAGAACTTGGCGTCCGCCAGCCGCGCGGCGAGGACCTTGCGGTTGCCCTCGACGATTTTTCCGCCGCCATCCGCCGCGGCGATGTTGGCGACGCAGACGAAGGCGTTGGCCAATGCCCCGTCCGCTCCCCGGCAGACGAAATATTTCTGGTTCACGCGGGCGGTGAGCTGGATCACCTCGGGGGGCACCGCGAGGAACGCCTCGTCGAAGCGGCCGAGCAGGGGGACGGGCCATTCCGTCAGGCCCGCATTCTCGGCGACCAGGCCCTCGTCCTCGATGAGATGGAGCCCGGCGTCGGCGGCGAGTTTGTGCGCGCCGTCGCGGATGATCGCGGCGCGCTCGTCCTGATCGACGAGGACGTGGCAGGCGCGGAGTTTCTCGACGTAATCCGCCGCCGAGCCGATCGTGATCGCGCCCGGATGGTGGAAGCGGTGGCCGAGCGTGGCGGCGGCGCTTTCGACGCCGGCGATTTCGAAGGGGACGTGCGTCTCGCCGAGCAGCGCGACGATGCCTTGCAGCGGGCGGACCCAGCGCAGGCTTTCGGTGCTGGCCGAGGCCGCGCCCCAGCGCATCGACTTGGGCCAGGGGAAGGCGCGGACGACGGCGGGGATCGCCTCGGCGAGCACGGCCACGGTCTTGCGGCCGGGCTTGTTCACCACCGCGAACCAGATGCCGTCGCGGTCTTCGAGCTGGTCCTGGCGCAGGCCGGTCTTGCGCAGGAAGCCCTCCAGCGCCTGCGGCGGGGCGGAGGTGCGGGGGCCTTTGGTTTCCTCGGCGGTCGCGGCGGTTTCGAGCGGCAGGTCCCGCGCGATCAGCGCGAGGCGGCGCGGGGTGGCGTAGGTGGTGATCGCGCCCGGCTTCAGGCCCGCCTTGTCGAGTTCGGCGGCGAACAGACGCTCCAGATCGGCGCGCGCGCGGGCCTGCATCCGGGCGGGGATTTCCTCTGAGCGGAGTTCGAGGAGGAAGTCGGTCATAATTCCTCTCCGGAACGGGGAGGATTGGTGTCGCCCATCATGCGCGCCACCCGTTCTTTTCCATCCAGGCTTCGCAGCTTCCCTTGGCGAGATCGCGGACGCGGCCGATATAGGCCTGGCGCTCGGCGACCGAGATGACGCCGCGGGCGTTCAGGAGGTTGAAGACGTGGCTCGCCTTGACCGCCTGCTCGTAGGCGGGGATCGGGAGCTTCGCGTCGAGGCAGTTGCCGCATTCGGCCTCGTGCTTGCGGAACAGGTCGAACAGGGCGTCGGTGTTCGCCACCTCGAAATTCCAGGCGCTCATCTCGCGCTCATTCTCGAGGAAGACGTCGCCATAGGTGACGCCCGCGTCGTTGAAGGCGAGATCGTACACATTGTCCTTGTTCTGGATGTACATGGCGAGGCGTTCGAGGCCGTAGGTCAGCTCGCCCGAAACGGGCTTGCAGTCGAAGCCGCCCATCTGCTGGAAATAGGTGAACTGCGTCACCTCCATCCCGTCGCACCACACTTCCCAGCCCAGCCCCCAGGCGCCGAGCGTGGGGCTTTCCCAATCGTCCTCGACGAAGCGGATGTCGTGCGTCGAAAAATCGATCCCGATCGCGGCGAGGCTGCCGAGATAGAGGTTCTGGATGTCGGGCGGACTGGGTTTGAGCACCACCTGATATTGGTAATAATGCTGGAGCCGGTTGGGGTTCTCGCCGTAGCGGCCGTCGGTGGGGCGGCGGCAGGGCTGGACGAAGGCGGCGTTCCATGGGCTCGGCCCGAGCGCGCGCAGGGTGGTCGCGGTGTGGAAGGTGCCCGCGCCCATCTCCATGTCATAGGGCTGGAGGATCAAACAGCCGCGATCGCTCCAGTAATCGTGGAGCGTCAGGATCATGCGCTGGAAGCTGAGCGGCTCGGTCACCAGGGGGCCTGTTGCAGTGCGATATGGGTCGCGCGTGCCTTGCCGGAAGCCGGGTGCGGAATCAAGCAGACGGGGTGGCGTCAGCTTCGCATGGCAAAATGTCAGGTGTTGTTGACAACGGCGCGAATCGCTGCCAGATAGTCATGGAAACCTGACATATGGTCAGGCGAGGATGACGACGAGGCGGATGAAGAACCGGTTGAAGGTGCTGCGTGCCGAGCGCGACTGGAGTCAGGCGGAGCTCGGCGGCCGGCTGGGCGTATCGCGCCAGGCGGTGAACGCGATCGAGACCGGCAAATACGATCCGTCGCTGCCGCTCGCCTTCAGAATCGCGCGGCTTTTCGGGATGAGGATCGAGGATGTATTCGATGACGGCGAAGGGCATGATCGTGGCGCACAATGAGGGGGAGGCGCAGCTCCGCGCTCGGCGGCAGCGTTATGGCAAGGTGTTCGGCGGGATCATCGCTGCCAGCATGATACTCGGCATCGCGGTGGGCGTTCCGGTGGGCGTCTCGCTCGCGAAGGGAACGCCGATCGCCACCGCTTTGTCCCCGGCCGTGGCGATCGGCGCGGTCGCGCTCTTCTCCCTGATCGTCGTGGTCGGCTCGTGGCGCTATCTGCTGGTGATGGACGAGCTGGAACTCGATGCGAACAAATGGGCGGGGGCGGTCGGGCTCAACTTCTATCTGCTCGCCATCCCCGGCTGGTTCGTTCTGTCGCTCGCGGGGCTGGTCGAGCGGCCCGCACCCGTGAGCTGGGTCATCTATGGCGTCACGATCGTGATCGCGATGGCGACCTTCTTCTGGCGCAAGTTCCGCTGACGCCGCACGCACCAAATTTTCATTCGGGAAGGATCATATCTCCATGATGACCAGATTTTCGATGCTGACCGCCGGCGCTGCGCTGGCGCTGTTCACGCCGGTCGCCGCGTGCGCGCAGCCTGCACCGCCCGCCGCCACGACAACCGACGCCGATCCGGCTTTGTGGGTGGTGAAGGACGACGACACGACGATCTATCTGTTCGGCACGGTGCACGTGCTGAAACCCGGGCTGACCTGGTTCGACGAGGCGGTCAGACGCGCGTTCGACAAATCCGACCAGGTGGTGATGGAGATCGTCCAGCCCGATGACGAGGCCGCGGTGCAGGCGCTGATCCTCCAGAAAGGCATGACCGCGGGCGGGCCGACGCTGACCGAGAAGCTGCCCGCCGACATGCGCGACGATTATGCGAAGGTGATGGCCGCCAACGGGCTGCCCGCCGCCGCGTTCGACCGGATGGACCCCTGGCTGGCGGCGGTATCGCTGACGATGGTCTCGCTCACCAAGCTCGGCTACCAACCCGACAATGCGCCCGAAAAGGTGCTGACCGCCGCCGCCAAGGCCGCGGGCAAGCCGGTGATCGGGCTCGAGACGATCGAGCAGCAGTTCGGCTATCTCGACGGCATGTCGCAGGACGCGCAGATGGCCATGCTCACCAGCACGATCGACGAGACCGAAGAGGCCGCGACGATGTTCGCCGAGATGGTCGCCGACTGGTCGAAGGGCGACGACAAGGCGCTCGCGGCGCTGTTGAACGAGGGCTTCGAGGATTCGCCCGAACTGCGCCGGGTGATGCTGACGACGCGCAATGCGCGCTGGGCGGACTGGATCGACGAGCGGATGGCGGCGCCGGGCACGGTGTTCATGGCCGTCGGCGCGGGGCATCTCGCGGGGGCGGACAGCGTCCAGGCCGACCTTGCGAAACACGGGCTGACGGTGACGCGGATCGATTATTGATCGAAACGGCGCCTTGATGATGCGGTGCCGTTCTCTAACGAAAACTCCACGCGCTTGCCCTTGCCCCGTGCTTCGCCTATAGCGCCGCGCTTCCGGTCATGGTCATCCCTGGAGGCGTGACCGGTTCGCATATCCACGTATTCGGAGACTTAGCATGAGCGATCAGCTTACGCTCGCTGCCGAGGCGCGTGATCGGGTTGGCAAGGGAGCCTCCCGTTCGCTTCGCCGCGAAGGCCGCGTGCCCGCCGTGATCTACGGCAACAAGGAAGACCCGACGCCGATCCATGTCGAGGAGAAGGCGCTCGTCAAGCTGTTGATGAGCGGCCATTTCATGAACTCGGTCATCATGGTCGACGTCGCCGGCAAGCCGCAGCGCACGCTGCCCAAGGACGTGACGCTCGACGTCGTCACCGACCGGCCGGTCCATGTCGATTTCCTGCGCATCTCCGAACACGCCAAGGTCACCGTCAACGTGCCCGTCCGCTTCACCGACGAGGAGAAGGCGCCCGGCATCAAGCGCGGCGGCGTGCTCAACATCGTGCGCCACGAGCTCGAGCTGATCGTCGCCGCGACGAACATCCCGGACGAGATCGTGATCTCGCTCGAGGGCCTCGAGGTCGGCGACGCGGTGCATATCAGCCATGTCACGCTGCCCGAAGGCGCGGCACCGACGATCGACGATCGCGACTTCACGATCGCCACCGTCGTCGCGCCGTCCGCGCTCAAGTCGAGCGAGGGCGACAACGAGACCGAAGCGGCCGCCGAGGGCGAGGAAGCCGAAGCCGAGGCGACCGAGGAAGCGGGCGAGGAAGACGCCTGATTTGACGGGAAAGCCCTCTCCCCTTCCAGGGAGAGGGTTTGGGAGAGGGGAATATCGGGCAGCACTCTTGACTGCCCCTCTCCCCGACCCTCTCCCCGCAAGCGGGGAGAGGGAGGTTTTCGATGCAGCTTTGGGTGGGCCTCGGCAATCCGGGACCGCGTTACGCGATGAACCGGCACAATGTCGGCTTCATGGCGCTCGACGCGATCGCCGAGCTGCACGGGTTCGAGGCACCCAGGAAGCGCTTTGCCGGCTGGGCGATCGAGGCGCGGCTGGGGAGCGAGAAGCTCCTGCTGCTCAAGCCCGCGACCTTCATGAACGAGAGCGGGCAATCGATCGGCGAGGCGATGCGCTTCTACCGGTTGGAGCCCGCGGACGTCACCGTCTTTCACGACGAACTCGATCTCGCGCCGTTCAAGGTCAAGGTGAAGCGGGGCGGCGGCACCGCCGGACATAACGGGCTGCGATCGACCGATGCGCATATCGGCCCCGATTTCCGCCGCGTGCGCATCGGCATCGGCCATCCCGGCCACAAGACCCAAGTCCACAATTACGTGCTCGGCAACTATGCCAAGGCCGAGATCGATCCGCTCGCCGACATGCTCGGCGCGATCGCCGCCGAAGCCGCGTGGCTGGCGGCGGACGACGACGCGCGCTTCATGAACGACGTGGCGCTGCGGCAGCAGGGGTGATGCGATCCTCCCTTGCAAGGGGAGGATCAGCTTACGAACGCCGCGAGGATCGGGCAGGGTCCTTCGTCCGAGCCCGCGCATTGCCGCTCCAGCCGCCGCAGCGCGGCGCGCGCCTCCTCCAGCTCGGCGATCTTCGCGTCGAGCGCGGACAGCCGCTCGCGCGCAAGCGCCCGCGCGCGCGGGCGATCCATGCTTGAATCGAGCGCGAGCAGCTCGGCAATCTCCGCGAGCGTGAAGCCGCCCGCCTGCGCCGCGCGGATGAAGCGCAACCGGCGGGCGTCCTCGTCGTTGTAGCGACGGATGCCGCCCGCGCGCCCGGGCGTGCGCAAGAGGCCGCGGCGCTGGTAATAGCGCACCGTTTCCACGCCGACGCCGCCTGCCCGCGCCAATCCCGCGATCGTCATCATATGCTCTTGACTCCGTACCATGGTACGGAACCTATATGGGGCGCATCACGCTTTTCCGCCACGATGGAGACGTCCTCGATGCTGACCTCTACACCCAAGAAAGCCGTGCTCTACCGCATGGTGATGCCCGACCATGTGTGCCCCTATGGGCTCAAGTCGAAACACCTGCTCGAAAGCCGCGGCTACGAGGTCGAGGATCATTGGCTGAAGACGCGCGCGGAGACCGACGCGTTCAAGGCCGAGCATGGCGTCGAGACCACGCCGCAGACCTTCATCGCAGGCTCGCGGATCGGCGGGCATGACGACCTGCGCCGGTTTTTCGGCAAGCATGTGCCCGAAAAGGACGAAACCTCGTACACGCCCGTCATCGCCGTGTTCGCGATGACGGCGCTGATGGCGCTCGCTGCGAGCATGGCGAGCTTCGGCACGCCGTTCACGATTGCCGCGGGCGAGTGGTTCATCGCGTTCAGCATGTGCGTGCTCGCGACCCTGAAGCTCCAGGATATCGAGCGATTCTCGACGATGTTCCTGAATTACGACCTGCTCGCGCGGCGCTGGGTGCCCTATGGCTATCTCTATCCCTTCGGCGAGGCGGCGGCGGGCGTGCTGATGATCGCGGGGGTGCTGACCTGGCTTTCGGTGCCGATCGCGCTGTTCATCGGCGGCATCGGTGCGGTGTCGGTGTTCAAGGCGGTCTATGTCGACAAGCGCGAACTCAAATGCGCGTGCGTCGGCGGCAGCAGCAACGTGCCGCTGGGGTTCGTCTCGCTGACCGAGAACCTGATGATGGTCGCGATGGCGGTGTGGATGGTCGCGCGGCCGATGGCGGGCTGACACGGCTCGACCATATCGGCTAGACTATGGGCGCGATTGCACCAGCCCCGTTCGTGCTGAGTTTGTCGAAGCACGGCCTTCCTGTAGTACACGCCCTTCGACAAGCTCAGGGCGAACGGTCTTTTTTTTGCACGAGTCCGTCATGCCTACCCGATCGCTCTTCGCCACGCGCTTCTACGAGGGCGCTCTCGACGATGCCGCATTGCTCGCCGAGCTGGAGGATGCGTGCCTCGATCTCGCCGAACAGGACAAGGCGGGGCAGGACTGGTCCGAGGCGCACGGCTATAACGGCTATACGAGCTATGCCTCGCTCGACGACCTGCCGCTGCGCGACCCGCGGTTCGGCGAGCTGGTGCGGCACCTTAACAGGCACGTCGCCGCCTTCGCGAAAGATTGCGCGTTCGATCTCGGGGGAAAGCGGCTCAAGCTCGACAGCCTGTGGGTCAACGTGCTGGAGCCGGGCGGCAGCCATTCGGGGCACATCCATCCGCACAGCGTCGTTTCGGGCACGATCTATATCGCCGTGCCGCCGGGATCGGGCGCGCTTCGGCTGGAGGACCCGCGGCTGCCGATGCTGATGGCGGCGCCCGGCCGGCGCGACGACGCGCCCGAGGACCTGAAGCCCTTCGTCTATGCCGAGCCGGTGCCGGGCGGGATCTTCCTGTGGGAAAGCTGGCTGCGCCACGAGGTGATGCCCAACATGGCCGACGCGCATCGGATCAGCATCAGCTTCAATTATCGGCGATAGCCTCGCACTGGCATCGCGCCGCCGATCGGCCTATCGGGGCGGCGGCTTTCAACACAGGATCGTTTCATGGGTTTTCGTTGCGGCATCGTCGGGCTTCCCAATGTCGGCAAATCGACGCTTTTCAACGCGCTGACCGAGACCGCCGCGGCGCAGGCGGCGAATTATCCCTTCTGCACGATCGAGCCCAATGTCGGGAACGTCGCGGTGCCCGATCCGCGGCTCACCAGACTCGCGGAGGTCGCAGGCTCGGCGAAGGTCATCGAGACGCAATTGGGCTTCGTCGATATCGCCGGGCTGGTACGCGGCGCCTCCAAGGGAGAGGGGCTGGGCAACCAGTTCCTCGGCAACATCCGCGAGGTCGATGCGATCGTCCACGTCCTGCGCTGTTTCGAGAATGACGACATCCAGCATGTCGACAATCGCGTCGATCCGATCGCGGATGCCGAGACCGTCGAGACCGAGCTGATGCTCGCCGACCTCGAAAGCCTCGAGAAGCGCGTGCCCAACCTCGTCAAGAAGGGCCAGCAGGGCGACAAGGAAGCCAAGGCCGCCGCCGCGGTGCTGGGGCAGGCGCTCGATCTGCTGCGCGAGGGCAAGCCGGCGCGGCTCGTCCAGCCCAGGGACCCCGAGGAGGAGCGCCTGTTCGCGCAGGCGCAGCTGCTCACCGCCAAGCCCGTCCTCTACGTGTGCAACGTCAACGAGGAGGATGCGGCCGAGGGCAACGACTATTCGGCGCGCGTGTTCGACAAGGCGAAGATCGAGGGCGCCGAGGCGGTCGTCGTCTCGGCGGCGATCGAGGCCGAGATCGCGACGATGGAACCGCAAGAACGCGGCGAGTTCCTGGCCGAGCTGGGCCTCGCCGAAACCGGCCTCGCGCGCGTGATCCGCGCGGGCTACGCGCTGCTCCACCTCATCACCTTCTTCACCGCCGGCCCCAAGGAGGCGCGTGCCTGGACCGTGGAGAAAGGCGCCAGGGCGCCGCAGGCCGCGGGCGTGATCCACACCGATTTCGAGCGCGGCTTCATTCGCGCCGAAACGATTGCCTATGACGATTACGTCGCGCTCGGCGGCGAAGCGGGTGCGCGCGAGGCGGGCAAGCTGCGGGCAGAAGGCAAGGATTACGTCGTCCACGACGGCGACGTGATGCTGTTCCGGTTCAACGTGTAAGATGCTGGCGCGGCTGATCCTGACCGTGCTGTTGGCGGCGCTCGCGCTGCCCGCGACCGCGGCGATGCCGTGCCATGACGATACGCCCATGATGGGCGAAATGGCGCATCATGCGCCCGCCTCGCCCGATCGAGCGGTGCCCGCGCATGTCTGCATCGGCTGTGTGCCGCCGTCGAGCTGGCGGACGGCGCGTATCGAGATGCCGACGCTGTTCCCCGCCGCGCCTGCGCCCATACCGCTCGCCGTCCTGGCGGCAGAACCGGCCCGCGCGCCCGATCCGCCGCCGCCGCGCGTTTCCGCGTGATCGCCGGGGCGCTCGCCCCGACCGAGTGATGCGATTTATGGCATCGCCGATCCGGATCGAACCTCTCCGTTCGCCCTGAGCTTGTCGAAGGGCGGGGCGATGCGGAAGAGCCGTGCTTCGACAAGGCTCCCCCTGAGTCCCGTCGAAGGGCTCAGCACGAACGATTTTGATCGAGCGATGCCTTACGGAGACATGACATGAAACCGATTCTGCTCGCGGCAAGCGCCGCGGCGGCGCTGTTCGCCATGCCGGCGGCGGCGCAGACGACGCACGACATGGGCAACCACGAGGGCCACATGCCCGCCGAACCTGCCCCCATGCCCCAGCCGATGGAGCCCATGCACGACATGCCGATGGCGAGCCCCGGCTTCGCCCAGGGCTCGGGCACGGCGCGGCTCCCGGCCAACGAGGGCATGATGCCGGGCCTGCACGCCCAAGCCGGCGGCTGGATGCTGATGGCGCATGGCAGTCTATGGGGCGTCTATACCGACCAGGGCGGCCCGCGCGGCGACGAGATGGCGTTCGTCGAGTCGATGGCGATGCTCACCGGTGAGCGCGAGCTGGGCGGGGGCGCGCGGCTCCAGTTGCGATCGATGCTGAGCCTCGAGCCACTGATGGGCGCCGAGGGTTATCCCAACCTGTTCGCGACCGGCGAGACGGCGCACGGGCGGCCGCTGATCGATCGCCAGCACCCGCATGACCTCTTCATGGAGCTTGCCGCGCGGGTCGATGTGCCGGTGGGCGGGGGCGACAGCCTGTTCCTCTACGGCGGCCCGGTCGCCGAGCCGGCGCTCGGGCCGTCGGCGTTCATGCATCGCGGCTCGGCCCGCAACGCCCCGCTCGCACCGATCACGCATCATTGGTTCGACAGCACGCACATCACCTACGGCGTGGTGACCGCGGGCTGGTCGAGCCCGCGCGTCCAGCTCGAAGCCTCGGCGTTCCGCGGGCGCGAGCCCGACGAGGAGCGCTGGGGCATCGAAACGCCCAAGCTCGATTCGTGGAGCGTGCGCGCGACCTGGACGCCCTCGCCGGCCTGGGCGGTGGAGGTGAGCCACGGCCGTCTCGAAAGCCCCGAGGCGCTGCACCCGGGCGATGAGGCGCGCACCGTGGCGAGCGTGCAATATGCAAAGGGCGGTCTCGCGACGACCTTCGCCTTCTCGGCCAAGAACCGGTTGCCGGGGCCGACGCTGACGGCATGGCTCGCCGAGGCGAACTGGGACGTGGACGATCATCACACCTTGTTCGGCCGCGTCGAGAATGTCGCGAACGACGAGCTGTTCCCCGACGAGGCGAGCCCGCTCCACCACCGCACTTTCCGCGTGACCAAGGCGGAAGCGGGCTATGCCTATCACCTGCCCGTCGGGCCGTTCGAGCTGGCGCTGGGCGGGTCGCTCGCCGTCTATGCCAAGCCCGACGCGCTCGATGCCGCTTATGGCGATGCGCCGGTGAGCACGACCTTGTTCGCACGGCTCTCACTGGGGCATTAGGGGAAGACCGCATTGTTTCCTTGTGCTCCTGCGAAAGCAGGAGCCCAGGGATATAAGCGTCGCCGCCCAAGACTCTGGGCTCCTGCTTTCGCAGGAGCACTGCTTTCATCGACCATGATCATACCCCACGGCCGCCATGAAGGAGATATGCATGACTCGATTGCGTGCCGTTTTCGCCGCCCTTCTCTCTATCGGCATTGCCGCCTGCACCACGACGCCGCCGCCCGCGCCGCTCGCCTCGGCCGAGGCGGCGGTGGAGGCGAAGCCGACGGTCACGATCCTCGTCTCGATCGACGGCTTTCGCGCCGATTATCTCGACAGGGGCGTGACGCCGCGCCTCGACGCGCTCGCGGCCGACGGGGTGCGCGCGGCGATGCGGCCCTCCTTTCCCTCCAAGACCTTCCCCAACCATTGGGCGCTGGTGACGGGCGAAACCCCCGACCACAACGGCATCACCGCCAACAGGATGGAGGATCCGCGCCGGCCGGGCGAGGTGTTCACGATGGCGAGCGACGATCCCTTCTGGTGGAACGCCGCCTCGCCGATCTGGGTCGATGCCGAGAAGGCGGGCATCCGCACCGCGACGATGTTCTGGCCGGGCGCCAACGTCGCCTGGGGCGGCACGCGCGCGGCCGATTGGCCCCACGCGATCACCGGCGGCACCCGGCCCGAGGACTGGCAGCAGTTCAACCAGGCGGTGTCGAACACCCAGCGCGTCAACGCGGTGCTCGACTGGCTTCGCCGTCCGGCGAAGATCCGGCCCGCGTTCGTGACGCTCTATTTCGACACGGTCGATACCGCGGGGCACATCCACGGCCCTGCCGATCCGCGGACGACGCAGGCGATCGCCGAGATCGACGGCAAGATCGGGATGCTGGTCGATGGGCTCGAGCGGCTCCACCAGCCGGCCAACCTGGTGATCGTCGCCGACCACGGCATGGCCGCGACGTCGAGCGACCGGGTGGTGGCGCTCGACGCGATCGCCGATCCCAAGCTCTACCGCGTCGTCGAGAGCGGCCCTTACGCCTCGCTCGAACCGACACCCGGGAACGAGGCCGCGCTCGCCGAGGCGCTGCTGGCCGAACACCCGCATATGGCCTGCTGGCGCAAGGCCGACATCCCCGCGCGCTTCGCTTATGGCACCAATCCGCGTATTCCGCCCTTCTTCTGCCTTGCGGAGACGGGCTGGCTGATCCAGCCCGGCGCGCCGACCGAGCCCTTCACCGGCGGCAATCACGGCTACGACAATGCGGCGCCCGAAATGGCGGCGCTGTTCGTTGCGCACGGGCCGGCCTTCGCGGACGGAAAGGCACTGCCGCCGTTCGACAATGTCGATGTCGAGTCGCTGCTGCGCGACCTGCTGGACATGCCTGCCGACCCGAGCACGGACGGCACCGACGCGCCGTTCCAGGCCGTGCTGACAATCGATCGGGAGCGCTGAGGATGCAGTATTTCGAGGATATCGAGGTCGGGCAGAAGGCCCGCTTCGGCCGCTACGAGGTGACGCGCGAGGAGGTGCTGGAGTTCGCGCGCAAATACGATCCGCAGCCTTTCCACCTGTCGGACGAGGCGGCCGCCGAAACGCATTTCGGGCGGCTGTCGGCAAGTGGCTGGCACACCTGCGCGATGACGATGGCGATGATCGTCGAGAATCTGAACGCGCACCGGCAGGCGGGGCTCGGCTCGCCCGGCCTGGATGAGCTGCGCTGGCTCAAGCCGGTCTATCCGGGCGACACGCTGCGCTGCGAAAGCGAGGTGATCGAGACCCGCCGATCGCGCAGCCGGCCAGACATGGGAAGCTATCGCAGCCGCATGACCGTGCTCAACCAGCATGATGCGCCGGTGATGACGTTCGTGTCGATCGGCCTTATCCGCACGCGGCCGGCGGCGTGAAGAAAATGGCGGCGAGCCCTGGAGCCCGCCGCCGGATCAAGCCTCAATCGCGCCTGTCACGGCGGTTCTGGCGCTTGAGCTGACGCCGTTCCTGACGACGCTCCTTGCGGAATTCGCGCCGGTTCTCGCGCCGCGCCTGATGCGCCTGGTCACGCGAGATGTTGCCGCGGCGGAAGTCGCGCTTGATCGCGCGGCGATCCTTGCGAAACTCGCGCCGATCCTTGCGCACGTCGCGATGATAGTCGCGGCGGTTGTGGCGCAGCTCGCGCCGGTCGTGGCGCCGATCGCGCCGTGCCTCCCAATAGCGCCGCTGGCGCGCATTCCAGCGATGGCGGGCGCCCGAGCGATCATAGACGTAATAGCCGGTGCCCGGATAATAGAAATTGTCGTACCAGCCGTAATAGGAGCCCCCATAATAGGGATCGTAATAATCGTCGTAATAGCCGGTCCCGTAGCCGGCCGACAGGCCGCCATAATAACCGTCGGTGGCACAGGCCGACACGCCGAGGCCTGCGGCAAGCACGAGGCCGAACTTGGCCAAACGTGAAAATGTCATATCAACTCTCCCGAACACGCGGAACTCATGCAGACATAACTAGCATTGCGACGATGAGCGGAGGCTGAACCGCGGTGACAGGCAATATATTGGTTTGACTCGCGATTTCCATACGGCGCCGCCCGAAACCGGCCGCTCAATGGCCCGGGAACGCCACCAACGCATGAACATCGATCCCGTCGCGGCGCAGCGCCTCCGCGCCGCCGAGATCGGGGAGATCGACCACGAACTGCGCCTGGCTGACGATCGCGCCGGCCTTGCGCAGCAGACGGACGGCGGCGCGCGCCGTGCCGCCCGTGGCGATGAGATCGTCGATCAGCAGCACGCGCGCGCCGGGCGCGCAGGCGTCGGCGTGCATCGCGATCCGATCGCTTCCATATTCGAGCGCGTAATCCTCTGCGATCGTCGCGCCGGGCAGCTTGCCGTCCTTGCGGATCAGCAGCACGCCGGCGCCCAGCGGCACCGCGATCGCGGCCGCGAAGAGGAAGCCGCGCGCCTCGATCCCCGCGACCAGATCGACCGGCCCCGACACGCGCGCGACCATGCGCTCGACCGTCCGGCGCAGGCCCTCGGGGTCGAGCAGCAGGGTGGTGATGTCGCGAAACCGGATGCCGGGCCGGGGGAAATCGGGAATCGTGCGGATGCGTGCCTTGAGATCGTCGTTGCTCATCCGATCACGCCCAATTCGTCATGCCGGCGAAAGCCGGCATCTCGTGAAAAGGTTCCCCTCCCACGAGACCCCGGCTTTCGCCGGGGTGACGAAGGACGATATCAATGCTCCACGTCGCGCCAGACGTTCTTGTAGGCGCCCCAGGCGAGGAAGCAGAAGATCACGAGAAAGCCGAGCACCGCCCACCCGGCGCGGTGCCGCGCCTGAAGGTTGGGCTCGGCAGCCCAGACGAGGAAGGCCGACACGTCCTGCGCCATCTGGTCGATCGTCGGGCGCGTGCCGTCCACATACTGGACCTGCCCGTCGCTGGTGAGCGGCGGCGGCATCGCGATCGCGAGCGACGGGAAATAGGGATTGTAGTGCAGCCCCGGCAGCACATCGAAGTCGGGGAATTCCTTCTTCAGCCGCGGGTCCGGATCCTGATAGCCGGTCAGGATCGAATGGATGTAGGCCGCGCCGCCTTCACGCGCCTTGACCATATCCGACAGGTCCGGCGGCGCCGCATTGTTGTTCGCCGCGCGCGCCGCAACCTCGTTCGGGAAGGGCGACGGGAACGCATCGGACGGCAGGTTCTTGCGCGTCGTCATCTCGCCCGTATCGGGATTGACCGCCGGCTGCTCGATCACCCACTGATCGGCGATCGCCTTGATCTCGGCTTCGTTGTAGCCGATGTCCGCGAGGTCACGGAAGTGAACCAGCTCGAGCGAATGGCATGCCGAACAGACTTCCTTGAACACCTGGAAACCGCGCTGGAGCTGCCGCTCGTCGAACGTGCCGAAGGGGCCGTCCGACTGAAGCGAGAGCGGCTTCGGCTCCTCGTGGAAAGCCTCGGCGGCGGTTTCCTGCGGCGGCTCCGAAATCACGCTGCTGATGCTGCTCACCAGCGCGCAGAGCAGCGCGAGGACGAAACCGGCGCCGACGATCCAGGAAAAGAAACGAACCATTGTTCTCGTTGCCCCTTATTCGGACGCCAGCGCGCCGCCGCTCACCGCGCTCTCGCTCGGCCTGGTTCCGCCCTTTTTCGCCAACACGGCCTCGGTGATCGAGTTCGGCAGCGGGCGCGGCCGCTCGATCCGCGAGATGATCGGCAGGATGATGAGGAAGTGCGCGAAATAATAGATCGCGGCGATCTGCCCGATGATGACATATTCGGGGGTCGCGGGCGATCCGCCGCACCAGCCCAGCACCAGCACGTCGATGATCAGGACCAGGAAGAAGATGCGGAAGGTCGGGCGGTAATTGCCCGAGCGCACCGGCGAGCTGTCGATCCACGGCAGGAAGAAGAGCAGCAGGATCGAGCTGAACATCGCCAGCACGCCCCACAGCTTTGCCGGAATCCACAGGAAGTTGAAGGTGAAGGCGCGCAGGATCGCGTAGAAGGGCCAGAAATACCATTCGGGCACGATGTGCGCCGGCGTCGAAAGCGGGTTCGCCGGGATGTAATTGTCCGCATGGCCCAGATAATTGGGCGCGAAGAACAGGATGCCTGCGAACACCAGCAGGAACACGCCGAGGCCGAACCCGTCCTTGGCGGTGTAATAAGGGTGGAAGGGCACCGTGTCCTGCTCGCCCTTGATCTCGACGCCGGTCGGGTTGTTCGAGCCCGGAATGTGCAGCGCCCAGATGTGGAGGATGATCACGCCCGCGATCACGAACGGCAGCAGATAGTGGAGCGAGAAGAAGCGGTTCAATGCCGCGTCCCCCGGCGCGAACCCGCCCAGGAGCCACACCCGGATCGATTCACCGACCACGGGGATCGCCGAGAAGAAGCCGGTGATCACCTGCGCGCCCCAGAAGCTCATCTGCCCCCAGGGGAGCACGTAACCCATGAACGCGGTCGCCATCATCAGGAGGAAGATGACGACGCCCAGCAGCCACACCATCTCGCGCGGCGCCTTGTACGATCCGTAGTAAAGCCCGCGGAAGATGTGGATATAGACCACGATGAAGAACATCGACGCGCCGGTCGCGTGCGCATAGCGCAGGAACCAGCCGGCATTCACGTCGCGCATGATGTGCTCGACCGAGGCGAAGGCGATGTCCGCGCTCGCCGCATAATGCATCGCGAGCACGATGCCGGTGACGATCTGGATCGCCAGCGCCGCGCCGGCGAGCACGCCGAAATTCCAGAAATAATTGAGGTTGCGCGGCACCGGATAACCCGCGCCGATCGCGTTGTAGGCGAGCCGCGGGAGCGGCAGCCGGTCGTCCACCCAGCGCATGACCGGGTTCTTCGGCTGATACTGGTTTGCCCAGGGAAAGCTCATCTTACGACCCCACCTTTACGACCGTATCGGACGTGAACGCATATTCGGGCACCGCCAGGTTGCGCGGCGCCGGGCCTTTGCGGATGCGCGCGGCCGTATCGTATTGCGAACCGTGGCACGGGCAGAAATAGCCGCCATATTCGCCGCGCGGCTCGCCTTCCTTGTTGCCGAGCGGCACGCAGCCCAGATGCGTGCAGACGCCGATCGTGATCAGCCAGTTCTTGTGGCCTTCCTTGGTGCGCTGCTCGAGCGTCTCGGGATCGCGCAGGTCGGAGAGCGGCACCGCGTCGGCCTCGGCGATCTCCTGCTGCGTCAGATAACGCACGAACAGCGGCTGCGAGCGGAAGCTGGTGGTGACGGCCTGCCCCTCCGCGATCTTCGACAGATCGACCTCGGTGGTCGAGAGCGCGAGCACGTCCGCCGAGGGATTCATCTGGTTGAGAAGCGGCAGGACGGCCACGCCCGCGCCGACCCCGGCAAAGGCGACGGCGGCGACGTTGATGAAATCGCGGCGGCGGGGATCGTGCGGTTCCTCGAGATAGGGTTCGGGCGCCTCGCCCGGCGGAATCGCGTTGTCAGCACTTGCCATTCACTTGCCCTTGCACTTCGAATTCCCCATCCACCGTATCCAGGAGCGGATACGACGAAGCGGCAGAACGCCACGCTGAACCGTCCGTCCCCACGGCGGTCGGCGGCCTGATAGCGCCCGAGACGCGGCTTTGCCAATGGCTTTTCTGGCAAGCCTTGTCCACTCACCCGCGGGGCGCCTAAGCGCGAGCCATGCGCCTCGCCCTCTACGAGCCCGATATTGCGGGCAATGTCGGCACGATCCTGCGGCTCGCCGCGTGCCTCGGCGTGGGCGTGGACCTGATCGAGCCGATGGGCTTCGCCTTCTCCGACCGCGCGCTCGCGCGCGCAGGGATGGATTATGCAGCGCAAGCAGACGTGACGCGCCATGCCGATTGGGATGCGTTCGAAGCGCGGACGGGGACGGGCCGGATCGTGTTGCTGACCACGCAAGGCGGCGTGCGGCTCGATAAGGCCCAATTCGATCCGAGCGACACTCTGCTCCTCGGCAGCGAGAGCGCGGGCGTGCCGGCGCCCGTGCACGACCGCGCGGACCTGCGTGTCTGCATTCCGATGCGGCCGGGCTTCCGTTCGCTCAACGTCGCAGTCGCAGGCGCGATGGCACTGGGCGAAGCGCTGCGGCAGACAGGCGGGTGGCCGTCAGGTCCCCGTTCGTGCTGAGCTTGTCGAAGCACCGCTCTTCCTTCATCAGCACCGAAAGAACGGCCCTTCGACAAGCTCAGGGCGAACGGACGTAGGTTCAATGCTCTCTCTTGACTCCCAGCAATCCGCCGCCCGCGCATGGTTCGAATCCCTTCGCGACCAAATCTGCGCCGAGTTCGAGCGAATCGAGGCCGAGGCAGGTTCCGACGCGCGCTTCGCCTACACGCCATGGGACCGCACCGATGCCTCCGGCGAGCGCGGCGGCGGCGGGGTGCGCGGCGTGATGAAGGGACGGGCGTTCGAGAAGGTCGGCGTCAACGTCTCGACCGTCGGCGGCCGCTTCGAGGGCGAGTTCGCAAAGTCGATCCACGGCGCCGGCGAGGACCCGCGCTTCTTCGCGACCGGCATCAGCCTGGTTGCGCACATGGCGAACCCGCATGTTCCCGCGGTCCACATGAACACGCGCTTCCTCGTCACCACCAAGCGCTGGTTCGGCGGCGGCGCGGACCTCAACCCGCCGATCCCCTACGAGCAAGACACCGCCGATTTCCACGCCGCGATGAAGGCCGCGTGCGACGCGCACGATCCCGAGCATTATCCGCGCTTCAAGACGTGGGCAGACGACTATTTCTACATTCCGCACCGCGGCGTGCACCGCGGCGTGGGCGGCATCTTCTACGATCATCTCGAAGGCGATTTCGACGCGAATTTCGCCTTCACCCAGGATGTGGGCCGCGCGTTCCTCGACATCTTCCCCATGCTCGTGCGGCGGCGCATGGGAACGCCGTGGACCGAGGAGGATCGCGCCCGCCAGCTCGCCTGGCGCGGGCGTTATGCCGAGTTCAACCTCGTCTATGATCGCGGGACGCTGTTCGGTCTCAAGACCGGGGGCAACATCGACGCGATCCTGATGAGCCTGCCCCCCGTCGCGACATGGGATTGATAATTGTGATCGGCACCAGCCCGCTCCCCCGCCCGACCACCCATAAAATACTGGCGTTGGGTGGCCGGGCGGGGGAGCGGGCGGAAGCGCCCAAGGTTCCGGCGATGCGCAGCATCGTTGGAATGGCGCTGGAGGGCGGCGCCGCATCGAAAGACCCGACATGGGATTGATGCCCGTCCCCGACGACGAGCTGGCGACGATCGTCACCACGCTCGAAATGACCAAGCGCCCGCCGCTCGAGCCGATCCCCGATTCGCCCCTGCGGCTGGTGCGCTGGGAACACCCCGATCCCGGCAAATACCGCGCGCTGTTCCGGCGCGTCGGGGGGCCGTGGCTCTGGTATTCGCGGCTAGTGATGGCCGAGGGTGATCTCGTCGCGATCATCCGCGATCCGGCGGTGTCCGTATTCGCGGTGATCGACCGGCATGGTGTCGAGGCCGGGATGCTCGAACTCGATTTCCGCGAAGCGGGCCGGTGCGAGCTGTCCTATGTCGGCCTCGTCCCCGAGCTGACGGGGCAGGGCCATGGCCGCTGGCTGATGGCGCAGGCACTCGCGCTCGCCTGGGGCAAGGAGGTCGCGTGCGTCTGGCTCCACACCTGCACGCTCGATCATCCCGCCGCGCTCGGCTTCTACCGGGCGAGCGGGTTCACGCCCGTCCGCCGCACGATCGAGACCTTCGCCGATCCGCGCCGCCTCGGCGTGCTCCCGGCCGATGCAGCGCCGCAAATCCCCTATCTGGCCGGCGCTATTTGATCGACAGGCGCCGGTAGAATTCGACCTGGAGCAGGATCAGCAGCAGCGCCGCGGCGGACTGGACCGCGGCGGCGAGGCCGTCGACCAGCGCCATCGCGATCGGGTTGACCGCATGCGCCGAGCTCATCAGCCCGCCCAGCCCGATGAAGATCTCCGCCACGAGCTCGGCCGCGAAGGTGACGAGCGCGACCAGCGCCGCGAGGATGAGGCCGTGCCCGCGCGTGAGCGAGAGGCTGCGTCTCAGCGCCCGCGCGGCGCCGATCGGCCGTTCGGCGACGATCACCGCGCCCGCGAGCATCGTCCGTACGATCCAGTAGAAAGCGGGCACGAGCAGAAGCACCGCCAACGGCCCCATCAGCGGCCCGAGCAGGCCGATTCCGACCACCACCGGCAGCCCGGTAAGGATCACCGCGAGCAGATAGCGCGGCAGCAGCCGCACAGCGTGCCCGAGCGCGCCCTTGAGGTCCGGCCGCCGGCGATCGAGATAGAGCGTCAGGATCACCAGCACGCCGAAAAAGGCACACAGATAGGCCGCGAGATACCAGCCGCTATTGGCCGCGAACCATTCGGCAAAGGCCTTTGCCGTGGCCTCGGCGGCGGCGGGCGAACCATCGCCGCCGGGCAGGGCCGGCACGTCGATCAGCAGCAGCAACGCGAGCTGCGGCACGAACAGCATCAGCCCGGCGACCGGGAGCAGCAATGCGATGTCGGCGCGCAGCCGCGCCCAGGCGCTGCGCAGCGCTCCAGTGAGATTTGGAGTCATTCCGCCTCGGCGGGCGTATCGCTAACGGCCCGGGCCGCGAGGTAAAGCTCGGCGAGGAACGCGGCGGCGAGCGCGGTGAACGCCGTCGTCACCACGCCGCTCGCGATCGCCGTGAGCACGGTCGCGAGCGTGATCGCGCCCTCGCCGCCGAGCAGGAGCTGGAAGAGCGAGCCGAGCACGGTCGTCACCGCCATGCTGCACACGGCATAGACGACGAGGAACAGGATGATGACGCCGACGATCTTGAGCGCCAACCCCTTGGTGAGCAGGAATGCCCGCTTGATCGCGGCGATGCCCCGCCGTTCTGCGACGACCACCGAATTGACCAGCGACAATCGGGCGCCCAGCCAGAACAGGAAGACGACATAGGCCAGCGCGTAGAGGCCGACGAACAGCTTGAGGCCCGACGGCAGCGATCCTTCGAACGTCCATCGCCCCGGCGCGACGGAAACCCAGTGCACGCCCGAGGCGGCGAACGCGATCACCAGCGGCAGCGCGACCACCAGGAAGATCAGCCCGACCAATATGCCGACACCGATCGCGGGCAGCAGCCGGCGCCCCCCGGTGCGCACCGCCGCCGAGGCGCTCGTGCCCGGCTCGATCACCAGCGCGACGATCGAGAGTTGCCCCCACGCCATCACCAGCGCCAGCGCCAGCACGAGCAGCCCGATCAGCGCGCGCGTGCCCTCGCCCGTTTCCATCAACGGGGTGACGATGCCCTGGATGCACACCGGCACGAAGAGCAGCAGGAGCACGATCGGCATCAGCGCGGCCGTGCGATCGCCCAGAAACGCCGTCGTGCGGTCCCAGACCGTTCCCATCCTGACCATCGTCATGCTCCCCGTCCTGCCTGATCGCACGATCTACTCCATGGCGCACATGCTTGCCAATGCTTGCGCACGAGCGCTCGGGGCGCCAAGTGAGCGCGCGTGGACTCATCCCTTTCCGACATCGAATGGCGCGTCTCGACCGCGCCGGTGCCCTATGAGGAGGCGGTCGCGGCGATGGAGGCGCGCGCGGCGGCCGTGCTCGCCGGCCAGGCCCCCGAGCTGATCTGGCTGCTCGAACACCCGCCCATCTACACCGCGGGCACCAGCGCCGATCCGGCGGAACTGCTCGATCCGCGCTTTCCGGTTCACAAGAGCGGGCGCGGCGGCAAATATACCTATCACGGCCCCGGCCAGCGGATCGGCTATCTGGTGCTCGACCTGAATCGGCGCGGGCGTGACATCCGCACCTATGTCCACGGACTCGAAACGTGGGTGATCGCGGCTTTGTCCCGGATCGGGATCGCATCCTATCCCGTCTGCGGCCGGGTCGGCATCTGGACGCGCCAGAGCGGCGAAGAAGCCAAGATCGGCGCGATCGGCGTGCGCGTGCGCAAATGGGTGACGCTGCACGGCTTTTCGGTCAATATCGCGCCCAACCTCGCGCATTTCGGCGGAATCGTGCCCTGCGGGCTGCCCGAATATCCCGTCACCAGCATCGCTGCACTTGGAAAACCGGCGGATTTTGCAACTTTCGATGCCGCTCTGGCGTTCCACGCCGGCGAATTCCTCCGGTCTCTTCAGCCAAGAGGAGAAAACGAGGCTTGAGAGGCGCCCCATATCCGACTAATGTCCACGTCGGTTTGGGTATTACGGGCCGACACGGCCATCCAAATCCATAATTAGGGAGCTTCAAATGCGTGCACTCATTTCCAAGCTGGTCATCGGTACGATGGTTGCCGGTGCCGCGCTGGCGGTGTCGGCCTGCGGCGACAAGACCGAGACGACCACCGACAACACCCTCGTCACCGACATGAACATGACGGACGACCTGGGCACGATGACCGACAACATGACGGCCGTCGACGGCACGATGGGCAACGACGTGATGATGGCCAACGACATGATGGCGAACGACACGCTCGCCAACGACACGGCGGCCGACGACACGGTCGCCAACGAGATGTGATCGTCGCACCGGCCGCCGCGCATGCGGCGGCAGGCGATTTCAAGGGGCCGTCCGGGGGCAACCGGGCGGCCCTTTTCGATTCGCCGCCGAAAGAAACCGCGCCGGCCCGCGCACCGCGATCACCCGTTTCGAATCAGGGCAGAAAGGGCTTGGGCGAACGCCCGGATTCTTCTAGATTCGCGCGCGACGGCCCCCCGGGTGAGGATTACATGAACGTGTTGCGAATTCTGGCCGCGACGGCGGCGATTGCCACGGCATTCGCGGCGACACCGGCTTCGGCGCAGTTCTTCTTCAAGTCGCGCGACCTTTCCGGCGCGCGCGTCGTCGGCAACGAACCCGGGATCGGCCAGCCGCTTCCCGGCGCGACCCCCGCCGAGCTGCGCGCGGGCATGGTGTGGACGCTGCGTGCCGCGATGAACGTCGCCGCGCTCCAGTGCGAATTCGAGCCGACCTTGCTGACGCGGCCCAACTACAATGCGATGCTGAAGGACCACAAGGCGGAGCTGGCCGCCGCGCTCGACACGCTGCGCGACTATTTCATCCGCGTGAACGACAAGAAGAAGCGCGAGGGCCAGGCGGCGCTCGACCATTTCAGCACCGTCATTTATTCGAGCTTCTCGACCGTATCGGCGCAATACACCTTCTGCCAGACGATGTCCTCGATCGGGCGCGACGTGCTCTACGCGCCGCGCGGAGGCCTGGGCAACGTCGCGCTCGAGCGCATGCGCGAGCTTCACAACAGCCTCGTCCCCTGGGGCGAGCAGCGCTTTCCGAGCCGCATCTGGGTCGGCCCCCCGCTGCTGCCGCGCTTCGACGAGGTCTGCTGGGACGACGGCGAGTGGGAGGCGAAGCATTGCGGCCGTCCCTATCCGATGCCGCCCGGCGCAACGGCGGTGGCGCAGCGGTAAGGCCTTTCCTACCCGCGAAAGGTGAAACAGAAGTCACACCCAGCACGCTTGTTTTTTTGCCGGCTGTTTCGATTGCGTAACTTTCTTTGGTGCTAGCGCAACCCGAGCACTTTGTGCGTCTGCGTGGAGAGCCGCCATTGCGGCCGTTCCAGCACCAGCGCGATCGCCGCCTCGCGATTGGCCTCTGCTTCCGGGTCATCCTTCGGCTGGACAAGGAAATGGCGGAAATCCCATCGTTCGAGCGCGGCCGGATCGATCCCCTCCTGCGGCCAGACGAGCTTCAGTTCGTCGCCGCCGCGCTGGACCACCTCGCTTCCCGCCTTCGGGCTGACGCACACCCAGTCGAGCGCGGGATGCGCGGGGAGCGTGCCGTTGGTCTCGATCGCGATTCGGAACCCCGTCGCATGGAGCGCATCGACCAGCGCGCCGTCGACCTGGAGCATCGGCTCGCCCCCGGTGAGCACCGCGAAGCGATGCGCCGCATCATCGCCCCAGCAGCGCGCCGCCGCCGCCGCCAGCATGGCCGCATCCGCGAACCTGCCCCCGCCCGGCCCGTCGGTGCCGACGAAATCGGTGTCGCAGAAGCGGCAGATCGCGGTGGCGCGGTCCTGCTCGCGGCCCGACCACAAATTGCACCCGGCGAAGCGCACGAACACCGCGCGGCGGCCAGTATGGACGCCCTCGCCCTGGAGCGTCAGGAACATCTCCTTGACGGCGTAGCTCATGGCTGTGCGGCGTAGATCGTAGGGTCGGCGATTCCCGCCTCGGCGAAGCCCTTGGCGCGCAATCGACAGCTATCGCACAGTCCGCAATGCAGCCCGCCCGGCGCGGGATCGTAGCACGACCAGCTCAGGCCCGCATCGAGCCCGAGCCGCGCCGCCTCGCGGACGATGTCGGCCTTGGCGCTGTGCTGGAGCGGGGTGTGGACCGTGAAGCGCTCCCCCTCCACCCCCGCCTTGGTGGCGAGCGCCGCCATCGCCTCGAACGCCTGGATGAACTCTGGCCGGCAATCGGGATAGCCCGAATAATCGAGCGCGTTGACGCCGATAACGAGGTCGCGCGCGCCCGCCGCCTCCGCCCAGCCGAGCGCGAGGCTGAGGAAGATCGTGTTTCGCGCGGGCACGTAGGTGATGGGGATGTCCGCGCCGACGCCCGCCTTGGGCACGTCGATATCGGCCGTCAGCGCCGAGCCGCCGAAGGCCGACAGATCGAGCGGCAGGACGATATGGCGCTCGGCCTCCAGCACGCCCGCGATGCGGCGGGCGGCCGCAAGCTCGACCTGATGGCGCTGGTTGTAGTCGATCGACAGCGCGAGCAGGCGGAACCCGTCCTCGCGGGCGCGGGCGGCGGCCACCATCGAATCGAGCCCGCCCGAGACGAGGGCGACGGCGAGTTTTTGGTCTGCGTGCATGGGAATCGATCGCTGGAGGAGGGGCTCCACCTTCAACCGTTCGCCCTGAGCTTGTCGAAGGGCGGGTGATGCGGAGGGCCGTGCTTCGACAAGCTCAGCACGAACGGAACGGGATGGCTCTATAGCCCCTCCCGACAACCCGCAATCCCGGACTCAAAAAGAGGGCCGCCTGTAAGAGCGGCCCAGGTCAGCCCATGACGGGCCATCTAGGGAGAAAAGCGTGCCCACGAATTGACACGGCCCGCACCGTAGCACCGTCAAGGTAAACATCTGGTTAACGGACCGGCGACTCCGGGCGTGGCCGCTCCCTCACCCTTACGCTGCCGGCACCGGGAAGCTTGTCGCGCAAAACGCGCAATCGACGTGGATCAGGCCGTTCTCGTCCGCCATCTCGCGCTGTTCCTCGGGCGGGAATTTGGCGAGCACCTGCGCGATGTAATCGGGCGTGCAGCGGCAGCCGCGCGACAGCCTCGTCTCGGCGAGGAGGCGCACCTCCTCTTCCTCGTTGAACAGGCGCCAGACGAGCGTTTCGAGCGGAATCGCCGGATCGGCGAGCTCGTCCACGCCCATGGTCGACGCGAGGGTCGCGACATGTTCCCATTCGGGGTGGTCGAGCCGGGTATGGAGGCGGTCGCGGCCGTCCTCGCCCTCGGGCAGGTGCTGGAGGAAGAGCCCGCCCGCGCGGCGGCCGTCCATGCCGAGGCGAACGAGCGTCGGAATCTGCTCGGACTGGACGAAATAGTTCTGCGCAGCCTCCGCCAGCGTCTCGCCGTCGAGCGGCACGATTCCCTGATAGCGCTCGCCGGTGAGCGCCTGATCGAAGGTGATCGCGAGATAGCCCGAGCCGAACAGCGCGAACAGCGTCGGATCGGCGGGCGCCTGCGCGAGCCGATCGGCGTCGAACTGGACATAGCCGCGCAGCTCGCCGCCCTTGTAATCGCACACGAGGAGCTGGACGACGCCCGTTTCGGACTGCGTCTGGAGCGTGAGCTGCCCGCCCGCATCCTTGAGCGTCGAGCCGATCAGCGCCGTCAACGTCAGTGCCTCGGCGAGCAACGACTCGATCGCGGGCGGATAGGCGTGCACGGCAAGCACCTCGTCGAGCACCGGCCCCAGCCGCACCAGCCGCCCGCGCGCATGGCGGGCGGGAATGGTGAAACCGAGCGCGCGGTCGAGATCGGGGGTGGTGTCGTTGGTCATGTCGGGATTGGTCCGTCACCCCGGCGGAAGCCGGGGTCTTTATGCGCACGGATGCGTCACATCGGGAGCGATGCCAGCTTTCGCTGGCATGACGGAGATAGGACGATGCGTGCGCGGATCAACCGATCTGCCCGAAACACCAGCGCAGCACCGATTTCTGCGCGTGGAGCCGGTTTTCCGCCTCGGGCCAGATCAGCGATTGCGAGCCGTCGATCACCTCGGCCGTCACTTCCTCGCCGCGATGCGCGGGGAGGCAGTGGAGGAAGGCCGCATCGGGCTTCGCGCCCGCCATCAGCTCGGGCGTGACCTGAAACGGCATCATCGCGGCGAGCTTGGTATCGACGTGATCCTGGCCCATCGAGATCCAGGTGTCGGTGACGATCACGTCCGCGCCCTCGACCGCCTCGCGCGCCGTACCGACGCAGCGCGCCCTGCCCTGCCCGAGCGCGAGATCGGCCGCGCTCGGCTGATAGCCTTGCGGGCAGGCGGCGACGACGTCGAACTGCATCAGTCCGGCCGCTTCCATGATCGAGGCGAGCACGTTGTTGCCGTCCCCCAGCCACGCGACCTTGAGGCCGGGGAGCGGCTTGCCCGCCTCGATGAGCGTCAGCAGGTCGGCCATGATCTGGCACGGGTGCGAAGCATCGGTGAGGCCGTTGATCACCGGCACCGAGGCGTAGTCGGCCATCTCCTCGAGCTTGGCGTGATCGTCGGTGCGCACCATGATCGCGTCGCAATAGCCCGAGAGGACGCGCGCGGTGTCCGCCACCGTCTCGCCCCGGCCGAGCTGCGAGGTGGCGGCGTCGAGCACCAGCGCGGAGCCACCCAATTGCCGCATCGCCATGTCGAAGCTGACGCGCGTGCGGGTGGAGTTCTTCTCGAACACCATCGCGAGCACGCGCCCCGCGAGAGGGGCATCCTCGTCCGGTTTGCCTTTGGGCCATCCGGCGCGCGCCGCCTTGCGATCGAGCGCATCGGCGAGAATCGCGGCGACGCCGTCCGGCCCGGCGGACGAGAGAGAGAGGAAGTGGGGCATGAGCTAAATCCTCCCCTGCAAGGGGAGGGGGACCAAGACGCGCAGCGGCTTGGTGGAGGGGCGGCGGCGCAGCCGCCGTTTCACGGCGGCCCCTCCACCACGCCCTTCGGGCGCGGTCCCCCTCCCCGTTCCGGGGAGGAATTGGAGGACCTCAATCATCGCTGGGCGGCGCGTAGGTCCGCGCCCCTTCCGAAAGCTTCTCGATGGCCTCGGCAACGTGCTGTTCCTCGATGATCAGCGGCGGGAGGAGGCGGACGGTGTTGTCGCCCGCGGCGACGGTCAGCAGGCCGTGCTTGTCCCGCAGATGCGCCACGAAATCGCGGCTCGGATGCTTGAGCTTCAATCCCTGCATCAACCCGACGCCGCGCACGCTTTCGAACAGATGGTCGTGATTGGGGATGAGCTGCTCGAGGCTCGAGCGCAGCCGCTCGCCCATCTTGGCGACGTGATCGAGGAAGCCCGGCTCGAGCATCACGTCGAGCACCGCCTCGCCCGCGGCCATCGCGAGCGGATTGCCGCCATAGGTCGAACCGTGGGTGCCGAACACCATGCCCTTGGCCGCGTCCTCGGTCGCGAGGCACGCGCCGAGCGGAAAGCCGCCGCCGATGCCCTTGGCGACCGCCATGATGTCCGGCGTGATGCCGTAGAGTTCGTGCGCGAAGAGCTTGCCCGTGCGGCCATAGCCCGCCTGCACCTCGTCCAGCACCAGCAGCAGCCCGTGCTCGTCGCAGGCCTTGCGCAGGCCGTGCATGAACTCGTCGGTCGCGGGGCGGATGCCGCCCTCGCCCTGGATCGGCTCGACGAGGAAGCCGGCGGTGTTCTCGTCGATCAGCGCGAGCGCGCCCTCCAGATCGTTGAACTCGGCATAGTTGAAGCCCGGCAGCAGCGGCTCGAACCCGTCGCGCAATTTGGCCTGGTTGGTCGCCGAGATCGTGCCGATCGTACGGCCGTGGAACGCCATGTTGAAGGTGATGAGATCGTGCCGCTCGGGATTGCCGTTGGCATAATGATAGCGCCGCGCCGTCTTGATCGCGCACTCGACCGCCTCGGCCCCCGAATTGGTGAAGAACACCGTATCGGCAAAGGTCGCATCGACCAGCCGCTGCGCCAGATGCTCGCCCTGCGGGCTGCCGTACATGTTCGAGACGTGCATCAGCGTCGCGGCCTGCTTGCTGATCGCCTCGATCAGATGCGCGTTGCTGTGGCCGAGCGCGTTGACCGCGATGCCGCTCGCGAAGTCGAGGAAGCGGCGGCCATCCTCGCTGATCAGATAGACCCCCTCGCCTCGCACCGGCCGCACGTCGCACCGTGGATAAACGGGCATGAGCGGCGTGATGGTCATCGAAAGCCTCCTGTCGGCGAACGGAAAAGGCAGCCCATGACGGGCTGCCTGACGCGCTTCTAGGACCGCCGCCGAACCGACGCAACACCGCGCTAGCGGTGCTCGTGCGGCGTCAGCTCTTGAGCTTCCACCCCCGCCTCAGCAGCGCGTAGCAGAGGAAGCCGAGCGCCACGTCAATCACCAGCACCACCACGGTGCCGAACAGGATCGGCGAATCGGCGACGCCGAGGAAGCCGTAGCGGAAGCCGGAGATAATGTAGAAGAACGGGTTGAGATGGCTGATCGCGCGGAAGGCGGGCGCGAGGCGATCGACCGAATAGAAGGTGCCCGACAACAGAGCGAGCGGCGCCACTACGAAATTGGTGACGGCGGCGGCGTGATCGAACTTCTCCGCCCAGATCGAGGTGAGCACGCCAAGAAACGAGAGGAAGAGCGAGCCCAGGAAGCCGAACCACAGCACCGCCCACAAATGCTTCGGCACCACATCGATCCCCGGCCACAGCGCCATCGCGATCCACACCGCACCGCCGACGCAGAAGGCACGCGTCACCGCGCCGCCGGCGATCCCCGCAAGCAGCTCCGAGGTCGAGAGCGGCGGCTGGAGATAGTCGACGATCGTCCCCTGGATCTTGCCGACGAGCAGCGAGAAGCTCGCATTGGCGAAGGCGTTCTGGAGCATGCCCATCACGATCAGCCCCGGCGCGATGAAATCGGCGAAAGGCACGCCCATCACGGTCGTGCTGCCGCGACCGCCCAGCGCCACCGTGAAGATGATGAGATAGAGCAGCGTCGTTATCGCCGGCGCCCAGATCGTCTGGAGCTGGACCTTGAAGAAACGCCGCACCTCCTTGATATAGAGCGTGCGAAGTCCGCCCCAATTCACGTTCCTGATGACGGGGACGCCCGGGGCGTTCACCACCGCCGACTGGATTTCGCCGATTTCGGGCTGGCTGCTCATGCTGCGATCGCGTAATCGCTGCCGCTTCCGCCCGCAACCCGGCGCATGAGGAATTTGAGGACGTAAATGGCCTGGACCGACGAACGCATCGATACGCTGAAGACGATGTGGGAAAAAGGCATGACCGCAAGCCAGATCGCCGAGGCGCTGGGCGGGGTCAGCCGCAACGCCGTGATCGGCAAGGCGCACCGGCTGGGGCTGCAATCGCGCCCGTCGCCGGTCAAGCCCAACGAGGAAGAGGCGCCCGCGGCACCCCCGAAGGCTGCGGCGCCCAAGGCCGCGCCGCCGCCTGCCCCCAAGATCGAACCGGCGCCCGAGCCCAAGCCCGCGCAGGCCGCACCCGCGCCGGCGCCGAGCCCCGTGCCCGCGCGCGAGCCCGATCCCCGGGTCGTGCTGCGCTCGGTCGGGCCGGGCGGGTTCATCCGCCAGGCGCCGGGCGAGCAGCAGGCGCCCTCCACGCCCGCGCCGCCGCGCCGACTGGTGCCCGCGCGGCCCAGCCCCGAGATCGCGGGCAAGACGAGCCTGCTCGACCTCAACGACCGCATCTGCAAATGGCCGATCGGCCATCCCGGCGAGCCCGATTTCCATTTTTGCGGCGAGCCGGTGAACCCCGGCTTCCCCTATTGCGTCGAGCATTGCGGGCATGCCTATCAGGCACAGCTCCCCCGCCGCGATCGCCGCCCCCCGCCGCCGCTTCCCTTCGGCGGGCCGCGCTCGCGCTGAGGTTACGTAAATTGCGGGTGGAGTAGCCGCAACCCGTTGATCCTCCCCGGAACGGGAGCATCGGGTACCGCCGCGCGCAGCGTGGTGGTGGAGGGGCGCCCGCCACAAGCGGATCGCCCGGCGCGAAAGCCCCTCCACCAAGCCGCTTCGCGTCTTGGTCCCCCTCCCCGTTCCGGGGAGGATCGCTATCTTGCGCTCGCTCCGCCGCCGCCTGCGCAGATTGCGTAAATCGACCGGCGCGCGCCTTCGCAGGCTCCTAAGCCTCCTCCCGCATGATGTGTCCTCGGGAGGCATGTCATGCATCGCACCACATCACCGCTGCCCGCAGACCGGCGCGGCGCCGTGCTCGTAGAGATGGCGCTCGTGCTGCCGCTGCTGGTGTCGCTGCTGCTCGGGCTCGTCTGCTACGGCCAGTATTTCCTGATCGCGCACAGCGTTCAGCAGATCGCGAACGACGCGGCGCGCGCGACCGTCGCCGGGCTCACGCCGGCCGAGCGGGCACAGCTCGCGAACCAGGCCGCGACCGCCTCGGCCGGCGCCAATCCGGAGATCGATGCGTCGGCGATGACCATTGCCGTGGGGGAGCACGGCCGCACGCTCTCGGTGCGCGTCACTTTCGACGCGAGCGATCGGCTGATGCGCTTTCCATTGGTGCCGATGCCGTCGAGCCGGATCGAGCGCAGCGCCGCGGTGCTCGTCGGAGGCATCGCATGAGCGCGCGGCTCGCCGCCGACGCCCGCGCGGGCGTGGGGCTGATCGTCGCGGTGGCGATGCCGGTGCTGATCGGCGCGGCCGCGCTCGCGGTCGATATCGGCAGCGCGACGCTCGCGACGCGGCGGCTCCAGGGCATGGCCGATGCCGCCGCGCTCGCCGCGGCGACCGATCCCGCGCACGCCCAAAAAGCCGCCGAGCGTGCGGCCGCCGCCGCGGGTTGGGGCGCACCGGTGAAGGTGGACGTTTCCACCGGCCGCTATCGCCGCGACGCCGCCATTGCCGTGAACGAACGCTATACCGTCAACGACACGCCGACCGACGCCGCGCAGGTGACGCTGTCTTCGACCACCCCCACCTATTTCGGCGCGATCTTCGGGCGCCGCCGCATCGCGATCTCGCGTTCGGCGACCGCCGCGGAAACGCGCATGGCGAGCTTCGCGATCGGCAGCCGGCTCGCATCGATCGACGGCGGTGTGCTCAACGCGCTGCTGTCGGCGCTCACGGGATCGTCGATCTCGTTGAAGGCACTCGATTACCGCGCACTGGCAAGCGCCGATGTCGATCTCTTCTCCTGGCTCGACGCGCTGCGCACGCAGGCCGATCTGTCGGTCGACAGCTATGACGAATTGCTCGACAGCTCGGTATCGATCGGCGATGCGATCGCCGCGGCCGCCAGCGTCACCAGGGATTCGGCCGCCGCCGAGGCGCTGCGCGCGCTTGCCGGACAGCTCGGCGACCGCACCGTGGCGCTCAGATCGCTGATCGATCTCGGCCCGCTCGGCGGGCGGAATGCGGGGCCGGAGGGATTCGCGCGCGTCAACGCGCTGTCGCTGATCTCGACCCTGCTCGAACGATCGAGCGACAGCCGCCGCATCCGGCTCGATCTCGGCGCGTCGGTGGCGGGGCTGGCGAAGACTCAGGTGACGATCGCGCTCGGCGAGCCCGAGGAGCAATCGCCGTGGATCGCGATCGGCGACAGCGGCGCGCCGACCGTCCATACCGCGCAGGCGCGCCTCTACGTCGAGGCCGAGGCGGGCACCGCGGCGCTGCCGGGGCTCGGCGGCCTCGCGAGCGTGCGGCTGCCGCTCTATGTCGAGTTGGCGAGCGCCGAGGCGCGGCTCGACGCGATCGACTGCCCCGAGCCGACCGCGCGCAGCGTGACGCTCGGCGCGCGCACCAATCCCGGCACCGCGGCGATCGCGCGCATCGACCCCGCGACGCTCGACGATTTCACGACGCCCGTCGCGCTGCATCCCGCAAAGGTGCTCGACACGCTGCTGCTCGACGTCGAGGCGGAGGCGAATGTGCGCCTCGGCGCGGCGGAGGACTGGCAATCGGTGCGCTTCAACGAGCCCGATATCGAAGACGGGCGTGTCAAGACGGTCGAGAGCAGCAGCGCCGTTGGCGGCGTCGCGCAATCGCTCACCGATTCGGTGACACTCACGCCCGTCCTCGCCGGAATCCCGCTGCCGGTCGGCGGCGTGCTCGGCGCGGTCGGCGGCCAGCTCGACCTGCTCGCGCCCACGGTGGACAATCTGGTCAACCTCGTCACCGGCGCGGCGGGCGTGCATTACGGCGAAGCGGACCTGCGCGTCACCGGCGCGCGATGCGGTGTGGCGGCACTGGTGGGATAGTATCTCTTCCGCCCCGCTTGCGCGCCCGACTCGCGCGCCCGTATAGGTCGCCCATGTCCGACGACCTGTTCGCTTCCAAAGCCGCCGCATCCGCCGATTACGACGCCGCCTCGATCGAGGTGCTGGAGGGGCTGGAGCCGGTGCGGCGGCGGCCGGGCATGTATGTCGGCGGCACCGACGAGCGCGCGCTGCACCATCTCGCCGCCGAGGTGCTCGACAATGCGATGGACGAGGCCGTGGCGGGCCATGCCAGCCGGATCGAGGTGATCCTGGAGCCGGGCAACCGGCTGACGATCATCGACAACGGCCGCGGCATGCCCGTCGATCCACACCCCAAATTCCCCGACAAGTCGGCGCTCGAAGTGATCCTCTCGATGCTCCATTCGGGCGGCAAGTTCGCGGGCAAGGCGTACAACACCTCGGGCGGGCTGCACGGCGTCGGCGTCAGCGTCGTCAATGCGCTGTCGTCCGAAACCATTGTCGAGGTCGCGCGCAACCGCGCGCTGTACCGTCAGTCCTTCTCGCGCGGGGTGACGCTGGGGCCGATCGAGAAAATGGGCGGCGCCCCGAACCGGCGCGGCACCTCGGTCAGCTTCGTGCCCGATGTGGAGATTTTCGGGCCGAACCTCCAGTTCAAGCCCGCGCGGCTCTACAAGCTCGCGCGCTCCAAGGCCTATCTGTTCGCGGGCGTCGAGATCCGCTGGAAATGCGCGCCCGAGCTGATCGTCGAGGACATCCCCGCCGAGGCGGTGTTCCAGTTTCCCGGCGGGCTCGCCGATCACCTGAAGGAGCAGCTCGGCGAGCGCCCCTGCGCGACCGCCGATTTCTTCGCCGGCAGCCAGGATTTCCCCGACGGGCAAGGCCGCGTCGAATGGGCGGTCGCCTGGCCGCTTTATTCGGACGGCAGCTATAGCTGGTATTGCAACACCATCCCCACGCCCGACGGCGGCACGCACGAGGCGGGGCTGCGCGCCGCGCTGGTGCGCGCGTTGCGCGCGTTCGGCGAGCTGGTCGGCCAGAAGAAGGCCAAGGACCTCACCGCCGACGACGTGATGACGGGGAGCGAGCTGATGCTCTCGGTCTTCATCCGCGATCCGCAATTCCAGAGCCAGACCAAGGACCGGCTCACCTCACCCGAGGCGTCGGGCCTCGTCGAAAAGGCCGTGCGCGATCATTTCGACCATTTCCTCACCGACAATATGGACCGCGGCAAGGCGCTGCTCGGCTATGTGGTCGAACGGATGGAAGAGCGGCTGCGCCGCAAGCAGGAGCGCGAGGTCAAGCGCAAGACGGCGACCTCCGCGCGCAAGCTGCGCCTCCCCGGCAAGCTCACCGATTGCTCGGCCGACGATCCGGCGGGCACCGAAATCTTCATCGTCGAGGGCGACAGCGCGGGCGGCTCCGCCAAGCAGGCGCGCGACCGCAAGACCCAGGCGATCCTCCCGATCCGCGGCAAGATCCTGAACGTCGCGAGCGCGACGGCCGCCAAGATCCTCGCCAATCAGGAGATTGCGGACCTGATCCAGGCGCTGGGATGCGGCACGCGCAAGGACTGCGCGCCCGACAATCTGCGCTACGAGCGCATCGTCATCATGACCGACGCGGACGTGGACGGCGCCCATATCGCGACCCTGCTGATGACCTTCTTCTTTCAGGAAATGCCCGAACTGGTGCGGCAGGGGCACCTCTATCTCGCCCAGCCGCCGCTCTATCGGCTGACGGCGGGGGGCAAGAGCCTCTATGCGCGCGACGACGCGCACCGCACCGAAATCGAGGCGGGGCCGTTCAAGGGCAAGCGCGTCGAGGTCGCGCGGTTCAAGGGGCTGGGCGAGATGAACCCCACGCAGCTCAAGGAAACGACGATGGACCCGGCGACGCGGTCGCTCATCCGCATCACGCTGCCGCAGGAATATGAGGAGCGCGCGGGCGTGAAGGATCTCGTCGATCGCCTGATGGGCAACAACCCGGCGCACCGCTTTGCCTTCATCCAGGAAAATGCCGCGCGGCTGGACGAGGAAGCGATCGACGCCTGACGGGCCGCGCTGTCGCCGGCATGTAAGAAATCGTCCGCGCCGCCGACTAAAGGGATCATGGCGCAGGACGAACAGCATCGGCTCTACGAAACCGCGATCGCGGCGCACGGCCCGGCGCTCGCCCGGCTGGCGCGCGCGGTCGAGGCCGATCCAGAGCGCGCCCGCGATCTGGAGCAGGACGTGCACCTCGCTCTCTGGCGCAGTTTCGCGGGCTATGACGGCCGCTGCGCGCTCGGCACCTGGACCTATCGCGTCGCGCACAACATCGCCGCCTCGCACGGCCGAAGCGGCGCGCGATCGGCCCAATTCGTCGATCTCGATCACGCGGCGACGATCGCCGATACCGCCGACCCCGAGCGCAAGGCGGGCGAGGCGCACGCCCTCGCCCGTCTGCGCGGGCTGATCGCACAGCTCGCCCCGCCCGACCGATCGGTGATCCTGCTCTGGCTCGAAGGGCTGGACGCCGCCGCGATCAGCGAAGTCACCGGCCTCACCCCCAACAACGTCGCGGTGAAGACGCACCGCATCAGGGCGCTGCTCGCGCGCCATTTCGAACAAGGAGACCCGTCATGAGCGATCCGCGCTCGATCTGGGCGGCGGACGATGCGCACCTGCCGCCGCTTTCCCCCACCGTCTTGCGCGCGCGTGCCGATGAACTCCACCGCCGCGTGCGGCGGCGCAACCGACTCGAATATATTGCGGCCGCTCCGCTGGTGCCGGTGTTCGCGTGGATTGGGTGGATCAGCGGCGACACGCTGATGCGGATCGCCTGCATCGTGCTGATCGCGGGCATCGCGCTTGTCGTGTGGAACCTGTCGCGTCGCGGCGCGCGCCCCATGCCCGAAGCGGAGGCGCTGGCGATCCCCGCTTTCGCCTTCCACCGCGCCCAGCTCGTGGGCCAGCGCGACGCGCTGCGCACCGTCTGGCGCTGGTATCTGGCGCCGTTCGTGCCCGGCATGGTGCTGTTCCTCGCCGCGATCTGGCACGCGATGCGGGTGCACCAGTCGGTCGCCGCCGCGCTTGTCGGCGTCGTGCCGGCCGCGCTCATCGTCGCCGCCGTGTTCGTCGGCATCCATCACATCAATCGCGCGGCGGCCCGGCGGCTCGACCGCGAGATCGCCGCGCTCGACGCACTCGACAAAGAGGATTGACCCATGATTCGCTTGCTCCACGCCGCTGCGGCGCTCGCCGCGCTTGCCACGCCGACCGCAGCCTCCGCTGAGCAGGCCGCGGCGGCCCCCGCCCCGGCCGATCTGCTGCAATCGCGCGCCGACGACCTGATCGCATTGCTCAACGGCGGCGGCGACGTGCCCGCCTGGTTCACGCCCGAATTCCTGCGCCAAGTGAACGAGGCGCAGCTTCGCGCGATCATCGCGCAAATGACGCAGATGCTCGGCCGCGCGGAGAAGGTCGATCATCTGAACCCGCTCGGCGACAATGCCGCCGAGGCGCGGATCGCCTATGAGCACGGCACGCTGACGCTGCGCTTCGCGATCGAACCGGAGGGTGCGCATCGCTTCACCGGCCTGCGCATCACCGGTGCCGAGACGGGCGAGAAGACGCTCGCCGAGGTCGCCGCCGCGATCCGCGCGCTGCCGGGCGAGACGGGCTTGATCTTCACCCGCCTCGACGGTGACGACACCGCGCCGATCGTCGCGGTCTCGCCCAACCGGCCGCTCGCGATCGGATCGGCGTTCAAGCTCGTCATCCTCGCCGAACTGGTGCACGAGCTGAACGCGGGCGTGCGGCATTGGGACGATATCGTGACGCTCGACGGCAGCGACCTTCCCGGCGGCTTCTACGCCGGCAAGGCCGAAGGCACCGTCACCACGATCCGCGATCTCGCGACGAAAATGATCTCGGTCAGCGACAACAGCGCGGCCGACATCCTCCTGAAGACGCTCGGCCGCGAGAAGGTGGAGGCGATGCTGCCGGTGATCGGGATCGCCGATCCGTCGGGGATGCGGCCGTTCCTTTCGACGTTAGAGATGTTCAAGCTGAAGGGGATCGAGAGCGGTGCGCTCGGCGACACATGGCTGACGCTCGACGAGGAGGCGCGGCGCGCGTTCCTGAAGAACAAGGTCGATCCCGCGCCGATCGCCGCGATTCCCGCGGACCTGTTTCAGGACAACAAGCCCAACCGCATCGCGATCGAATGGTTCGCGAGCCCCGCGGACCTCGCACGCGTGATGGACTGGCTGCGGCTCCATACCGAAAACGGCCCGGCAGCCGAGGCGCGGCGCATCCTGTCGATCAACCACGGCATCCCAGCCGGTATCGCGGCGACATGGGCCTATGTCGGCTACAAGGGCGGCTCGGAGCCGGGCGTGCTCGACATGACGCTGCTCCTCCAGGCGAAGGATGGCGCCTGGTACGCGCTGAGCGGCGCGTGGAACAACGCGGACGCGCCCGTCGCGGAAGGACGGTTCATCGGCCTGATGGCGCGTGCGGCTGCATTGGCGGCGGCGCGGTAACTACCTCAATAGTCCTTCGACACGCGCACGTTGACGCTCTCGCGCCCCAGCGTCGAGATGCTCGAGAGCAGCGACAGCCAGCGCGTCACCTGGAACTCGACCTGCGTGGCCGAATAACCCTGCCCGTCGGTGATGATCTCCGCGAACAGCCGGCGCGTGATGTATTTACCCGCCGCGACCGACGTGCCCTGCCCCGTCTGCGGATCGGCGGGGAGGATGCGCAGCCGGTCCAGCCCCACCGCCTGGCGGAACTCGTTGATCGGGTTGAGGCCGGTGCCGCCGTCCTGAAGTGCCGCCACGGCCGCGGCGAGCTGGAGCGCCTCGGGCGCCGACAAATTGGTGATCGAGGTGCCGAACAGCAGCCGCGATAGCAATTCGTCCTCGGGCAAGGAGGGGATCGAGGTGAAGCTGATCTCCGGCTTCTGCGCGGTGCCGGTGACGCGGATCGTCGCGTTCAGCCCGGTCTCGCTGGCATTGGCCGAGATGTCGAGCGCGGGATCGGCGGGCACCTCTCCGGCGAAGCGGATGATGCCGCGATCCAGCTCGAACTCGCGGCCGGCGAACTCGTAATTGCCCCGGATCAGGTCCGCGCGGCCGGTGATCGCGGGATTGTCCGGCGCGCCGCCGATCTGGAGGTCCGCCGACCATTCGCTGTCCAGCCCCAGCCCCGTCACCATCAGCCGCTTGGGCATCCGCGCATGGACATCGAGCACCCACGGCTTTTCGGGCGTCTCCTCCTCCTCGCCGCCCCAGGGCAGGTTGATCTCCTTGATGTCGAGCTGGGGCACCGCGGTCGCGGCGGTCGCGCGGCCGAGGCGATAACGGCTCTTGTTCACCACCACGTCGCCCGAGATCGTCCCGCCCGAGCCGCCGGAGAGGAAATGGAGCGGCCCCGTCACCGTCGCGCCGATATCGTCGCGGTCGATCAGCACCGCATGGTCGGCCCGGAGCTTCAAATCCATCCCGAATCCGCGCACCGCGGCGAAATCGAACGCGCCCGAGCCGGAGACGGTGCCGCCGTCGCCCGCCTGCGCCGCGAAGCGATCCACCGCCAGCCGCGATCCGGTGAAGGCGCCGTGCGCGCGCACGTCGGTGAGCACCGTGCCCGTGGTCGCGCTTTCAAGCCGCGCGCCATTGGCATCGACGACACCGCGGATGCGCGGATCGGCGAGCCGGCCGCTCATGTCCGCGGCGATCGAGACGGGGCCGGAAAGGTCGAACAGCTCCACGCCGGTCAGCCGCCACAGCGTATCCGCCGGCCCGGCATAGCGAAGCTGCGCGAAGAGCGGCGCGTTCATCAGGCTGTTCGCCAGCCCGCCGCCGCCGAGCGGGGCGAGCCGCATCTGCGCGCGGCCGATCGTCTTGCCGCCGCTCGCCATCACCGCGCGCGCCGCCGCCTTGCCCGGCTCCAGCACCGCCGCGATGCCGACGTCGATCGGCCGCGAGGTGAGGACGAGGCCCGAGCGGGTAAGCCCGCGCACCGTCAGATCCATCCGCCCCGCCGGCGCGCCGCGCGCGGCGGCCGCATAATGCACCTTGCCCGAGGCGGTGCCGCCCAGCCCCAGCCCCGGAAAGCCGATATCGAGGATCGAGAGCGGCAGCCTGGCCAGTTCCGCGTCGAGCGCCACCGCGCCGCCGCCGAACCGGCCGCCCACCGCCGCCTCGCCGCCCGCGAACGAGAGCTTGGTGCGCGCGAGCCGCCAGCCATCGCCCTCGCGCGTCACGACGGCGGGCGTCAGCAGTTTCATGTCGCGCCGATCGACCGTGCCGTGCGCGCGCACCACATAGCGGTCGGGACGCACCTGGGTGACGGTCTCGATCGAGAAGGCGCGCCCGCGCGAGCCCGCGATCGACGCGCGCACCTCGCCCGTCCCGCCGCGCAAGGCCGCTTTGGCGGAGAACCGCCCGATCGTCAGCGGCCCCTGCCGCAGCCCGACGCCCTGCGCCTCCGCCTCGATCGAGGTGCCCGCCGGATCGAGAATCGTCACGAAATCGAGCTTGCCCCGGCGCAATGTCGCCGCGTCGAGCCGCGCGCGCTCGAAGGCGAGATGCCCCTCGATCCGCTGGTTCTCGCCCGCCGGGCGGAAGCCGAGGCTCCCCGTAACGCCGCCGCCCGTCACGTCGAGCGACCCTTCGAATCCGCCCGGCACGATGTCGAGCGCGCCCGAGGCGTGCGTCCCGCTCACATCGAGCGCGGCGATCGCGATCCGGCCCTGGCCGCCCGGCGGCAGCAGGATCTGCCCGCGCGCCGTGAACGGCCCCAGCCGCGACCGGCCTTTGGCGGCGAAATCGAACCCCTGCGGCGTCGGATCGAGATGCGCGGTCACGTCGGCGAGGCCCAGCGTCGCGTTGGGCGCGTCGAAATGCAGATCGAGCGTCGGATGGTCGATCTTGCCTTCGAGCCGAATCGTGAACGGCCCGTAAGTCCGCTGCTGCCCGTGTCCTTCGAAATGGAAGGTGCCGTCGCGCCGCCGGTAGCCGTTGCCGGTGATGCGGATGTCGGGCGCGGTGAGGACGAGATCGGTGAAGTGGAGCACCATGTCCGGCCCGCGTTCGAGCCGCGTCTCGATCGTCGGCAGTCCGCCCGCGAGGCTGCGGAAGAAGGCGTTGTCGAGCCGCACCATCCGGGCGGTGCCCGTGCCCACCAGCCGCGTGCCGTGGCCGCCCGGCCCCGGCACCGCCCGCAGCCGCGATGTCACCTCCACGATGCCGAGCCCCGGAATCAGATAACGCCGCATCCCGCCGTTGAGGCTCACCTCGTAGCGGCCGGTCCTGAGATCGAGCAGCAGATCGATCTTCCCCGAAAGCTTGTCCGATTTGAGCCGGAGATCGTTCCCCGTCACGAACGCGCTCGTCACCTGGAGCGCGCCCGAGACCGAGAGGTTGCGCAGGATGCCGCCCGCGACATCGCCCACCCCCGTCACCCGCGCCGCGGTGAACGCGACCGGCACGGTGATCGGCGCCTCGGACAAATGCCCCTTCCCCGCCGCGCGCGCAGCCTCGAACCCGGTATTGTCGAACGCGAAGCGATCGGCGGTGATGCGATAATCGAAGGCGGCCGTCGCGAACCCGCCGTCCAGGATCACGCGCAATTCCATGTTGCGCGCACTCATATTGGGGAACAGCGCCGAGGGCTTCAGCAGCCGCGCGCGGATGCGCACGTTGCGATACGCGCTGCGGGCGAGATCGATCGTGCCGGTCGTATCCACGGCCATGGCCGACGAGCGCAGCGACAGCGCGCCTTCCAGCCGCCGGTCGGCATAGGTGGCATCGCCGTTGACCGCGATTTGCGGATCGGTGAGCCGCTGGAGCTTGCCGTGCGTCAGGATATGCGGCGCGAGCGTGCCCGTCAGCGTGTAATGCCCGCTACGATTGGTGAGCGCGAGATCGAGCACGCGCGTATCACCTGCCATCGCCCGCGCGCTGCCGCGCCACATCGCCCAGCGCCCGTCGCCGATGACGGTGAGCGCGAGCGACCTGCGGATGCCGGTCAATCGCGCCAGCACGCCGCTCGCGGCCCCTTTCGCGGCCATATCGAGATCGAACCGATCGCGGTCCGGCTCGGCATCGAGCCGCATGTGCAGCGAATCGCTCCCCTCGATCACCGCCGCCAGATCGACCAGGGCGCGGCCCGATTCGATCTCCGCGCGCGCCTGCAACCGCCCGGTCCGCGCGACGCCGGTGACGCGCTTCGCCACGGCGAGATGATCGATCCTGAACATGCCCAGATGCACGTCGAAGCCGGGCAGGATCGGCTTGTTGCCGCCCGTGGGCCGCGTGTGCGGCAGCTTGGCGAGCGCCGCGCGCGGCACGATCAGCGACTTGATGACGAGATCGTTCGAGAACCAGGCGAAGGGGCGCCAATCGAGCCGGGCGCGCGGCGCGGCGAAGACCAGTCCGTCGGGATCATAGACCTTGACGTCGATCAGCGTGGCCTTCGAATAGATCGACCCCTCGATCCGCCCGATCGTGAAGCGCAGGCCGCTCGCCGGCCGGAGCGCGGCGATCTTGTCCGTGATCAGCCGATGCCCGACATCGGTGTCGAGCACCCAGCCGACCGCCGCCACCAGCACCAGCAGCGCCGCGAACGCCCCCGCCGCCCAGCGAACCCAGCGGCGGCGAGGCGCGACGTCCAGATCGGCTTCGTCGCTCAAAATGCCTGGCCCAGCGACACGTAGACGGCGATGCGCGGATCGCCTTTCTGCGGGTTGATCGGCGTGCCGACATCGACGCGGATCGGCCCGAAGCTCGAATAATAGCGCACGCCCAGCCCCGTGCCGAAGCGCAGGTGCGAGAATTTGGGCAAGGGCGAGGTGTAGATGTTGCCCGCGTCGAGAAAGGGCACGATCCCGAAATTGCCGAACGCCTTCACCCGCGCCTCGATCGAGAATTCGGTGAGGCTGCGCCCGCCGATCGGATCGTTATTGGGGTCGCGCGGGCCGATATCCTGATAGCCGTAGCCGCGCACCGATCCTCCGCCGCCCGCATAGAAGCGCCGCGAGGGGGCGATTCGATCGCGCGGCGCGCCGAGGATCGTCCCCAGCCGCACCCGCTCGGCCAGCACCACGCCATCGGCGATCGGCTGATAGGCGCTCGCATCGATCTGCGTGCGCGCATAGCCGAACGCCTTGCCCGAGAGCGACAGCTCGGGCGAGAGCCGCCCCGACAGGCGGAAGCCGCGCGTCGGATCGAGCAGGTCGTCCGATCCGTCATAGCCGAGCGTCAGCGGCAGCGCGCCGATGAAATAGGTCCGCCGCCGCGGTTCACCCGTCGACAGGATCACGTCGCGCTCGTCGGTCGCGACCAGCTCGGCGCCGATCGACCAGGTCCACGCCTTCTGGAAGAAGATCGTGCTCTGCCGTTCGAGGCTGCCCGCGATGGTGAAGGTGTTCGCCTCATAGGCGTTGCGCTTGGTGTGCGCCGCCGCGATCTGCGCCGTGAGCACCCTGTCGCGCGCGTGGAAATTGTTGCGGCGGAAGACGATGTTGGCGAGTTGCTCGCGCGTCCCCAGCACGCCGCGCAGCGTGAGCGCGCCTTCGGGCGGGAACAGGTTGCGGTGCGTCCAGTCCACCTCGGCGCGCACGCCCTCGCCCGTGCCGTAGCCAAGCTCGCCCGCGATCGTGCGCGGCGGCGCGGGCGCCATGGCGACGGCGAGATCGACCGTGCCGGGCGCGCTGCCCTCGACCGGCGTGATCTCCGCCGACGAGACGAGGCCGGTCTGAATGAGCGCGCGGTGCAGGTCGTCCACGTCCGCCGCTTCATAGGGATCGCCCGGCTCGAACCGGGCGATCTCCTGGATGTGCCCGGCGTCGAAGATGCGGTTGGGCGGCGTCGTGATCGTGCCGAAGCGTCGTTCGCCGCCCGGCGTCACCGACAGGGCGAGCGTCGCCGTCTGCGTCGCATGATCGACGACGATCCGCGGCTCCTCGACCGTCGCGAACGGGAAGCCCTCGTTGCCGATCCTGGCCCGCAGGGTCGCGGTGCCGCCGGCGATCGCATCGGCATCGACCGGATCGCCCTCCGCGACGCCGAAGGCGCGGGTGAGGGCGTCGGCCTTGTCGCCCGCGGCGAGCACGCCGTCGAGCGTCACGTCGGTGAAATGGTAGAGCGCCCCCGGCTCGGCGGTGAGCGTCACCAGCGGCACGTCGCCGCGCCGGCTGACGCCGGTCGTCACCCGCGCATCGTAATAGCCCTCGCCGCGCAGCAGGGTGGTGAGCAATTCGGCATCCTCGCGCGCACGCCGGTCGAGCTGCGCGGCATTGGCGGGATCGCCTTTATGCGCCTCGAGTGCCGAAAGCTGTTCGAACCGTTCGCGCAGCAGCGGCGTCGCGGCCGCATCGAGCCCCTCGATGGTAAAGTCGTAGCGTCGCTCGGCCGCGATGTCGCTCGTCTGCGCGGTGTCGGCGGTCGCCGCCTCGGGCGTGGCCGAAAGATCGGGCCATTCGACGCCGAGCCCCGGCAACGGCGCGAGCGGCGCATCGGGATCGAGCGGCGCCTCCTGCGCACCGGGTTGCGATGGGGGCGGGGGCGCGTCGGTCGCCTGCGCGAGCGCGGGCGACGCCAGGACGACGCAAAGAATGGAAGCAGCGCCTGACCCTGCGCCGTGCCGCCCGAACCCGCACTTCATGTGCGCGTCCTAGCCTGCGCCGCGGTGAAGCGACAGACTTTTGCGCGCGCGTGCCGTAACTTCCGCCGCGGCGTGGCCTCAATGCACCGTGCCGACCGCTTCCTCGGCGCGCATCAGCGCGATCAGCCGCTCGATCTGACGCCACCGGCAGAAATGGAGTGCGTTGCCGAGCGTGCGGCTGCGATCCGCGCGCAGCGCCGCTTCGGACGCGGCGGTGCCGCCGAAGCGCGCGACCAGATCGACCGCATCGCGCACATCGGCGCGGCTGGCGAGATAGAGCGGCATCGGATCTCCCGGACAAGGCGGTCCCGTTTCCAAGGATCGCTCCCATAGCCGCGCGTTCGTGGACAGCGGGTGCACGGCAATGGTCAACCGCCGTTCACCATCATCGCCGGCACGGCCGCGATCCGCGCCTCGGCAACCGGGGCTGGCGTGCCGGCGCGCGACGTGGCACGGGGCGGCATGGCTACCCCTCCCTCCCGCTCCCCGATCGCCGGCGGCGTGCTGATCGCGCTCGGCGCCGTCGGCGGCGCGATCGTCGGCTTCATCGTCCGCCAGCCGACCGAGTGCTTTCTCATCGGCACCGCGGCAGGCATCGGCATGGCGATCGCCATCTGGCTGATCGACCGGCGGCGGTAGCACCCAGGCCCCTGCGAACGCGGGCATCCGGGGTTGAAAGGGCGCCGGGCTTCTGCTTCCGCAGGGGCGCAAGGCCTCACTTCCGGCCGATTCAGCGCAGCGCCCGCCCCAGCCATACGACCCGGCCCACCACCTCCGCGCCCTTTGCCGCCTCTCCGGTGATCGCCGGATAGGCCGGGTTGTCGCTGCGGATCGCGAGCCCCAGCCCATCGCGCGCGACGCGCTTCACCATCAGCACGCCATCGAGCCGCACCACGAAAATCCCGCCGCGCGAGGTCACCCGCCGGTCGCTGACATCGACCAGGATCTCGTCGCCGTCGGCGATCGTCGGCACCATCGACTCGCCCTGCGCGCGGATCAGCGACAGATCGGCCGGATCGGCCCCCAGGCTGCGGATCAGCCCCGAATCGATCGCCATGCCGCCGAGCGTGCGCTCGTCCTCGACGATCCCGCCCGGTCCCGCCGAAGCGGCAATGTCGAGCCGCCGGATCATCGGCGGCCCGGCTGAACGCTCCGGCCCGCCGAGCATCGCCTCGTCCACCCCGAACCAGGCGGCGAGCCTTGCCCGGTCGCGCTCGGACAGCGCCCGCGGCGTGCCGCGCGTCACATATTGCTGGAGATAGGCGGCGTTGCGCCCGATCAGCCGCGAGAGCGCCGCATAGCTCTCGCCATGCGCCGCCACCAGCCGCGCGAGCGCGGCGCGAGGATCGGCCGCTGCCATGGCCGCATCATAGCCATAGGATTTTTCCTAGACAAGTTGGAAATATGAGAACATCGATAGAACATCGGTGAGTCGCAAACGAGGTGCGGAACGATGACGGTGCTGGGAAAGATCGAACGATTCCTGCGGCAATCGGAGATGCCGCCGACGCGATTCGGGCGGATCGCGGTCAACGATCCCCGGCTCGTCGGCGACCTCAGACGCGGGCGCGAGCCGGGCACGCGCGTGGTGGCACGAATCGAGGCGACGCTCGCCCGGTTCCAGGGAGACGCACGATGAGCCGCGGCCCCGATGCGGGAACGCTGCTCACCCGCGCGCTCATGGCGGCCGCCGCGGCGGACGGCATCGCGCTCGCCGTCACCGAGTCGTCATGGTCGCGTTGGGCAAGCGCCACCTTCATCGGCGCGCAGCACCGCCTGTCGGTCGCCGGCGCCGCCTCGCCCGCGCTCGACGACTGGCTGACCGCGCTCCCCGAGCGCGAACTCGCGCTGCGCGGGCATGTCGTCGCCGATCTCACGATCACCGCGATGTGCGCCTCGGCAGACCGGATCGAGGCCGAGATTCAGGCGCTGACGGTCGAGGACCGGTGAAGCCGACTCGCGATGCACCGTCAACTTCGTCAACTTTGCTTCTCGTCATGCCGGATTTATTCCGGCGTCCTCCATCTTACGTCACGCTGCACTCGTTTCAGCATCCAACGCTATTCAAGAACAACACCATGCATTGCGTGCAATCACGTTGGACCCTGGAAACGAGTTGGTGCTTATCCCCTTCGGGCACGTAATCACCTGATCGCCCTTCTCGACGCACTTCCCCGGCGAAGGCCGGGGTCCAGTTGCGAGCGGCCCGATACTGGGCCCCGGCCTTCGCCGGGGAAGGAATTAGAAATACGTATCCGAAGGGGATAAGCCCCAAACAAGTTCAGGGTGACGGAAGGTGGTCAGAGGTCTCGCAACCTCGCGGTAAAAGGCGCGTGAGAAGGGGGAGGGCGAATGACGCCGATCCTCAATGGACCGAGGCGATGGTCCGTAGCGTCCCCAACGCTTCATCGACGCGCGCGCCGGTGGCCGCCGCGCACAGCGCCGGCAGCGGCCGCTCGCGCCGGGCGACGCCCTGTTCGAGCCGGTCGAGCAGCGCGTGGATCGTCGCTTCGGGGCGCGCGCGCTGCGGCTCGGGCGCCGGCGGTACGAGCGAGAAGGTTTCCATCCGCTCGCTCGCATCGAACGTCTGCGGACGGTCGATCTTCGCCAGCGGCTCGACGGGGCGCACGGGCTCGGCGGGCACCGGCCGGATCGCGCCGGGATCGTAGGCGGAGAGCGGCTCGTCGAGATTGTCGGGAATATCGCGCTGGGCGACCATCTCCTCGTCTTCGGCGGGCTCGCCGAGGTCGCGCGCGGCCGAGATCGGGCGGCGCGCGGGCGCATCGGGATGCGCGTCGGCGCGCAGCAGCACGGGCACGTCATCGGTATCGCTCGCGCCGTTGCCGAAGGTGAGCGCGAGCGCGCGCGTGCCGACCGCGAGGTAGAGCGCGGCCCACAGGATCGCGGTCACCGCCGCGCCCCCGCCGAGGATCAGCGCGATCCGCGCGGTAATGCCGAGTGGCGGCGCGGCGGCGGGGAGCATGCTCGCAAAGCCGCTTGCGACGCTCGCCTGCTCGATCGCCGCCATCGGCAGCACCGCGAAGGCGAGCGCGGTGAAGAGGCCGAGCGCACCCGCGCAAACGGGGGCGATCGGCAGGATCAGGCGGTGACGGTGGAGCGACGCGACCATGTTCGACTCGGGACTGCGGCTTCGACGAGCCTTCGGTAAACCGGCTCGTAACGACAAATGTTTGACGACCAGTTACGCTCGGCCTCGACGAACGCGCGGGCGCGATCCTTGCGCGCGTCCCAGCCGCTGCGGTCCGCGAGCAGCCCGGCAAGCGCCGCCGCGATCGCCGGGGGCGAATCGGCCGCGAACAGCGTCCCCGTCTCGCCCTCGCGGATCAGCTCGCGATGGCCGCCCACGTCCGATGCCGCGACCAGCTTGCGCTGCGCCATCGCCTCCAGCGGCTTAAGCGGCGTCACGAGATCGGTCAGCCGCATCCGCTTGCGCGGATAAGCGAGCACATCGACGAGGCTGTAATAACGTTCGACCTCATCATGCGGCACACGGCCCGCGAAATGGATGTGCGCGGCGACCGGCGACGCCGCCGCCTGCGCCCGCAGCGCCGGCTCCATCGGCCCGCCGCCGACGAGCAGCAGCCGCGCCCTGGGCCGCTCGGCGACCAGCGCGGGCATCGCCGCGATCAGATCGTCGAGCCCCTCATAATCGTAGAAGCTGCCGATGAAGCCGATCACCTCCGCATCGCCGAACCCCAGCCCGGCCGCGAGCGCATCGTCACGCGGGGGCGGATCGCCGAACAGCGTCAGATCGACCCCGTTGGGCGAGACCATGATCTTCGCGGGATCGATCCCCCGCCCGATCAGATCGTCGCGCAACCCCTCGCAGATCACCGCCACCGCATCGGCCCGCCGCACCGCGCGCGTCTCCAGCATCCTCGTCAGCCGATACCGGAGCGACCCCTCGCGCCCGGTCCCGTTCCCGACCGCCGCGTCCTCCCAGAAGGCACGGATTTCGTACACCACCGGCAACCCGCGCCTTCGCCCCGCCTTGAGCGCCGCCATCGCGTCGAGCACGGGCGAATGCGCGTGGAGCAGGTCCGGCTTGAAGGTGTCGATCGCGCTTTCGATGCGTTCGGCGAAGGCCGCGATCTCGCGCATCTCACCGATCGGGCTCGGCGCCTTCGCCGGCGGCGGCGTGCGGAAGAAGCGGAGGCCGTCCACCTCCTCCTCATCGGCAGGCGCGATGCCGTGGCGCGGCCCCGTCACCGCCGCCACCGCCCAGCCCCTGCCTTCCTCGGCCTTCAGGATCGCCCGCGTGCGGAACGTATATCCGCTCTGCAAGGGCAGTCCGTGATCGAGGACGTGGAGAATACGCATGCCCGCCCTCATGCACGCCAAGCCTTAACGGCGCGTCAACCCCACTGGACTATGCCCCTTCCGTTCGCCCTGAGCTTGTCGAAGGGCGGGTTATGCGGAGGGCCGTGCTTCGACAGGCTCAGCACGAACGGAAGCAGGACGGCAGGCTCGATGATCGACAATTTCGCGCTCGCGATCTCGCATGGGCTGCTCATCCTCACCGCCTGGCGCCTGCTGCGCCGCCCCGATCTCGACAAGGAGCCGGGGCCGCCCGATCGGAAGGGCGCGCGCGGTGCATGATCTCGCGTTCGTCGGCTTCCTCCTGGCGCTGATCGCAACGGGGTTCCGCAAGCCGTTCCTGTTCGTCCTCGTCTATGTCTATATCGACGTCGTCTCACCGCAGCGGCTGAGCTATTACATGCTCAACGCCGTGCCGATCTCGCTGATCGCGGTGGTGCTCGCGGTGGTCGGCTGGGCGGTCGCGGACGACAAGAAGGACATGCGCGTCGCCCCGCGCCAGATCCTCATCCTGCTGCTGCTCATCTATTGCTGGATCACCACGCTCGGCGCCGATTTCCCCAAGGAAGCGCTCACCAAATGGGATTGGGTGTGGAAGGCGCTCGCCTTCGCGATCTTCCTGCCGCTGACGCTCAGGACGAAGCTGCGCATCGAGGCGCTGCTCGCCTTCATGATCCTCTCGGCCTCGGCGATCATCATCGTCGGCGGGATCAAGACGCTCGCGAGCGGCGGCGGCTATGGCGAATTGAACCTGATGGTGACCAACAATAGCGGCCTTTACGAAGGCAGCACCATCTCGGCGGTCGCGATCGCGATCATCCCGACGATCCTGTGGTTCACCAAACACGGCACGATCTACCCGCCCGACTGGCGCGTGAAGCTCTTCTGCTGGGCGCTGGTCTTCGCGTGCCTGCTCATCCCGGTCGGCACCTCGACGCGGACGGGGCTGCTCTGCATCGTCCTGCTCGCGATCCTGATGCTGCGCGACGTCAAGCGGCGCGTGCTCTATCTCGTGATGCTCGGGCTCGTCGGGCTCGCAACCGTGCCGCTCCTCCCCAAATCCTTCACCGAGCGGATGGAGACGATCCAGACCTACCAGGCCGACGAATCCGCCTCGACGCGGCTCGCGGTGTGGGCGTGGACGATCGACTATGCGAGCGAACATCCCTTCGGCGGCGGGTTCGAGGCGTATCGGCAGAATCACATCCGCTACAAGACAGTGAAGATCGAAGGCGAAGGGCCGCAGCAGACGGTCGACAGGTCGCTCGAGGTCGACAAGGCGCGCGCCTATCACAGCGCCTATTTCGAGATGTTGGGCGAACAGGGCTATCCGGGTCTCGCACTGTGGCTCGCGATCAACCTGATCGGGCTGTTCCGCATGGAGGTGCTGCGCCGCCGCTACAAGCGCGCCGAGGGCGAAGAGGCGTGGATCGCCCCGCTCGCCAGCGCGCTCCAGCACGGGCACCTCGTCTATCTGCTCGGCGCCGCCTTCATCGCGATCGCCTTCCAGCCCTTCGTCTACATGCTGATCGGCGCTCAGATCGGGCTGGACACCTATTGCGCGAGGAAGCGCCGCGAGCGCACCTGGCGTCCGATCACCCGCCGGCGTCCGGCAGCCGCATGAGCACCCGCTCCGAGCTTCGCGCACTTACCAGCATGCGCGGCCTCGCCGCGTGGATGGTGGTGCTCTACCATATCCGCCTGTCGATCGCGGGGCTGCCGCAGGCGTGGGTGGACGTCTTCGCCAAGGGTTATCTAGCGGTTGATTTCTTCTTCCTCCTCTCCGGCTTCGTCATCTGCCTCACCTATGGCGAGCGGCTGCGCGAACGGCGTGCGGGAGCGATCATCGATTTCTGGAAGCGCCGGATCGCGCGCATCTATCCGCTGCACCTTTTCATGCTGTCATGCGCGATCCTGCTCGCCCTGGCGCTCGCCGCGACGGGCCGTCACGACTCGGCCGACTTTCCTTTCGTCGAGCTGCCGCTCCACCTGCTGCTGCTCCAGAACTGGGGCTTCACCGACGCGCTCGCGTGGAACGACCCCGCCTGGTCGATCAGTGCCGAGTTCGCCGCCTATCTCCTCTTCCCCCTGCTCACATTGGCGATCGACTGGCGGCGCGTGCCGACGCCCGCGGTGCTCGCCGCGATCGCGGCCTTCCTGCTGATCCTCGCAGGCGTGATGGCTCATGCGGATGCGCCCAACCTCGGCTGGGAAATCACCACCTTCGGCCTGCTCCGCTGCCTTACCGAGTTCAGCGCCGGCGCCGCGATCTGCGCGCTCTGGCTGCGCTGGGCCGACCGCCCGCTCGTCCCCGCACTCGCCGCCGCCGCGCTCGCAACCGCGCTGCTGGCCGCGTGGGTAATCGGACTGCTCGGCGAGCTCATCGCCGTCCCCTTCGCCCTCGCCGCGCTGCTGCTGGTACTCGCGCTCACCTCGGGCCTTCGCGGCAACCCGCTCGATTGGGCGCCGCTCCATGCGCTCGGCGAGATCAGCTACGCGACCTATCTCTCGCACTTCCTGCTCTTCGTCGTCTTCAAGCTGCTGATGGTCGACGACGCCTCCGCGATCCCGCCGGTGCTGATCGCGTTCTACCTCGCGCTCGTGCTCGCCGCCTCGGTCGCGCTCTACCATCTCATCGAGCGCCCGGCACAGCGTTGGATCAACGGAACGAAGCAATCGGCCGCGCATTGGGAAGCCCGCCCCATTGCGCAAGAGGAAGACCTTGGCCAGGATCGTTTATTCCGATGACAGCGCACCGGGCATCACCCGCAGGAAAGTGCGTAACGGCTGGGGATATTGGGATGCGGAAGGCAACCGCATCACCGATCGCGAAGAAATCGATCGCCTCAACGCCATCGGCCTGCCGCCGGCCTATACCGACGCCTGGTTCTGCCCCAGACCCAACGGCCATATCCAGGCAATCGGCTGGGACGAGAAGGACCGTAAGCAATACCGCTATCATCCCGATTTCCGCGAAGCGCGCGAGGCGGAGAAATATGAGCTCTGCGCCGAATTCGGCCGCCGCCTGCCCAAGCTCAGGAAGAAGGTCGCGCAGGATCTCACCCACCGCAAGATGGACAAGGCGCGCGCCGTCGCCGCCGTCGTGCGACTGCTCGACCGCGGCTTCGTGCGCATCGGCAGTGAGGCCTATGTCAAATCGAACAAGAGCTTCGGCGCGACCACGCTTCGCAAGCGCCATGCCGACGTGGACGGGCGCGTGCTCAAGCTCCAGTACAAGGCGAAATCGGGCAAGACGCGGCGGCTCGCCATCGCCGACGGCTCGCTGATCCGCTTCGTGCGGCGGTGCCAGGACCTGCCCGAACAGCATCTTTTCGCCTGGCTCGACGAGGAGGACGAGGCGCACCCCGTCACCTCGTCCGACGTCAACGAGTATATTCACGAGGCGATGGGGCGCGATTTCACCGCCAAGGATTTCCGCACCTGGGGCGCGAGCGTGATCGCGTTCGAGGCGCTGGTGGGCACCAAGCGTGACATCAGCCTCAAGACGATGCTAGAGCCCGTCACGCAAGCCCTGGGCAACACGCCCGCGATCGCGCGCAAATCCTACGTCCACCCACGACTGATCGCGCTCGCGAAGAACGGTCAGGCAGCGTTCCGCGAAACGCTCGCGCTGCCGCGCAAGACCAGATACCTGTCGCGTGCGGAACGCGGCCTGATCGCCTTTCTGGAGGGCGAGGCGACCGCCAGCCGAAGCGACGGGAGAAGCAGATGACCGCCAGCACCACCGCCGCCGCGAAGGCGCCTGCCGACGACGTTCGGGCGAACCTCCACGACTTCTTCGTCAACCTGTCGGACTGGCTTCAGAGCCACTGGTTCCAGATCATCGTTGCCGCCGCGATCGCCGCGGTGATCGTCGCCGTGCTCTACGCGCTGCGCGGACTTGGCCATCGGCTGTGCCGCCCCGATCGCCCGGCCCAGAGCTGGCTGACGATCGCGGGCAAGATCGTTTGGCGCACCACCGGCTTCTTCATCGTCATGCTCGCGGCGCGGCTCGTCATGGGCTATGCCGCGCCGCCCTGGTCGGTCGCGACCGTCATCAGCTTCCTGTTCACGGTCGCGCTGGTCCTCCAGGCAGCGATCTGGGCGCGCGAGCTGATCCTCGGCTTCATCGAGCACCGCACCTCCGCCGAGCATTATCGCGGCGAGGCGATCCTCAATGCGATGGGCCTCATCCGGCTGATGGTGAACGTCGTGATCTTCGCGATCGCGATCGTCGTGCTGCTCGACAATCTCGGCGTGAACGTGACCGGGCTCGTCGCGGGGCTGGGCATCGGCGGCATCGCGATCGGCCTTGCCGCGCAGGGCATCTTCGCCGACCTGTTCGCCGCGCTCGCGATCATCTTCGATCGGCCGTTCAGCCGGGGCGACGCGATCAGCTATGGCGACAGTTCGGGCACGATCGAATCAATCGGGCTCAAATCCACCCGCATCCGCGCCTATTCGGGCGAGCTTCGCATCATCGCGAACCGCAACCTGCTCGACAAGGAGATCCTGAATGTCACCGGGCGCGACCATATCCGCCTGTCGTTCACGATCCGCGTCGCCTACGAAACCGCGCTTGACCTGCTGGCGCGCATCCCCGCGATCCTCACCGAACTGATCGAGGCGGAGGACGCAATTCCCGCCCGCGCGGGGTTCGAAGCGTTCGGCGCCAGCTCGCTCGATTTCGCGCTGCTGGTCGACGTGCCGGGCAACGACTGGCTCAAAACGCACGCGATCCGCGACCGATTGCTCGTGTCGATCCTGCGGCGTTTCGCAGACGAGGGCATCGCGATCGCCTATCCCACGCAAACGTCCTACACCGCCGCGCCCGACGGGCACCTGATCATGCCCTATCCCGAGGTGCAGCCGGTGAAGCGCGTGGACGAGGACAAGGCCTGACCCAAACGGCCTGTTGCCGCCCGCGCGCGCAATGCCCACATCGGGGGCATGGCTGTTGCCGGGCCCAGTGCGCGTAATCGGCTCACCTCCGCGGGCCTCACCGCCGCGGTGATGGTGCTGTTCGGCTATGTCTTCGTGGCGGGCCTCGCCGTGCGCTTTCCCGAGGCCGTCGATTCGACGCTCAAGGTGTTCGGCGTGCTGCCCGAGCCGCCGCCCCCGCCGCCCGAGCCGGTCACCGTCCAGCCCAAGCTGAGCCCCAAGCCCGAGGGTGCGGCCGCGCCGCCCAACATCACCTCGCGCGCGACGCCCGTGGCGGCGCCGACCCCGATCATCCGCCTGCCCGCGCCGCCTGTGATGGTGACGTCGATCAAGCCCTTCGAAGGCCCCGATCCCACGCAGGGCAATGCCGATATGCGCGGCCCCGGGACCGGCGCGGGCGGGGCGGGAGACGGCACCGGCAGCGGCGGCAGCGGCACCGGCGGGGGCGCCGGCGGCAACAGCCCGCCGCGGCACATATCGGGCCGCATCCACGATTCGGACTATCCTGATTCGGCGGGCGCGACGGGCAAGGGCGGCCTCGTGTCGGTGCGCTACTACGTGCTGCCCGACGGCCGCGTCTCCGATTGCCGAGTGACGCATTCGAGCGGCAACCGCGCACTCGACGAGACGACCTGCCGCCTCATCACCGAACGCTTCCGCTACGAGCCCTCGCGCAGGCCGGACGGCACGCCGGTCCGCTCGATCATCGTCGCCGATCATGAATGGATCGTCGACGAATCGATGCTGAAGGCGATCAGGGAACGCCGGGAACGGGAACGGTGAGATGACCAGAGCATTCGGCAACCCGAACCGTTCGCCCTGAGCTTGTCGAAGGGCCGTTCTTTCTTCTTCGGCGGCAAAAAGGAGAACGGTGCTTCGACAAGCTCAGCACGAACGGAACGTGGCGTAGCGCCCTCAAATCCCCCCTTCATCCAAACTCAGCAGCGTCGCATTGCCGCCCGCGCTGGTCGTGTCGATCGAGACCGCGCGTTCCGCCACGAAGCGGAACAGATAATGCGGCCCGCCCGCCTTCGGCCCCGTGCCCGACAGCCGCTCGCCGCCGAACGGCTGCGAGCCCACCACCGCACCGATCATCGACCGGTTGACGTAGAGGTTGCCGATATGCGCGTGCGCCTCGGTCACCTCGGCGGCGCGGGCGATGCGGCTGTGCAGGCCCATGGTGAGGCCGAAGCCCTTCTCGTTGACGCGCTTGATCGTCTCGACGAGCTTGCCCGCGGGCCAGGTCGCGACGTGGAGGATGGGGCCGAACCATTCCTGTTTCAGATCCTCGATCGCGTCGAGCCGGATCAATGTCGGCGGGACGTAGAGGCCGTCCTCGGGCACCGGCACCGTCTTGATCCAATGATCGAACATGGCGTCGCGATAGGACATCAATTTGTCGTAGGCGGCCTGATCGATCACCGGGCCGACATCGGTGGCCGGATCGCCAGGCGCGCCGACCTGGAGCAGGTCCATCGCGCCCTGCAGCATGTCCAGCATCGTCTCGGCGACGTCCTCCTGCACGAGCAGCAGCCGCAGGGCCGAGCAACGCTGGCCCGCCGAGCGGAAGGCGGAGGTGATGACATCGACCACCACCTGCTCGGGCAACGCGGTCGAATCGACGATCATCGCGTTGATTCCGCCCGTCTCGGCGATCAGCGGCAGGATCGCGCGCTCCTCGTCGGCGAGCAGCGATTGCGCGATGCGGCGCGCGGTGCCGGTCGAGCCGGTGAAGGCCACGCCCTGCACGCGCAGGTCCGCGGTGATCGCCGCGCCCACCTCGGGCCCCCCGGGGACGAGTATCAGCACGTCCTGGAGGATGCCCGCCTGATGCGCCAGCTCGACCGCGCGCACGGCGATGCGCGGCGTCTGCGGCGCGGGCTTGGCGACGACGGTATTGCCGGTGACGAGCGCCGCCACCGTCTGCCCCAGGAAGATCGCGAGCGGGAAGTTCCACGGCGCGATCGTCGCCCACACGCCGCGTCCGTCGAGGTGCATCATGTTGCGCTCGCCGGTCGGGCCGGGCAGCTCGACCGATTGCAGGTCGGCGCGCGCGCGGGCGGCGTAATAGCGGCAGAAATCGACCGCCTCGCGCACCTCGGCAAGTGCATCGGGGATCGATTTGCAGGCTTCCTGAATACACAGCGCCATCAGCTCGTCGCGGTGCTTTTCGAGGAGGTCGCCCAGCTTTTCGAGCATTCGCGCGCGATCATCGACGTCAAGCGCAGTCCATTTCGGAAACGCCGCCTGCGCGCGGTCGATCGCTTCCCAGACGGTGACCGTGTCGAACGGCGCCATCGCGTCCACGGCCATCAGCGGATGCGGCGTGTTGACGGCCTTGACCGCCGTGTCGAGCACCTTGCGGTCCTGCAAATCGATGCCGGCGCTGTTCAGGCGTTCGGGCTGGAACAGGTCCTTGGGCAGCGGGATCGAAGGATGGCGCGTGCCGCCCACCGCGCGGATCTTCTCGACCGGATCGGCGAGCAGATCCTCGTCCGAAAGCTGCTCGTTGGCGAGCTGGTGGACGAAACTCGAATTGGCGCCGTTTTCCAGCAGGCGCCGGACGAGATAGGCGAGCAGATCCTTGTGCCCGCCCACCGGCGCATAGATGCGGCAATGATAGCCGTGCTCGCGCACCAGCCGCTCGTAGAGCCCCTCGCCCATGCCGTGGAGGCGCTGGAACTCGAAATCGCGGCGGTTGCCCGCCCATTCGATGATCGTCGCCACCGTGAGCGCGTTGTGGCTGGCAAAGGCCGGGCGGATATTCTCCGCCTCCAGCATGTCGCGCGCGCAGGCGAGATAGCAGACGTCGGTCGCGGCCTTGCGGGTGAAGAGCGAATAGCCCTCGAGTCCCTCGACCTGCGTCTTCTTGATCTCGGTGTCCCAATAGGCGCCCTTGACCAGCCGGACACTCATCGGCCGGCCGAGCGCGTTCGCCCAGGCGATCACCGGGCGCGCGCGCTTGCCATAGGCCTGCACCGCCATGCCGAAGCCCTCCCAGCCATCGAGCCGCGGATCGGCGGCGACCGCGCCGATGATGTCGAGGCTCATCTCGAGCCGCTCCTGCTCCTCGGCATCGACGGTGAGCGCGATGCCGCGCTCGGCGGCACGCACCGCGAGCGAAACGAGCATCTCGGTGAGCGCGGGGACGCAATTTTCGTATTGCGCAACCTCGTAGCGCGCGTTCAATGCCGACAGCTTGACCGAGATCGAATGGCCGCGCGAGGGGTCACGCCCGACTGCATCGATGGCATTCCCGTAGGCCTCGAAATAGCGATCGGCATCGGCCTGGGTCCGCGCCGCCTCGCCGAGCATGTCGAAGCTCGCGGAGAAGCCCTTGTGCTCGGGCTTCTTCATGCGGCGAAGCGCCTCGTCGATGGTGCGGCCCATGACGAAAATCTCGCCCATCATCCGCATCGCCGCGCCCACGGCCTGACGGACGAACGGCTCGCCCGCGCGCGCGATCAGGCGGCGCAGCGGGCCGGCCTGACCTTCGCCCACCAGCGCGCGGCCGACCACGAGCCCCCAGGTCGCCGAATTGACCAGGCGCGAGTTGGACTTGCCGGTATGCGCGCGCCAATCGGCCTCGCCGAGCTTGTCGGCGATCAGGAAGTCGGCGGTCTCCGGATCAGGCACGCGCAGGAATGCCTCGGCAAGGCTGAGCAGCGCGATGCCTTCGGATGAACTGAGCTGATATTCCTGGAGGAATCGGTTGACCCATCCCTTGTTCTGCGCCGCGCGCAGGTCCGCCAGCAGCGCGGACGCCTCGCCCATGATCTTATAGCGCGTCGCCGAATCACTGTCGGCACGCTCCAGCAGCGGTTTTAGAACGTCAGGTTCGGGCGCACGGTGCAGCTTTGCCATGCTCTCACGGGCAGTGGACGGTACGTCAACGGTCATTTTCGTGGTTCCGGTTCGGTAAACCTTGCCCCAAGCGGGGGTTGGCCTGTATCTGATCGCCCGCGCTACGACGAAGTGAGGCCGAAAGGGAAGCCGTGCCGACGATTTCGCCCGAGGAGATGCGCCGACGCATCGGTTCCGAGACCGTTTCGGACTGGATCGAGGTGACCCAGGAGATGATCGACACCTTTGCCGACGCGACCAGCGATCACCAGTTCATCCATGTCGATCCGGCGCGCGCCGCCGCGACACCCTTCGGCGGCACGATCGCGCATGGGTTCCTGACGCTGTCGCTGATGCCGTTGCTCGCCTCCAAGGTGCCCGATCGGATCGAGATCGCAGGCACGAAGATGGGCGTCAATTACGGCGGCAACCGCATGCGCTTCCTGGCGCCGGTGCGCTCGGGCAAGCGCGTGCGCGGGCGATTCAAACTGCTCGCCTTCGACGAGAAGCGACCTGGCCAGTGGCAGCAGACGACCGAATTCACCGTCGAGATCGAGGGGGATGACAAGCCCGCGCTGATCGCTGAGTGGATCAGTCAGATATTCGTTTGAGCCATCAAGAAGGAAACACCTATGCGTTCCGCCGTCATCGTCTCCACCGCCCGCACCCCGATCTGCCGCGCGTATCGGGGCGCGTTCAACGCGCTGCCGTCGCAGACGCTCGCCGCGACATCGATCGAGGCTGCGGTCGCACGCGCGGGCATCGAGGGCGGCGAGGTCGATGACGTCGTGATCGGCGCGGCGCTGCAACAGGGGCATCAATCCACCAATATCGCGCGCCAGGCGCTGCTGCGCGCGGGGTTGCCCGTCACCGTCGCGGGCATGTCGGTCGATCGCCAGTGTGCCTCCGGGCTGATGGCGATCGCCACGGCCGCCAAGGAGATCATCGACGACCGCATGGACATCGCCATCGGCGGCGGGGTCGAATCGATCAGCCTCGTCCAGACGCCGCAGATGCGCGTCGCGCCCGATCCCGAGCTGCTGGCGATGCATGACGACATCTACATGCCGATGCTCCAGACCGCCGAGGTGGTCGCTGCGCGCTACGGCATCAGCCGCGAGGCGATGGACGACTATGCGCTCCAGTCGCAGCAGCGGACCGCGGCGGCGCAGGCCGCGGGGCGCTTCGACGCCGAGATCGTGCCCGTCACCGCGACGATGAACGTCGTCAACAAGGAAACCAAGGAGGTCACGCAGAAAGAGGTGACGCTCGCCGAGGACGAGGGCAACCGGCCCGACACGAGCGCCGAGGGGCTGGCCGCGCTCCAGCCGGTGCTGGGGCCGGACAAGACGATCACCGCGGGCAATGCGAGCCAGCTATCGGACGGATCGGCCGCGAGCGTGCTGATGGAGGAGAAGGTCGCCGAGAAGCGCGGCCTCGCCCCGCTCGGCCGCTATGTCGGCATGGCGGTGGCGGGCACCAAGCCCGACGAGATGGGCATCGGCCCTGTCTTCGCGATTCCCAAGCTGCTCGAGCGCTTCGATCTCAAGATGGACGATATCGGCCTATGGGAGCTGAACGAGGCGTTCGCCGTCCAGGTGCTCTACTGCCGCGACAAGCTCGGTATTCCGAACGACCTGCTCAACGTCGATGGCGGCGCGATCTCGATCGGCCACCCCTACGGCATGTCGGGCGCGCGGATGACGGGGCACGCGCTGATCGAGGGCAAGCGGCGCGGTGCGAAATACGTCGTCGTGACGATGTGCATCGGCGGCGGCCAGGGCGCGGCGGGGCTGTTCGAAGTGCTCTGAATCGGCGACACAATCTGTCATGCGATAAAGTGATTTTGTTGTTAACCTTCCCGTGGTAGCGATCCCACCCGCGAGAGCATGCCGGCAACAGGCATGCCTCACAGGAGGGGCATCATGGGCGAAACGGGGCTGGTGGCCGATATCGGCCGCCAATCGGTGCGGTTCGGGCTGAGCGGGGGCGCGCAGGGGCTCGAACCGCGCGACGTGCAGCATTTCAACACCGGCGATCATCCGACCTTCACCAGCGCGCTGATCGCGTATCTGCGGGCGGTCGGCATGGAAAACCAGCCGATGCCGAGCGCGCTGGCGATTGCGGGCGCGGTGCGCGGCGATGTCGTCAACATGACGGGAAGCCGGTGGTACATCTCGCTTTCCGGCGTCGAGGCGGTGCTGCGGACGCGGCCCGCCGCGCTCAACGAATGCGCCGCGGTCGCGCTGGCGCTGACCCAGCTTCCCGAGAGCGCGCTGATGCCGCTGCCCGGCCCCGCGCCGCGACGCGCGCGGGCGGGCGGCACCTTCCTGCTCGTCAATCCCGGCACCGGGCTAGGCGTGGCGGGGCTCGTCACCGCGGGCGACAAGCTCGTACCGGTTCAGAGCGAGGCCGCACACATGACCTTCGCGGCGGGCACCGACGCGGAAGCGCGGATCGTCGCCCATCTTGCCGCGCGGGGGCGGCCGGCGAGCAACGAGGCGCTGATCAGCGCGCCGGGGCTCGTCACCTCCTATGAAGCGCTCGGCGGCGGTCCCGCGCCGGTCCCCGAAGAGATCACGCGCAACGCCACGCGCGATCCGATCGCCGCCGACGCGCTGGGCGTGTTCATCGGCGCGCTCGGTTCGGTGATCGGCGATCTCGTGCTGGCATTCGGCGCGTGGGACGGGGTGTTCCTTTCGGGCGCGATCGCGCGGGCGCTTCACCACAAGCTCGCCGACCCCGCGCTCAGACGGCGAATGACCGACAAGGAGGCGTTCGGCCGCCAGCTCGCCGACGTGCCGATCGCGGTCGTCAACCGCAACGGGCTCGAACTGCTCGGCGCTGCCGCAGCGCTCGCGCATTAGGCTATCTAGGCGGCAGCGCAGGACACCGCCTCGCGGCCGGGGCGGGTAAGCGTGCCCTCCCCGCCTTTGCCCCGCCATTCGTAACCTTCGGCCTTGTACCAGATGCCCGAGCCGGTGCGCTGGCCGTTCAGCACCGCCACCTGCTTGCCGCCGATCGAGAGCGCCCCGGTATTGGCGCGATTGTCGAACCGGATGCCGAAGCGGGTGCCGTCGGCGCAGGTGAAATCAGCCGCGGCCGTCGCGGGCATGTCGCCGGGCGGGGCGAGCGCGGTCTCGATAGCCTTGATGTGCCAGCTCTTGTCCTCCGCCGTCGCGCCGGGGATGTCGGCGGTGCGGTGGAGGACGGCCTTGCCGCGCCGGTTGAACGGCCGATCGCCGTCCTTCAGGATGCCATAGACCTGCACGGGCACCTCGACATAACGCTGCCCGGCGCCCGCATCGACGCGGCCGGGCGCGCCGATATTGGCATGATATTCCTTGTATTTGCCGAAGCTCGCGGCGAACGCCTCGGCACTCATGCCCGACGCCTTGCCGCCGTCGCTCCAGAGCTGCCACGCCTCGCGATAGCGGCCCGATTCGAGCAACGCATAATAATGCTGCACGACCTGCCCGGCGCCCTGCGCGCTTTCGGGGTCGATCGGCCCTTCCGCAACCGGCGTGCGATCGTCGGGAAGGCCGCCGGGCTCACCCGGCCCGGGCGGGGTCGCGGCGGAGCCGGGCATCGGCTGGTTCTGGAGCGCGTTCGCGCGATAGGTGTCGATATCGCCCTGCGCCTCGATCGCCGCGGCGTTGATGTCGATGGCGTTTCGCGGCTCGGCCTCGTCGGCATTGTCGGCCGGTGGCCCTCCGCAGGCGGCGAGCAGGAGCGGAAGGACGAAAGCAGATGGGGTTACGCGCACTGGACCGATCCTGATCCTGGTTAATCGTTGGCGAAGAACGCAAGCCCCGGAGCGTGCGTTCCGACCGCCGAACATCGCAAAGGTCGTCCAGATCGCGTCTGGGCGACATCGCCGCCATCCGGGCCGCATGGAAGCGCCATCAAGAGCATCAGCAGAACATTTGCATGTGGGAAACCCCCTATGGCGCGATCGCGTCTTCCTCGCCATCGTCGAGATTGTCCTCGTCGTCGGTGCCGTCGTCGAAATCCTCCTGGATCTCGTCTTCCTCCATGTCCTCTTCGGGCTCGCGGCGCTCGTCGTCGAGCTCGCCGATCTCGTCATCCTCCATCAGCAGCTCGTCCTCGTCCGCCTCGTCGTCGATGTCCTCCTCGCCGAGATCGGGATCGATGTCCGTCATCACCGTGCCGTCATTGGGGCCGTTGCGGGTGGATTCGAGAATCTCGGCGCGCTGGCTTTCGTCGTAGCCGTCCTCGTCATAGCCGTCGTCGCCGGTGCCGTGCCCCGGAACCTGAAAGCCACCCATCCTTCGCCTCCGTCAGCGGCCATGCGGCCTTTGAAGCGGAAAACGGCAATGGCCGCATCCCGGTTCCGCACGACGCGGCGAGTTGCCGGATCAGGCAGGGCGAAAAAGCCGGCCGCGCTCGACGAGAGCGACGATCGCGAGCGAGACGAGCCCCGCGCAGAAGAAGCCGGCGACGAGCGGCACGACGCTGCCGTCGAACGCCTGGCCGATGAGCGCGCCGATCAACGCCCCGAAGGTGACGGTGGAGAAGCCCTGCACGCTTGAGGCGGTGCCCGCGATCGCGCCCATATTCTCCATCGCCATCGCCGAGAAGTTGGAGGTCGCGAGCCCGAAGCAGCCCATCGTCAACGCCTGGAGCACGGCGAAGACGGCGAGCGATTCCCATCCGGCGAGCGCGGCGGCGAGGTGCACCCCCGAAAGCAGGATCACCCCGACCAGCGCCGAATGCGAGATCCGGCGCGTGCCGAGCGCCATCACGATGCGCGAATTGAGGAAGTTCGCGACCGCCATCGTCGAGGCGGTGATCGCGAAGACGACGACGAGCAGCTTCGGGGCGTCGAACACGTCGAACACCACCTGCTGGACCGAGTTGATGAAACCGTAAAGCGCGCCCATCAGCACGGTGGTGGCGAGCGTATAGCCCAGCGACCAGCGATCGGTGACGGTGCGCCGCCATCCGCCCGCGAGCCGTGCGAGCGACAGCGGCATCCGGTCGATCGGATGCAGCGTTTCGGGCATGCGCCACCAGAACCAGAGCAGCACCGCGGCCGAGATCGCGCCGATCATCGCGAAGATCAGCCGCCACGAGCCGAACAGCAGGATCGTCTGCCCGACGGTGGGCGCGAGCACGGGGGCGGCCATGAAGACGATGAAAGCGAGACTCATCACGCGCGCCATCGCGCGCCCCGAATAGCAATCGCGCACCAGCGCCACGGTGACAACGCGCGATGCCGCAATCGCGACGCCGCCGAAGAAACGCGCGACGAGCAGCAGCGGAAAGCTGGCCGCGATCGCGGCAATGAGGTTCGCGACCACATAGGCTGCGAGCGACAGGGCGAGCACCGGCTTTCGCCCGAACCGGTCGGCGAGCGGCCCATGCGCGAGCTGCGCGACGCCGAAGCCGATCAGGAAGGCGGTGACGACGAGCTGGCGCTCGTTGTCGGTCTCGACGCCCAGGCTCGCGCCGATCGCAGGCAGCGCGGGCAGCATCGAATCGATGCCCAGCGCCGTCAGCGCCATCAGCGCCGCGACGAGCGCGACGAATTCGCGAAAGCCGAGGGGTGCCTGATCGGGCGCGGTGCGGGCGGTCTGGGTCGTCATGCTGCGGTGCGACATGCACCAAGCGCGCGGCTACGTCACCCCGTATTGACGCTTGCGGCGACAGAGATTAGTGTGTTGTACAAACAATACACCTCGGAGAATGCCATGAACCGCCTGACTTTCGGACTCGTCGCGCTCGCGCTGCCGCTTGCGGCGTGCGGATCGCATGATCGCGACGAGGGCACGACGATCACGCTCAATGCGGGTGACGCCGACGGCAACGTGACTGCGGCGATGGACGGTGAGACGGGCAAGGTGTCGCTCGACCTGCCGGGCTTCTCGGCCAATATCGACCTGCCGAAGATTCAGCTCGACGCGAGCGATTTCGATCTCAACGGCGTCCATCTCTATCCCGGCTCGACGATCACGACGATGAACATCGACGGCAAGGGCGACAATGGCGCGGTGCGGATCGGGTTCGACAGCCCCGCCGCGCCCGAAACGGTGCGCGACTGGTTCGCGCCCAAGCTGAAGAATGCGGGGTTCACCCTCCACACCGAAGGCACCGGGCTTGCCGGCACCACCGACGAAGGCAAGCCGTTCAGCATGACGCTGGCGCCCGCGGGCGGCGATCGCAGCACGGGCACGATCACGCTCAGCGACTGATCTGTTCGCCGGGGAGCCGCGCGCCTATACGGATCGTTTCCGCTTTTCGTTGGATTCGATTCGCATGCTGGACACGCCCGCCGCCCAGGTTCCCACGCTCAGCCTCGCCGACCAGGCGCGCGATCCGGACGCGTTCGCGGCCGCGCTGGGCGGCTCGTTCGAACGGTTCGGCTTCGCGATCGTCGCCGATCACGGGATCGACCAGGGGCTGATCGAGCGCGCCTGGGCGCTCACCGAAGAGCTGTTCCGGCTGCCCGAGGAGGAGAAGCGCGGATACCACATCCCCGGCGGCGGCGGCGCGCGCGGCTATACGCCGTTCAAGACCGAGATCGCCAAGGGCGCGAGCGTCGTCGATCTCAAGGAATTCTGGCATGTCGGGCGCGAGCTGCCCGAGGGGCATCGGTTCGCGAGCGACATGGCGCCCAATATCTGGCCCGCGCGGCCCGAGGGATTCCGTGACACCTTCCTCGCGCTGTTCGCCGCATTCGACACCGCGGGCGACCGGCTGCTCTCGGCGATCGCGCGGCATCTGGGGCTGGCGCCCGACTGGTTCGATGCGGCCGTCCGGGACGGCAACAGCGTGCTGCGGCTGCTCCATTATCCGCCGATCCCCGCCGAGGCCGAAGGGGTGCGCGCCGGGGCGCACGAGGACATCAACCTCATCACCCTGCTGCTCGGCGCCGAGGAAGCCGGGCTGGAACTGCTCGACCGCGACGGGCGCTGGCTCGCGATTCGGCCGCCCGAGGGGGCGATGGTGGTCAATGTCGGCGACATGCTCCAGCGGCTGACCAACCATGTGCTGCCCTCGACCACGCACCGCGTCGTCAACCCGCCGCCCGAGCGGCGCGGCCATTCGCGCTATTCGATGCCCTTCTTCCTTCACCCCGCGCCGGATTTTCCGATTCGGACGCTGCCCGGCTGCGTGAGCGCGGACAATCCGAACCGTTATCCCGAACCGATCACCGCGCATGATTACCTGCACGAGCGGCTGGTCGAGATCGGGCTGGTGAAGAAATAGGCCGATCCCAAGAAATCCTTCCGCCACGCCGGGGTTGTTCCGGGGTCCAAGGTGCCGCTAGAGCGGCTGGCCGCGGCGCGGAGCCGCACTTGGATGCTGAAACGAGTTCAGCATGACGGAAAATGAGGGCGGGAATGACCGAACCGTTGCGCGTTGCCCTTGCCGGGCTTGGCACCGTAGGCGCCGGCGTGATCCGATTGATCGACGCCAACGGGCCGCTGATCGCGCGGCGCGCGGGGCGGCCCATCGAGATCGTCGCCGTCACCGCGCGCGACCGGGCCAAGGATCGCGGCGTCGATATCGACCGCTTCGCCTGGGTCGATGACGCCGCCGAGCTGGCGACGCACGGCGATGCCGATGTTGTGGTGGAGCTCGTCGGCGGGTCCGATGGGCCGGCGCTGACGCTGGCGCGCGCGGCGCTCAAGGCGGGGCGCCACCTCGTCACCGCCAACAAGGCGATGATCGCGCATCACGGCTTCGAGCTGGCCGAGGCGGCCGAGGGAGCGGGCGCGGCGCTCAAGTTCGAGGCGGCGGTCGCGGGGGGCATCCCGGTCATCAAGGGGCTGCGCGAGGGCGCGGCGGCGAACGAGATTTCGCGCGTCTATGGCGTGCTCAACGGGACATGCAATTTCATCCTCTCCAAGATGGAGGAGGAAGGCCGCGACTTCGCCGACGTGCTCGCCGAAGCGCAGGCGCTTGGTTATGCCGAGGCCGACCCCGGCTTCGATATCGACGGCGTGGACGCGGCGCACAAATTGTCGATCCTGGCGAGCCTCGCCTTCGGGACGCGGCTCGCCTTCGACCGGGTGGCGACCACCGGCATCCGCGAGGTGATCGCGGCCGACATCGCCGAGGCGGCGGCGCTCGGCTATCGCATCCGGCTGGTGGGCGTCGCCGAGGCGAACGGACAAGGGCTGTTCCAGCGCGTCCATCCGCATCTGGTGCCCCTCGATCACCCGCTGGCGCATGTCGCGGGGTCGCTCAATGCGGTGGTGGCCGAGGGGAATTTCGTCGGGCGGCTGTTCTTCGAAGGCGCGGGCGCGGGCGACGGGCCGACCGCGAGCGCCGTCGTCGCCGACCTGATCGACATTGCGCGCGGCGAGTTCGGCCCGCCCTTCGCGATGCCCGCCGATGCCCTTGCCGACGCGCCGAACGCCGAGACGGGCGACCGGCGCGGGCGCGCTTATCTGCGCTTCACCGTTGCGGACAAGGTGGGCGTGCTCGCCGAGATCGCCGCGGCGATGCGCGACGCGGGCGTCTCGATCGAGAGCCTGATCCAGCGCGGCGCCATGCCCGACGGCAGCGTCATCGTCGCCATCGTGACGCATGACGGCCCCGAGCGCGCGGTAGCGCAGGCACTCGACAAGCTGCGCGGCTCACCCAGCCTCAGCGGCGAGCCGATGTGGATGCACATCCTCGGCTAGATCCAGCTTTCGAACCACATCCAGGTGCGGAACGCGTCCGGTCCCGACAGCGGGAGCGCGGCGATGATCGGGTAGAAATAAGCGAAGAGTGCGGCCGCGAGCAGGACGAAGGCGGTTTCCCAGCGTCGCTTCGGGCCCGATGCGTAGCGGGCGAAGGCGGCGGCGAGCGCGGGGCAGAGGAAGATGCTCGGCAGATAGTAATAATAGAAGAAACCCAACGATTTGGGGATGACGATCCAGGGAAGGTACGCGCCGATCCACAAGGCGGGGATCGCGAAGGCGCGGGCGGAGCGGTCCCGCCACGCGGCCCGCAGGCACGCGGCGACCGCGATCAGCCCACCCCACAGGATGGCGGGGTTGCCGATCATCAATATGCCGCGCGTCGCGCCGTCCACCGGCTCGTAGAGATACCAGATCGGGCGGAGCATCAGCGGCCAGCTCCACCAGCTCGACTGGTAGGTGTGAGCGGGCAGCACCTGCGTCTGCTCGGCATACATTTCGAGCTGGAACGGGAACAACGTCGCCAGTGTAAGCGGATCGCGCGCATAGAAGAAGGCGGGGAGGAAGGTGAGGAGATAGGCGGCGCTCGCAGACAGGACGAGCGCGAGCAGCAGCGCCCATGTCGTATGCCCTTCCCAGCAGCGTCGGCCGCGCAGACGGAGCACGACGATCGCTGGCCCCGCATAGCAGAGGAACGGCACCGCGGCCCATTTGCACCCGATCGCGAGGCCCAACAGCGCGCCGCCGAGCGCAACACGGCCCAGGCCGCGGCCGGGCGGTGCGTGGATCGACCACAGCAAGGTCGCGGTGCCCGCGACGACGAACGCGGCCATGAAGCCGTCGAGCATCGCGATCCGCGCCTGGACGAAGATCGTCATGTTGAGCATCGCGAACACGCCCGCGAGCACGGCAGCGCGCATCCGCCGCGTGAGCAGCCAGGTGATGGCGAACACGCCCATCACGGTCGCGGCGCCGGCGATGGTCGAGAAGAATCGCCAACCGAGGCTGTTGTCACCGAACAGCACGATCCCGGCGGCGATGAACGCCTTGCCGAGCAGCGGATGCTCGGTGTTCACCGGTTCGAGCATGCGCAGCATCGTGCGGGCGGCGGGGACGTAATGAATCTCGTCGAAGACGAGCGTCGAGGGCATTGTCACCCGGAACAGGAACAGCGCCTGCGCGGCCAATCCCAGCAGCGCCGCCACGGCGACGGGGCGGGATCGGGCGGGCGTTTCGGGCATCGGCGAACGGCATAGCGCGCCCGCCGATGCGCAGGAAGGCTTGAGCGCCCCAAAGCGAAAGGCCGTTGACGCGGGCGCGTCCGCCCCTGCAAAGCGGCGCCCATGAAACGCCGCACCGGACAAGACCGCACGATCACCCAGAACTGGCGCCCCGCCACCCGCGCCGTGCGCGGCGGCACCGCGCGCTCCGACTGGGGTGAAACCTCCGAGGCGATCTTCCTCACCTCGGGCTATACCTATGACTGCGCAGGCGACGCCGCCGCGCGCTTCAAGGGCGAGCAGGTCGGGATGACCTATTCGCGGCTCCAGAACCCGACGGTGCAGATGCTCGAAGAGCGGATCGCGCTTCTGGAAGGCGCCGAGGCGTGCCGGACGATGGCGAGCGGCATGGCGGCGATGACCGCGGTATTGCTGTGCCAGGTGAGCCAGGGCGATCATGTCGTCGCGGGCCGCGCCGCGTTCGGATCGTGCCGCTGGCTGGTCGATACCCTGCTGCCGCGCTTCGGGGTCGAGACGACGACGGTCGATGCGCGCGATCCGCAGGCGTTCAAGGATGCGCTGAGGCCCAACACCAGGGTCTTCTTCTTCGAAACCCCCGCCAACCCGACGATGGATCTGGTCGATCTGGAAGCGGTATGCGGAATCGCGCGCGAGAACGGCGTCGTCTCGGTGGTGGACAATGCCTTCGCGACGCCCGCGCTCCAGCGCCCGCTGGAGTTCGGCGCGGACGTCGTCGCCTATTCGGCGACCAAGCTGATGGACGGGCAGGGCCGCGTGCTCGCCGGGGCGGTGACGGGGAGCCGCGACTTCATCGAGAACGCGCTGCTTTCGTTCACGCGCAATACCGGGCCGACATTGAGCCCGTTCAACGCCTGGGTCGTGCTCAAGGGGCTGGAAACGCTCGAGCTGCGCGCGCAGCGGCAGAGCGAGAATGCGCTCGAGATCGCGCGCTTCCTCGAGACCCGCGTGCCGCGCGTGCTCCACCCCGGCCTGCCGAGCCATCCGCAGCATGCGGTGGCGATGAAACAGATGGATTCGGCCGGGCCGATCTTCGCGTTCGAGGTCGAGGGGCGCGCGCAGGCGCATGGCCTGCTCGACGCGCTTCAGCTCATCGACATTTCGAACAATATCGGCGATTCGCGCTCGCTGATGACGCATCCGTGCTCGACGACGCATGCCGGCGTCACCGAGGAGGTGCGGCGCGACATGGGAATCGACGAAGGTATGCTGCGCTTCAACGTCGGGCTGGAAGACCCGCGGGACCTGATCGACGATCTCGACCAGGCGCTCCGCGCCGTGGGGCTGTGAACGCGCTGTTCCCCAATGTCGCCGAGACGCGCGGCATCGTCGTGCGCGTGTCGGTGAGCTATCTGCCCGAGCAATCGGAGCCCGCGCGTGGGCGCTGGTTCTGGGCGTATCATGTGCGGATCGAGAACAAGGGCGAACAGGCGGTGCAGCTTCTGACGCGCCACTGGATCATCACCGACGGCCGCGGCGCGCGCCATTCGGTCGAGGGCGAGGGCGTCGTCGGCGAGCAGCCGCTGATCGCGCCGGGCGAGAGCTTCGACTACGTCTCGGGCTGCCCGCTCGCGACGCCAACCGGATCGATGCAGGGCAGCTATCACATGGCGGCCGAGGACGGATCGGGCTTCGACGTGGAAATCCCCAAATTCGCGCTGATCGCGCCGGCGGTGGCGGAGTGAGCAAGATCATGCCCGTCATCCCAGCGAAAGCTGGGATCGCTCGAAAAAGAGGTAAACCGCTTGGCGCTCGCTTGATCGGGAAGATGCCGGCTTTCGCTGGCATGACGGATTGGGCATGAAGCGCACGCATCTTCCCTTGAACGGGCTGCGCGTGCTCGATGCGGCGGCGCGGCATCTGTCGTTCACGCGGGCGGCGGACGAGCTTGCCGTCACCCCTGCCGCGGTGGGGCAGCAGATCCGCGCGCTCGAGGATACGCTGGGCGTCGTGCTGTTCCGCCGCACCACGCGCGGGCTGGAGCTGACGCCCGAGGGCGAGGCGGGGCTCGACGCATTGCGGCAGGGCTTCCTTCAGTTCGAGGAAGCCGTGCGCGCCATGCAGGCGGGGCAATCGTCCAAGGCGCTGACGATCGCGGCGCCGCGCGCGGTGATCGCCAAATGGCTGATGCCGCGGCTGTCGGAGATCGCGCAAGCCGACGGCGAGCTGCGGTTCGTGCTCGTCACCGCCGACGACGATGTCGATTTCACCGAGGCCAATCTCGACCTCGCGATCCGCTGGGGCGAGGGGCCGGGCGAGCACGAGGGCGAGGCGATCGAATCGGAAGGCATGGTGACGGTCGAGCGGCCCGGCGGCGGCATCGGCACGGCGATCGCCTGGCCGGGATGCAGCGCCGAGGACGCCGGATCGCTGGTCCGCGTCGGCGATGCGGGGCTGGCGATCGACGCCGCCGCGCAAGGGCTGGGCCGCGCGACCGTGCCCGAGCTGCTGGCGACGCGCGACATCGCGGCGGGGCGCGTGGCGACCGTCGGCGAGCCGCGGCCCTCGACGCGCGGCTATTGGCTGGTCGCGCCGCTGCCGCAATGGCGCCAGCAGAAGGTGCGCGCGCTGATCGACGCGCTGGTGCTGTGAGCGAGACGCCGCCGATCGCCACGACGCGCCTGCGCTTGCGCGCGCGGCGGCCGGACGATGCCGAGGCCCTGTTTCCGTCGCTTTCGGACGCCGATCTGATGCACTGGTGGTCGCGGCCGCCCTACGATTCGGTCGCGGAACTGCGCGAGCATTTCGCGCAGGTCCATGACGGCTGGCGCTGCTGGGCGATCACGCTGCCCGGCGACGACCGCGCAATCGGCTTCATCTCGGCGGGCGAGAAGCGGCAGGGCAAGGTGACCGAGATCGGCTACATGCTCGCGCGCGAGCATTGGGGAACGGGGATCGCTCGCGAGGCGGTGGCGGCGGTGATCACGCAGCTCTTCGCCGAAGGGCAGCGCCGCGTGTTCGCCGATACCGACCCGGAGAACGCCGCCTCGAACGCGCTGCTCGACCGGCTCGGTTTCCGGCGCGAAGGCTTGCTTCGGGGCGAGTGGGAGACGCATATCGGCGTGCGCGACAGCATCATCTGGGGGCTGCTCGCCGATGAATGGGAAAGCTGACATGCCGCCGCCCGATTTGAGCGATCCCGCCCGGCGCCGCGCCTATCGCCGCGAGCTGATGGGGGTGGCGCGGGCCGAGCGTTATTGGGGCATCTTCCTGGCGATGGTGGGGATCGCGCTCCTGTGGATGCGCCGCGCCGGATGGCTGACCTTCCCCGAATGGCTGGCGCCGGCGGTGCTCGGGCTCGGCATCGTGCTGATGCTGATCGGCGTCTGGCGGCGGGTGCGATACCATCAGCGGCGCATGCGGGGCGAGTAGGACCCCGACGGTCACGCGCCTGCTGCCGCGGCGCATCCACGGTCAAAATCTCGAAGTTGGCGAAAGTGTCGCGGAACGCGCTTGCCGTATGTGTAAAGCGTGCTTGACGTAAAGCACGCTTGTCTGTAAAGTCACCTTTACTGATTCGCAAGGGAGCTTTACAATGAACAAGCAATCGCAGGCGGGACGGCGCTATATCAAGCGATTCTTTCCGACGATGGCCGCCTATGTCGCCGCGCTGATCGGCGCCAACTGGGCGATCAATGCGTGGCAGCCGAGCGGCGCCGCGCTGGTCGCGCTCTCGATCCTGCCGGCGCTACCGATCATCGGCGTGATCGGGGTGATCGGGCTCTACATCGTCGAGGAAACCGACGAATATATCCGCCAGCGCATCATCACCGCGATGATGGTGGGGCTCGCGATCATGTTGTCGCTCGCCAGCGCCTGGGGGTTCCTCGAAGAAGGCGGCGTGGTGCCGCACGTGCCCGCTTACTGGGCGTTCATCGTCTGGTGCGCGGCCTGGGGGCTGGCGCAATGCGGGCAGAACCTGCGCGATCGCTTCGCCGGAGCCGGGGCATGAAGAACCGGCTCAAGGTGCTCCGCGCGGAACGCGACTGGAGCCAGCAGGACCTGGCCGAGCGGCTCGGCGTCTCACGCCAGAGCGTCAACGCGATCGAGACCGGCCGCTACGATCCGTCGCTGCCGCTCGCCTTCCGGATCGCCGACGTGTTCGGCCTCGCCATCGAAGAGATTTTCGTCAATCCCGCCAAGGAGACCGATCAATGATTCCGCGTTTCGCATGTCGCTTGCTCGTCTCGGCCGCCGCGCCGCTCGCCATCCTCCAGCCGCACCCCGGCCGTGCCGCGCCGACTTCGGCGGCCGCCGAGAACGTCACGCAGATGGGGCATATCTCGATCATGGCGACCGGAAACGGATCGCCGGTGATCCTGATCCCCGGCCTGTCGACGCCGCGTGCCGTCTATGACGGGATCGTGCCGGCGCTCGCCCGAACGCACCGTGTCTATACGGTGCAGGTCAACGGCTTCGGGGGCGGCGATCCCGGCGAGAACCTCACCCCCGGCATTCTCGACGGGATCGTCGCCGATCTCGACGTCTTCATCACGCAGAACAAGCTGACCGGCGCTGCGGTGATCGGGCATTCGATGGGCGGGCTGGCCGGATTGATGCTCGCGAAGGCGCATCCCGGCGACGTCGGCAAGCTGATGGTGGTCGATGCGCTGCCCTATGTCGGCGACATCTTCCTTCCCGGCGCCACGGTGGCGCAGGTCGAGCCACAGGCGAAGGCCATGCGCGAACGGATGGCCGCCGCCTACGGCAAGCCCGCCGATCCGGCCGCCGCGCGGGCGGTCGCCGCGACGCAGGCGCTGACGCCCGAGGCGCAGGCGACGGTTGCGGGCTGGATCGCGGCGGTCGATCCGCGCGTATCGGCGCAGGCGATGTACGAGGACATGACGACCGACCTCGGGCCCGACATGGGCAGCATCGAGACGCCGATCACATTGGTCTATCCGTTCTCGGCGCGGATGCCCGAGGAGCGGGCGGACGCCTTCTATCGCGCGGAATATGCCGACGCGCCGCATGTCACCTTCGTGCCGGTGGGCGAGAGCGGGCATTTCGTGATGCTCGACCGGCCGGAGGCGTTTGCCGAGGCGGTAGCGGCGTTTCTCGAATAATCGTGCTCCTGCGGAAGCAGGAGCCCAGGGCTCAAGGCGTGCTGCCAGCGACTCTGGGTTCCTGCTTTCGCAGGAACACCGGGAATTGGCGGCAAGTTGTGCTCTCGAACAGTCGGGGTGGAGAGGACGATCGCGCCCTTCGGGTTTCCTCTCCGCGCGTCACCGCCTAGACAGCCCGCCATGTCCGATGCCGATCCCCGCCCCGCCCTCGCTTACCATCTGACAGAAGGCGACGGCCCGACCGTGATCTTCCTGCCCGGCTATGCCTCCGACATGAGCGGGAGCAAGGCGCTGGCGCTGGAGACGTGGGCCCGCGCGGCAGGACAGGCATTTCTGCGGTTCGATTATGCCGGGTGCGGGCGGAGCGAAGGTGCCTTCGCCGAGCAGACGCTGGCCGGGTGGCGCGACGATGCGCTGGCGATGATCGATGAGGCGGTGACGGGGCCGGTGGTGCTCGTCGGATCGTCGATGGGCGGATGGATCATGCTGCTCGCGGCGCTCGCGCGGCCGGAGCGCGTCAAGGGGCTGGTCGGAATCGCGGCGGCGCCCGATTTCACCGACTGGGGCTTCTCGATGGACGAGAAGATGGCGATCCTCAACACCGGCAGGCTGGAGCAGCCGAGCGACTATTCGGACCAGCCGACGCTGACCACGCGCGGCTTCTGGTCCTCGGGCGAGGCCAACCGGCTGATGCACGGGGAGATCGCGATCGACGTGCCGGTGCGGCTGATCCACGGCCAGGCCGACCGCGACGTGCCGTTCGAGATCGCCCTGCGCCTCGCCGGGCGGCTGCGTTCAGCCGATGTGCAGACATGGCTCGTCAAGGACGGCGAGCACCGCCTGTCGCGCGAGAGCGACATCGCGCTCATCGTCCGGGCGGTCGAGGATGTGATCGCCGCTTCATGCTGAGCCTGCTTTTCGCCGCCGCTGCGCTGCAAACCGTCTCCGGCCCTGCCTTGTCGGGCGAGGAGCGCTATCATGACTGCATCGAGGCGGCGACGAGCGATCCCGCCCAGGGCGAGCTCGATGCGCAACGCTGGAAAGCGGCGGGCGGCGGGCTGGAAGCGCGGCAGTGCCTCGGCATCGCGCTCGCCAATCAGGAGCGCTGGATCGGCGCGGCGGACGAGTTCGAGGCGGCGGCGCGCAACGCCGCGCTGGCGGGCGACGAGCGTGTGGGGCAATTCTGGGTGCAGGCGGGCAATGCCTGGCTGGCGGCGGGCGACACCAATGCGGCGCAGCGCGCGCTGGGCGCGGCGCTCGATTCGGGGACACTGACGGGGCTGGCGCGCGGCGAGGCGCATCTCGATCGCGCGCGGGCGCTGGTCGCGGCGGGCGACCTCGCAGCGGCGCGGATCGACATCGACGCGGCGCTCCAGGATGCGGGCGACGATCCGCTCGCCTGGCTGCTTTCGGCAACGCTCGCGCGGCGGATGAACGATTGGCCGCGCGCAAGGAAGGACATTGCCGAGGCGCTGGCGCGCGCGCCCGACGATGCGGCGGTGCAGCTCGAGGCGGGCAATATCGCCGCCGCCAACGGCGACGAGGCCGCAGCCAAGGCGGCGTGGGACCAGGCGCTGCGGCTCGCGCCCGAATCGGCCGCCGGGCGCGCCGCCGGTGAAGCGCTCCAGCAATTCTCGCCGCCGCCGATGCGGTGATCTGGTGGGCGATGACGGGCTCGAACCGCCGACATCCTCGGTGTAAACGAGGCGCTCTACCAACTGAGCTAATCGCCCTGAGACTGTTCTGGCCG
>CAZXFY010000011.1:0-73890 GCA_964639855.1 uncultured Stakelama sp. | reverse complement strand
AACCCGTGTTTTCGCCGTGAGAGGGCGACGTCCTGGACCGCTAGACGAAGGGGCCGTGCGGTGGCGCGAGAGCGGGCGCTTACGGGGCTCGGCCGCAGGCGTCAAGTGCCGCGCTCGATCCCCGCTGCACGCTCAGGCCGCCACCTTCCTGCGCTCCGCCATTTCGCGGTTGAGCATCTCGGCGAGCAGGAAGGCCAGCTCGAGGCTCTGGCTCGCGTTGAGGCGCGGATCGCAATGCGTGTGGTAGCGATCGGCGAGGCTCTGCTCCGTCACGGCGACAGCGCCGCCGGTGCATTCGGTGACGTTCTGCCCCGTCATCTCCGCGTGAATGCCGCCGGCGATCGAGCCTTCCGCGCGATGCACGGCAAAGAAGCCGCGCACCTCGGCGAGGATGCGCTCGAAGGGGCGCGTCTTGTAGCCGTTCGCCGCCTTGACGACGTTGCCGTGCATCGGATCGCAGCTCCATACTACCGGATGGCCTTCGCGCAGCACGGCGCGGACGAGCCTGGGCAGGCCCGCCTCGATCTTGTCGTGCCCGTAGCGGGTGATGAGCGTGATGCGGCCGGGCACGCGCGCCGGGTTGAGCGCGTCGAGCAGCCGCAGCAGGGCGTCGGGCTCCAGCGTCGGGCCGCACTTCATCCCGATCGGGTTGCCGATCCCGCGCATGAACTCGACATGCGCCGAGCCGTCGAAGCGCGTCCGATCGCCGATCCACAGGAAATGCGCCGACGTGTCGTACCAGTCGCCGGTCAGGCTGTCCTGCCGGGTCAGCGCCTGTTCGTAGGGGAGCAGCAGCGCCTCGTGGCTGGTATAGAATTGTGTCTGCGAAAGCTGCGGCACGCTGTCTGCGTTGATGCCGCACGCTTCCATGAATTCGAGTGCGTCGCCGATCCGGTCGGCGGTCTCGGCATATTTCTTCGCCCACGGGCTGCGGCCCATGAAATCGTGCGTCCAGCGATGGACTTGATGAAGGTTCGCATAGCCGCCTTGCGCGAAGGCGCGCAGCAGGTTGAGCGTCGCCGCCGATTGCGCATAGGCGCGCAGCATCCGCTGCGGATCGGGCGTGCGCGCCGCGGGCGTGAAGGCGATGTCGTTGACGTTGTCGCCGCGATAGCTGGGCAGCTCCACCCCGTCGATCGTCTCGGTCGGCGCCGAGCGCGGCTTGGCGAACTGGCCCGCCATGCGGCCGACCTTCACGACCGGGAGCTTCGAGGCATAGGTGAGCACCACCGCCATCTGGAGCAGCACGCGGAAGGTGTCGCGGATGTTGTTCGGATGGAACTCGGCGAACGATTCGGCGCAGTCGCCGCCCTGGAGAAGGAAGGCCTTGCCCTCGGCGACCCGCGCGAGGTCGGCCGTGAGGTTACGCGCCTCGCCCGCGAAGACGAGCGGCGGATAGGTGCCGAGCTGCGCCGTCGCCGCATCGAGCGCGGCGGCGTCGGGATAATCGGGGAGCTGGCGGGCTTCGGCCTTGATCCAGCTATCGGGGGCCCATTTGGCGGCCATGTCGATCCTCACGTGGAAGTGCACACGTTGCCATGCGGGAAAATAGCATGGCGGGCAATCAAGGAAAATTGCGGGAGCTGATCGAGCCGGTTTGCGGCAGGCTCAATAGCCCGCGTCGAGATCGACCACGTTCTTCATTGGCCGCCCCTCGCGAAACGCGGCGAGATTCTCCAGGAACAGCGCCGCGCCGCGCGTGAACATCGTCGTCTGGCTGCGGCCGGAAAGGTGCATCGAGTGGATCGTGTTGGGTGCGCTCCACAAGGGATCGTCGGGCGGCAGCGGCTCGGGATCGACCGTGTCGAGGAAGGCGCCGGCGATCGTGCGTTCTTCGAGCGCATCGATCAGCGCCGCTTTGTCGATCATGTCTCCGCGCGCGACGTTGACGATCCAGGCGCTGCGCTTCATCGCGGCGAGCGCGTCGGCGGCGATCATCGCCTTCGTCTCGCCGGTCGAAGGCGCGGCGAGGACCACCCAGTCGAAATCGCCGAGCCGCGCCCGCCATTGATCGGGGCGGAGCGTGTCGTCGCGGCCCGATCGGGTGACGCCCGTCACCGCGACGCCGAATGCTGCCAGCCGCTCGCCGATCAGCCGGCCGATCGTGCCGTAACCGATGACGAGCGCGGTAGTGCCGAACAGCTCGGTGCGGCCGGGCGCGTTGGTGCTCCATTCGTGACGGTCGGCGATGCGCACGACCTCGTCGAAGCGCTTGGCGGCGACAAGCACCCCCATCACCGCATATTCGGCAACCGTATAGGCGTTGAGCCCGCTGCCGTTGGTGACGATAGCGCCGCGTTCCCGGAGCAGATCAAGCGGGAAGGCGTCCAGCCCGGCAAAGATCGTGGACAGCCATTTGAGGTGCGTCGCACGCGCTGCCGCCTCGCCGGCATAGCGCGAGTGCTGCATGTCGAGCCATGCGATATCGGCATCGACAGCCATGCGGTTCGCGTCCTCGCGCGTCGCGAACCACGAAACGTCGAGATCGGCGGGCAGATGCGATTCGATCATCGGCCGGGCGAGCGCGGGAAGGACGGCCTTCATGCAGACTCGCGGCCGTAGCGATCGGCGAACTCGCCCTCGGGCATGACGAGATAGCGAACCATGTCGATCAGCGACCACGGCACGGTGAGAAACAGCCCGATCACGGTGAGGCTGAGCACCAGCATCAGCACCCCCGATCCGGTGCGGCCGAGATAGAAGCGGTGGATACCGAGCGTGCCGAGAAAGAAGGCGAGCAACGCCGCGACGATCTTGTTGCGGCCGCCGGCAGCGGGCTCGGCGGGGATCGGAACGGGCGTGGTGCCGGGCAGGCGATAGATGCGCCGCGCCTCGGTGCCCTCGGTGTCGAAATCGATCAGTGCGCCGACGGCGGGGCCGGCCGAATCGCTCCAGTCGCGCGGGCGGAAAGTATAGCGCTGCCCGTCATCGCCCGAAATCTGCCCGAACCCGCTCTCGCGATCGACCCCGAGCACCTGCCCCCGCATTCTCGTCCTCCTCCTGGGTGCGTTACTTCAACAACACACTTGTCGGTCTTGCAAGAGGATAAGACCGAAACGCCGTCGATTGAAGATGCCGCAGGTTACGATGCCAGCGTCCAGTCCCAGCCGAGCGGATCGCCGTCCATCACCTCGACACCCGCGGCAACAAGTGCATCCCGGATGGCATCGGCGCGGGCGAAATCCTTCGCCGCGCGCGCCTCTCGGCGTTCGGCGAGGCGGGCGGCGATCTCTTCGGGGGTGATGGTCGCGGCGGCAGGCGTGACGCGCAGGTCCTCGCGGGTGAGCGCGCCGAGCTGGAGGCCGAGCACCGCATCGAAATCGGCAAGCGCGGCAAGGCGGGCGGCGGGGGACAGGTTGCCGTCGGCGAGCATGGCATCGAGCACCGGCAACGCCCTGGGCGTGTTGAGATCGTCCGACACCGCCGCGTCGAGCTGCTCGCGATAGGGCGCGGCGGTTGCGGCCGAGGGCGCTTCGGGATCGCCCGTCGCCCGGTCGCGAAGCGCGGCGACGGACATTGCCAGCCGCTTGAGCCGCGTCACCGCCGCCGCGAGATTCTCGCCCGAGAATTCGAGTTCGCTGCGGTAATGCGCCTGTAGGCACATCAGCCGATAGGCGAGAGGGTGGACACCCTTGTCCACAAGGCTTTGCAGCGTGGTGAAGCCGCCCGCGGACTTTGACATCTTCCCCGAGCGCTCGACGAGGAAATTGTTGTGCATCCACCAGACCGCGCCCGTGTCCGCGCAATCGCAATAGGCCTGGTTCTGCGCGATCTCGTTGGGATGGTGGATTTCGCGATGGTCGATGCCGCCGGTATGGATGTCGAACTGGTCGCCCAGATACTTCTTGCTCATCACCGAGCATTCGAGGTGCCAGCCCGGCGCGCCCCGGCCCCAGGGGGACTCCCATTCCATCTGGCGGTTCTCGCCCGGCGCCGATCTGCGCCAGATCGCGAAATCCTGCGGATGGCGCTTGCCCGAGACGGGGTCGATCCGGCTTTCGCCCGCGTCGTCCCGCCCGCCGGCGAGTGCGCCGTAATTCGGCACCGTCGTCACGTCGAAATAGAGGCCGCTGTCAAGCTCGTAGCAGTGATCGGGCGCGATCCGTTCGGCAAAGGCGATCATCTCGGCGATATGATCGGTCGCGACCGACCAGCGCGCGGGCGGCACGATGTTGAGCCGCGCGACGTCGCGTTTGAACGCGTCGGTATAATGCGCCGCGATCTCCCAGATCGAGCGGCCCTGCTGCGCGGCGGCCTTTTCCATCTTGTCGTCGCCGGTATCGGCATCCGAGGTGAGGTGGCCGACATCGGTGATGTTGATGATGTGGGTGGTCGGCCAGCTCTTCCAGCGCAGCACGCGGCCCAGCGTGTCGGCGAACAGGAAGGCCCGCATGTTGCCGATATGCTGGTAATTGTAGACCGTCGGCCCGCAGGTATAGATGCGCACGTTCGCGGGATCGATCGGCTCGAAGGCTTCGAGTCGGCGGGTGAGGCTGTTGTAGAGGTCAAGCGGCGCGCCGGTCATGCCTGCGACATAGACGAGCCGCGCGCGGGCGCAACCGGGAACCGGATGCACCGCCAATTCGCTTGATAAACGGCCGCGTCGCTGATAGGGCGCGCGGCACACGGCGCGGGCCTGCTCGCGACGACCATTATCCTATTGATCGGAGACTGACGGGTTTATGCAGATCATCGTTCGCGACAACAATGTCGACCAGGCGCTGCGCGCGCTCAAGAAGAAGCTGCAGCGTGAGGGCGTCTATCGCGAGATGAAGCTGCGCCGTCATTACGAGAAGCCGAGCGAGAAGCGTGCGCGCGAGCGCGCCGCCGCCGTCCGCCGCGCCCGCAAGCTGGAGCGCAAGCGGGCGGAGCGCGACGGCGTCCGCTGAGCGACGTTTTCGGGCGGGGAGGGTGATCCCCGTCATGTTCCTGCTTTCGTGCCAGACCCGAGGGGTTCGCCCATGTCCGTGACCGCCGTTCCCCTGCAACCGACGCCGCGGCGCTATGTCGTGCTGCTGTGGATCGGGATCGTCGTCGCGATCGTCGCGGCGGCGGCGCTGGCATGGGTCAGCACCGCAGGCGCGATCGCCGCGACGGGGACCAACGAGCAGTTCCTCACCTATAATGCGTCCCAGCCGGGCGTCGAGACCACGGCGAGCGGGCTCCAGTACAGGGTGCTGGAAAAGGGCGAGGGCGAACAGCATCCGACCGACGACGATGTCGCGCTGATCAGCTATAAGGGCAGTCTGCGCGACGGCACCGTATTCGATGCCTCGCAGCAGCCCGTGCCCTTTCCCGTCGCGGGCGGCATTCCGGGCTTCTCGGAAGGGCTGAAGCTGATGACCAAGGGTGCGACCTACCGCTTCTGGATCAAGCCCGAGCTCGGCTACGGCGCGCGCGACAACGGACCGATCCCGGCTGACTCGCTCCTGGTGTTCGACGTCGAGTTGATCGATTTCCTGCCGCAACAGGTCATCCGCCAGATGCAGATGCAGCAGATGATGCAGGGCGGCGCTGGCGCCGGAGCTGGAGCGCCTCCCGGCGGGCAATGACGGCCGGCCGCGTCGGTTGAGGGCGTGGCGGCGATATTTCACGCCGTCAGACTAATTTCTCGACTCTATCGACGATATTGCCATGCCTCGTCGGCCGTGTGCGGAAATCCGCACATATGGCACTTGCAGTGTGTGGATTTTCAGCCAGCGTGCACTTTCGTTGAACTCAAAAACATTGTATTTCAGATAGGTAGGAAAACGCCAAAAAGGCGTTTGCATGCATCCTTGCGCGGCTAGGCTGTGCTTCAACCGTCCCGGAGCGGGCGGAAGGAAGGTCACGGCACCGCGGAGGGGACGGCAATGCTTGCACGATCGGACGCCCGGCCCGCGGCGGCGACGCCGTTGTGGCGGCACCTTTATGTGCAGGTGCTCGCGGCGATCGTGCTCGGCGCCGTCATCGGGCAGGTCGATCCCCAACTCGGCGAGAGCCTGAAGCCGCTGGGCGACGGGTTCATCAAGATCGTCAAGATGGTGATCGCGCCGGTGATTTTCCTCACCGTGGTGACGGGGATTGCGGGGATGCGCGACCTCGCCTCGGTGGGGCGCGTCGCGGCGAAGGCCTTCGCCTATTTTCTGTTCTTCTCGACGCTCGCGCTCATCGTCGGGCTGATCGTCGCCAATGTGATCCGGCCCGGCGCGGGGATGGGGATCGACCCCGCGACGCTCAACGCAGGCGCGGTCGCGCAATATACGGCACACGCGCACGACCAGACCGTTACCGGGTTCATCCTCAACATCATCCCGGCGACCTTGCTGGGCGCGCTGGCGGGGGGCGAGATCCTGCAAGTGTTGTTCGTCGCGATCCTGTTCGGGATCGCGCTGGCGCTGATCGGCGACGATGGCTTGCCCGTCTATCGCGTGCTCGAATCGGCGAGCCTTGCGGTGTTCCGGCTGGTCCACATCCTGATGAAGCTCGCGCCGATCGGCGCGTTCGGGGCGATCGCCTTCACGATCGGCAAATACGGGATCGGAAGCCTCATCGGACTCGCGGCGCTGGTGGGCACCTTCTACCTCACCAGCTTGCTGTTCGTGCTGGTGGTGCTCGGCGCGGCGGCACGGATTTGCGGCTTTTCGGTCATCGACCTGATCCGCTACCTCAAGGCCGAGCTGCTGCTCGTGCTCGGCACCTCGTCGTCGGAAGCCGCGCTGCCAAGCCTTTTGGAGAAGATGGAGCGCGCCGGCTGTGCCAAGCAGGTGGTCGGGCTCGTGGTGCCCACCGGCTATTCGTTCAATCTCGACGGCACCAACATCTACATGACGCTCGCCGCGCTCTTCATCGCGCAGGCGACGGGGATCGACCTGTCGCTGGGTGACCAGTTGCTGCTGCTCGGGGTCGCGATGTTGAGCTCGAAGGGCGCGGCGGGGGTGACCGGTGCGGGGTTCATCACGCTGGCGGCGACGCTCTCTGTGGTGCCCTCGGTGCCGGTCGCGGGGATGGCGCTGATCCTGGGCGTCGATCGCTTCATGAGCGAGTGCCGCAGCCTCACCAATTTCACCGGCAACGCCGTGGCGACGGTGATCGTCGCCAAATGGGAGCGCGCGTTCGACGCCGAATTGTTCGACCGCGCGATGCGGGGCGAGCCGGCCTCGATCGAGGAAGTCGAAGCGCGGTCCGCCGCGACGTTGATCTGAACAGAAAAGCGGGGAGGAACGAGAGATGAGGACATTCCGGTTCGCGATGCTGGCGACGACCGCGCTCTGCGTGGTTCAGCCCGCCGAGGCCCAGACCAATGACGCGGCGCCCGCGCCGCAGGAGGAGAATGCGATCGTCGTGACGGGCAGCCGCATCGCGCATGACAGCTATGAGACGCTCGCGCCGACGGTGACGATCAGCGGCGACGATCTGCGCGAATCGGGCAATTCGGAGCTGAGCGAGACCCTCGCCGAGCTGCCGCAGCTTTCCTCGACGCTCAACCAGGCCAGCGTCACGGGGAACACGCAGAATTCGGGGCTGAGTTCGATCCAGCTCCGCAATCTCGGCGACAACCGGACGCTCGTGCTGATCGACGGGCGCCGCACCGTCTCCAACAGCGCGATCGGCAACCGCGTCAGCCTGAACACCATCCCGAGCGACTTCATCGACCGGGTCGAGATCATCACCGGCGGCGCCTCGTCGATCTACGGGTCGGACGCGGTGGCGGGCGTGGTCAACATCATCACCGAGACGGGCCAGCGCGGCTTCCGCCTCAATGTACGCACCGGAATCACCGACGACGGCGATGGGCAGGAATTCACGCTCAACGGGAGCTGGGGCACCAAATTCGCCGACAGACGCGGCTATTTCATCGTCAGCGGCACCTATGACCGCGACTGGGGCGTGCGCGCCACCGATCGCGAATGGGCGGTACGGCCGGTGAGCTACGATTACGATTTCGACGAGGGCATCAACCTGTTCGAGACCGTCTACGTCAACGACGATGACGAGTTCGCGAGCGGCGATCAGCCCGCCTCCACCTTCCCGCCGCACGTGAAGGTCGACCTCAGCTCGTATATTCCGGGCGGCGTCTTCTCTGGCTCCAACTCGCGGCGCGACCGCTTCTACAAGGACGGCGTGCTGGTGCCGCTCGGCCCCGACGTGCAGACCGGCGAGCCGATCGACGTGGGCGACAGCGACGACGGGAACAGCGGCTATTTCCTGCCCAATCGCAACGGATACAATCAGCGCACCGGGCGCGACCTGATCACGCCGCGCAAGCGCTATCTGGCCGCGGCCAAGCTGAACTATGAATTTTCCGACACGGTCGAGGCGTTCGCGCAGGTTCAGTTCGCCAGGATCGTCTCGCACGAGGTGCGCGAATCGGTGGGGATCGGCTGGGATTCGACCTATCCGCTGACCGACTCAGTGACGGGCATCACCACCGAGCACGAATATGGCAAAATTCCCTGCCGCCGCGAATCGGGTCGTGGTTCCGGCGCCTGCAATCCGTTCGTGCCCGACGTGATCCGCGCCGATGCGCCACGGAGCGGCGCGGGCGTCGCCTGGGACCGCCGCTTCGACGAGGTGGGCGGGCAGATCACCGAGAACGAGCGCCGGACGATCCGGAGCTGGGCGGGGCTGCGCGGGCAGCTTTCCGATAGCTGGCGGTGGGAGGCGAGCGCGGGTTTCGGCCAGTATAATCAGGACCAGTGGCGGCTGAACGAGATCTGGGGCACGCACCTGACGCAGGCGCTCGACGCCGAGATCGGGCCCGACGGCGGCATCCAGTGCGCCGATGCCGATGCGCGCGCGGCGGGGTGCGTGCCGATCAACCTGTTCGGCGAAGGATCGATCACGCCCGACGCGGCCGCGTGGATCCGCGCCGACCTGCACCAGAAGGTGCGCATCCGCCAATATACCGGGCAGGCGTTCATGACGGGCGAGCTGTTCGATCTGCCCGCCGGGCCGGTCGGCACCGCGTTCGGCGTCGATTATCGGCGCGACAGCCAGCGGCTGCGCGGCGATGCGCTGTCGCAGGCGGGCGGCACGACGGGCAACGCGATTCCGAACTTCGGCGGCAGCATCAGCGCGGTCGAGGGGTTCGGCGAGATCAGCGTGCCGATCCTGAAGGATGTGGCGGGCGCGAAATCGCTGAGCGTCGATGCCTCGGCGCGCGTCGCGCATTACGATATCGACCGCGTCGGCACGGTGTTCAGCTATCGCGCGGGGCTGCAATATGCGCCGATGCCCGACATCCGCTTCCGCGTGCAATATGCCCGCGCGCAGCGGGCGCCGGATATCGCCGAGCTCTTCTCCCCGCCGCGCGGCAATTTCGAATCGGCGACCGACCTGTGCGACGACATCACGCCCGATACGCCCGGCCGGGTCGCCGCCAATTGCCGGTTCGATCCCGGTATCCAGGCGCTGTTCGCGCAGCAGATCGCCGAGGGCGAGGCGCCGCACTACACGCAGATCGGCGGCAATCTCTACAGCCCCAATGGCGGCAATCTGAACCTGAAGGAGGAGACCGCCGACACGCTGACGCTGGGTGCGGTGATCACGCCGCGCTTCATCCCCGGCCTGTCGCTCGCGATCGACTATTACGACATCCGCATCGATGACGCGATCGACGCCTATTCGAACCTCGACATCCAGACGCAATGCTACGACACCGACGTGCCGCAGGACGAGAACCCGTTCTGCGCGGACATCACGCGCAACCCGAATAACGGCCAGATCGTCGAGCTGGTGCAGCGGCAGGTGAACCTCGCCGCGTTCGACACGACGGGGATCGACGTCGCGCTCAACTATAATTTCGGCCTCGAAAACGCGATTGGCGTGCCCGGTCGGTTCGACCTGCGCTACGACGCGACGCACATCCTGAAGCAGAAGGTGGAATTCCAAGGCATCGACGGGTGGGTGGTCAACGATTACACCGGCGATCTTTCCGAAGGCAGTTTCAAGTATCGCGCGCGCGGGTCGCTCGGCTGGAGCGTGGGGGCGTTCCGGCTGCGCTGGACGACGACCTATTACGGCAAGATCAACGACAGCAACGCGCTGCGCGACCGTTATCGCGAGCTGCTCGCCACCAACCCGGAAGCAGAGGAGCCGATCTTCCTCAACATCAACGACCGGTGGGAGCACGACCTCTATCTCGCGGTCGATGTGAAGGCGGGGGGCACCAAGTTCCACCTTTACGGCGGCGTCAAGAACCTGTTCGATTCGATCACGCCCTTCCAGCCGACGGGCACCGAAAGCGGGCGGTTGACCAACCAGACGAGCGCATACGACATTGCCGGGCGCCGCTTCTATATCGGCACGACGGTGCGGTTCTGATGAGGAGAATGACGCAAATGAGGGGGATCGGGCGAGCGGCGCGGATGATGGCGGCGGGTGCGGCGGCGGCGCTGCTGATGGCGGCGGCGCCCGCGCCAGAGCCGCAGACGGTGCTGTTCGTCGGCAACAGCTTCACCTTCGGGTCGCACTCGGCGGTGATGCGGTATCGCGCGGGCACCGTGACCGACCTCAACGGCGACGGCATCGGCGGGGTGCCGGGATTGTTCGAGCTGTTCACCGAGGAAGCGGGGCTCGATTACAAGGTCAGCCTCGAGACCTCGCCGGGCAAGACGCTCAAATGGCATTGGGAGAACAAGGCGGAGCTGCTCGACCGCCCCTGGGATCATGTCGTGCTCCAGGATCTGAGCACCTTCCAGCGCAAGCGGCCGGGCGATCCGATCTGGCTAATCGACTATGCGGGGCGGTTCGCGCGGCAGTTCACGGCGAAGAACCCCGATGTCGACGTGAGCCTGACCGCCACCTGGACGCGGCCGGACCAGACCTATCTTCCCAAGGGGCATTGGTACGGCAAGCCGGTGACGCAGATGGCGCTGGACTTGCGGCGCGGCTACGACGCGGCCGACGCGGCGAGCGAGGCGATCGACCGGGTCAATCCGGTGGGGCAGGCGTTCAACTGCGCGATTGCGGCGGGGTTCGCCGATCCCAATCCTTATGACGGGATCGCGTTCGACCAGCTCGATCTGTGGGCCTACGACCATTATCATGCGAGCACGGCGGGCTATTATCTCGAAGCGCTCGTGGTGTTCGCGGGGATCACGGGCAAGGACCCGCGGACGTTGGGGAAGGACGAGAAGGCAGCCGACGAGCTGGGCCTGTCGCGGACGCAGGCCGCGCGGTTGCAGGAGGTCGCCTGGGCGACGGTCGAGGGGAAGGATTGCGCGGCGCTCGGCGAGACCGGGTGAGCCTTTTGCGCACGCGCCGGCCTTCGGGGCTTGCGCGTCACCCGATGTTCAATGCCTGCGCGACGAGCCATCCCGGCGGCACGGCCATCGCAATCAACTTCCCAGCGGCAGCGCGGTCGTCCGCGGGACGGCGCGGCCGCGCGCTGCCATGATGAGCACGAGCAGGAGGCCGAGCAGCTTCGGGTCGCCGCCGCCCATGCCTTCGCGATGCCGCGGCGATCGGTAAGCGCACGCGACCAGCCACAGCGCGCCATAGCCCGCCGCCGCACCGATCAGCCGATCGACGAACGGCACGGCGTGGATGACCTAGCCGAGGATCAGCCCCCCAGCTCGATCGCGGCGATCGGGAGCGGCTGCCGCGCGATATCAATGGTGGTGTGCACGTCGCTCTGCGTCGCTGTGCTCCTCACCCACAGATCGCAATTCACATCCCATTGATCATATATATCTTGGCATTATTCCTGCGCATTGCTAGGTGCGGCATCGTTCCCGGACGATTCACAAGAACACAGGGGGAGGAGCTTGATGAAGGTATGGCGTTCCGCGCTGCTGGTCGGCGCGTCGGCTCTCGCGGCATCACAGGCGCTCGCGCAGGGCACAGGTCAGAGCCAGGCCGCCGCCGGCGGTCCCACGACAGGCGACGCGCGACAATCGGCTTCGTCGCAAGGGGCGCCGCCGCAGGATACGCCGCCTTCTATTGGTGAGACGGCCGAGCCCGTCCAGGACGCAATCGTGGTCACAGGTATCCGCTCGTCGCTCGAGCGCGCTGCGGAGATCAAGCGGAACGCGGTGCAGGTGGTCGATTCGATCGTCGCCGAGGATATCGGCAAGCTGCCCGATCCGACCACCGCCGCTGCGCTCCAGCGCGTGCCCGGCGTTCAGGTCCAGAACGACCGCAACAACGAACTGTCCGGCGTCAAAATCCGCGGTCTCGGTGATATCCAGACGACCGTCGACGGGCGCGAGGTGTTCACCACCAACGGGCGCGGGTTCGACCTCAAGGATCTTCCCGCCGGAGCGCTCGCGCGAGTCGACGTATACAAGTCGCAGACGGCCGATCTGATCGAGGGCGGCGTCGCGGGCGCGATCGACCTCAAGCTCAACAAGCCGTTCAACTTCCACAAGCCGACGTTCGTGCTCAGCGCGCGCGAGAATTACGGGGTGAAGGTCGGCCGCGGCGGACCGAGCCTGGGCGCGCTCGCCACCGACCGCTTCGACACCGGCTTCGGCGAGATCGGCGTGCTGGTGAACGCCACCTATTCGCACATGGATACCGCGCGCAGCCAATCGAACATGACCGACCGGCGCAGCTCGGGCGCGGCGCCGCTCAACACGCCGGGATATCTCATCCCGCAGGTCATTCAGAACATGCCGAACATCGGTTCGGTGACGCGCAAGCAGGTGAACGCATCGCTGCAATGGCAGGCGACGCCGTCGCTACAGGCCTATGTCGACGGGCTGTACACCTATTTCCGCACCACCGCCGGCTTTGCGGGCTTCAATCCCCAACCGTTCACGCGGGGAACGAGCATCACCGATGTCGTGCCGACCGATAATTGCTTCACGGCCCGGGTGAACGCGGCGGGCAACAACCCCAAGGTCGTCACCGATGCCGACGGCAACGAGACGCTCCAGCCGTTCACCGTGCAGACGCTGTGCGACATCAAGAGCGCGACCTTCAAGAACATCGTCGTCAACCAGAATTCGGCGTCGGACCGGCTGACCCAGAAGAACAAGCTGGCCGCGGGCGGGCTGCGCTTCGAGCGCGATCGCACCAAGGCGACGCTCGACATCGCCTATCAGACATCGCGCAGCTTCGACGAGCGCATCAACGCCGAGGTGGGGCAGCGCGTGCCCTGGGTGAAGCTGGTCACCGACGACGACAATGGCGAGCGCGTCTATATCGACCCCAGCTATCCGCTCAACCGCGAGACGGTGTCGCTGCGCAACTCGTTCAACCAGAATTTCACCCTTGCGACCGGCTCGCTCTTCCAGGCGCGGCTCGACGGCGAGCGCGAGTTCGGCGGCATCCTGAACAGCCTTCAAGCCGGCATACGTTATGCGCGGAGAGAGGCGGTGCGGCGCAACGTTCAGCAGACCACCAAGATCCCGTACGGCAATGTCGGCACACCGACCGAGGCCGATGCGCGGCTCGTTTCCAGCCTGCCGCTGTCGCCCGACTTCCTGGGCATCATCGGCTACGCCCCGCGGGTGAATGACGGCACCTATTTCCTCGGTGTCAGCCCGGCGTTCCTGCGATCGGAAGAAGGGCGCAACGAGCTGCGCGGCATGCTCGGCCTTCCGCTCAGCCAGCCGGCCTATGATCCGACGCATCAGTTCGATGCGCAGGAGAAGACCTATGCGGGCTATCTCCAGGCGAAATACGAGGTGCCGCTGGGCGGCGACATCGCGATCGACGGCGTGGTCGGCGTGCGCGCGATCCAGACCGACCGTACGATCAGCACCTATATCGACGATCCCGACACGGGGATCACCCCCGTCCGCGCCGATACGAGCGATTTCGACCTGCTGCCCAGCGCCACCGCGCGCGTCCAGTTCCCCGGCGGGTTCCAGACGCGGTTCAGCTATTCGCGCACGATGCATCGGCCGGGCTTCGGGTCGCTCAACCCGACGGTGGCGCTCGTCTATGTCGGCAACGTCTTCCTGATCAATCACGGCAGCGCGGGCAACCCGGACCTGAAGCCGGAAAAATCGGACAGCTACGACGCGACCGCCGAATATTATTTCGGCAACGGCTTCCTCGCGCTCACCGGCTATTACCGCACGATCAAGGATCGCGTCGTTAACGCGGCCAATCGAGAGGAGATCGAGGGCGAGGAATTCCTGATCACCCGGCCGCGCAACGTCGGTGAGGCCGAGCTCAAGGGGGTCGAGATCAGCGGGCAATACTTCTTCGATTTCCTGCCGGGGGCGCTCTCGGGCTTCGGCGTGCTCGGGGCCTTCACCTATGCCGATTCGAAGATCAAGGGCGAGGACCAGCTCACCGGCTACCCGCTCCAGGGCGTGTCGAAATACAATTATACGGTGGGCGGCATCTACGACAAGGACAGGCTCAGCGTCCGCGTCGTCTACACCTTCCGCTCCAGATATTATGTCGGCGACCAATCGGGCAAATCGAGCCTGCGGCCGATCGATCCCGATCGCGTGGACGACGTGTTCGTGCCGACATTGCTCAACTATGTCCGCCCCGCGGGTCGGCTCGATTTCAGCGTCGGCTACGACGTCACCGATCAACTCCGCCTCGATTTCGGCGGCAGCAACATTCTGGGCAATCAGACCAAGCAGTATTTCGGCCAGAAATATCTCAACAGCCAGGTGTTCGGCGACGAGACGACCTACACGATCGGCGCGCGCGTGCGCTTCTAGGAGACGAGGCAATGACCGAGAAGACCGGCTTTGCGACACGCCGCACCATGCTGCGCAACGCGTTGCTCGCCGCGGGTGCAGGGATGGCCTATACGACCGGCGTCGCGGCGCTCGCCGGGCCCCTGAGCGCCCCGCCGCCGCCGCGAAAGCGGCCTGACATCGTGATGTTCGTCGCGGACGATCTGAGCTGGGCCGATATCGGCGCCAACGGCAGCCCGGATGCGAAGACGCCCAATATCGATCGGCTCGCGCGCGCGGGGACGCGCTTCACGCGCACCTTCGCCGCTTCGCCCACCTGCACGCCTTCGCGCTCGGCGATGCTGACGGGCGACTATCCGATGCACAACGGCGCCCACGCCAATCACAGCTTCATCAGGGACGATATCCGCACGCTGCCCGACTATCTGAAGGCGCTCGGCTATCGCGTGGCGATCGCGGGCAAGACGCATATCGGCCCGCGCGCGGATTTCCCGTTCGAATATGTCGCCGGATCGAGCCGCCATCCGCCCGGCAATCACAAGCCGCTGGCGACCAGCCTCGACACCGATCCGATCGACCGCCTGTTCGCGACGCGCGATCCGGATGTGCCGCTCGCCGTGTTCATCGCCTCCTATCAGCCGCATGTGCCGTGGATGCCCAACCGCGGGTTCGATCCCGCACGCCTGACGCTGCCGCCGCGATCGATCGATACGCCCGAAACGCGCGAGGCGTTCGCCTGCTATCTGAGCGACGTCAACGCCTTCGATCGTGAGCTGGGCGAGGTCCGCGCCTCGATCGCGCGGCACGGCAAGGCCGACGATACCTTGTTCATCCTCACCGGCGACCATGGCGCGCAATGGCCGTTCGCGAAGTGGAACCTCTACGATCCCGGCATCCATGTGCCGATGTTCGCGGTGTGGCCGGGGCAGGTGCCGGCGGGCCGCACCACCGATGCGCTGATCTCCAACGTCGATATCCTGCCCACGCTGCTCGAAGCGGCGGGCGGCGGTGTGCCGCGGGGCATGGACGGCCGCAGCTTCCTGCCGGTGCTGACGGGGGACGCATCCACGTTTCATGATATGATCTTCGCCGCGCATACCGGCGACGGGAAGTTCAACCGATCGCCCATGCGGGCGGTCCGGACCGATCGATGGAAGCTGATCGTCAACCTCGATCCGGATTCGCCCTATACCAATATCATGACCTGGAAAGGGCGTGAGGACAGGAGTTTCTGGGGAAGCTGGGTCGCCGCCGCGAAGAGCGATCCGAAGGCTGCGGCCCTGGTGAACGGCTATGCGCACCGCCCGGCCGTCGAATTGTACGACCTCCAGAACGATCCGGATGAAACGACCAACCTGGCCGGCGATCCGAAATACAGGACCGTCGAGGACGATCTGCGCAAGCAGATCGACCGATGGAGAATACGGCAGGGTGAAAAGCTCACCGACGTTCCGATGCCGGATGACGCGCGGAGGGGGGAGATGGTCTACTCCGAATGGTAGGCCGTGCGCCGCGCATGAGATAGGGAGAGGAAAGCGTGATGCATCGACGTCTCGACATGCTTCCGGGAAGGGCTTCCCGCCTGCTCGGCGCATCGGCGATGGTCTGCGCGGCGCTCGCCGCTCCGGGCGTCGGCGCGCCTGTTCGGGCGGCGCCCGACGCACCGCGGCAGGAAACGCCCTCGCGCGAACGCCAGCCCAACATCCTCGTCATCGTCGCCGACGATCTCGGCTTTCAGGATGTCGGTTTCAACGGCGCGACGCATCCCACGCCCAATATCGACCGGATTGCCGACAACGGCATGGTCCTCGACCATTTCTACACCTCGGCATTGTGTTCGCCGTCGCGCGCGGGGCTGCTGACCGGCCGCTATCCGCACCGCTTCGGCATCATGGGCGACACCGTGACGCCGGGAAGCGATTTCGGGCTCGATCCGAAGGAGGAGACGATCGCCGACGTACTGGGGCGTGCCGGCTATGCGCGGCGCTCGTTCCTCGGCAAATGGCATCTCGGCCACCGCTCGCTCGCCTATCACCCGATGAACTTCGGCTTCACCAGCTTCTATGGCCATTATAACGGCGCGATCGACTATTTCACGCACGAGCGCGAAGGCGAGGTCGATTGGCACCGCAACTTCGCGCCGTCCGCCGACAAGGGCTATTCGACCGACCTGCTGACGCGCGAGGCGGTGAAGATCATCCGCACGCCGACGGTGAACGGCAGCCCCTGGTTCATGTGGCTCGCCTACAATGCGCCGCATGGGCCCTTGCAGGCAAAGGCGGAGGATCTGGCGGCCGTCGGCTTCGATCCCGCCAAGCCGCGTATCCGCCGCGGAAGAAACCCCCGCGAAGGTGCCACCTACGGCAGCAGGGGGCGCGGCAACACGCGCCGGCAAACCACGCTCGCGATGATCCGCGCGCTCGATCGCGGCATCGGCCAGGTGCTCGACGCGCTCCGCCAGACCGGGCAGCTCGACAACACGATCATCCTGTTCACCAGCGATAATGGCGGGCCGGGCAGGACCGGCGCCAGGGACAACCCGTCGAGCAACGGCCCGCTGCGCGGCTGGAAGTTCCGGCACTATGAAGGCGGCGAGCGCGTTGCCGCCGCGATTTCATGGCCTGCGGGGTTGGAGCACCGCGACGAGGCCGATGTGGGGCCGGTCTCCTATGTCGACGTGCTGCCGACGCTCGCACATCTTGCAGGCGCGTCGGTGTCGCGACCGGTCGATGGCGAGGATGTGTCGAGTGCGTTGCTTTCCGGCGCGCATCTTCCCGAGCGCGCGCTGTTCATGGGGGAGGATTATCGCATTCCCGCGGCGGATAACGAGCGCGGTCCCACCGATCCCCAATCGCTGCGCGGCCGGGCCGCATCGGCGCGGATCGGCCGGTGGAAGCTCGTCGGCGAGGAATTGTACGACGTGGTGGCTGATCCGTATGAAAAGGACGACGTGGCGGCGCAGCATCCCGATGTCGTCGATCGGATCAAGAAGCGGATCGCCGCATTCGTCGCGCTTCGCCAGGTCCCCCGCGAGCGCATGAACGCCGCCCATCTCCCGCCGATACCGCTTTGGACGCTCCCGAAGGACTGAACCTCAGCGCAGCCGCCGTCCCACGAGAATAAGGACGAGCCCGAGCACGGCGATGGCCGTGCCGTAACTCTCCCATGCCTGGTCGCCCACCATGAAGCTCTCCGAAGGCCAGCGGACGATGCCGCGGCCCTGGAGCAGAAACAGAATGCCGCATGCGGCGAGGACGAGGCCGACTGCGATCAGGATCGGCCTCGTGCGCATGGCTCAGCGCTTCTCGACCGGCACGTAGTCGCGCTGCGTCGGCCCGGTATAGAGTTGGCGCGGGCGGCCGATCTTCTGGTCGGGATCGGAGATCATCTCGTTCCACTGCGCAACCCAGCCGACGGTGCGGGCAAGCGCGAAGAGCGCGGTGAACATCGAGGTGGGGAAGCCGATCGCCGACAGCACGATGCCCGAATAGAAATCGACGTTCGGGTAAAGCTTCTTCTCGACGAAATACTCGTCGTGGAGCGCGATATGCTCCAGCTCGCGGGCGACGTCGAAGACGGGATCGGAAACGCCGAGCTTTTCCAGCACCTCTGCGGCGGTCTTCTGCATCACCTTCGCGCGCGGATCGTAATTCTTGTAGACGCGATGGCCGAAGCCCATCAGGCGGAAGGGGTCGTCCTTGTCCTTGGCGCGGGCGATATAATCGGGGATGCGATCGGGCGTGCCGATCTCGTGGAGCATGTTGAGCGCCGCCTCGTTGGCGCCGCCATGCGCGGGGCCCCACAGGCAGGCGATGCCCGCCGCGATGCATGCGAAGGGGTTCGCGCCCGACGAGCCGGCGAGCCGGACGGTCGAGGTCGAGGCATTCTGCTCATGATCGGCGTGGAGGATGAAGATGCGATCCATCGCCTTTTCGACGACGGGATCGACCTCATATTCCTCGGCCGGAACGCCGAAGGTCATGCGGAGGAAGTTGCCGGTGTAGCTGAGGTCGTTGCGCGGATAGAGAAACGGCTGGCCGACCGAATATTTGTACGCCATCGCGGCGATGGTCGGCATCTTGGCGATCAGCCGATGGCTCGCGATCATCCGCTGCTGCGGATCGGCGATGTCGGTCGAATCGTGATAGAAGGCGGACAGCGCGCCGACCACGCCGCACATGATCGCCATCGGATGCGCATCGCGCCGGAAGCCGCGATAGAAGGTCGCGAGCTGCTCGTGCAGCATCGTGTGGCGACTGATCGTGTAGGTGAACGTGTCGAGTTCGTGCCTTTCGGGCAGCTCGCCGTTGAGGAGGAGATAGGCGACCTCCATGAAGCTCGATTGCTCGGCAAGCTGGTCGATCGGGTAGCCGCGGTGGAGCAGAATGCCCTTGCCGCCGTCGATATAGGTGAGCTTCGATTCGCAACTCGCGGTCGAGGTGAAACCGGGATCGTAGGTGAACGCGCCCGTTTGAGCATAGAGCTTGCGGATGTCGATGACGTCGGGACCGGCGGTTCCCGAAAGCACCGGATAGTCGGTATCCGCGCCTGCCACGCTCAGTTTGGCGGTATCGTTCATTCGGATTCCTTTCTTTTGTTCTCGAATCAGGCCGGCGCCATCCGGTCGGCGATGCGTCCGAGGCTCTCCTCGCGCCCGAGCAGATCGAGCACGTCGAAGATACCGGGCGAGGTCCGCCTTCCCGTAAGCGCGGCGCGCAGCGGCTGCGCCACTGCGCCCAGCTTGACGCCCTCCGCCTCGGCCACCGAGCGCACCGCGGCCTCGGTTGCCTGGGCATTCCATTCGCCGAGCGCCGCGAGCGTTTCGTGAACGCGCGCCAGCAGCCTGGGTGCGTCGCCCCCTAGCAGATCGGAAGCCGACTCGTCCAACGCAAGCGGGCGCGTGCGGAAGAGGAATTGCGCGCCGTCGGCAAGCTCGATGAGATTGGCGGCGCGCGGTTTGAGGAAGGGCATGCTGCGTTGCAGGAGGGCGCGCTGATCGGCGGTGAGATCGGCGGTCAGGCGTGTTGCAACCAGATCGGCGAGGCGGGCATCGTCGGCCTCGCGGATATAGTGGCCGTTGAGGTTTTCGAGCTTCTTGAGGTCGAAGCGCGACGGGGACTTGCCGACGCCGGCGAGATCGAACCAGTCGACCGCCTGCGTGCGGCTGATGATCTCGTCATCGCCGTGGCCCCAGCCGAGGCGGAGCAGGTAGTTGTCGAGCGCTTCGGGGAGGATGCCCATCTCGTCGCGATAGGCATCGACGCCGAGCGCGCCGTGGCGCTTGGAGAGCTTCGCGCCGTCCGGTCCGTGGATCAGCGGTATATGGGCGTAGACCGGCTCGGCCCATCCCATCGCGCGCATGATCGGGAGCTGGCGGAAGGCGTTGTTGAGGTGATCGTCGCCGCGGATGATGTGGGTGACGCCCATGTCATGATCATCGACCACCACCGCGAGCATGTAGGTCGGCGTGCCGTCCGAGCGGAGCAGGACGAAATCGTCGATTTCGGCGTTCTGGACGGTGACGTCGCCCTGGACGCGGTCCGCGATCGTGGTCTCGCCCTCGCGCGGAGCTTTCAGGCGGATGACGAAGGGCGCGCCGGGGGCGGCCTCGCTCGGATCGCGCTCGCGCCAGCGGCCGTCGTAGCGGATCGGCTGACCCGCGGCGCGCTGCGCCTCGCGCAGTTCGGTCAGTTCCTCGGGCGTCGCGTAGCATTTGTAGGCCTGGCCGGATTCGAGCAGCTTCATCGCGACTTCGGCGTGGCGGGCGGCGCGGGCGAACTGATGGACCGCCTCGCCGTCCCAATCGAGCCCGAGCCAGCGCATGCCGTCCAGGATTGCGTCGATCGCCGCCTGGGTGGAGCGCGCGCGGTCGGTATCCTCGATGCGCAGCAGGAACTTGCCGCCGTGATGGCGGGCGAAGAGCCAGTTGAAGAGCGCGGTGCGTGCGCCCCCGATATGCAGGAAACCCGTCGGCGACGGGGCGAAGCGCGTGACCACGCCGGTTTCAGACCTTGCGCTCAAACGCGCCTGCTCCCAAGCTGGAAAAAGGATGGCCAGTTCAGCCGCGGACGCCCCTAGCACGCCGTTTCAGCCGCTTCAAATCGCGGCGGCGCGGGCGTTCGGGCGTGCGCGAAACGGGCTCGAAAGCTGGCTCGAGGCGGAGCGGGACCAGCTTCCCTTGTGGCTGCCGGTGGCGCTGGGCGGCGGGATCGCCTTGTGGTTCGTGCTCCCCGATCCGCGGCGCTGGATCGCGGCGATTCTGGCGCTCGGCGCGGTCGCCTTGTTCGCGGTGGCGGTGCGCCGCGGCGGAAGGGCGGGGCACGCGCTGGCGATCGGCGCGGTGGCGGCGATGATCGGGATCGGGCTCGTCTGGTGGCGCGCCGAGCGGGTGGCGGCGCCGGTGCTGGCGCATCCGACCGTCGCCAAGTTCGAGGCGCGGGTGGAGAGTGTCGAACCGCTGCCCTCGCGCGGGCTGGTGCGCGTGCGGCTGGCGCCGATCGGGGCCGAGGGGATGCCGCCGCACGTCCGCGCCAATATCGCCGAAAAGGACGTGCCCGCGGGGCTCGCCAGGGGTGCGGTGATCCGGCTGCGCGGCTGGTTCATGCCGCCGCCCGGCGCCGCGGTGCCCGGCGCCTATGATTTCGCGCGGGTGGCGTGGTTTGATCGGCTTGGCGCGACTGGCCGCGCGTTCGCGCCGGTGACGGTGGTGACGCCCGCCTCCTCCTCCGGCGCGGGGCTGCGGCAGCGGCTGTCGGCGCACATCCAGAGCGAGGTCGACGGGAGCGAAGGGGGCATTGCGGCGGCGCTCGCGACCGGGGATCGGGGCGCGATCGGCGACGACGATGCCGAGGCGATGCGGCGGGCCGGGCTTGCGCATCTGCTGTCGATCAGCGGGCTGCATGTGACGGCGGTGGTCGGCGCGACGATGCTGATCGTGCTCAAGCTGCTCGCGCTCAGCCCCGCGCTCGCGCTCAGGGTGCGGCTGCCGCTGGTGGCGGCGGGCGCCGGAGCGGCGGCGGCGATCGGCTATACCTGGCTGACGGGTGGGGAGGTGCCGACGATCCGGTCGTGCGTCGCGGCGCTGCTGGTGTTGCTCGCGATGGCGATGGGGCGAGAGGCGCTGACGCTGCGGCTGGTCGCGGCGGGGGCGCTGCTCGTGCTGCTCATCTTGCCCGAATCGCTCGCGGGGCCGAGCTTTCAATTGTCGTTCGCGGCGGTGACGGCGATCATCGCGCTGCACGAGCATCCGCGGGTGCGGGCGTGGTTCGCGAGCCGGGGCGACGGATGGGCGCGGCGGCTGGGGCGCGGGATGCTCTCGCTGCTGCTGACCGGCGTGGTGGTCGAGGTCGCGCTGGCACCGATCGCGCTCTACCATTTCCACCGTTCCGGGCTTTGCGGCGCGCTCGCCAACATCGTCGCGATCCCGCTGACGACCTTCATCGTCATGCCCGCCGAAGCGCTGGCGCTGCTGTTCGACACGGTCGGGCTGGGCGCACCCTTCTGGTGGGTGACGGGTCACGCGCTGCACCTGCTGCTGTGGATCGCGCACCAGGTCGCCGCGGCGCCCGGGGCGAGCGCGGCGCTGCCGGCGATGCCCGACGGCGCGTTCGCGCTGATGGTGGGCGGCGGGCTGTGGCTCGCCTTGTGGCGGACGCGCTGGCGGCGGCTGGGGATCGTGCCCGTGGTCGCGGGGGCGGTGTGGGCGCTCGCGACGCCGGCGCCCGACCTGCTCGTCACCGGCGACGGCGAGCATCTGGCGCTGGCGACGCCCGACGGGCGGCTGGCGCTGCTGCGCGACGGAGCGGGTGATTACACGCGCTCGATGCTCGCCGAGAATAGCGGGATCGAGGAGGAGGCGCTGGCGCTGGACGAGCAGCCGTTCGCGCGGTGCAGCCGCGAAACATGCCTCATCGAGCATGAGGCGGGCGGGCGGACATGGCGAATCCTGGCGACGCGGAGCCGGACGTTCGTGCCCTGGCTCGATCTGGTTCGGGCGTGCCGCGCCGTCGATATCGTGGTGAGCGCACGGCGCTTGCCCGAGGATTGCACGCCGCGCTGGCTCAAGCTCGACCGGGCGACGCTCGAGCGGACCGGCGGGGTGGCGATCACGCTGGCGACGGGGCGGGTGGTGACGGTCAACCGGCCGGGGGCCGCGCAGCCGTGGCGCGATCCGCCGACCGTCGCGCCGCCATGGCCGGGGTGAATAGATTCTCGACTGGGAAAGAGCGGTTGGCGGTTCCTGTGAGTGCGGGAGCCGGGAGCTTCAGGCGTTTGCGCCCGTAACCCTGGGCTCCTGCTTTCGCAGGAGCACGGGAGCTCAATCGTAGCGGCGCAGCAGGCCGGCGAGGCGGCCCTGGACGCGAACCTGGGCGGGGGGATAGCGCTGGGGATCGTAGGCGCGGTTGGCGGGATCGAGGCGGATCATCGCGCCTTCGCGGCGGAAATATTTGAGCGTCGCTTCGCTGTCGTCGACCAAAGCCACCACGATCTCGCCGTCGCGCGCGGTTTCGGTGCGGCGGATGAGGGCATAGTCGCCGTCGAGAATCCCCGCCTCGACCATCGAATCGCCGGCGACCTCGAGCGCGTAATGCTCGCCGTTGCCGAGCAACGCGGCGGGGACGGAGAGCGTCGATTGCCCCTCGATCGCCTCGATCGGCACGCCAGCGGCGATGCGACCGTGAAGCGGGATTTCGAGCAGATCGTTGGCGGGCTCGGGCATCGCGCGCGCCGCCTCCGCCTTCGAGATGATGCGGCCGACGCCCTTCTTCTGCGGCGCGGGCCGCTCGGGCATGCGCAGGACTTCGAGCGCGCGGGCACGGTTGGGCAGGCGGCGGAGAAAACCGCGCTCCTCCAGCGCGCTGATCAGGCGGTGCACGCCCGACTTGGACTTGAGATCGAGCGCGTCCTTCATCTCCTCGAACGAGGGCGAGACGCCGGTCTCCGCAAGACGATCGTGGATGAAGCAGATGAGTTCGTGCTGCTTGGCGGTCAGCATTCCCAAGTCCTCCAAAGGAACAGACACGGAACGTTTATGAAATGTTCGTGTGCGTGTCAAGCGAGCGGCAGGATCTCCACGGTTTCGCCCGCGCGGGCGGGCGGGGCATGGGGTTCGCGGATGATCAGGCAGCCCGCCCGCGCGAGCGTTCCGAGCATCGAGCTGTCCTGGATCGTCGAGGCGTAGGCGCGGCCGCGGCGCAGCTCCGCGCGCAGATAATCGGTGCGCGGGCCGTTGGCGGGGAGGTCCTCGCCGAGGAATGCGGTCACGGTTTTGGGAAGCGGATCGGCGCCGCCGCCGAGCGCGGCGATCAGGGGGCGGACGAAGAGCAGCGCGGTGACGAAGGACGAGACGGGGTTGCCCGGAAGGCCGAGCACGAGCGCGTCGCCGAGCCGGCCGGCAAGCATCGGCTTTCCGGGACGCAGCGCGATGCGCCAATAGTCGATCGTGCCGCCCGCGGCCCCGAGCGCGGGGCGGATGAGATCGTGATCACCCACGGACGCGCCGCCGGTGGTGACGATCAGATCGGCGCGGATGTTGGCGAAGGTGTCGCGAAGGACGTCGAGCCGGTCGGCGACGATGCCGAGTTCGACCGGCTCGATCGGCAGGTCGGCGAGGAGCGAGGACAGCATCAGCGTGTTCGATTCGGGGAGGTCGAGCCCCGAAGTGGGCGCGCCGGGGGGCACGAGTTCGTCGCCGGTGGCGAGCGTCGCGACGCGGATGCGGCGGTTGACGGGGAGCGCGGCGAGCCCGGCGGTGGCGGCGAGGGCGAGGCGGGCCGGCGTGATCCGCGCCCCGGCGTCGAAGAGGAGGTCGCCCTCGGCGAAGTCGAGGCCGCGCGGGCGGACGTTGCGGCCGCGATGTGCGGGGCCGTCGCCGTCGAGATGGACCGCCTCGCCCTCGCGCCGCGCCTCTTCCTGGACGAGCACGGTGTCGGCGCCTCGGGGGAGTGCGGCCCCGGTCGAGATCCGCACCGTCTCACCCGCGCCGACGGCGCCGCCGAAGGGATGCCCCGCCGCGCTCTCGCCGATCAGGCGGAAGGGGCCGGGGAGATCGGCGAAACGGATCGCATAGCCGTCCATCGCCGAGAGGTCGGCGGCGGGCTGGGTGCGGCGGGCGTGGACGGGCGCGGCGGCCCAGCGGCCGGCGGCCTCGCGCAGAGGCACGGTTTCTGCGGCGACGCGGGGGGCGAGCGCGAAGAGGCGCGCCTGCGCCTCGATGATCGGGAGGAGCGGCGACTCAGGCATGACGCGCGCGAAGTTGACCAACTTGACCGTGCGGCAGGGCAGGCGCGACGCGAAACTGCGGTTCGGACGCGATCGACGGGCGATGCGAGTCAACTTCGGTAAAGGCGGCGGACGAGGTCAAAGCAGGAACAGCATGGCACAGGCGCTATGGTGTAGGAAAGAGCGTCGGGCGCGGCCGGGAAGGGGTTGGAGCGGGCCTGCGCCGGCGCCTCGGCGCGATCGATATCGCGCGTCGGCCGCGCGAGGCCCGCGACGCGCCTGCCGCGCTCTCCCTCTCGCAGGGTCGCCACTTCGAAAAGCGGGCGGCTTGTGCGGGGCGGATGGCGTCGTAAGGTGATCGGGGGAGAGGGGGCTGCGATGGTCAGGTGGATGTCGGGGCGTTCCGTGCCGGTGCTGCCGGAGATGCTGCCGCCGCTGCGCGGGTGGTGGCTCAAATTCTACACAGCAGCGTGGATCGCCGTAATGGCGATCGCCATCGCCGTCACCGGCCTCAACACCTGGCAGGGCGCGAAACCCGTCGAATATGGCTGGCTGAACTATGGCCTGAGCGCGGATTCGTCAGGCGAGCACATCGCAATCGTCATCGGCGCCGAGGCGATCGCCCAGGGGATCGAGCACGGCGACGCAATTCTGGCGATCGACGGCGTTCCGCTGGCGGAGATCGGGATGGACTATCTCGCGGCCCACAAGGCGCTGGCGCGGCCCGAGGGTGCGATGCTCGCGCTGACGCTGCGCGATGCGCAAGGGCAGGTCCGCACGCATCGGCTGACGCGGAGCGCCGCCAATACGCGGGCGAGCGAGCGGACCCGGTTGCTGGAGGTTGCGATCGGCTTGCTCAGCAACGTCGCGTTCCTTTGTGCCGCGGCGCTGTTGTTCCGCCGCCGACGCGAGCCCGTCCCGGCCATTCTCGCGCTCGCCTTCGTGCTCACGCTGGTCGGCCCCACCTGGCAGGCCGGCATATGGCTGAAGCAGCCGGTGTTGACGGAGGGCCTCGGCATGCTCTCCACGTTCGGTTACCCGCTGATGTTCTTCGGCTTGCTGGTTTTTCCCGACGGGCGAATGGGATCGCGCATGGCCTGGGCGATCGCGGGTGTCATCGCGATCTGGACAGCATTCAACCTCACCAATCCGTTCGGCCTCGCCGACGCGGTCTATATTCCGGCGTTCCTTGCTTTGCTCGCCGTGGCCGTCGTGCGGCAGGCGCTGCGCTATCGGCGCATGCCGCCGGGCGGCAAGCGCCAACAGATCCGTTGGGGCATTTTCGGCTTCGTCTCGGGGAGCGTCTGGGTGATGCTTTCGGGCGGCGTGTATGTCGCCGGGGAACGGATCGGCGGCGCGGCTTATTGGAACTTCTCCGCCGCCTCCGGGATCATCGGCCTGTTGGGCGCGCTCTGCATGGTCGGCGGATTGCTGATCTCGCTGATGCGCTACCGGTTGTACGATGCTGACGCGGTGATCGGGCGATCGGCGGCCTATGGCGTCCTGACGCTCGGCTTCATCGCACTGTTCGCGGGCGGCGAGGAAGCGATCGAGGCGCTTGGCGAATCGTATCTCGGCGGTCAGGTCGGCGCGCTGGCGGGCGCATTGGCGGCGGCGCTGGCGGCAATGCTGATCGTGCCGCTGCACGGCAGGGTGAGCGCCTGGGCCGAACGCCGCTTCCAGAAGGCGCTGCTGCGTCTGCGTCACGGGTTGCCGCGCCTCGTGGGCGATCTGCGCGAGACCGCTCCGCCCGATCGGATCGCCGACGCGGTGGCCGGGGCGGCGATGGGCGCGGTGCATGCCTCGCGCGCCGCCGTGGTCATCGGCGATGCGGTGGCGGCGGCGCACGGCGTGTCGGCCGAATGCACGATCGATTGGCTGACCGAGACGGACATCGAGGCCGAAAGCGCGAAGCAGGCGCGGCGCGACCCGCTGTTCCCGATGCGGCTGGCGCTGGACACCGAGGGCACGGGGCGGGTCGGCTGGCTGCTGCTCGGGCCGCGTCCCGACGGCAGCTTCTACGGCAAGGACGAGCGCGAGGCACTGGCCGACATCGCCGGGCCGGTCGCTCGCGCGCTTGCGGTCGCCGGAACGCGTGACCGGCGCGAACGCGAGATGCTGGAGCTGATAGGCGCGCTCCAGGCGCGGATCGCGGCGCTGGAAGGCGCCGGGAGCGAACGGCGCGGCGGTTCGCCGACCCTGGCGACTGCAAGCTGAAGGCCGCTTTGCCGGCCGCTCGTCGAGCGCCCGCTATTGCATATGATCGATGCCGTCGCCGATGATGGCGACCCAGGCGTGCTTGCGCTCCTCATAGACCGAGTAATGCGGCGGCGGGAAGGTGGGATCGGCGAAGGTGCCGAGCGGGATGGCGGTGACGCCGGGCAGGCCCTCGGCCGTGTAGGCGATCGTCCCGCCGCAGGTCGGGCAGAAGAGGAAGGTCGCCCGGTTGCCGCTGTCGGCGGTGCAGGTCCAGCGTTTCGGCTCGCCCTCGATCCGCACCTTCGCGTCGGGCCAGCGGGCCTGGGCGGCAAACGCGCTGCCGCTGCGCTTCTGGCAATCGAGGCAATGGCAGACCGAGACGCGGACCGGCTCGCCCGTGCAGGTGGCGCGGAGCGCGCCGCAGCGGCAGGCGGCGGTGCGGGTGCGTTCGGAGGCGTCGGGCATGTCGGTTCCTCGGTCATGCGGCCATGCGTGGCGCGCACCATTGGCGGCGCACTTTGAGCGACCATGGATGCCGAAACAAGGCTCTCCCGAGCGACGTCGAAGGGTGCAGCATGACGGAAAGTCGGAGCGCGCGGGCGTCTTGCGCTCTAAACGCCGGTGAAATCGCCGGATTTTCCGCCGGTTTTCTTCAGGAGGCGGACGCCGTCGATCGTCATCGCGCGATCGAGCGCCTTGGCCATGTCGTAGATCGTGAGGAGTGCCACCGAAACGGCTGTCAACGCTTCCATTTCCACCCCCGTCCTGCCGTCGGTCGCGCAGGTCGCGGTGGCGGTGACGGCGTCGTCCCCGACCGTGAGATCGAGCGCGACGCGCGTGAGGGGGAGGGGATGGCAGAGCGGGATGAGATCGGCGGTGCGCTTGGCCGCCATGATGCCGGCGATGCGCGCGACGGCGAGAACGTCGCCCTTCTTCGCCGTGCCGTCGCGGATCGCGGCGAGGGCCTGCCGGGACATGGCGATGCGGCCGGTGGCGATCGCCTCTCGGGAGGTGACGGGCTTGGCGGAGACGTCGACCATGCGGGCGGCGCCGGTTTGGTCGAGATGGGTGAGATCGGGCATATTCTGCGAACCCTCGCCTTTTTCCCTATAGACCCTCATCCTTCCGCGTTCCCGCTGGCGGGAACGCTCCCTCCCGCTCCCCGAGGGGAGAGGGATCGGACCCCACCAATTCACGGGTGGCGGCGGTGAGGTCGCCCTGGCGCATCAGGGCCTCGCCGATGAGGAAGCAGTTGATCCCCTGCCGGGCGAGCGCGTCGAGATCGGCGCGGGTGGAAAGGCCGCTTTCGCTGACGAGCGTGGCCCCTTCGGGGGCCTGGGCGGCGATTTCGGTCGTTTTCGCAAGATCGACGGTGAAGGTCTTGAGATCGCGGTTGTTGATGCCGATGAGGCGGCTCTCCAGCTTGAGGGCGCGCTCGAGCTCTTCGCGGCTGTGGACCTCGACGAGCACGTCGAGGCCGCATTCGATCGCCGCGGCCTCGATCTCCGCCATGCGCGCATCGTCGAGCGCGGCGACGATGAGCAGGATCGCGTCCGCTCCGATCGCGCGCGATTCGAGCGCCTGCCACGGATCGACCATGAAATCCTTGCGCAGCACCGGGAGCGAACAGGCATCGCGGGCGGCGGTGAGATAGGCGTTGCGGCCCTGAAACCAGCGCTCGTCGGTGAGGACCGAGAGGCACGCCGCGCCGCCCGCTTCATAGGCGCGGGCATGGGCGGGGGGATCGAAATCTGGTCGAATCAATCCCTTGGACGGGCTTGCTTTCTTGATTTCCGCGATCAGCGCATGGCCGGTGCGGCGGCGTTCGTCGAGCGCGGCGCGAAAGCCGCGGGGGGGGCTCTGCGCGTCTGCACGGGCGGAGAGGTCGGCGACGGGGATCGTCGCCATGCGGGTGGCGACCTCCGCGCGCTTGGTTTCGAGGATCTGGTCGAGCATCGTGCTCATGTATAGGCAATCCAGCGGTCGAGGAGGGTGTTGGCGCCGCCGTCGTCCAGCGCTTCGGCGGCCTGGGCGGCCGCTTCGGCGAGATCGGCGGTGCGGCCGGCGACGACGAGCGCGGCGGCGGCGTTGAGAAGGACGGCGTCGCGATAGGCGCCGCGTTCCCCGGTGAGCAGGCGGCGGAGCGCGAGCGCGTTATAGGCGGGGTCGCCGCCGTGGATCGCGGCGATCGGATGGCGGGGAAGGCCGGCATCCTCCGGGGCGACGCGCGGCGCCACGCCCATGCGGCCGACATTGACGACGATGCTGGGGCCGGCGCCCGACAGCTCGTCCAGCCCCTCCTCGCCCGAAACGACGAGCGCGGCCTCGGTGCCCAGTTGCTCGAGCGCCCCGGCATAGACGGGCGCGTAATCGGGGCGCGCGATGCCGATGAGCTGGCGCGTGACGTGCGCCGGATTGGCGAGCGGGCCCATCAGGTTGAAGATCGTGCGGCGGCCGATCCTGCGGCGGATGGGAGTGATCCGCTTCATTGCCGGATGGTGGTTCGCGGCGAAGAGGAAGGCGATGCCGAGGTCGTTGAGCGTCGCCTCCGCCATCGCGCCGGCGCGCTCCATGTCGAGGCCGAGCGCTTCCAGGGTGTCGGCGGCGCCGGCCTTGGAGGAGGCGGCGCGATTGCCGTGCTTGGCGACGGGGACGCCGCACGCCGCGACCACGAGGCTGACCGCGGTCGAGACGTTGAGCGTGTGGTGCCCGTCGCCGCCGGTGCCGCAGACGTCGATCGCGCCCGACGGCGCATCGATGGGCAACAGGCGTTCGCGCAGCGCGCGGGCGGCCTCGGCGATCTCGATGCTCGTCTCGCCGCGCCGGCTGAGCGCGATGAGGAAATCGGCGATCCCCTCCTCGCTGACGCGCGCATCGAGGATGTCGGCGAACGCCTGCGCAGCGGATTCGCGCGACAGCGGCGTGGAGGGATCGGGGAGGGGGACGAAGGTGGTCATGCCGGCGCCGTCGCCCGAATCCCGGCAATCTCGAGGAAATTCGCGAGCAGCGCGTGGCCGTGCTCGGTGGCGATGCTTTCGGGGTGGAACTGCACGCCGTGGATCGGGAGGCTCGTATGGCGCAGGCCCATGATCGAGGCGTCGGCCGCGGTGGCGTTGACCGCCAGCGTCTCGGGCGCGCCCTCGACGATCAGCGAATGGTAGCGCGTGGCGGTGAAGGGCGAGGGGAGTCCGGTGAAAACGCCCGTGCCGTCATGGACGACGGGGGAGGTCTTGCCGTGCATCAGCCCGCCGCGCACGACTCGTCCGCCGAAATGCTGGCCGATCGCCTGATGGCCGAGACACACGCCGAGCAGGGGCTTTGCCGCATCGGCGCAGGCGGCGACGAGATCGAGGCTGATACCGGCCTCGTCGGGGGTGCAGGGGCCGGGCGAGATGAGGAACGCCTCGGCCCCGGTCGCCAGCGCTTCGGCCGCCGTCAGCGCGTCGTTGCGCTCGACGCGCACCTCGGCGCCCAGCTCCATCAGATAATGGACCAGGTTCCAGGTGAAGCTGTCGTAATTGTCGACGACCAGGATCATGCGCGCCGCCATAGCCGATGCGCCGGGGAGCGCAACCGAAGGGGAGTTTTTGGGTGATACAGCTTCGCTGAATCCGGGCGGCACCAGCTCTCTTCCCCACCCCACCACCCATTCAGCATGATGTCTTGGGTGGTGGGGTGGGGGAGAGGGCCGGTGCCGCTTTCGCGCCAGCGGATAATAGCATAGCGCCCTGATTTGGCCGCGAATGCACGGCACACCCCTCGTTCAGCCCGGAGCAATCGCGTCCGGCAGACGTTGAGTTCCAAGGAGATTGCTCATGGTTCCGCTCATCCTCGCCGCGCTGCTCGCCGCGCCCGCGCCGCTTGTCGCGCAGCAGACGCCCGAGCAGGTGGCCGCCGCCGAGGGGCGGCAGGATTCGCCGCCGCAGCGCATCCGCAACGTCACCGTCTATGGCGACGAGCCGTGCCCCAAGGCCGAGGAAGGCGAGGTGGTGGTGTGCACCAAGAAGGATGCCGACGAGCAGTTCCGCATTCCCGAGGATCTGCGCGAGACCGAATTCACGCCCGCCAAGAACTCCTGGGTCAACAAGGCGCAGGTAATCGACGACGTCAGCCGCAAGGCGGGCGGATTGCCCGATACCTGCTCGCCGGTCGGAACCGGGGGGCAGACCGGATGCTTCATGGAAGCCGCGCGCAAGGCCGCGGCGGAACGACGCGAGCGGGAGCGGGAGCAGAATTCGATTCCGTAGGGGATCGCCCCCGCGCAAGCAGGCGCCCGGAAATGCGAGCGTGATCGCTTGTGACCCTGGATTCCCGCTTTCGCAGGAATGCGGCGCTATTGGCCGAAACCGGGCTCGCTTGCGCGCGAAACGGCTTCGCGGGCGGCGGCGAGGAGGGCGCCGGCCTTGGCCTGGCATTCGCGCTGTTCGTAGGCGGGATCGCTGTCCGCGACGATGCCCGCGCCCGCCTGGACGTGCATCACGCCGTCCTTCACCACCGCCGTCCGCAGCACGATGCACGAATCCATCGAGCCGTCGGGCGAGAAATAGCCGACGCCGCCCGCATAGGCGCCGCGCACCTCGGGCTCCAGCTCGGCGATGATCTGGCAGGCGCGGACCTTGGGCGCACCCGAGACGGTGCCCGCCGGAAAACCGGCGAAGAGCGCGTCGAGCGCGTCCTTTTCGGGATCGAGGCGGCCGATCACGTTCGAGACGATGTGCATGACGTGGCTGTAGAATTCGATGCCGTAGCTGTCCGTCACGCGCACGCTGCCGGCCTCGGCGACGCGGCCGACATCGTTGCGGCCGAGATCGAGCAGCATCAGATGCTCGGCGCGCTCCTTGGGATCGGCGAGCAGGCTCGCGCGGTTGGTTTCGTCTTCGGACGCGGTTCGCCCGCGCGGGCGCGTGCCGGCGATCGGGCGGATCGTCACCTCGCCGTCGCGCACGCGGACGAGGATTTCGGGGCTCGACCCCGTCAGCGCGAAGCCGGGCAGATCGAGATGGTAGAGGAAGGGCGAGGGGTTCACGCGGCGCAGCGCGCGGTAGAGCTCGAACGGCGGGAGCGTGAAGGGCGCGGTGAAGCGCTGCGCAAGCACGACCTGAAAGATGTCGCCGGCGACGATATAGTCCTTGGCGCGCGCGACCATCTCGGCATAGCGGCCGGGCGGGAGCTGGGGCGCGAGGTCGATCGCGGCCGCCTCGGCGCGCGGGGGCGGGGGCAGATCGGGCGCGGTAAGCCGGCGCGCGGTTTCCTCGATGCGATCGCGCGCGGCGTCGATCAGCGCGTCGGGCGTGCGCGTCGCGTCGGGCCAGACGGGGGCGACGATGAAGCGGGCGTCGCTCAGCCGGTCGAAGATCAGGATCACCGTCGGGCGCACGAACATCATGTCGGGCAGGCCGAGCGGATCGGCGGCGGGCCGGGAAAGCTGCTCGACCAGGCCGATCGTCTCATAGCCGAAATAGCCGACGAGGCAGGCGAGCGCGGGGGGCAGCTCGGGCGGCACATCCATGCGGCACGCGGCGACGAGATCGCGGAGCGCGGCAAGCGTGGGCCGGTCGGCCGGCGCGAAGGCGTTTCGGTCGGCGAGCCATCGGGCGTTGATCGCGGCGGTGTCGCCCTGGGCGCGGAAGACGAGATCGGGGGCGAGGCCGAGCAGGCTGTAGCGCCCGCGCACCGCGCCGCCCTCGACCGATTCGAGCAGGAAATCCCCGCGGCCCGGCTCGATCAGCGCGAGCGCGGCGGCGACGGGGGTGTGCAGGTCGTCCACGCCGCGCTGCCAGACGAGCGCGGGGCGGCCTTGCGCGAGCGCGGCGCGGGCGGGATCGGTGCCTTGGATCATGGTTTGGTCCCCAGGCTCTGGCACCCGCTTCTCCGTTCGTGCCGAGCTTGTCGACGCACCGTTTTCCCTTCCCAGGAAGAAAAGCGGCCCTTCGGCAAGCGCAGGGCGAACGGGTTTAGGACGACATCCGGCGCACCGCTCACGGATTGCCCGCGCCGGTCAGCGCGTTGCGGACGTCGGCGATGGCCTTGGCGTTGCGTTCGACGCCGATCTTGCGGCGGACGGCTTCGGTGAACTGCTCGGCATATTCGGCACCCGCCTGGCGGGAGAGATCGGCGCGCGCGGCGGCGATCACGTCGTCATGCCCCTTGGCATCGACGCGGTCGATCTCGTCGAGATAGACGACGAACCAGCCGGCACTTCCCGGCGCCTCGAGCAGCTTCGCCTTCTTCTCGGTCATCGAGAACATCAGCGCGAGCGGGGGCGGGGCGCCGTTGCGGTTCTGGAGGAGCTGCGCGCGTGTCGCGTCGATCGACTCGGCAGGAGGCAGCGAGAGGCCGGTCTCGTTCAGTGCCTTGGCGAGCGCCGTGCCCTTGTCGACCTTCGCGACCACGTCTGCGGCGACCTTGCGCGCGGCGGTGCGGGCGCGGTCGGCCTTGAAATCCTCCACCACGCGATCGCGAATCTCGGCGAGCGGACGCGGGGCTGCGGGGACGATGCGTTCCAGCGCGGCGACGGCGAAACTGCCGTCATCGCCCACCGCGACGATCTGCGGCGCATCGCCTTCCTGCGCGTCGAAGCCGGCGGCGACGACCTGCGTCAGCTTCGGATCGGGCTTGCTTTCGGGATCGAGGGGATCGACGCCCTGGGCGGTGAGGGCGGCGGTCTGCTTCGCCTCCAGCTTCTTGTCGGCGGCGACTTCGGCGAAGGTCGCGCCGTCTAGCAGCGCATCGTCGATCGTCGCGCGCAGATCGGCGAGCGCGGCCTGGGTCTTTTCCTGCCGCACTTCGTCGGCGAGCGTATCGTGCGCCTGGGCGAGCGTCTTGCCGGGGACGTCGGTGATCTTCTCGATCCGCACGATCGCGAAGCCGAGCGGCGTCTGCACCGGGCCGACCAGCGCGCCCTCGGCGGCGGAGAAGGCGGCGTTGGCGGCCTCGGCCGAGCTTTGCTGGGTGTAGGCGTCTTTCTCGACGTCGGTGATGGTCGAGGCTTCGAGACCGGCGGCCTGCGCAGCGGCGTCGATCGAGGTGCCGCCCTTCACCTTCCGGGCGATTTGCGCCGCCGCGTTCTTGTCCGCGACGATCACCTGCTTCAGCGTGCGCGTCTGCCTGGCGGCGAAGCGGTCCTTCTGGTCGGCATAGGCCTTGGCGATTTCGGCGTCGGTCGGCTGCGCCTTGTCGGCGACCATGTCGGTCGTGACGACGGCGTAGCGGATCACGCGCCGCTCGGGCACGGTGTAGCGCGCGGCGCCGTGCTTGTAGAAGGTCTCGATCTCGGCATCTGTGGGCGCCTTGCCCGCGGGCATTGCGCGCGCGGGGATGAAGCCGACCGTGCCCTGCCGTCTTTCGAGCAGCAGCGCGGCATAGGGGATCGCCATCTGCGTGGGCACCTGGCTCGCGCCGATCGTCGGCAGCAGAAGCTGGCGGGCGAGGATGTCCTGCGTCATGTCCTGCCGCAGACCGGCATCGGTGAGCTGCTGCTGCGCGAGGACGGCGCGATAGGCCTGCATGCTGAACTGGCCGTCGGGGCCCTGGAAGGCGGGGATGCTCGCGATCTGGCCGTCGACGAGGCGCTTGCTCACCCGCATGCCCTGGTCTTGCGCGAACTGCACATAAGCGAGCCCGTCGATCATGCGGCCGAGCGCGCCGTCGAGCCCGCCGCCCTGGATGAAGGTGGTGATGTCGAGCGACGGCTGCTGCTGGCGATAGCCTTGCAGATCCTGCTGGACGCGTTCGCGCAACGCATTCTCGCCGATGCTCGTATTGCCGACCTTGGCGACGGTGGTGGGTGCTATCCCGCCGCTGGTGGAGGTGATCCCCATCATGTCGCCCGCAGCGAAGGCGATCGCGATCACGATCAACACGATGAAGGTGACGACGATGCCGATCTTCGAGCTGGTGAGGCGGCGGATGAAGCTGAGCATGCGCGGGCGGACCGATCGGCTGAAAAGGAGTGAAGCGGCACGCTTTAGGGGGGGAGCGGGCGCGCTTCAAGCTTGTGCGCGCGTGGGGCTTCGCTAGAGCCGGAGCAAAACAAGGGAGGAAGGCATGCGGCGCAAGTTCGTGGCGGCGAATTGGAAGATGAACGGGCTCCGGGCTGACCTGCCCGAAATCGAGAAGATCGCGGCGGCGGCGGCGCGCCATCCGGGCGTGGACGTGGCGGTGTGCGTGCCCTTCACGCTGATCGAGGCGGCGGCGCGGGCGGCGCCGGGGCTGGCGATCGGCGGGCAGGATTGCCACGAGGCCGATTCGGGCGCGCATACGGGCTGCATCTCGGCACCGATGCTGGTGGAGGCGGGCGCGCGCGTCGTGATCGTCGGGCATAGCGAGCGGCGCGCGGACCAGAACGAGACGAGCCAGGATGCCTGGGCCAAGGCCGCGGCGGCGCGCGCGCACGGACTGAACGTCATCCTGTGCTGCGGCGAGACCGAGGCGGAGCGCGACGCCGGGCGCGCCGAGCGGGTGGTGCAGGCGCAGATCGAGAAATCGGTGCCCGACGGAGCGACGCCCGACTGGCTCACGCTCGCCTACGAGCCGCGCTGGGCGATCGGCACGGGAAGGACACCGACCGTGGAGGACATCTCCGCCATCCACGCGATCGCGCGGACGAAGCTGCGGCAGCTCGTCGGGGATGCGGCGGCGGGGATACGGATTTTGTACGGCGGATCGGTGACGGGGGCGAACGCGGCGGCGATCCTGAGCGCGCCGGACGTCGACGGGGCGCTGGTGGGCGGCGCGAGCCTGACGGCGGAGACGTTCGTGCCGATCATCGAGGCGGCATAGGCTGTATCGATATTCAGCCCAAGGCGGCCTGCAAATGGCGGTTTGCCGTGCTTCCGGTGCTCACGCACCAAAAGTGCGCTGCGCGCCGGGTCCCGGCAAACCACCATTTTCGACTCGCCCTGAACTGAATCTCGACACAGCCTGGGAAGACGATATCCGTCGCCTATTTTGGGCACTTCCCCGGCGAAGGCCGGGGTCCAGCTAAACAAGTCTTCCGCGTGGCAGCGCGGGCGCGCTATCGCGCGCAATGTTTGACGGCTGGACCCCGGCCTTCGTCGGGGAAGCGCTTTACAGGCGGATCACCCATAGCGCCGCTCCAGCATCCGCCACGCCGCGCGGAGGCCGTAGGCGTCGCCGCCTTTGGGGCGGGCGGGCTTGGCGGTGGGGCGCCAGGCGAAGGTGTCGAAATGGGCCCAGGCGGTCTCCTTCGGCACGAAGCGGCGGAGGAAGAGGGCCGCCGTCACCGCGCCCGCAAAGCCGCCCTCTGGGGCGTTGACCATGTCGGCGATGTCGGATTTGAGCATGTCGTCATAGCCGTCCCACAACGGCATCCGCCACAGGGGATCGTGGACGTCGCGGCCCGCCGCCAGCAGCGCGTCGGCCAGCGCGTCGTCGTTGGCGAAGGTGGCGGGGAGATCCGGCCCCAATGCGACGCGGGCGGCGCCCGTCAGGGTGGCGAAATCGAGGATCAGTTCGGGATCGGATTCGCCCGCTTTCGCGAGCGCGTCGCCGAGGATGAGGCGGCCCTCGGCGTCGGTATTGGTGTTCTCGACCGTCAGGCCCTTGCGCGAGCGGAGCACGTCGCCGGGGCGGAAGGCGTTGCCGGATATGGCATTCTCGACCGCGGGGATGAGGAGGTGGAGGCGCACCGGAAGCCGCGCCGCCATCACCAGCCCCGCCAGCGCGAGCGCATGCGCGGCGCCGCCCATGTCCTTCTTCATCAGCTTCATGCCCGCGGCGGGCTTGATATCGAGCCCGCCCGAATCGAACGCCACGCCCTTGCCGACGATCGCGATGCGGGGCGCGCCGGGCTTGCCCCATTCGAGCTCGATCAGGCGCGGCTCGCGGCCCTTGGCGGCCGCCTTTCCGACCGCATGGATCATCGGATAGCCTTGTTCGAGCGCATCCCCGCGGGTGACGGTGACGGTCGCGCCATGGATTTTGGCGAGCCCATCGACCTCGGCCTCCAGCTCGGCGGGGCCGAGATCGGCGGCCGAGGTGTCGACGAGATCGCGGACGCGCGCGGTCGCCTCGGCGAGGCGGACGGTCTCGTCGATGCGCGCGGGATCGGGGGTCAGGAGCACGCGCGGGCCGGTATCGCCCTCGGCCGCGCGGTAGCGGGTGAAACGGTGCTGCGCGAGCAGCCAGCCGAGCGCGCCCGCGCCGGGATCGCCCTCGGCGAGCCGGTAGGTGCCTTCGGGGAGCGCGGCTGCGCGCGAGGCGATGCGCCAGGGCGATGTCTTTTCCTCGTTGCAGACGAGGAGGGCGGACCAGTCCTCCGCGTCGTCGCCCGGAAGGATCGCGGCGTTGCCGGGCTTGCCGGTGAGGCGGTGCGCGGCGGCCATCGCGCGGACGCGCGGGGGCTGCGCGGCGAGCCAGCCGGCCCAGTCGTCGGGATGGACGACGTGGATCGTGCGGGCGGGCTGGCCCTTGTCGGGCTGGAGGAGCGGGGCGAAGTCGGTCATCGTGCAGGCCTCAGCTCATCGGGGCGACGAGGAACTGCTCGTAGCGGCCGTTCTCGCCGGGTTCGGCATAGGTGCTCACCGACAGCTTCCGGTCGGGATAGGTGACGATATAGCTGCGATAGACGAAGCCGCCGCGCAATTTGGGGCCGCTGCGGGGCGCGAAGCTGACGGGCTCGCCGAGCGCGGAGAGACTCTGGTGATAGTCCTTCAGCGCTTGCGCGGTGAAATAATAGTTCGCATCCTCGGTCATCAGCGCGCGGTCGAGCGTGCCATGGACGAGTTGGTCGTAGACTTTGCGGGCGTGGGCGGTCCTGGCCTTCTCGACATCGGCGTCGGAGGCGCCGGCGATCCCGGGAAAGACGATCCGTTCGATGCCCTGTGCGATGGCGCCATAGGCGTTCGAGAAATCGCTGTTCACGAAGACGACGATCGCGGCCTCGTCCTTGGGAAAGACGATGTTTTCGGAGAGGAATCCGACCGCCTCGCCGCTATGCTCCACATAAGCATGGCCGCTGTCGGTCACGCCGACATCGACGCCGAGGCCGTAGCCCGTATTCTTGCCGTTGGTGAGGATGACGGGCGTTTCCTGTGCCTGCCAGTCGTCATCGGGCAGGACGGTGCGGTCGATGCGGGCGATGTCCCATTTGGCGAGGTCGGATGCGGTCATCGCCAGCTCGCCGGCGGCGTAGAGCCAGCCGGGCGCGGCGGGCTTTTCGGGGCGGACGGGGCCGAGCGCGTAGCGGTGATAGCCGACCGGATAGCCCTTGCCGATCGCGAGATCCTGGTCGACCGGGTGCATGTCGAGCTTCGAGAAGATGTTCTTCCGGAGGAAGTCGAGCAGCGGCATCCCGGCGACCTTCTCGACGATCATGCCGGCGACGACATAGCCGGTATTCGAATATTGCCATTGCGTGTCGGGGTCGAAATCGAGCGGCTTCTTCGCCCAGCGGTCGACGATCTGCCGGGGCGTGGTCGGGTGCTCCATCGCGGCGAAGCTGTAATCCTGCGGCCAGTAATCCTGGAGGCCGGAGGTGTGGCTCAAAAGCTGGCGGATCGTGATCTCGTCGCCGCGGGTGATGCCGGGGATGTATTTGCTCACCCGATCGTCGAGCGAGAGCTTGCCCTGATCCTCGAGCAGCAGGAGCGCGGCGGCGGTGAACTGCTTGGAAATCGACGCGATCTGATACGGCACGTCGGCGCGCGCGTGCGCGATGGCGGGGGACTGCTTGCCCCAGGCGTCGGTATAGACGATCTCGCCCCCCCGCACGATCGCGACCGAGGCGGAGGGGACGCCGGTTTCGGCGAGCGTTTCGGTGACGAGCGTGTCGATCTGCGCCTTTTCGGCGGGCGTGAGCGCCTGTGCGAGCGCGGGAACGGACGTGAACAATGCCAGCGCGGCGACGGCGGTACGGATGGGCTTCATGCGGGGCTCCCCGGGGTGCGGTGGTTGGCCGGGACAATACAGGCTGGACGGCGGCAGGAAAGGGCCGCATCATTTCGGCCCTCGACCTCCACCGTCGAGTCAGGACGATTGATATTCTGTCATGCTGACGCACGTCAGCATCCATTCTTGCTCCGGTAGATCATGGCGGACGGCGTGCCGAATGGATCCTGACTTTCGTCAGGATGACGAACCTGTCTTGGCCGAGACGCTTACTCCCTCTCCGCCGCCGCGCGCTCGGCCATCTGCTGCCTGGTCCATTCCTGATAGGCCTGGATCGCGTCGGATTGCTTGAGCACGCGCGCCCAGGGATCGACGACGACGTGCGCGCCGTCGGGCACCGTGATCGTCCCGGTGCCGTCCGTCATCGGCAGCTTGACCACCTTGTCGCCGACCTGGACCTCGATCGGCATCGGGAAGGGAAGGTCGTTCGGCGTCTTCCAGGTGAGCGTGAGCGTATCGCCGGTGCGCGCGCGGATCAGCTCGGGGAGCGCCGCCTGCTTCAGATAGACGTCGAAGAACCAGCCGTAATCCTTGCCCGTCACCTTCTTCACATTGGCGATATATTCGTCCGTCGAGCCGAAACGCGGCTTGAAATTGCCGGGCCTGGGATCGGCGCGGCCGTAGACCTCCAGCCGCGTCACCTTCCAGAAGGCGTCGTCGCCGATCAGGTTGCGCAGCGTGTGGAGAACCCACGAGCCCTTGTAATAGATGTCCTGCCCGGGGCCGCCCTTGTCGGCCTCGTACACCTCCTCCTCGGTGCGCATCGTGCCCGAGACGATCGGCGCCTGGTTCCGGATGTTGTTGCGCTGGTCGAGCATCATCGCCGCGTAGCGCGCCTCGCCCTGGAGCCAGCGGCCGTAGAGCGGCTGCATGTAGCTTTCATAACCTTCGTGCAGCCAGTAATCGTCCCAGTTCGCCGCGGTGAGCTGGTTGCCGAACCATTCGTGGCCGAATTCGTGGTGGAACAGCCAGTCGAACCCCTCCGGCCCCTTGGCATAGTCGTTGCCGTAGGCGTTGATCGTCTGGTGCTCCATGCCCTTGTGCGGGGTCTCGACCACGCCGACCTTCTCGTCGCCGAACGGATAGGGGCCGACCAATGTCTCGTAGAAATCGAGCGTTGGGGCGAATTCGGAGAAGAGCTCCTTGGCCTGTTTCTCCTCGCCGGGGAGATACCAGTAGAACATCGGAATCTCGTTGCCGTATTGGCTGTGATAGGTGCCCTTGACGACCTCGTAGGGCGCGATGTTGAGCGCGACGCTGTAGGGGTTGGGGCTCTTCGCGGTCCAGTTCCAGGTGGTGCGGCCGTCGGGAAGCGTATCGACGCCGACGAGCACGCCGTTGGAGGGCGCCTTCAGCCCCTTGGGCACGGTGATGTGGAGATCGACGCGCGCGGGCTCTCCGCGCGGAAAATCGAGGCACGGCCAGAACAGGTCGCAGCCATAGCCTTCGGCGGTGGTGGCGACCCACGGGCGGCCGTCGGGCGTCTCCGCCCAGACGATGCCGTCGTCCCACGGCGCCTTGACCGCGACGTGCGGGGTGCCGCCATAGGTGATCGTCGCCGTCACCTTGCCGCCCGCCGCGACCGGCTCGGGCAGCGCAATGGTGAGCTGGCCGTCGGGATTGGACCAGGCCGAGGCGGGGAGCGTCTTGCCGTCGATCGCGACCTGCTGCGGCCCGAGATTCCTGTCGAGATCGATGACGAGGCGCGCGAGCGGCGCGGTGGCGGTGAAGGTGAGCGTCGCCGTGCCCTCGATCGAGCGCGTCTCGGGCAGCACCTCGATCGCGAGGTCGGCGACGTCGAAGCGCATCGCCATCTGTTCGGCCGGACGCGCGCCGCCCGATTTCTCCGTCTGCTCGGTGATCGGCGGCTCGCCCTTCTGCGGGAGCTGCTGCGCGGGCGCCACGGCGGCGAGCGCGAGGGAAAGGGCAAGGAGGGGGAGAGCGTGCACTATTGGGCCTTTCGGTCTTGTTGCGCCTTCCGCCACGCCTGGAAGGCATCCACGGTATCGGACTGCATGAGGATCTTCGAGTTGGGATCGAGCACGACATGCGCGTCGGCGGGCACGGCGAGCGTGCCGGTGCCGCCGGTCATCGGCAAGGTCTCGATCCTGTCGCCGACGCGGACCTCGACGGGCATCGGGAAGGGCTTGTCGTGCGGTGTCTTCCAGCGCAGCGTCAGCGTGTCGCCCTCGCGCGTCTCGACGAGCTGGGGCAGCGCCGCATCATAGACGTAGACGTCGAACAGCCACTGATAATCCTTGCCCGTGGTCTGGTTCACGAAACGGATGAAATCGGGGGTCGAGCGGAAGACCTGCCGGAAATTGCCGGGCCTGGGATCGGTGCGGCCGTAGACGAGCAGGCGGACGGCGTCGAAAAAGGCCTTGTCGCCGATCAGGTTCCTGAGCGTGTGGAGCGTCCACGCGCCCTTGGTGTAGATGTCGCCGCCGCGGCCGGGCTGCTCGACATAGACGTTCTCCGCCGTCTGCGGCTTGCCGAGGACCAGCGGCGACTGCGCCGCGATCCCCATGCGCGAACGGGCGAGCATCGCGGTATAGGCCCAGCGGCCGTCCAGCCAGTCGCCGTAGAGCGGCTGCATATAGGCGGCGAAGCCTTCGTGGAGCCAGAAATCGTCCCAGTTCGCCGCCGTCATCTGGTTGGCGAACCATTCATGGGCAAATTCGTGCTGGAACAGATCGTCGAAGCCGTAGGGCGATTTCGCGTATTCGTTGCCATAGGCGTTGATCGTCATGTGCTCCATGCCCTTGTGGGGCGTCTCGACCACGCCGAGCTTCTGGTCGCCGAAGGGATAGGGGCCGATCACGCTTTCGAAGAAATCGAGCGTTCTGGAGAATTCGGCGAACAGCTCCTTCGCCTGTTTCTCCTCACCGGGAAGATACCAGTAGAACATCGGGATGCTGTTGCCGAAGCGGCTCTTGTAGGTGCCCGAGATCTGTTCGTAGGGCCCGACGTTGAGCGCGATGCCGTAAAGCGTCGGATGCCTGACGCTCCAGTTCCAGGTGGTGCGGCCGTCGGGGAGCGTCTGCTTGCCCTTGAACACGCCGTTCGAGGGGGCGACCAGCCCCTTGGGCACGGTGATGTGGATGTCGATCCGGTCCGGCTCGTAGGTGGGATAGTCGATGCACGGCCAGAACAGGTCGCAGCCTTCCATCTGGACCGCGGTGGCGACCCAGGGCTTGCCGCCGGGCGTCCTGGCCCAGACGAAGCCGCCGTCCCATGGCGCGCGCACCGCGACGTGCGGCGTGCCGGCATAGGTGATCGTCGCGGAGACCTTGCCGCCGGCGGGCACCGTCTTGCCGAGGTCGATCGTCATCCGCCCTTCGGGGTTGGACCAGGCACCCCCGGCGAGCGGCGTGCCGTCGATCGCGACGGCCGAAACGGGGAGGTTGCGGTCCAGATCGATGACGAGGCGGGTGATCGGGCTCCTGGCGGTGAAGTTCAGCGTCGCGACCCCGGCGATCGATTCGCGGTCGGGGAAGATTTCGAACGCGAGATCGGCGGTGTCGAACGTGACGGCCTTCTGCTCGGGCGCGAGCGGGGCGCCGGAGGACGAGGTTTGCGCGGTGATCGGCGGCTGGCCCTTTTCTGCCGCGAAGGTGGGCGCTGCCGATGCGAGCGCGAGCAGCGAAGCGGCGGCGAAGAGCCGGACGATCATGGTGATTCCCCCTTGGTTCGATCTTCCTCATCCTGCCGCTGCCGGGCCGCGGAGTCGAGGGATCGCCCGTTGCTTTCTGCCGTCATGCCGAACTCGTTTCAGCATCCAAGGCAGGGCTGGGCTGTGTGTCCACCGTTTGGCTCCGCCGCTATGCATATCGTCCGGCGCGACCTTGGACCCTGAGACAAGCTCAGGGTGACGGAAGGAAGGGAGAAAGCGGAGGCACGCCGGTGATTGATGGAATCGTCACGCTTCCCATATAAAGTTGGTGAAGGCGCCCCGGTCGGGCGCCGTTGGAGTATTCATGACCCAGCGTTTTCCCGTTCTGCCGCTGCGCGACATCGTCGTCTTTCCGAACATGATCGTGCCGCTGTTCGTCGGCCGCGACAAATCGGTGGCCGCGCTCGAAGCCGCGATGGCGGCCGACAAGGAGATTTTCCTCGTCGCCCAGCTCGACCCGGCCGAGGACGATCCCGATCGTGACGACCTCTACGACATGGGCGTCAGCGCGACCGTGCTCCAGCTTCTGAAGCTGCCCGACGGCACGGTGCGCGTGCTCGTCGAAGGCAAGCAGCGCGGATCGCTGGAGGCCTTGGAGCGGACCGACGACCATCTGACCGCGACCGTCGCGCTGACCGAGGAGCAGGAAGCGGGCGGCACCGAGATTTCCGCGCTGATGCGTTCGGTGGTCGACCAGTTCGAAAATTATGCCAAGCTCAACCGCAAGCTGCCCGCCGAGACCGCGGTGCAGCTCGCCGAGATCGAGGATGCCTCGCGCCTCGCCGATGCCGTCGCGGGCAACATCTCCATCAAGGTCGCCGACAAGCAGGCGATGCTCGTCGAGCGCGATCCCGCGCGGCGGCTGGAGATGGCCTATGCCTTCATGGAGGGCGAACTGGGCGTCCTTCAGGTCGAGAAGAAGATCAAGGGCCGCGTCAAGCGCCAGATGGAGAAGACGCAGCGCGAATATTATCTCAACGAGCAGTTGAAGGCGATCCAGCGCGAGCTGGGCAATGAGGGCGAGGACGAGGGCGACGAGATCGCCGAGCTCACCCAGAAGATCGCCAAGCTCAAGCTCTCCAAGGAAGCGCGCACCAAGGCGACCGCCGAGCTCAAGAAATTGAAGACGATGGCGCCGATGTCCGCCGAGGCGACCGTCGTGCGCAATTATCTCGACGTGCTGCTGGGGCTGCCCTGGGGCAAGAAATCCAAGCTCAAGAAGGATATTGCGACGGCGCAGGAGGTGCTCGACGAGGACCATTATGCGCTCGAGAAGGTCAAGGACCGGATCGTCGAGTATCTCGCCGTGCAGGCGCGCACCAACAAATTGAAAGGCCCGATCCTGTGCCTCGTCGGCCCGCCGGGCGTGGGCAAGACAAGCCTCGGCAAGTCGATCGCCAAGGCGACGGGCCGCGAGTTCGTGCGGCAATCGCTGGGCGGCGTGCGCGACGAGGCCGAGATTCGCGGCCACCGGCGCACCTATATCGGCTCGCTGCCGGGCAAGATCGTCACCAACCTGCGCAAGGCGGGGACGAGCAATCCGCTGTTCCTGCTCGACGAGATCGACAAGCTCGGCCAGGATTTCCGCGGCGATCCCGCGTCGGCGCTGCTCGAGGTGCTCGATCCCGAACAGAACAACAAGTTCAACGACCATTATCTGGAGATCGACATCGATCTTTCCGATGTGATGTTCGTGACCACGGCGAACACGTTGAACCTGCCGCAGCCGCTGCTCGATCGCATGGAGATCATCCGTCTGGAGGGCTATACCGAGGACGAGAAGGTCGAGATCGCGGAACGCCACCTGCTCGCCAAGCAGATCGAGGCGCACGGGCTGAAGGACGGCGAGTTCACGCTCACCACCGAAGGGCTGCGCGCGCTGATCCAGTTCTATACCCGCGAGGCGGGCGTGCGCACGCTGGAGCGCGAGATCGCCAAGCTGGCGCGCAAGGCGCTGCGCAAGATCCTGGAGGGCAAGGCCGAGAGCGTGACGATCACGCCCGAGAACCTCTCCGAGTTCGCGGGCGTGCGGAAGTATCGCCACGGGCTTTCCGAGGAGGAGCACCAGATCGGCGCCGTCACCGGCCTCGCCTGGACCGAGGTGGGCGGCGAGCTGCTGACGATCGAGAGCGTCACGGTGCCCGGCAAGGGCGCCGCCAAGACCACGGGCAAGCTGGGCGACGTGATGAAGGAATCGGTCGAGGCCGCGTTCAGCTTCATCAAGGCGCGCAGCCCCTCCTACGGAATCAAGCCGAGCCTGTTCCATCGCAAGGACGTGCACATCCACCTGCCCGAGGGCGCGGTGCCCAAGGACGGGCCGTCGGCGGGGATCGGGATCGTGACCTCGATCGTCTCGACGCTGACGGGCGTGCCGGTGCGGCGCGAGATCGCGATGACCGGCGAGGTGACGCTGCGCGGCCGCGTGCTGCCGATCGGAGGCTTGAAGGAGAAGCTGCTCGCCGCGCTGAGGGGCGGGATCGAGACGGTGCTGATCCCCGAGGAAAACGAGAAGGACCTCGCCGAGATTCCGCAGAACATCAAGGACGGGCTGAAGATCGTGCCGGTCGGCCATGTCGACGAGGTGCTGCGACTCGCGCTGACCGAGCCGCTCGCCGCGATCGACTGGACCGATGCCGACGAACTCGCCGCGCAGCCGCCCGCGGGAACCCCGTCGATCAGCGGTGAAATGCATCATTGAAGCGACGGAATCACCGGATTTTGGGGCGTGCCGCCCCGATTTCCGCCGAATCCCTTTGACTCGGGCCGACGGAATGGCCTTACTGCGCCACCGGCTTCGGCCGCGATTCCTTTTGACCAATCAAACGGGGGTTCCCTGGGAATGAACAAGCAAGAACTGATCGGCGCCGTGGCCGATGCGTCGGGTCTCGGCAAGGGCGATGCCAGCAAGGCTGTCGAAGCCGTGTTCGATTCGATCTCCGGCGCGCTCAAGCGCGGCGACGAGGTTCGCCTGGTCGGCTTCGGCACCTTCTCGGTTTCGAAGCGCAAGGCGTCGACCGGCCGCAATCCGCGCACCGGTGAGCCGATGACGATCAAGGCGTCGACCCAGCCGAAGTTCAAGGCCGGCAAGGGCCTGAAGGACGCGGTCAACTAAGATCGGATTTCCGGCGGCGGGCGGGCTGGACAAGCGCAGGACGCCTGCTAAAGGACCGCCACGCGAAGGGGCGGCGGATTTTCCGCCGCCCTGACGTTTGGGGCGCGTAGCTCAGTGGTAGAGCACTGTGTTCACACCGCAGGGGTCGCTGGTTCAATCCCAGCCGCGCCCACCACGGATCAGCGAAGGGTCGGCCGCGGACGCACGCGCGCCGGCCCTTTTCCGTTCCGAGCGGTCACCAGCGGGCGATATAGATCACGATCGCCAGGATCACGAAGCCGATCAGCCCGGCGACGAAGATTTGCCGCCGGCGGCGCGAACGCAGGATGATCTCGCCGCCGCGCGCTTGTCTGGCGGTGAGGTGGACGGGTTCCTCGTCGGTCATCTTTGTTCCTCCGCCGTGCACATCGACGCCAACGCGCGGCTGCCCGGAACCTATCCCACGACCTCGTCGACGGCCACGCGGGTTGGCGCCGCTTCCTCGGCCTTGTCGGCCACCATCACCATGTCGATCGGCACATATTCGTGCGGACCCGCATGGCGGCGAGGCGCGCGGCAGATGTAGCACGGCGCGTCGGCGGGGGTCGCCAGACAATGATGCTCGGCATCGAGCATGAGCAGGGTGATCATGGCCGCCCCCTTCGGCCGCGACGGCGCCTCCTGCTTCCGGTTCGTCTTTTGGCCATCGATCTTCTCCCTCGACAGCCCCCCTGCATTCCGTCGTTCTACGCCCATGACGACGGATGCGACATGATCTCGATCAGCACCTTAACACATTCGCGCGCCTTTTGTGGACGCAGGGGAAAGGGTGGCCGCGGCGCTATCGTCGGGGGAGCCGAAAAACGGGAGCTGATGGCGAAATGGGGCATGCCCGCGATCGACGTGCTCGGCGTGCTGACCGCCGGCAATGCGCGCGTGTCGGGCATTGCCGACGAGACCGGGACTATCGCGCCGGGCATGGCGGCAGACCTCGTTGCGGTCAAAGGCGATCCGGGTGACGACATGGCTGCGCTCGAACGGGTCGGTTTCGTGATGAAAGGCGGCGTGCGTTATTGAGATGCGGGCGCTTGACGCTGGGGCGCCCGCGCCGCTAGGGGCCACGGGTTCGCGGCGATCGTAGCTCAGTTGGTTAGAGCATCGGTTTGTGGTACCGAGGGTCGCGGGTTCAAGTCCCGTCGATCGCCCCATTTCCTGTTCGCAAATCCCAGGAAAATCGATGACGACCGGCTGGGGCTTTCCCGATTTCGACGCGCATGAAGGCGTCCATCTGTTCACCGATCCGGCTTCCGGCCTCAGCGCCATCATCGCGATCCATTCGACCGCGCTCGGACCGGCGGCGGGCGGGGTGCGCTTCTGGCATTATGCCGATTCCGACGACGCCATCACGGATGCGCTGCGCCTCTCGCGCGGGATGAGCTTCAAGAACGCGATGGCGGGGCTGGCGCTGGGCGGCGGCAAGGGCGTGGTGCTCGCCGACCGGCCGGGGGACACGATCAGCGAGGCGCGGCTCAAGGCGTTCGGGCGCGCGGTCGAATCACTCGGCGGGCGCTACGTGACGGCCGAGGATGTCGGCATGTCGGAAGCGCGGATGAAGGTGATTGCGCAGCAGACGAAATACGTCTCGGGCCTGCCGGTCGAAAGCGGCGCGGCGGGCGGCGATCCGGGGCCGTACACCGCTTATGGCGTGTATCTTGGCGTGAAGGCCGCTGCCAGGCGCGGGCTGGGCGCGGACGACATGAAGGGCGTGCACGTCGCGATCCAGGGCGTCGGTTCTGTCGGCGGAGGGCTGGCGCGGCTGCTCGCCAGGGACGGGGCGAAGCTGACGCTGGCGGACGTCAATGCCGACAAGGCGAAGGCACTTGCCGGGGAATTGGGCGCCGAAACGGCGGCGGCGGACGCCATCCTGACGATCGAGGCCGATGTCGTCAGTCCCAACGCGCTGGGCGCGATCCTCACCGAAGAGACGATCGGCAGGCTCAAGGCCCGGGTGGTCGCGGGCGCCGCGAACAACCAGCTCGCGACGCGCGAGGATGGGGAGCGGCTCGCCGAGCGCGGCATCGTCTATGCGCCCGATTACGTGATCAACGCGGGCGGGATCATCAATGTCGGGCTGGAATATCTCGGCCATGGCGACGAAGCCGAGGTGAGAGCCCGGATCGAGACGATTCCCGAACGGCTCGCGGAAGTGTGGGACGAGGCGGATCGGACAGGGCGGCCGTCCTCCGAGGTCGCCGACACGATCGCGCAGCGGCTGATCGGGCGGGGGTGACCTTGCTGCCGTCATGCTGAACTTGCCTGCCCCTGCGCAGGCAGGGGTTTCGGCATCCAACGTGCGGCTGGGCGACCCGCCCGGAATTTCCGAGCTTCTCGCCCGGTGCAGCCTTGGACCTTGAAACAAGTTGGGGCTTATCCCCTTCGGATACGAATTTCTAATTCCTTCCCCGGCGAATTTCTAATTCCTTCCCCGGCGAAGGCCGGGGCCCAGTATCGGGCCGCTCGCAACTGGACCCCGGCCTTCGCCGGGGAAGTGCGTCGAGAAGGGCGATCAGGTGATTACGTGCCCGAAGGGGATAAGCACCAAACAAGTTCAGGGTGACGGCAGGGATGTGCCTTCACTGCTGGATTCGCCCGCGCCGATCCCCTAACCAACGCTCGTGCCCGTGCTCCATGCCCTTGCCAATCCGACACGCTTTCTGAAGGTCGCGCGGCCGTTGACGCCGTTCGTCTTCTGGCTGGGCGTGGCGCTGTTCGCGGTCGGCGCGTGGGGCGGGCTGACGCGGACGCCGCCCGATTATCTTCAGGGCGAGACGGTGCGAATCATGTACATCCACGTGCCCGCCGCGTGGCTGGGCATGGGCGGATGGACGGGAATCGCGATCGCGAGCATCGTCTTCCTCGTCTGGCGGCATCCGCTGGCGAGCGTCGCGGCGCGGGCGATCGCGGTGCCCGGCGCGGTGTTCGCGGGGCTGTGCCTCGTGACGGGTTCGATCTGGGGGCGGCCGACCTGGGGGACGTGGTGGCAATGGGACGGGCGGCTGACCTCGATGCTGCTGCTGTTCTTCGTCTATCTCGCCTATATCGCGCTCGCGCGTGCCGATCGCGACCGCGGCGGCGACGGGCGGATTCCGGCGATCTTCGGCATTGCGGGCAGCGTGCTGCTGCCGATCATCCGCTATTCGGTGGTGTGGTGGAACACGCTGCACCAGGGGCAGAGCATTGGCCTCACCGGCTCGACCATCGATCCGTCGATCCTGTGGCCGCTGTTCTGGACGCTGGGCGGGGCGACCCTGTTCTTTGCGGGCGTGGTGCTGATGCGGATGCGCGCGCTGCTCGCGGCGCAGCGCGTCGAAGCGCGGTTGCGGCGGCTGGCGGCATGAATCCCTGGCCCTTTGTCGAGGCCGCTTATGGCGTGACGTTGGTGGCGGCGCTCATGCTCGCGCTCGCGAGCTGGCGGGCGATGGTGAAGGCCGAGCGTGCGGCCGAGGATCTGCGGCGGTGAAGGCGAAGCATCAGCGGCTGGTGCTCGTGCTGCTCGCGGTCGTCGCGGTGCTGGGGGCGAGCGGACTCGCGCTGTCGGCGCTCAAGGACCAGGCGGCGTTCTTCTATGCGCCGTCGGATGTGGCACGCGAGGGGCCGCCGCTCGGCAAGCATGTGCGGCTGGGCGGGATGGTCGAGCAAGGATCGATCGAACGGCTCGCCGACGGCGTGTCGATGCGCTTCGTCGTGACGGACGGGGCGGCGCAGGTGCCGGTGCGGTTCCGCGGCGTCGCGCCGGACCTGTTCCGGGAAGGATCGGGCGTGGTGGCGGAAGGCATGTTCCAGCCCGACGGGAGCTTCGTTGCCGACAATCTGCTCGCCAAGCACGACGAGAAATACATGCCGCCCGAGGTCGCGGGGGCGATGCACGAGACGAAGTCGCTCGAGCAATGATCGCCGAAGCCGGCCTTGCCGCCTTGTGGTTCGCCGCCGCGCTGGCGCTGTTGCAGCTCGTGCTGGCCGCGATGGGCGTGCGGGCTTCGCGTGCTCCTGCGAACGCAGGAGCCCAGGGTTCCGAGGGTGACGCGCGTGACTCCTGGACTCCCGCCTTCGCGGGAGAACAGAGTCCACAAGCGCAGGTGATCGCCGCCGTTCGCCCGGTTGCGGTCGTGCAGGGTGTGCTCACCGCGCTCGCGATGCTGCTGTTGATCGTGGTGTTCGCGCGCAGCGACATGTCCGTGCTGCTGGTTGCGGAGAACAGCCACACCGCGAAACCGTGGATCTACAAGATCGCGGGCGCATGGGGGAATCACGAAGGATCGATGCTGCTCTGGGTGACGATCTTGGGGCTGGCGGGCGGCGCGGTGGCATTGTTCGAGAAGCGGCTGCCGCGCCCGACATTGATCGCCACGCTCGGCGCGCAGGCGGCGATCGCGCTTGGTTTCTACGCGTTCCTGCTCTTCTCTTCGAATCCGTTCGCGCGGCTTTTCCCGGCGCCACCGGACGGGCGCGGGCTCAATCCGCTGCTCCAGGACCCCGGCCTCGCACTGCATCCGCCGACGCTCTACATCGGCTATGTCGGCATCTCGGTCGCCTTCTCGTTCGCGGTCGGCGCGATGGTGACGCGCGACGTGGGGCCTGCCTTCGCGCGCGCGATGCGGCCCTGGGTGCTGGCGGCGTGGATCTTCCTGACGCTCGGCATCACCGCGGGCAGCTATTGGGCCTATTACGAGCTGGGCTGGGGCGGCTGGTGGTTCTGGGACCCGGTCGAGAACGCCTCGCTGATGCCCTGGCTCGCGGCGACCGCGTTGCTCCATTCGGTGACGGTGCTCGCGACGCGCGACGGGCTGCGCGCCTGGACGGTGATGCTCGCCGTCGTCGCCTTTTCGATGTCGATGGTCGGCACCTTCCTCGTCCGATCGGGCGTGCTGACGAGCGTGCACGCCTTCGCGCTCGATCCGGCGCGCGGCGAGTTCATCCTTGCGCTGCTCGCGCTCTATATCGGCGGGGCGCTGGCGCTATTCGCATTGCGCGCCGGCACGATCCGCGCGGGCGCGACGTTCGAGCCGGTGAGCCGCGAGGGCGCGCTCGTCGTCAACAATCTGCTGCTCTCCGTGATCCTCGGCGTGGTGCTGATCGGGACGCTTTATCCGATCGTCGCGGCGTCGTTCGGCGTGCAGCTTTCGGTGGGCGCACCGTTCTTCGACAAGACGCTCGCGCCGATTGCATTGGCGCTGATCGCCGTGATGGCGGCGGGGCCGCTGATGCGCTGGCGGCGCGACCGGCTTGTGCCCGTCGGTCGGCGGGTGGCGGTTCCGGCGGCGGTGACGGTGATCGCGCTGGTCGTGGTGCTGGTCGCGGCGCCGGGGATCGGCCTGCTGCCGCTGCTGGGGCTGGGCTTCGCGGCCGGACTGGCGGTGGCGAGCGTGGCGCCGCTCTGGGGGCGCGACCTGAGGCGCACGCCGCTTTTCACCTGGGGCATGGTGATCGCGCATCTCGGCATCGCGGTGAGCCTCGCGGGCATGGCGTCGGACAGCGCCTTCACCAGCGAAACCCTGGTCGCCGCGCGGGTGGGTGAACCGCAGCGCGTCGGGCCGTTCACGGTGACGCTCGAGGGCATCCGGCCGACCGTGGGCGATAACTGGTCGGCGCTCGAGGCCCGGCTCGTCGCGCGGCGCGGCGACGGGGCGCCGTTCGTGCTGCGCCCGCAGTCCCGCTTCTTCTCCGCGCCGCCGACCGTGACCAGCGAATCGGCGATCGCGACGCGGCTCGACGGGCAGCTCTATACCGTGCTCGGCCAGCCCGACGATCAGGGCCGGTGGCAGCTTCGTTTATGGTGGAAGCCGTTCGTGACGTTGATCTGGCTGGGCGGCGGCCTGATCGCGCTGGGCGGGGTCTTGTCGCTGCTCGGCCGGCTGCTGCGCGAGCGCCGCGCCGCCCGGCGGGAGGAGGAGGCGTGAGGAAGGCATTGCTTTGGTTGCCGCTCGCCGCGTTCGTCGTGGTGCTCGCGACGGTCGCGAGCGGGCTGCTGCGCCCGGCGGACCCTTATGTGCGATCGGCGCTGGTGGGGCATGAGCTGCCGCGCTTCAGCCTGCCCGCGATGGTCGAGGGGGTGCCCGGCGTCGGCACGAAGAGCTTCACCGACGGGACGCCCAAGCTGCTCAACGTGTTCGCGAGCTGGTGCATTCCGTGCATCGCCGAATCGCCGCAATTGATGACGCTCAAGAAGATGGGCGTTCCGATCGAGGGCGTCGCGGTGCGCGACACGCCCGAGAATATCCGCCGCTTCCTCGATCGCTACGGCAATCCCTATGCCGCGATCGGCGACGACCGCGCGGGGAAATTGCAGCTCGCGATCGGGTCTTCGGGCGTGCCCGAATCCTATGTGATCGACGGCGAGGGGCGGATCGTGCTCCAGCATATCGGCGACATCCGCGCCGACGATGTCGCCCGGATCGCCGAGGCGGTACGGAACGCGCGGTGAAGCGGCTCGCGCTCCTCCTGCTGCTGGCGGCGGCGCCTGCGATGGCGGATACGCCGCTGGCGCCGCCGTCCCTCGCCGACACCCAGCTTGCCGACCCGAAGCTGGAGGCCGAGGCGAAGGCGCTGATGGCGGAGCTGCGCTGCGTCGTCTGCCAGGGCGAATCGATCGCCGAGAGCAATGCCGACATGGCGGGCCGGATGCGCGCGCTGGTGCGATCGCGGATCGCGCAAGGGGAGAGCCCCGATGAGATCCGCGACTGGCTGATCGATCGCTACGGCCAATATGTGACCTATGATCCGCCGCTGACGCCCGTCACCGCGCCTTTGTGGATCGCGCCGGTCGTGCTGCTGATCGCCGGCGCATTGATCGCGCGCGTCAGCTTCAAGCGAAGGAGGCGCGGCTGATGGGCTGGGTGTGGCTGATCGTGATCGGGCTGAGCACCGCCGGGCTGCTCTGGGTGCTCGGCGTCGGGCGCGCGATCTGGTCCATGGTCGGCGCGGCGCTGATGCTGGGCGCGGCGGGCTATGCGCTCCAGGGCCGGCCGGCGCTGCCCGGCAGCCCCGCCGAGGCGGCGAGCGAGGGGATCGAGATCGACCCCGGCATCGTCAAGCTGCGCGGCGCGATGACGGGCAATTTCACCGCCGAGGCGGCCTATCTCACCGCCTCGGACGCGATGCTGCGCGCGGGCGAGCCGGAGGCGGCGGTCGCGGTGATGCTGGGCGGCATCCGCAAGATGCCGAAGGACATGTCGCTGTGGACCGGGCTGGGCGGCGCGATCGCGCAGCATGACGGCGGCTACGTCTCGCCCGCTGCCCTGTTCGCGTTCCGGCATGCGATGGACCTTGCACCGAAGCATCCGGCGCCGCCCTTCTTCCTGGGGCTGGCTTATGTGCGCGCGGGCGAGTTCACGGAGGCGCGCCGATATTGGCTGCGGGCGTTGACGTTGACACCCGAAGACGCATCGTACCGGCCCGAGATCGCGGTGCGGCTGATGCTGCTCGACCGCTATCTGGCGCTGGCGAACGGCGAGGGGGAGTAGATCACCGCGCCAGCACGCGGCGCTCGGCGAGATCGTTGCGGATCGTGGTGGCGGCGACGCCGGCCTCGCCCATGGCGTGGCTTATCTGGTCGAGCCCCTTGGCGACGTCGCCCGCGGCATAGAGACCCGGAATGCTCGTGCGCTGATGCGCATCGACGACGAGGCAGCCGTCCGCCGATGCATCGGCGCCGAGATCGATTGCGAGTTCGGAGCGGATCACCGAGCCGAGCGCCGGATAGACGCTGTCGAACGCCCGCTCGCCGCCCGGCGTGGGGACGAGGATGGAGTCGCCGTCGATGTGGAGCGGATCGCATGGGCCGTCGATCAGGGCGACACCCAGCTCATCAAGGCGCGCGCGCTGCTCTTCGGAAAGGTGGTGCGGCCCTTCCGGTGCGATCAGCGCGAGATGCGGCGTGTACATGCGCACGAACAGCGCTTCACCGGCGCCATGACTGTCCGTGCCGATCACCGCGATCTCCCGATCGGTCACCTCATAGCCGTCGCAGATCGGGCAATAGCGCAGCAGGCCGCGCCGCACCGCTTCATCATGGACGTCGGGCGACATCCTCGGACGGTTGTTGACCACGCCGGTGGCGAGCAGAACGGTACGCGCGACAATCGTCTCTCCATTCAATTCAGCGGTGAAGCAATCGCCGCGACGGCCGAGGCGTTCCACCAGGCCATCGGTGACCTGTGCGCCGAACCCGGCGGCCTGCTCGCGCATCCGTTTCAGCAACTCTGTGCCGGGAATGCCGCCGGGATAGCCCGCATGGTTGCGCGTGCACGGGATCATCGCGGCACGGCTCTTGCCCGCATCGACGAGGCGCGTCGCAAGGTGGAAACGCGCAAGATAGATGGCGGCGGTGAGCCCCGCCGGCCCGGCGCCCACGATCAGGCAGTCGATCGCCTCCTCGCTCATGGCTGCGACAGCGCTCGGCGGGCCTCTTCGTTCCTTGCGGCGAGGTCGGAATGTATATACATAATGTATATACGGAGGGAGCGATGACCAAGGAATATCGCGCCAAGGTGTTCAAATCGGGCAATTCGGTTGCGCTGCGGCTGCCGAAGGCGCTCGGGATCAAGGCGGGCGAGGAAATGGTGGTGCGCGAGGAACGGGGGAAGTTCGAATTCGAGCCGGTGGAGGAGAAGCCGGACAAGATCGATCTGACGGGGATTTATGGCGCCATTCCCGGCCTGAGCCGCATGATCGTGGAAGAGAGCGAACGCGATTGGGGCGACGAGGCGTCCGGGCGTGACTGAACCGCGGTATCTGCTCGATACCAACATCTGCATAGACCTGCTCGGTGGACGTTCCGAGGCGGCAGCAAGGCGCCTCGAACAGTGCGGCCGCGGGCAGGCGGTGACGTCGACGATCGTGTACGCGGAAGTCATGATCGGTGCCGAGCGCCGGAAGGCGACCGACGTGGCGACATTGTTTTTCGACAATGTTCCGCCGCTTCCCTTCGATACGGCTGCGGGCAGGGCTTACGGGACATTGCCGTTCCGGCGCGGCAATTTCGATCGCTTGATCGCGGCGCATGCGCTGTCGCTCGGTTTGGTCCTGGTGACCAACAACACGCGCGACTTTGCCGATGTGCCGGGACTCGTGATCGAGAATTGGGCGGTTCCGGCATGACCTGGCGCGCGACCATCCTCACGCTCTATCCGGACATGTTTCCCGGGCCGCTCGGGTTGTCGCTCGCGGGGCGGGCGCGGGAGGAGGAGCGGTGGGCGCTCGAGGCCGTGCAGATCCGCGACTTCGCGACCGACAAGCACCGCACCGTCGACGATACGCCCGCCGGCGGCGGGGCGGGGATGGTGCTGCGCGCGGACGTGGTCGCGCGGGCGCTCGACAGCGTTGCGGATGCGCGGCCGGTGCTCGCGATGACGCCGCGGGGCACGCCGCTCACGCAAGCGCGCGTGCGGGCGCTGGCGGCGGGGGAGGGCGTGACCATCCTGTGCGGGCGGTTCGAGGGATTCGACGAGCGGTTGTTCGAGGCGCGCGCGATCGAGGAGGTGTCGATCGGCGACTATATCCTGTCCGGCGGGGAGATGGGGGCGCTGGTGCTGCTCGACGCTTGCATTCGGCTGCTGCCCGGCGTAATGGGCGCGCCCGATAGCGGCGTGGACGAGAGCTTCGAGACGGGGCTGCTCGAATACCCGCATTACACCCGACCTCAGACATGGGAAGGGCGCACGATCCCCGAAGTGCTGCGATCGGGGGATCATGCGAAGATCGCCGCCTGGCGCAGGTCGATGGCGGAGAGCGATACACGGCTACGGAGGCCGGACCTTTGGGAGCGCCACGAGGGCGCTCGGGCCGACCTCCCTCTGGCGCGCGGCGCGAAGACGAAGGACGAATGAGATGAACCTCATCCAGACGCTCGAGGCCGAGCAGATCGCCAGGTTCAACGAGGCGAAGCAGATTCCCGATTTCCGCCCCGGCGACACGCTGCGCGTCGGCGTGAAGGTGGTCGAAGGCGAGCGCACCCGCGTTCAGAATTTCGAGGGCGTGTGCATCGCGCGCGCGAACAAGGGCATGGGCTCCTCGTTCACCGTCCGTAAGATTTCGTTCGGCGAGGGCGTCGAGCGCGTCTTCCCGCTCTATTCGCCCAATGTCGATTCGATCACCGTCGTCCGCAAGGGCGCCGTGCGCCGCGCCAAGCTCTATTATCTGCGCGGCCGCACCGGCAAGGCCGCCCGCATCGCCGAGCGCCGCGACACGCGCGCTGAGGCGAAGGTCGCCGCCGAGTAAGCGCACGAATGCGTCGTTGTTCTTCGAAAGGGCGCGGGAACGAATTTCCCGCGCCCTTTTGCGTGTTGTCGGTAGGGGCGCAGTTTTTGACACCGCCGTGATCGCCTGACTAAGATCATGCAATGAGAGCGATTGCGCGGCTCACCGTCGGCGCTCTGATCGCTGCACTGGGGCTCGATACGGCTGCGGCGCAGGTGGAGGCCGATCAGGTGGAGGACGGCGGACATCGGCCGTCCGTGGATTCGGCCGAGAGGCAGGTCATCATCGTCGAGGGGCAGCGCGTGCCCGTCGTCAAGACTCCCACAAAGATCGAACCGGCATCGGGGCTGCTGGTTCTGCGTAACGAGATCGCGCTCGACAAGGCGCAGATCTTCGTGCGCTGCGTCGATGATATCGATCCCGCCGTGCTGCGCGAGATCCTCGATGGGCCGCCGAACAAGGCCTCGACGCGATACGCGCAGGGGCTGCTCGTCAGCAAGCATATCACCTGCCATCTCGGGCATTCGACGTTCATCATGGACGAAGACCCGAAGGCGCGCGGCACGTCGATGTTCGATCGCGGCGCGCTGCTCGAATATGCGCTCGAACGCTACGCGCCCGATCTGTCGCTGACGTTGGCGGACACGCATGATCCGGCGGTGAAGCGACGGTTCACCGAGCGCGAAGTTCCCCGTAACCAATGGCGCCAGCCGGCAGATTACCGCCATTTCGAAATTGCCTTGTGCATGGTGCGGGAGGCGCCGGAGCTGTCGGTGCGGCTCATCAAATCGCCGATCAATTCGGAGCTCCAGCAGCGGCTACAGGCGGCGGTGATCGGAACCGCGCGCATCTGCGTGGGCGATGCGAAGAAGGTGGTCGTCGACGGGGCTCAGTTCCGCATGTGGATCGGCGACGCGGTGTGGCGTTGGGCCGAGGCCGCGCGCGGCGTGGAGTCGCTCATCCCTTTACCTGAAGGCTCCGGCTCGCAATAAGACGGGCAAGGCCTCCGATCGGGGGCGGGGACAATCGAGACCGGAGACGATGATGCCGAAATCGTGGCTGCTGGCGGGCGTGATGCTCGCGACGATGGGGAGCGCCGCCGCCGCGCAGGAACAGGCGCCCAGGGAACTGACGCTCGACCGCGTGTTCGGTGAGCCGAGCCTGTCCGGCCCCTCGCTGCGCGGGCTCAAGCTCTCGCCCGACGGCACGATGGTGACACTCCTCAAGGCGCGGCCGGACGAGCAGGAGCGCTACGATCTCTGGGCGATCGACACCAGGACGGGCGAGCAGCGGATGCTGGTCGATTCGAAGAAGGTCGGCACCGGCGCCGAGCTTTCCGAGGCCGAGAAGATGCAGCGCGAGCGGCTGCGGATCGGCGGTGACAAGGGCATCGTCGCCTATGACTGGGCACCCGACGGCAAGCACATCCTGGTGCCGCTCGACGGCGATCTCTACCTGGCGAGCCTCGACGGCAATGTCCGCCGGCTGACCGCGACCGAGGCGGGCGAACTCAACCCGACGATCAGCCCCGACGGCGGCTATGTCAGCTTCGTGCGGAACAACGAGCTGTTCGTCGAGCCGCTGGGCAACGGCGAAGAGCGGCAGATCACGCAAGGCGCGTCCGACACGGTGAGCTGGGGCACCGCCGAGTTCGTCGCGCAGGAGGAAATGGATCGGCGCACCGGTTACTGGTGGTCGCCCGACGAGCGCTACATCGCTGTCCAGCGCACCGACGAGAGCCCGGTGGGCATCGTCAGCCGCGCGGCGATCGGCGCAGCGGGGACCAGGGTCTACGATCAGCGCTATCCGGCCGCGGGCACGCCCAACGCGCTCGTCGATCTCTACGTGATGAAGCCCGACGGATCGGGCAAGGTGAAGGTGGATATGGGGAACAACCCCGACATCTACCTGGCGCGTGTCCATTGGTCGGCCGACGGCAACACGCTCTATGTCGAACGCGAGAATCGCGACCAGACCCGGCTCGACATGCTGAAGGTCGATCCCGCGACGGGCAAATCGACGATCCTGTTTACCGAAAAGGCGGCGCCCAAGAGCTGGATCAACCTGTCGAGCAACTTCCATGCGATGAAGGACGGCAGCCTGATCTGGTGGTCCGAACGGTCGGGCCACGGGCATCTTTATCATTATGTCGACGGCAAGTTCGTCCAGCTCACCAGCGGGCCGTGGGAGGTCGCGAACCTGGTCGGCGTCGATGAGGCGAAGGGGCGGCTCTACTTCACGGCGAACAGGGAAACGCCGATCGAGCAACAGCTTTATTATGTCGATATCGCGCGGCCGAACCGGATCACGCAGTTGACGGAGAGCGGCTGGTCGAACAGCGCGAGCATGGACGGCGCCGCGACCACCTTCATCGTCTCGCGCAGCAGCACCAGCCACCCGCCGCAGGTCTATCTCGCGGATGCCACGGGCAAGCGGACGCAGTGGCTGATCGAGAACGACATCGACGCCGATCATCCCTACGCGCCTTATGTCGCCGGCATGCGGCCGACGCAGTTCGGCACGATCAAGGCCGCGGACGGCAGCATCCTCCATTACGAGATGATCACGCCAAAGCTCGAGCCGGGGAAGAAATACCCCGTCTTCATGAAGCATTATGGCGGGCCGGGCGCACAGGAGGTGGTCAATCGCTGGAACGGCGGATTGCCGCAATATATCGTCGATCAGGGCTATGTGTATTTCGAGATCGACAATCGCGGCTCGACCAACCGGGGCAAGGCGTTCGAGGACTGGATCTGGCACGCGATGGGCACGGTCGAGGTGGCCGACCAGTTGAAAGGGGTCGACTTCCTCAAGAGCCAGAGCTTCGTCGATCCGGACAAGATCACGACCTTCGGCTGGTCCTATGGCGGCTACATGACGTTGAAGCTGCTCGAGAAGACCAGGGATGTCTTCGCGGCGGGCGTCGCGGTGGCGCCCGTGACCGATTGGGCGCTCTACGACACGCATTATACCGAGCGCTACATGGGCGATCCGCGCAAGGTGCCGGACGCGTATGAAGCGTCGGGCGCACTGGCGGAATCGGGGAAGATCAGCGATCCGCTGCTGCTGATCCACGGGCTGGCCGACGACAATGTCGTGTTCGACAATTCGAGCCGGTTGATGGCGAAGATGCAGGCCGACGATCAACCGTTCGAGACGATGCTCTACCCCGGCAAGACGCACAGCATGTCGGGGGTGGTCGAGCATGTCTATCTGACGACGTTCAACTTCCTCAACCGGCATGTCGGGTTGCCGCCGGTCGATCCCGACGGGGAGTAAGCGCCGGCCGCAATCCTTCCCCGCCGGACCTGCGGTGAGGCCGACGACACCGCCGAACCGAGACGTTCGACCAACTGGTCTGCAAGCTCGTCTTGTCCAAATGGGTGCTCGACGCGGCGGTCTATGACCGCCCGGCGATGGCGTGCGCCCAAAATCCGCACCATGCCGCGATCGTGTCCCCACGACGTCGTCGTGACCGGGGCTCGTCGAGCGCGAGAAACGGCTTGATGCCGCCGAAGCGCAGGAGGATTGGACAACTGGTAGGACAAAATATGATCATCTGCATTAGTCAAAGGTTGACTTATATGGCCTAGACAATATCGTGCCCCTTGCAAAATATTGGCAAAGGGGAAGGATCGATGGTGAAGCGTGCCGATCACCGGCGTCGATTGACGCCCAAATCGAAAATGATCGCGCGGCTGCTAGCGGGCGCCACGCTGAGCGCCGTCGCGCTGCCGGGCATCGCGCTGGCGCAGGATCAGGAATCGGCGACCAATGTAGCGGATGAAGTATCGGACGCGATCATCGTCACCGGCATCCGCGGTTCGCTGCAAAGCGCACTCAATGAGAAGCGCAACGCGGACAGCCTTATCGAGGTCATCAACGCGGAAGACATCGGGAAGCTGCCTGACCAGAACCTCGCCGAAGTTCTCGAGAACGTCCCTGGAATCCAGATCACCCGGGAGGCGGGGGTCGGCACGGGCGTCCAGATCCGCGGCACCAACGCCAACCGCATCGAGATCAACGGCGTCGCGACGGTGGGATCCGGTTCCGGCCGCGGCGGCATCAGCTTCGAAGACATCAATCCGGCCATCATCGCTTCGGTGGAGGTCATCAAGGCGCCTGAAGCGAACACCATCGAAGGGTCGGTCGGCGGCACGATCAATCTGCGAACGATCCGCCCGCTGGAACTCGGCGAGCCGCTGTTGGCGGCCCGGGTTCAGGGCGAATATAGCGAGCTGGCAAGGAGCGTGGAGCCGAGGATTTCCGCCAGCGTCGGGAACAAATGGTCCACGGGGCTGGGCGATATCGGCGTCATCTTGAGCGGAAGCTATACGAAGCAGCAGGCGATGTCCTTCCGCCCCCGCGTCGATCGGGACGGCGGCCTCGTGGAGAATGTCGATGCGACCGTCGTCAGGGACGGCGTCGTCCAGGACCCCGCCGACCGGCCGGCTGCTCAATCGTTCGATTTCGTCGGCATCCAGTTCCTCAACCAGGAACTCGAGGACTTCAGATACAGGACTGTCAATCTGGCCGGCACCCTGGAATGGAAACCGAGCGATCACCTGAAATTCTATTTCGATACGGTCTACAACGACCAGAAGCGCCGGCAGACCAGTTCACGCGTGCAGGCATCGGGCGTCAGCGCGCTGCTCGACTACAGTGTTCCCACCTCGTTCCAGACGGTCGATTTCGGTTCGCTGGACGGGGTGGAACTGGGGAGCATCAAGGTTGCGGAAACGGGCGTCATCGACGTCAACCTGGCTGCCGATGGCAACGACCCGAACCTGCGCTTTTCCAGCGATACGGGCGCCCGCCTCACGAAGAGCGAACTCTACAGGCTGGGCACCGAATTCGAGGCGGGGCGGTTTTCGGCGCGGATCGAGGCGTCGCGCTCCATTTCGAACACGACCAACCCCAATCTCAGCACGACGCTGAACTTCATCAACCCCCATACGCCGACCGATTCGGGCAACGACAATGCCGTGCCCTTTGCATACGATCTTTCCGGCGGATCGCTGGCATTCGGCATCGCGTCCGATTCGATCTACGCGCCCACGGCCGCCGAGTTGCGCGATCCTGCCAACGTGGTGCTTCAGGCGGTGAATGTCGGCGACAACAAAACCCGGAACAAGGAGGATGCATTCCGCCTCGACATGTCGCTCGACGTGCTGGATCTGACCCACTTCTTCACGACATTCGACATCGGGTACCGATACAATAAGACAGCGAGCACGTTCAACGACATCGGCGTCAACCTGTCGCTGAACAAAATGGCGGATAGCCCCAGCGGAACGATGTTTTCGGAGCTTCTTGTTCCGGGGCCGAGCAACTTCGGCAGAGCTGACGGCAGAAGCCTGTATTTCGGCGACTTCATCCTGATCGATCCCGACCGCTCGTTCAGCGATCAGGCGGGCACGCTGGCGATATTGCAGCAGGCGCTGATCGACAACGGCGGGTCGAGGCTGCTGGGCGATCCGAGCGAGAATGCGAGCGGCTTCTTCTCGATCAACGAAACGACCAACGCCGTGTACGGACAGGCCAATTTCGAGGCCGGCCCGATCCGGGGCAACTTCGGCTTGCGCTGGCTCGATACGCAACTCGATTCGATCGGAAACTCGGTCGCTTCCGGCGTCGTGACCCAGACGAACACGACAGGGGGATACAGCAAGCTGCTGCCGCGGGTGAACGTGGCGGCGGACGTGGCGCGCGGCGTTCTGCTTCGCGCGAGCTACAGCAAGGACATCAACCGCCCGTCCTTCGATCTCCTGAACACATCGGTATCGTTCGGGACGAGCGAGAATGCGGCCGTTTCCATCGGCAACCCCAATCTGGCGCCGGAAACGGTGACGTCGTACGACGTGTCGCTCGACTGGTATTTCGCCCCATCTTCGGTCATCAGCGTCGCCTTCTTCCATAAGAAGCGCAACGACTTGTTCGTGACCCAGTTGGAAGATGCGCCGCTCGACGCGAACGGATATCGCGATCTCACGGCGCCGTGCGAAGGCGGCGGAATCTTCAATCCCATCGCTTTCCGAAACCTTCTCGCGCCGCCCAACACGGGCGGGCAGGGCCTGTGCGTTCCGATTCAGACGACGATCAACGATACGGCAAGCACGACGCAGACCGGCGTCGAGGTCTCATTCCAGTACGATCTCTCACGGTTCGAAAACAGCCTGGGTTTCGCATCGGGTTTCGGTATCCTTGCGAACTATACCTATCAGAAGTTCGGTGGCGGCGAGGCAACCAATGTTTCCGCAACACGCGGCACGGACATCTTCAATGCGATCAACGGCATTTACAATGATGCGGATTTTGTACCGGTAACTGCGGTGCAGGGCCTGCTCGATTTTTCGAAACATTCCTACAACGTCACGCTCTATTACGAGAAATACGGCATTTCGGCGAGGGCGCGTTATACGTGGCGCAGCGCATTCCGCACGCTGGACACCGCCGGCGGCGCCTCGCTCGCCAGTACATTCGGGTTCCCTGTCGTTACCGCGGCGCGAGGGCAGCTCAACGGCAGTATCACGTACGATGTGACCGACTGGCTGAACATCGGTGTCGAAGGCGTGAATCTCACCAAGTCCAAGATTTCGCAATATTGCGTCAACGATGGCGCCCTGTTGTGTTTCCAGGGGCTGCCGGATCGCAGGCTGACATTCGGCGCCTCCGTCAAATTCTGAACGTGCGCCGCCTCCACATCGGGTGCCGAACAAGTCGGACATGACGGGAGATATTCGAAACCCGACGTTAACCATGCTCCTTAGCGGATTCGCGTCGCTTCCGCGTTAGATCCCGCGCGGGCCGCATCCTGGCCTGTGCGGGGACAAGGGCGATGGAGCAACAGGCGGCGTTGGCGCCGGTGCGGCCGAAGGCACGGATCGAGGTGCTCGACATGCTGCGCGGGATCGCGCTGCTCGGCATCCTGTTCATCAACATTCCCTATATGGCCGCGCCCGTCGCCGAATTCAGCGCCGACGTGCGCACGATCGGCTGGACGCTGCCGGATAAAATCGCGTGGAGCGTCAATTTCCTGCTCTGGTCCGGCACGATGCGGTGCGTGCTCCAGTTCCTGTTCGGCGCGGGGATGCTGATCCTGGCCGCCAAGGCGATGGAGCCGGACGGGCCGGTCGCGGTGGCGGACCTCTATTACCGGCGCAATCTATGGCTGCTCGCGTTCGGTGTGGCGGATGCGGTGCTGCTGTTCTGGCCCGGCGACATTCTCCACATCTACGCACTCGCGGCGCTGTTCATCTTCCCTTTTCGGCGCCTTTCGCCCCGGCTGCTGCTGACGCTGGGGCTCGGCTGGTCGGTGCTGTTCGCGCTCGGCGTGCCCGATTACGGCTTGCGCGAATATGTGACGCGCACCGAACTCGTGCATCAGGTCAACCGCGCGGTCGCCGACGAACAGGCGGGACATCCGCTGACGCGCAGCGACCGGCTGGCGCTCGTCGATTGGAAGCGCACGATCGAGGCGCTCGACCGGCCGGCGCAAACCGCGCAGGCGATTACCGACGAGCGCGCCGCGCACGCAGGCGGCGCATTCGCCTATGCCAAGCATTTCTGGCTCGCCTGGAGCGATCTGATCTCCACCTGGCTCGTCTGGAGCGTGATCGAGGCGGTGTGCACGATGCTGATCGGCATGGCGCTGTGGAAATGGGGGATCATCCAGGGAAAGTGGAGCCGCGGCTTCTATCTGCGGCTGTTGATCGGCTGCTATGCGATCGGCTTCACCTTGCGCGGCATCGGGCTTGCCGAGACGCTGTCGTTCGGGCGGGGGCCGCAGACGATCTGGTTCACCGCGGAAGTGGCGCGGCTGGCACTGGGCCTGGGGCATATCGCGCTCATCAACCTTGCGGTGCAGACGCGGTTCGGGCGTGCGTTGCTCCAGCCGTTCAAGGCGGCGGGGCGGGTGGCGTTCAGCCTCTATTTCCTCCAGCAGTTTCTCGGCATGTGGGTGCTGTTCGCGCCCTGGGGATTCGACCTGTGGGGCCGGTTCGGCTGGGCGGAAATGAGCGGCATCGCCTTTGCCGTGATCGCGGGTGAGATCGTGCTTGCCAACCTGTGGCTGCGCGCCTTTGCGACCGGGCCGCTGGAATGGGCGTGGCGTTCGCTCGCTTATGGACGGCGGCTGCCGTTCCGCAAGCCGGCCGGGCCGTTGCCGGGAACCGTCGCGCCACAAGCAAAACTTGCTTCCAATCCGCCGCTCGCTCCTTAAGTAGCGATCGCGCCCGCGCGGCCGCGGGCGACGCTTGATGGGATAGTGACACAATGGGCTACCGGGTGGTTGTCGCCGGCGCGACGGGCAATGTCGGGCGCGAGATGCTCAACATTCTCGCCGAGCGCGAGTTTCCGGCGGACGAGATCGCCGCCGTCGCCTCGTCGCGCTCGGCCGGGGACGAGATCGAGTTCGGCGAGACGGGCAGGAAGCTCAAGGTCAGGAACATCGAGCATTTCGATCCGACCGGCTGGGACATCGCGCTGTTCGCGATCGGGTCCGAGGCGACCAAGGTCTATGCACCGAAATTTGCGGCGGCCGGCTGCACCGTGATCGACAATTCGTCGCTCTATCGCATGGACCCGGACGTGCCGCTGATCGTGCCCGAGGTGAACCCGGAGGCGATCGACGGCTATACGAAACGCAACATCATCGCGAACCCCAATTGCTCGACCGCGCAAATGGTGGTGGCGCTGAAGCCGCTGCACGACGCGGCGACGATATTGCGCGTCGTCGTTTCGACCTACCAATCGGTCTCGGGCGCGGGCAAATCCGGCATGGACGAGCTGTTCGAGCAGAGCCGCAACATCTTCGTCGGCGACCAGGCCGAACCGCAGAAGTTCACCAAGCAGATCGCGTTCAACGTGATCCCGCACATCGACACCTTCCTCGAGGACGGCTCGACCAAGGAGGAATGGAAGATGGTGGTCGAGACCAAGAAGATCCTCGACCCGAAGATCAAGGTGACCGCGACCTGCGTGCGCGTGCCGGTGTTCGTCGGCCATTCGGAGGCGCTCAACATCGAGCTTCGCGACGAGCTTTCGGCCGAGCAGGCGCAGGACGTGCTGCGCGAGGCGCCCGGCGTGATGCTCGTCGACAAGCGCGAGGACGGGGGATACGTCACCCCGGTCGAGTGCGTCGGCGAATATGCCACCTTCGTCAGCCGCGTGCGCGACGATCCCACGGTGGAGAACGGCCTCGCCTTGTGGTGCGTGAGCGACAATCTGCGCAAGGGCGCGGCGCTCAACGCGGTGCAGATCGCGGAATTGCTCGGGCGGCGGCACTTGAAGAAGGCGGCTTGATCTTGAAGCAGTGATAGCGCGGTGCTATCATGGTCTCCATGGATCAGGCACTCGTCCGGAAGCTCAAACCCGGCACGCTCGACGCCTATAGGGCGGTCGCGCGGGCCAAGGGAACATCGCTCGAGGCGGAGCTTCGCGAGTTGATCGAGACGCATAAGCCAGCACCTGCAAAAGATTGTGCGGCATTGTTGCGGTTGTCCGACGAGGCACTGGCGATGACTCCTCCCGATGGTCCGCCGATCGGAAGCGACAGCACGCTGCTGATTCGCTGGGATCGAGATACGAACCACGGAAAATGGGTGGACGACGGCTGGAATGACGATGGCGCTCGTCATTGACGCGAGCGTCGCGGTCAAATTCCTCGTTCGGGAAGTTAAAACCGAGGAGGCACGCCGCCTTCTCGCCATTCCGGATCCGTTGATTGCGCCCGACTGGCTGCTCATCGAAGCGGCAAGTACCTTTTGGAAGAAGGTGAAGCGTTCGGAGTTGTTGGAGATTCATGCCGAACGCCACCTGATAGATCTTCCGCGATTTTTCGAACGCCTGCATCCTGCGCGAGAGCTGATAGAAGCGGCGTTGGCATGGTCGCTTCGCCTTCGCCATCCAGTGTATGATTGCTTGTATCTCGCGCTTGCGTTGCGAGAGAATACGCGCCTCATTACCGCCGACGAAGGACTCCATGCTGCTGTTGCCGGAACCGACGTCGCAGAAATGGTCGAATTGCTGTGAGCGGGTGGATCACTGGCGGGTGTCGCTGCGGAGCGGTTCGATACGAGGTGACGCTCGATAGACTGCCGCCGGTCTATTGCTGCCATTGCCGTGATTGCCAGACCTGGTCGATGAGCGCGTTCAGCCAGAATGCGGCGGTGCGTGAGGAAGCGTTTCGCGTGACGGCGGGCGCGCCGGTCGCGTTTCGACTGACCAATCCGAGCGGGTCGATCTCGCACCAGTTCGCCTGCGGCGCGTGCCATACGCGGCTCTACAATAGCAACAGCGCGCGGCCGGGACTGGTGATCGTGCGCGCGGGCACGTTCGACCGGAGCGACGAAATCGAGCCGGTGCTGCACATCTGGACGAAGCGCAAGCAGCCGTGGATAGTCCTCGACGACACCGTCCCGGCCTTTGCGGAGGGTGCGTCCGCCGATATGTTCCTCGAGATCGCATTGGGAGAGGGAACATGACCGAGACGATGACCGGCGGGTGCCAATGCGGGCGGGTGCGGTATGCGGTCGCGGTGCATGATGACGAGGCGTATCTGTGCCATTGCCGAATGTGCCAGCGGGCGACCGGCGGGGTCTCGATCGCGTTCAAGAATGTGAAGCGCGCCGACGTGACGTGGGAGCGCGAACCGGATTGGTATGCCTCCTCACCCATAGCGAAGCGGCCCTTCTGTCGCGAATGTGGGACGCCGCTGGGGTTCGCGTTCGACGAAGGCAGCGAGAATATGGATCTGACGGTCGGCAGCTTCGATGATCCGTCGCGCTTCGCGCCCAAGCATCATTTCGGTGCGGAAAGCATCCAAGAGGCGTGGCTCGACACGAAGGATCTGCCACGATACCGCACCGACGAGCACAAGCCGCTTGTCGAGCGATGGATGAACGCCCTTGGCAAACTCCCCGACTGAGACGCGATTCTTCGAAAGCTTCGACGGCACGCGGCTGGCGTGGCGGGAGATAGGCCCGAAATCGGGGAACGCGAGGGCGGTCGTCCTGATCCACGGCTATTTCTCGGACGCCTTCACCAACTGGATTCGCTACGGGCACGCGGCCGCGATCGCCGCCAAGGGCTTTCGCGTGATCATGCCGGACCTGCGCGCGCACGGCGAAAGCGACAAACCGCACGAGGCGGCGGCCTATCCGCCCGACGCGCTGGCTCGCGACGGGATGGCGCTGATCGCGCATCTGGGGCTGACCGATTACGATCTCGGCGGCTATTCGCTCGGCGCGCGGACGACGGTGCGGATGCTCGCCGGCCGTGGCGCAGCGCCGCGCAAGGTGGTCGTCTCGGGCATGGGGCTGTCGGGGCTGCTCGATACGGGCGCGCGGGCAGGGCATTTCCGGCATATCCTGACGCATCTGGGTAGCTTCGAGCGCGGCAGCCCCGAATGGATGGCCGAGGCATTCCTCAAGACCACCAAAGGCGATCCGGTGGCGCTGCTCGGCATTCTCGACACGTTCGTCGATACCCCGCGTGAGGCGGTCGCGGCGATCGCGCAGCGGACGCTGGTGCTCGCGGGCGACGAGGATAACGACAATGGCTCGCACGAGGCGCTTGCGGAACTGCTGCCCGACGCCAGGTTGGCGAGCGTTCCGGGTGGGCATATGAGCGCCGTCACCAAGCCCGAACTGGGGCAGGCGATCGCGGATTTTCTCGCCGCTTGACCGAAGCGGCAGGTGCTGCTCCGATGCCCCGATAGAAAAACATATCGGGGAGAAGAATCATGATCCGGACCGGATTGTCGCTGATCGCGCTTGCCGCGACGCTCGTGCCGATGGGCGGCGCCGTCGCCGCGCAGGAGACCAAGGCCGCCGCGACCGCTCAGCCCACCGCCGCAGAGGCTGAGGCATTCGTCAAGGCGGCCGAGGCCGATCTGGCCGAACACGCTGTCAATGTCAGCCGCATTTCGTGGGTCAATGCGACTTACATCACCGACGATACCGACGCGCTCGCCGCCGAGGCGAATGCGGCCTTCACAGAACGCCAGGTGAAATACGCGACCGCGGCGGCGCGCTTCGCGAACGTGCCGGGGCTATCCTATGACACGAAGCGCAAGCTCGATATCCTGCGCAGCGGCATCACCTTGCCCGCGCCGGCGAGCGTGCCCGGCGCGGCGGACGAGCTGTCGATGCTCGTCACCAAGATGTCGTCGGCCTATGGCAAGGGGCACGGCACGCTCGACGGCAAGCCGATCAACGGATCGGACATCGAGGCCGCGATGGGGACGGTGCGCGATCCAGCCAAATTGAAGGAGATGTGGACGAGCTGGCACGACAATGTCGGCGCGCCGATGCGCGACGATTATGCGAAGATGGTCACGATTGCCAATCGGGGCGCCGACGAGCTGGGCTATAGTGACGTGGGCGCGATGTGGCGCTCGATCTATGACATGCCGCCGGCCGAGTTCGAGGCGCTGACCGACAGGCTCTGGCATCAGGTCGAGCCGCTTTACCTCGCGCTGCACACCTATGTGCGATGGAAGCTCAACGAGGAATACGGTGACGCCGTCCAGCCCAGGACGGGGCCGATCCGCTCGGACCTGCTCGGCAATATGTGGGCGCAGGAATGGGGCAATATCTACGATATCGTCGCGCCCGAAGGAGCGGGCGACATCGGCTATGACATCGAGGCGCTGCTCAAGGCGAAGAATTACGATCCGGTGCGGATGGTGAAGACGGGGGAGGGCTTCTATTCCTCGCTCGGCTTCGCACCGCTGCCGGAGACGTTCTGGGAACGCTCGCAGATCGTCAAGCCGCGCGACCGGGAGGTGATTTGCCACGCCTCGGCCTGGGATATCGACGGCAAGGACGACATCCGCATCAAGATGTGCACCAAGGTGAATGCCGACGATTTCGTCACCATCCATCACGAGCTGGGGCATAATTACTATCAGCGTGCCTATAAGGAGCAGCCCTACCTCTATCAGAACGGCGCCAATGACGGGTTCCACGAGGCGATCGGCGATTTCGTCGCGCTTTCGATCACGCCGCGCTATCTGGTTCAGATCGACCTGCTCGATCCGGCGCAGGTGCCGAGCGAGGACAAGGATATCGGTCTGCTGCTGCGGCAGGCGATGGATAAGGTGGCGTTCCTGCCCTTCGGCCTCTTGATCGACAAATGGCGGTGGGACGTGTTCTCGGGCAAGATCACGCCCGATCACTATCAGGCGGCGTGGGACAAGTTGCGGCTCGACTATCAGGGCATCGTGCCGCCGGTCGCGCGTGACGAGACGCGCTTCGATCCCGGCGCGAAATACCATATTCCGGCGAGCGTGCCCTATACGCGCTACTTCCTCGCGCGGCTGCTCCAATTCCAGTTCTACAAGGCGGCGTGCGAGCAGGCGGGGTGGACGGGGCCGCTCCACCGCTGCTCGTTCTACGGCAACAAGGAGGTCGGCGCGCGGCTCAACAAGATGCTCGAAATGGGCATGTCCAAGCCGTGGCCGGATGCCCTCGACGCCTTCACCGGAACCCGCGAGATTTCGGGCGCGGCGATGATGGAATATTTCGCGCCGTTGAAGAAATGGCTCGACGAGCAGAACAAGGGCAAGCCGAGCGGGTGGTGAATCGGTTCAGGGGGAGAGCGAAGATGCGCGCATTGGTGCTGGGGATGGTTGCGGCAGCGGCGCCGGTGGCGGCGCAGAGCGTCGCGATCAAGGACGATCCGTATATCTGGCTGGAGGACAAGGACGGCGCGAAGGCGCTGGCCTGGGTCGAGGCGGAGAATGCCAAGACGCTGCCCCGGCTCGAGGGCGATCCGCGCTATCAGACCTTCTACGACGAGGCGCTGAAGATCGCGGCGGCCGAGGATCGCATCCCCTATCCCGACCAGACGCACGGGCGCATCCTCAATTTCTGGCGCGACACGACGCACCCGCACGGCATCTGGCGGTGGACGACGCCCGAAAGCTACGCGACCGCGACACCTGAATGGACGACGCTTCTCGACCTCGACGCGCTCGGCAAGGCGGAGGGCAAGACCTGGGTGTGGAAGGGCGCGACGTGCCTCCAGCCGGAGGAGCGCACGTGCCTCGTCAACCTGTCGGCAGGCGGCGAGGATGCGGTGACCGTGCGCGAGTTCGATCTCGACACCGGCAGCTTCGTCGAGGGCGGGTTCATGCTGCCGACCTCGAAGCAGGATGTCGCCTGGATCGACAAGGACACGATCATCGTCGCGCGACTGGGGTGCGGGCACGACGACGCAATCGGGCTATCCGTTCGTGGTCAAGACGCTGGAGCGCGGGCAGCCGCTTTCGGCGGCTTCCGAGGTCTATCGCGGTGCGCCGAGCGACCAGGGCTCGTCGGGTGCGGTGACGATGACCGATGGCGCGGGCAACCGCGCGACGATCATCTATCGCTACAAGACCTTCTTCGGCTCGGACAAATTGCTGCTGACCGACAAGGCCGCGGTGCCGTTGCCGATCCCGGCGAAGGTGTCGCCCACGGGGATGATCGACGGGCGCGTGCTCTTCCAGACGAGCGAGGACTGGACGGCGGGCGGCAAGACGATCCCGGCGGGCGCGCTCGTCTGGGTGACGCTCGATGATCTGAAGGACGGTGGTGATCTCAGCCCGCGGGTGGTGTTCCAGCCGGAGCCGCGCCAGTCGATCGACAGCGTGATGACGACGAAGGACAAGCTCGTCCTGGCCTATTTCGACAATGTCCGCGGGCGCGCGGCGGTCTATACCCCGACCGCCGACGGCTGGAGCGCGACGCAGCTCACGTCGCTGCCGGACAATGCCTCGATCGGGCTCGTCTCGGCGAGCAAGGACGGCAACAAGGCATATCTCAACGTCACCGGTTTTCTGACGCCGTCGAGCCTGTGGGCGCTCGATGCCGAAACGGGCGCGCTGGCGCAGACCAAGACCACGCCGCCGCGTTTCGATGCCTCGAAGGATGTCGTCGAGCAGTTCGAGGCGGTTTCCACCGACGGGACGAAGATCCCCTATTTCGTGGTGCATCGGAAGGGCATTCCGCTCGACGGCACGACGCCGACGATCATGACGGGGTATGGGGGGTTCGAGATTTCAATGACTCCTTATTATTCGGCGACCACGGGCAAGCTCTGGCTCGAGCGCGGGGGGAGCTTCGTGCTCGCCAATATCCGCGGCGGGGGCGAGTTCGGGCCGAAATGGCACGAGGCCGGGCGCAAGACCAAGCGGCAGATCATCTACGACGATTTCGCCGCGGTGGCGCAGGATCTGTTCGATCGCGGGCTCGCCAGCCCGGAGAAGCTCGGCATCTACGGCGGCTCGAACGGCGGGCTCCTGATGGGGGTCGAATTCAACCAGCATCCGCAGATGTGGAAAGCGGTCGTCATCCAGGTGCCGCTGCTCGACATGCTGCGCTACGAGCAGATCCAGGCGGGCGCGTCGTGGGTGGACGAATATGGCAGCGTGAAGAACCCCGAGGAGCGGGCGTTCCTCGCGAAGATCTCGCCCTACAACAACCTGAAGCGCGGCGTCGATTATCCCCAGCCCTTCATCTGGACCACGACCAAGGACGATCGCGTCGGCCCGCAACATGCACGCAAGTTCGCGGCGCGGATGAAGGAATACGGGCTGCCGTACCTGTTCTACGAGGACACCGCGGGCGGGCATTCGGGCGATGCCGACATCCGGCAGGGCGCGCGGCTCCAGGCGCTCCAGATGGTCTATTTCAGCCAGAAGCTGATGGGGCCGCCCGCCGCGGACGCCAAGCAGAAATAGATCGGAGACGGAACCGATTCGGCCGCTTTGCCGTTCGTTGGGCGGCAAAGGAGGTTACCCATGCGTAACGTGTTGATGGGAACGGCGGCGCTCGGCCTGATCGTGGCCGCGCCGGCGGCGGCACAGAATCACGGCAAGGGCCAGGATAAGGGCAAGGCGCACGGCCAGGCCGAGAAGGGCGAGCGCGGGCCGGGCAAGAGCCGGGGCCCCGACAAGGCGCGCGGCGCCGATAAGACGCGCGGCCCTGACCAAGCGCGCGGCGCCGATCAGGCGCGCGGGCCCGACAAGGCGCCCGGCCGGCAGGAGGCGCGGCGCGATTCGCACCCGCAACAGGCGCGCAACCAGCCGCCCGGCCAGGCAAGGCGTGGGCCGGACCATGCGGCGCGCGGCAACGGCAATGATCGCGATCTCGCCAAGATCGTGCGCCAGCGCGATTATGCCCGCGTCTCGACGATCGTCGAACGACGCGACCGGCCCGATATCCGCCGCATCGCCTGGCGCATCGTCGAACCGGCGCGGGTGGTGCACATCGATCGCCCGCGCACCGTCTTCGTCGAGGGCTGCCCGCCGGGGCGTGCCAAGAAGCATAACGGCTGCCTGCCGCCGGGGCAGGCGAAGAAGCTGTTCGAACGGCGCGCCTTCTACGAAGGCTGGTGGCCCTACGACCGGGGCGATTACCGCTATCGCATGGATAACGGCTATCTCTATCGCATCCGGCCGGGGACGTTCGATATCCTGTCCTACGTTCCGCTGCTCGGCGGTGCGCTGTCGGTCGGGAATGTGTGGCCGACCGGCTATGCCGCCGCGCCGGTGCCCGATTACTATCTCGATTATTACGGCTACGACGACCCATATAATTATCGCTATGCCAACGGCGCGATTTTCGGGGTCGATCCGCAGACCAACAGGATCCGGCAGGTCGCGGCGCTCCTCACCGGCGACGATTGGGCAATCGGGCGGCGGATGCCGCCGGGTTATGATGTCTACAACGTGCCCTGGAATTATCGGAACCAATATTACGACACGCCCGATGCCTGGTATCGATACAGCGACGGCTATGTCTATCAGGTCGATCCGACGACGCGGCTCATCCAGGCCGCGATCCAGCTCATCGTCTGACGGGAGAGACATCGATGAAACCCGTTCTCGCAACCGCGCTGGGCCTCGGCCTCGCGCTGGCGCTCGCCGGCTGCGGCGATGACGCGGACACCAACGACAGCGTCGCGGAGACCAATGCCACGGCGCCGATGCAGAATAGCGAGGAGATCGCCGATCTGCTCGACGATGCCGACGGGCTGACGACCGCAAGCGCGCTCGTCGAGACCGCGGGGCTTGAGACGGTGCTCTCGGGCGTCGGGCCTTATACGTTGTTCGCGCCGACCGACGATGCGTTCAACGCACTCGGAGAGGACAAGATCGCCGCGATGAAGGACGAGAAGATGAAGGCCGAGGACGCCGCCCTCATCAAGGCGCACCTCGTCCCCGGCCTGCTGACGCGGCAGGATATCGCAGCGGCGATCGATCGCGCGGGCGGCAGCGCCGAAATGACGACGATGGGCGGCGGCACGCTCACTTTCACGCGATCGGGCGAGGGGATCGCGGTCGCCTCCGACACCGGCGCCGAGGCGATGCTGACAGGCGAGCAGACCGTTGCCGCGAACGGCGCGATCGAGCCGGTGAGCGCGCTGCTCGTGCCGACGGAGGCGCCCTCGACCGGCTGACGCGCTTGTCCGACAAATGGCTCTTGCTGCGATGCAGCAAAAACGCTAAATTGCTTTCGTTATGAGTCACGCGCCCACGATTTTCGAAGCCATCGTCAAGCAGCAGGCGGTGTCCGCAACCTATAATCGCGGCGAGGTGATGCTCGCGCCGCACATCGTCTACACGCGCCACGGCGAGATATACGTCGATGCGCTGACACTCGCGCGCGACGGCAAGCCGCCCAAGGAGCCGAAGATCGGCACCTTCAAGCTCGACGGCCTCGGCGGGCTGCGCCTCACGCCCCGCAAGTTCGCGCCCAGCGACCTCTTCGTCGCCAACGATCCCAAATATGAAGGCGTGGCGCTGCTCATGGTTGAAACGGAAAGCCTCGCCGCCTGAGCGCTTTTCGGCTAATCCCCGCGTAACGATGCTTGCGGTCACGATCACATCTCGCCGGCGGCCGATCTTTTATATGATCGATCGCACTTGTCGAGGGGGGTATGATCTGCGAGGGAAGGAT